>JBAVPE010000018.1:0-23193 GCA_049692775.1 Anaerocolumna sp. | reverse complement strand
CCGTCTGAGCATAGCGAAGGAAAGGCAAGTAAAAACATACCTATGATAGACAGAAAATGTTCTCAGATTATATTCAGCATCTAAAATATCTTCTATTGCTACTATTAGTTTCCGAGAGTACTCTATTTATTTGCCATATGCTGCTGGCTAAACCCTTCATCAAAAATGGCATACTGCAAAAGACAAAATGCGATGTGTTTTGTCTTTTTACAATATAATTTTAACAGGTTTCACTATTTTTTACAATTAATATAATTTGTTAATTCTGATATATTCTGTAAATTTTGATATAATAAATATAAATACAAGTATATTTATTGTTGATTTACCAAAATTTATGTTATTATAATTATATGTGCTAATTAGGAGGTAAGTGTATGACATCTTTTGAAGAATTGTATCGCAAACTGGTTGAAGAATCAATAAAGGATCCAGAGAAATTACAGCAGTTACAGGATTATGACCCTCATCATCTGGATTGTTTATTAAATCCGGGTAATTATGCCCCGGTTCTTAAAATCGGTAACTGCAACTGTCCCCCGGATCAGCCTTCCGCCTGTTCAAAGAGCTGTATATTCGAAGCAATCACGAAGGATAAAGAAGGCGGAATTACCATAGATAAGGATCTTTGTACAGGCTGCTATGCTTGCATTGATAACTGCAAATCTGAAATATTAACTGCAAGCCGGGATATTTTACCTGCATTAAATGCGGTCCGTACTGCAAAAGGTCCTGTCTATGCATTAATCGCACCGGCATTTTTAGGACAATTCAGTAAAGAAGTTACCCCCGGAAAGCTGCGTACAGCTTTTAAGAAGCTTGGTTTTGCCGGTATGATTGAAGTTGCTTTGTTCGCTGATATACTGACGTTGAAAGAAGCCCTGGAATTTGATAAAAATATAATAACGGAGGTTGACTACCAGTTAACCAGCTGCTGTTGTCCGATGTGGATTGGAATGATACGGAAAATATATAAGGAATTAATGCCGCATGTTCCTGGAGCAGTATCCCCTATGGTTGCAAGCGGAAGGACGATTAAGGTATTGCACCCCGATGCGATAACTATATTTATAGGCCCGTGTCTTGCGAAAAAGGCGGAAGCACGTGAGAAAGATATAGCGGATGCCGTGGATTATGTATTAACCTTTCAGGAAGTACATGATATATTTGAATTCGCAAATATAGATCCATCCAGGCTGGAAGAGAGTGAAAAGGATCATTCCTCAAGAGCGGGAAGAATCTATGCCCAAACCGGCGGAGTAAGTGAAGCGGTTCAAAAAACAGTAGGCCGTCTTAATCCTAACCGGAAAATAACAGTTCAGACACAGCAGGCAGATGGAGTTTTAGCATGCCGTGAAATGATTAACCAGTTAAGGGAAGGAAATACAACTGCTAACTTTTTCGAAGGTATGGGCTGCGTTGGCGGTTGTGTAGGGGGACCCAAAGTTATGATAGACCACCAGGAAGGCAGGGAGCATGTGAATGAATATGGTGATGCAGCTACTTATCCGACGCCTATTGATAATCCTTATGTAATTGAATTGCTGCACAGGCTTGGATTTGATACGGTGGAAAGTCTGCTGGAGCACAGTGATATTTTTACCCGTGATTTTTAAGAATGCCAGTGTACGGCCGCACTCATAAAAGGCCAAACTGCTCTGCACGTTTTGTCATTTGCCGCGTCAGCTCACGCAGCCATTGGTTTGTTTTACAGTCATTACTTTGAACTTTAATTATTTAAAGCACGTTATAAATATGCTTAGTCTTATAACTGTGACACAGTCACAGTTATTTTTCTATTTAAATGTTAAAATTTAAACATAATTTTTTGGTGAATATTTTTAGAGAGAAAGTGAGGATAAAATATGAGTAAAACTATTATAGTTGGAGGAGTAGCAGGGGGAGCCTCAGCTGCTGCACGACTTAGAAGATTGGATGAACATGCAGAGATTATTATGTTTGAACGTGGTGAATACATTTCTTTTGCCAATTGTGGACTGCCGTATTATATCGGCGGGGATATAACGGATAAAGAAGCACTTACGCTTCAGACACCGGAAAGCTTCCATGCAAGGTTTCGAATAGATGTCAGGGTATCACAGGAAGTTATAAATATTGATAAAGTGAATAAAACGGTTCAGGTTAAGAATCTGGTAACAAATCAGGCCTATGAAGAAAGTTTTGATAAGTTAATACTTTCACCAGGTGCAGAACCGGCTAAACCGGCCATGTCCGGTGTTGATAACCCTAAAGTATTCACCCTGCGTAATATACCGGATACTTATCGGATTGAAGAATTCATTAATCAAAAAGAAATCCGCAATGCCCTGATTGTTGGCGGAGGTTATATCGGTATTGAAATGGCAGAAAATCTTCATGCTGCAGGTCTGAAGGTAACAGTTGTAGAATTTGCAGATCATGTAATTGCTCCGCTTGATTTTGATATGGCAGCAGATGTCCATAATCATATAAGAAGTAAAGGTGTTAATTTAATACTAAAAGATGGTGTAAAAGAAATACAGGATTATGGGGATAAATTAAAAGTTATCCTTGGAAAAGATGAAATAATTACAGATATGGTTGTTATGTCCGTGGGTGTAAAACCGGAGAGTTCTCTTGCCAGGACAGCTGGATTATCGGTTAATCCAAGAGGCGCTATCATAGTCAATGAACATATGCAGACTTCTGATAATGATATCTATGCCGTTGGGGATGCTGTTGAAATAAAAGATTTTATAACCGGTGAAGCCGGCTTCATCCCCCTTGCCGGACCGGCAAATAAGCAGGGCCGGATTGCAGCAGATCACATCTGCGGTATTGATAGTGCCTATCATGGGACACAGGGAACGGGAATATTAAAATGCTTCGATTTAACGATTGGAACAACGGGCATTACGGAAGCCAGGGCAAAACAATTAAATTTAAATTATGAAAAATCCTTTACCTACTCTAATTCCCATGCATCTTATTATCCAGGATCCGTAAGCATGTCCATTAAACTTATCTTTGATAAAGAGAATGGAAAATTGTTAGGAGCGCAGGTTGTAGGCTATGAAGGTTCCGATAAGAGACTGGATGTACTGGCCACTGCCATACGTGCCGGTATGACGGTATATGATCTGGCAGAATTGGAATTAGCTTATGCACCGCCTTTTTCTTCTGCTAAGGATCCGGTAAACATGGCAGGATTTGTAGCTCAGAATATATTAACGAACAAGGTGAAAATCTTCCATTGGCATGAAGTTGAAAAACTGCCCAGGGATGGCAGTGTGACTTTATTGGATATCCGTACGAAATTAGAATATGAAAATGGGACGATTGATGGATTTTCTCATATTTCACTGGATGAACTGCGTGAAAATCTGACAAAACTGGATAAATCTAAACCTGCATACGTAACCTGCCAGATTGGACTGCGTGGCTATCTTGCATGCCGTATCATGGAACAGCACGGGATTGAATGTTTTAATTTATCCGGTGGTTATCGGTTATATAATAGCATCTACGGAAAAGTATCCATGATTACCCGTGATGAAGAAAGAGCTTCGAAAGACGAAGTATTGTCTGCAGCAGCGGTATTACAAGAGAAAACGGATAGAACTAAAATTGAAATTAATGCCTGCGGATTACAATGTCCCGGCCCCATTATGAAATTATCGCAGGCAATTAAAACTGCGGAAGAAGAGGATATTATTGACATTACCACAACAGACCCTGCATTTGCTGCAGATGTAGAAGCCTGGTGCAGAAGAACCGGTAATACATTTCTTGGGATGGATTCCGATAAAGGCATCGCTAAAGCATCCGTAAAAAAGGGGTGTGTAAATCAAAGTAAGGATAAGGATTGTAAAGATATTGTTTCGGAAGGTAATAATAAAAATATCATTGTATTTTCAGGGGATTTGGATAAAGCAATTGCTTCTTTTGTTATAGCAAACGCTTCTGCTGCAATGGGGCGTAAGGTTAGTATGTTTTTTACCTTCTGGGGACTTAATGTCTTAAGAAAACCGGAGAAAGTAACCGTTCAAAAAGATATGATCAGTAAAATGTTTGGAATGATGATGCCAAGGGGCAGTAAAAAATTAACCTTATCCAAAATGAACATGGGCGGAATGGGTGCTAAAATGATACGTACGGTTATGAAAAATAAAAACGTAGACAGCTTAGAAAGTCTGATTAAAGCATCCTTGGATAATGGGGTTGAACTGATAGCCTGTACTATGAGTATGGATGTTATGGGAATTAAGATGGAAGAATTAATTGACGGGGTAAAACCCGGAGGTGCGGCTGCTATGCTTGCAAATGCAGAAGAATCCGATATGTCCTTATTCATATCATAAAGAAATGCATAAAAGTATTAGATTACGCCCGGGAACTAAATAAGGTCCCAGAAGATATTTTAGATGCGGAATAAAGCCACTTGATATAGATAAATAGACTGGGATAGTGCTATGAATAAATACGAAAGTATGTATTCATATTACTATCCCGGTCTTTTTATTGCATAGGAAATTCCTCTGAATTTTCAATGCAATAAAAAAGCCTTACCGGGCGGGATGTGCATGACGCGCAAGAGAAACTGCAAATTCTCTTAATCTAAAAATAAATAAATACATACATTTATTTTTTAGGGTAATACTATCTTATGTAGAAAAAGGAGCAGAAAAAAATGGAGATGA
This sequence comes from Anaerocolumna sp., assembly GCA_049692775.1. Taxonomy (GTDB): domain Bacteria; phylum Bacillota; class Clostridia; order Lachnospirales; family Lachnospiraceae; genus Anaerocolumna. The sequence goes on along the minus strand of JBAVPE010000018.1, from coordinate 18,514 downwards.
CTTATTTAAGTATTATGAATAAAGTTCAGACAGCAGATGATCAGGATTTAAATAATAAAGTAAATTTATTCATGGAAATTCATCATCACCTGATAGAAGATGATAGTCCATCTAATTACTTAAATGAAGTATCTAATAAAAAAATATTTCTGGAAGCTCCTTTTTCTATGTTAAATAAATTAAAAGAAACAATGCAGTCTCCCATTCATCACCCGGAAGGTAATGCCTGGAATCATACCATGTTAGTAGTTAATGAAGCTGCAAAAAGGAAAGTAAACAGTAAAAATCCTGAAAGTTTCATGTGGGCAGCACTTTTACACGACATTGGTAAACCTGATACGACCAGATATCGTAAAGGCAGAATTACCTCATATGACCATGATATGGCAGGAGAACTTTTAGCAAGAGAATTTCTTCTGTATTTCTCCTGTAAAGAGAATTTTATAGAGAAAGTAGGGAACCTGGTCAGATATCATATGCATATTCTGTATGTGTTGAAAGACCTTAATCATGGAAATTTTGAATTAATGGAAAAAAAGGTTGATCTGCACGAATTAGCATTGCTGGGATTATGTGACAGGCTGGGAAGGACGAATGCAGATTTGCGAGAAGAAGAAAACAATATAAGTGATTTTCTGGCAAAAATTAAAGATTTGGAAAGGAACAAAAATTATGGCGGGACATTATAATATTTCAAGGAAAAATAAGGCATATAAATTTAGACTATTTGGTTGATTTCAGACAGTTTAAATTCATATGCCGTAATTTTAAGATTCAGCGATATTCATTAAATGATCAGCAATACGTTCTAAGTCAGTTAATATTTCATCATATAAAATACCGGATTCAATATTACATTCACCATTTGTTACTCTTTCAATATGGTTTTTCCTAAATTGATTGGTATATTTATCAACTTTTGATTCCAAAATGTATACTTTTTCTTTCCGTTCAGCCGCAGAATAATTCTTATTATCGGCGATAGAAAACATCTCCTGAATTGTTGCCCGCATAAGATCCAATTCCTTAAGACCGGTATTGGAGAATGTCAGGTTATGTTCTGAACATTGCTGGGTATGTTCGGCAACATTTAATGAATGATCCCCAATTCTTTCCAGGTTACTTGTTAAAACCAAATACCTGTTTACCGCTTTTGCTGCTTCTTTTGATAAATTCAATTCATTAGTTTTAATAATAAATTTCTTGATTTCTTTATTTAAATAATCAATTAATTCTTCCTGGTAATTAACTTTAGCGAGAAGTGTATGGTCCGGATTGTTGAAATCAGACATCGCAAGGTTTAGATTATCACTGGTGACAGTTTCCATACGATTTAATTCTGCTTCTAAACTTACCAGGGCCACGGAGATATCTACGGTTTTACTTGAATCAATAAAATCAAGTTTCATCTCGTTTTCAACTTTATCTTCGCCCTTAATCAATTTTAAAGCAATCGTGCCTAACAGGCTACTGAAAGGCAGTAACATTAAAGTGGTTGCAATATTAAAAAGTGTATGTAGATTTGCGATCTGCTTGATCGTGTTATTAGGAGTTAAAGCAATCATCCATTTGTCCAAGGGCAGGATGAAGCTGATAGCGATAAATATAGAGGTCCCGAGTACGTTAAAGAGCACGTGGCATAATGCTGCTCTTCTTGCATTTTTATTGCTGCCGATGGAAGCTAATAATGCTGTTATACAGGTACCGATATTTTGCCCGAATACAACATACATTGCTCCGCCGATACCAATCAGGCCTTGTCCTGCCATTGCCTGTAAAATACCCACAGAAGCAGATGAACTCTGAATAATACAGGTAACAGCCACACCGGTTAACACTCCAACAAACGGGTTCGTAAAATTAGTCATAAGACTTCTGAATTCCGGTACTTCCCTTAGAGGTTTCATTGCTCCGCTCATTGTAGTCATACCAATAAATAAAATACCTAAACCGATTATAACCATACCTAAATAGTTAACTTTTTGTTTTTTGGCAAATAATATTAAAATAACACCTATAAAAGCAATAATCGGTGCAAGTGTCCCTATATCTAAAGCAATTAATTGCCCTGTTATTGTAGTACCTATGTTCGCACCCATGATGACACCGATTGCCTGGGAAAGATTCATTAACCCCGCATTAACAAAACCAACAACCATGACGGTAGTAGCAGATGAACTTTGTATTACTGCTGTAACAATTACACCTACTAACATACCAAGAAAACGGTTTGTCGTTAATTTTTCGAGAAACTTTTGAAGCTGGGTACCTGCCACTAATTCCAGACCATCGCCCATTATTTTCATACCATATAAAAATAAAGCCAGTCCTCCTAACAGTGCGAATATATCTGTTAACTTCATTACTTAAACCTCCATAATTAAATTCAATTAGTTTTATATGGACCATATCTGCATTGGTTCATATAAATATAGTTAAATCTTTAGTCTTTAACATTGTAATAGAACTGATTCATAACGTTTTGAGGGCAAATTTTTGTAGAATAAAATTTTGCTTTTGTATTTTTTTATTATTTCAAGCAATATTTTGTCCTCCTTTCTTATTAATTGTAAACTAGTATTAAGAAATTATCAATATAATATAAAATATTTGAAAAATTTATGTAAAGTACGGCTGGTTAAATCATTTATTGTAAGAATATTATATAGTTTTATTATTTTGATGGATTTATTCTATGAAATGGTGTATTATAGTTCCCGAAGCGTTAGTCGATATGAAATTATATATATGTTTTATTATTTAATTATTGTAAAAGTTCAAAAGATTGTAATTATTCAGTACTCCTGGAAAGTGATTGAATAGTCACAAAAAATTAATGTTTCTTAAATGGATTTTAGGAGGTTAGTATGAGAAAAACAAAAATTATTTGTACACTAGGACCCTCAACAGATTGCGAGGGTGTTTTAAAAGAACTGGCTTTATCAGGTATGGATGTTGCCAGATTTAACTTTTCACACTCAGACCATACGGAGCATTTAAGCCGTTTAAATAAGTTGATTACAATAAGGGAAGAATTAAGCCTGCCAATTGCATCATTATTGGATACCAGAGGTCCGGAAATCAGAATTGGTAAGTTTCGTGGTGGTAAAATTTCCTTAACGAAAGGCCGGTCCTTTACATTAACGACACGACAGATAGAAGGAACTTCCGATGGTGTGTATATTAATTACGGACATTTGATCCATGATATTAAACCGGGGGCAATTGTATTAATCGATGATGGATTAATTGAATTAACCGTTAACAGCATTACGGATACGGATATTATATGTACCGTAATTAATGACGGACAAATATCTGACAATAAAGGGGTTAATGTACCGGGAACTAAGTTATCCATGCCCTTTATCAGTAAAAAAGACAGGGAAGATATTATATTTGGCTTGCAAAACGGTTTTGACTTTATAGCAGCTTCCTTTACAAGATGTGCTGAAGATATTTTAGAAATACGTAAAATAATGGATGAATATAATTGTACTGCCACTAATATTATAGCAAAAATTGAGAATTTAGAAGGTGTTGAAAATATAGATGAAATTATAGCAGTATCAGATGGTATTATGATTGCGCGTGGTGATATGGGTGTGGAAATTCCCCTCGAAGATGTACCGGCTATCCAGAAGATGATTATTAAAAAAGTTTATAATATTGGAAAGCAGGTAATTACAGCTACCCAGATGTTAGATTCCATGATAAAAAATCCGAGGCCAACCAGAGCAGAAACAACAGATGTTGCCAATGCCATTTATGATGGTACCAGTGCTATTATGCTTTCAGGAGAAACAGCAGCCGGACTTTATCCGGTGGAAGCTGTACAGACGATGGTTCGAATTACTTTACGTACGGAAATGGATATTGACTTTAAGAAACGCTTCCGTTTATTGGAATCCAAAGAAAATCCGGATATTACCGACGCCATATCCCATGCTACCTGTACAACTGCACATGATTTAAATGCTGCTATGATTATTACAGTAACCAAATCAGGTAAAACCGCCAGAATGATTTCACGATATCGTCCTGCATGTATGGTCATCGGATGTACGACGGAGAGACATGTGTGCAGGCAGTTGAATTTATCCTGGGGTGTAACCCCTATTTTAATTAATGAAGAAAGAGATACTTTTGAATTATTTGAACATGCTGTTTCGGCTGTTGAAGCAAAAGGCTATTTGAAAAAGGGAGATTTAACGGTTATTACTGCCGGAGTTCCTTTAAGAGTATCAGGAACAACGAATCTGATAAAGGTTCATATAGCCGGAAATCAATATTAATGAATATAATTTGTAACTATTCAGCACACTCGGGAAATTTGCAGAATTTCGGGTTAACAAATAATGGGCAGCAATAAATCCATTCGATTATGCATTAGGGAGCTGATATGAATATTTTGCAACTTCATAAATTAAATAAACGGCAGATAAAGGATACTGTGGATTTAGTTCAAAAATGTTTGAAAGAAGATGGACTTGAGAGGACTTTATATCTTGATAATGACATTAATTTTCATGTAAATCTGGATAGTTTTTATCTGATATATGATGGCAGACGGATGGTCAGTGTACTGACCATCTTTGAGCCGCTTGCAGATGAAGCAGAAATAACTGCTTACACACTGCCTTCCGAAAGAAGAAAAGGATTTTTTAAAGTATTATTCAATAAGGCTTTAAAAGAGTTAATAAGATTTGAAGTGTATCGAATTTTATTTGTAGCAGAACCCAAAAGTGTAAATGGTCTTGCTGCTTTAAAGGCCTGTAAAACAAAATACTTTAAATCTGAATATCTTTTATCTTTCCAATTTAATGAAGACGTTATTAAGGAGTTGGAACCGGGAATTATATTAAAAGAAATATTAAGGGATAAACAAAACGAAGCGGCGGCTTTAAGCAGTGAAATATTTTGTACGGATATCGAAGAAACCAAGGATGTAATTGAGATATCCATGAATTCAAAGTATATGAAATGTTTCGGTGCTTATATAGAAGATGGCCTGATTGGTATCTGTAATATAAGTTATGGAGCAGACCAGGCATCTATTTTTGGGTTTGGTATAGCGCCGGCGTTTCAGGGGAATGGTTATGGCAGATTATTCTTGGATCAAGCTATGAACATAATTTATAAGAAAGGTATTAAATCTATAACCCTCCATGTCGGAAGCGGCAATAAACGGGCTTTTAATTTATATACCAGTATTGGATTTACAATACAGACACAATATGATTATTATGAATATATAATACCGGTTAGGGAATAACATTGTATTAGTACATCATCTGCCTGATGTTTAATAGTACCCTGGAAACTGAGGTGTTATTTTGTAACCCTCGTTACAGAAATTGCATACTATATTGTAATATAATTTTGGTAATGGGGATAACATGGCATATAGAGTTGTAATAGATGCAGGACATGGCGGCTATGATAATGGAGCTATGTACAATGGACGTTTAGAAAAAGATGATAATTTAAGCCTGGCTTTAGCCGTGGGTGAAATATTAGCTTACAGCGGAATTGATGTAATATTTACCAGGGTTGATGACAGTTACATCCCGCCTCTTGAAAGGGCTTATATGGCAAATGAAGAAAATGCAGATTTATTTGTATCCATTCATAGGAATTCAAGTCCCACACCGGATACTTACAGTGGAGTCCAGACATTAATTTATGATGAAGGCGGTGTAAAGCAAACGATTGCAGAGAATATTAACCAGGAACTGGAGGATATTGGGTTTACTAATCTGGGAATTGATATCCGAACAGAATTAGCTGTTTTAAGAAGGACCAATATGCCCGCCTTATTGGTTGAAGTCGGTTTTATTAATTCAGATTCAGATAATGCTTTATTTGATGATAATTTTAATGAAATCGCTTATGCAATTGCTTCCGGAATTTTAGATGGTCTTGAGGTAGAAGAGGAAGATGGCCCTGTGTATCGTGTACAGATTGGATTATTCCGTGTTCTATCCAATGCCCAAAATCTTCAGAATAATTTAATTAATGCAGGGTATGACGTTGTATTAGTTCCTCAGGGTGAGTATTATGCAGTTCAGGTAGGCGAATTACAGACCATGGATGATGCGGTAGAGCTGGAACAGGAATTAAGGCAACTGGGGTATAGTACGTTTATTGTAACAGAAAGTTAAATCAGGGTCTGGTCAGCAATCGAGCCACATGGCTTGATTACTGACCAGAGTCCTCTTACTTTAATATTGATTATAGATTTTTTAACGATCCGTCATACTTATGGATTCAATGGCAACACTGCCGCCCCGGACAACTTCAATTTGTTTAAATTGACTGGCTATAAGTTTTATGATAGCATCATTTTTAGTCTCCGTTTGAACACATTCCAGTAAAATGCTATCCGTACCATAATCTGTTACAGATACTTTAAATACATCTGCTATTTGAAAAATTTCTATTTTATCTTGTTTTGTGCAATTTTTAATTTTAATAAAAAGTATTTCCTTCATATGAGTTGATGGGTTAGTAAAATCCAAGACTTTTATTACTTCCACCATTCGGTTTAGTTGTTTTTTAATCTGCTCAAAGGTAATATCATCACTATTTAAACCGATCGTCATTCTTGAAATAGTGGGATCCTCCGTAGTACCCACAGTCAGACTTTCCAGATTATATGATTTACCGGAAAACAAGCCGGAGATTTTAGCAAGTACACCAATATTATTTTCTACAAATAAAGAAATCCATCTTTTTTTCATTTTTACCCCCATTGTATACCGCAGACCTCTGCGGTACTGCCACAAATAAAAGGTTGAAAGAATCTGCAAGTGGCATCCTTTGGTTTTATTTTCTTTCAACCTTACTTTTTTTACATAAGAGTACTCTGAATACTTACAATTTTAACATTCCAATATCATGTGGTTTAAAGGTTTACCGCCCTGAACCATAGGCAATACCAGTTCTTCACTGTCAATCATAAATTCTATAATGGTAGGTGCCAGTTTATTCTTTCCGGCCTGTAATAAAGCACTTTCAATTTCTTCTTCTGCCTCTACCCGGATACCATAAGCCCCATAACTTTCTGCCAGTTTTACAAAATCAGGTGAATAAGCAGGACATTTACTGTTAGAACCGCCGCAATGCTTACTACAGTTTTTACGTGATCTTAAGCAGGTTGAAGAGTAACGTTTGCCAAAAAAAAGTTTCTGCCATTGTCGTACCATACCTAAACAGCTGTTATTAAATATACAGAGGATTAAGGGCAATTCCTGTGCTACGGCAGTTGCCATTTCCTGAATATTCATCTGCATACCGCCATCTCCGGAGATGCAGATAACAGGTTTTCCAGGGTTGCCAAGTTTTGCGCCAATTGCAGCGGGAAATCCATAGCCCATTGTTCCAAGACCTCCGGAGGTCAATAGTTGCTTTCCGTCCTTCATTTCTAAATATTGTGTCGTCCACATCTGATGCTGGCCTACATCAGTAACAACAATGGATTCGGGAAATAAACTATTGATTTTTTCAATAATCTTTTGAGGTGTAATGCCAGAATCCTCTGCCATACCAAGGGGATGTTCCTGTTTCCAGGTATTGACTTGTGCAAGCCATAATGCAGTATTACATTCTTTAACTGAAGAATTATTACTTCCCTCAGGATCAATTTCATCCAGCATTTTTTCGATAGCCTGTTTTGCATCTGCTACAATGGGAACATCTACGATAACATTTTTTGAAATTGATGCAGGATCAATATCAATGTGTATAATTTCCGCTTTTGGTGCGAATTCAACAAGCATACCGGTTATCCGGTCATTAAATCTGGTACCGATGGAAAAGAGCAGATCACATTCACTGATAGCCTGATTTGCAGCATAACTGCCATGCATACCAATATTACCGATATAGAGCGGATGCTCGGAAGCGATGGCACCTTTTCCCATAATTGTTGTAACAACAGGTACTTGTGTTATTTCGGAAAGTCTTGTAAATTCTTTGCCTGCATGGGATATGATTACGCCGCCTCCGGCTAAGAAAACCGGTTTTTCTGCACTCTTAAGCATCTCCAGGGCTTTTTTAAGCTGTCCGGCATGGACTTTTAAGTTTGGTTTGTAACTTCTTATGTTTACATCCTTTGGATAAGCAGCGTTTCCTAATTCCAGCATGATATCCTTAGGCAGATCAACGATAACAGGACCCGGTTTACCGGTGGCTGCAATATAAAATGCTTCTTTTATGATCCGGCCTAAATCCCCGCGGTTTCTTACCGTCACTCCGTATTTGCAGATACTTCTAGTAATACCAATAATATCGACTTCCTGAAAAGCATCATTTCCAATAAGATAAGTGGGTACCTGGCCGGTAAAGCATACCAGGGGTACGCTGTCATAATTCGCAGTTGCGATGCCTGTTACTAAATTAGTTGCACCGGGGCCGCTGGTAACAAGACAGACACCTACTTTACCGGTGGAACGGGCGTAACCGTCTGCGGCATGAATCAATGCCTGTTCATGTCTTGGTAAAATTAATTCAATATCATTTTGCTTATATAATTCATCAAAAAGATCAATTGCATATCCGCCAGGATAACCAAATAAGGTAGTTACCCCCTCCTCTTTTAATGCTTTTACGAATAAATTAGTCCCTGATACTTTCATAAGTTAGCTCCTTTCTGCAGTTAATTAAAAATATAAAAAAACGCCCTAAGCTGATGATTCAGCTTAGGGCGAACATTCCAGTCCGTGTTACCACCTAAATTCAAGGATTACTCCTTGCGCTCAGTCAGTACGGGATATAAAATGAAGTAATATCGTATTTCTATACTCATAAATATCTGATACCGCTTTCCTTTTAACGGCGGAAACTCCGGTGAAGTCTACTAAAGTTACCTTGTTCGGTTCACAGCTCAAAGGCTACTTCCAAAGCTTACGCTTAAGTATGTCCTTAAAAACATACTTTACTCCCTCCAGGAAGATTCGCACCAACCATCTTCTCTCTGTGCTTTTGGTGAGTATGTACTACTCCTTGTCAACGCTCTTATTTTTTATATTTGTGTTATTATAACAAGTTCTTTAGATTATGTCAAATATAATTTTCATAATTTGCTTCACATAGCATAGTTATACCCAACGAATAAGTCTGTAACATTTACTTCAAACTCACATAGATTACAATAAAAATATATCTTATTGGTAAAACATGAACGATAATGAAAAATATAAAATAACAAGTAATGATTATGCGGATTTATTAGTTGAATATGCAATAAACATGGATTATTTTGAGAGTATTCCGGATATGTCCTATAATATAATTAATGATAAATACGTTGTGGTGCATATTCCTGTCAGTGAGTTAACAGAAAACAGCATAAGACGGTTTGGGTATGCTGCGATGCCAAAATGTTATGGATTAATGACTTTTTTTCCAATAGAATCAGAAAGCGGATATACAGTCCGCAGATTACCGGAAGAAAATATTAGTGGGAAAGGAGTATTAATCGGATTTGTAGATACAGGTATTGTTTATACAAATCCAATTTTCCGGTATACTGATAATACATCAAAAATAATTTCCATTTGGGATCAATCCATTGACAGCGATAATAAGTATCCGGAAAATTACTTTTACGGAACAGAATATACGAAAGAACAGATTAATGAAGCTTTAAGTTCCGAAAACCCTCTGGAAATTGTGCCAAGTACAGATAACATAGGAGAAGGGACAGCCATGGCAGGAATAGCTGCCGGAGTCTATAATACAAATAATAATTTTGCTGGCGTTGCAATTAATGCAGAATTAGTGATTGTAAAATTAAAACCGGCAAAACCTAATTTAAAAGATTATTTTGGAATTAACGAGGACGCTATCTCTTATCAGGAAAATGACATCATGATGGGCATCAGTTATTTATTAAATAAAGCGGATCATTTACAGCGTCCCATAGCCATATGTTTAGGTATCGGCTCTTCCCAGGGTTCCCATAAAGGTGAAGATATTATGAGCAATTATCTTTCTGAAGCTGGTAGTCTTACCCATAATGCAATAATCCTGGCAGCCGGAAATGAAGGGAACCAAAGGCATCATTATTATGGAGAAATAACTCCGCCCAACAATTATGATATAGTTGAGTTGAATGTTGGTGTAAATGATAAAAACTTTACGATGGAATTATGGGGATTTCAGCCAACAGTTATTACCTTAGAAATTTATGCCCCAACAGGAGAGTTTGTTTATTACATTGGTGAAAATTTTGTAGGACAAAGTAATTTTATGATTTCTTTTGGATCTACTTCGATTTATATTGATGATTTTCTAAGTGAAGCTTATTCTGAAGAACAATTAATTTTGATACGTTTTAAAAATGTACTGGAGGGTACATGGAAATTCCGCATAAGTGGAGCAAAGGATTTGGTGAAACGATTTCATATATGGCTGCCAATAAGGAATTTTATATCAGATAAAACTTATTTTAATCATTCAAATCCATATACAACGATATGCCTGCCGGGTAATGGTTATAACACCATAACCGCAACTGCTTATAATCCTGTTGACAGAACGCTGGATTATGATGCCAGTAAGGGTTTTACTTTAATTAATATACCAAAACCGGATATAGCAGCACCGGGCGTAAATATACTGGCACCTACTATCAGGGACACATTTCTACCTTTTTCGGGTACCAGCATAGCCTCCGCATATGCTGCAGGCATAGCAGCAGGTATATTGGAAGGGGGAATCGTGAATGGAGCTATTCCTAACATGGATAGTGCCATTGTCCGGTATATCATAACCAGTACAGCTACCAGAAGTAATGATTTAAAATATCCAAATCCTGATTGGGGTTTTGGATTAATCGAATAATTGCATAAAAGTACGAAATATATATTGACTTCTTTGAAACAACATACTAAAATTAAATAAAAATCGGGTGAAGGAATTGGGAGAGACTGTAATAATTGTTTGAAATTTTTTACAGCGCCGAAGGTGAATCGCAATAACTCTCAGGCAAAAGGACCAATTCTGGACGATACTCTGGAAAGCGATGTGGCACCGACGAAGCAACTTTATGTATAATGTATACCCTGGTTTAAGGCAGTAAATCATTGCAAGCAGGTGATTTATGTCATGGGAGCTATGATTCATAAAGGAATCTTTCAGGTAAATCAACAGAGGCGTATTGATTATTCAGTACGTCTTTTTTTAATGCATAAATTAGCAATAGGCGTCTGAATAACAGTAATAATGTTCTCTTGGATAAAATATAATCCAGGAGCAAAGTAAAAGGAGGATATTATGGAATTAAAAACACCACTTTACGATTGTCATGTACAAGGTAAAGGGAAAGTGGTGCCATTTGCAGGTTATCTTCTGCCGGTTCAATATGAATCCGGTGTTATCACTGAGCACATGGCAGTCAGGAATGCAGCAGGATTATTTGATGTTTCCCATATGGGGGAAGTAATGCTTACGGGAAAGGATGCTTTAATAAATGTGCAGCAGTTAGTAACCAATGACTGCAGCCGGATGTATGACGGCCAGGTGAAATACAGCCCCATGTGCAACGAAACCGGAGGAGTTGTGGATGATTTACTGGTATACAAATTAAATCAGGAAAAATATCTCCTGGTTATTAACGCTGCGAATCGTTCTAAAGATGTGGAATGGATAAAAGGACATTTATTTGGAAGTATAGAATTTAAAGATATTTCTGATGAAGTTGCCCAGCTTGCCCTGCAGGGACCAAAATCAAAGAATATTTTGTTAAAACTTACAGATAGTAAGGACGTTCCGGTTAAGTATTATAGTTTTGTGGAAAGAGGAATAGTAAACGGTATCCCTTGTCTTATATCGAAAACCGGTTATACAGGGGAAGACGGATATGAACTTTATTGTAAACCGGAGGACGCGAAGGAATTATGGAACTATTTACTGGCTGCCGGTAAAGAAGACGGGTTGATTCCATGCGGTTTAGGTGCCCGCGATACCTTAAGGTTAGAGGCTGCCATGCCATTATATGGTCATGAAATGGATGATGATATCTCACCACTTGAAACCGGGTTAGGATTTGCAGTGAAGATGAATAAAGTTGATTTTATCGGTAAAAAAGGCTTGGAAAACAGAGGGGAAGTAACGCGTAAACGTGTGGGATTAAATATTACCGGCAGAGGGATAGCAAGAGAGAAGTGCCCGGTATATTCAGAGGATAAAATGGTTGGAATGACCACTTCCGGAACCCATTGTCCCTACCTTGGACGCCCGGTTGCCATGGCATTGGTGGATATGGAATATACGAAGATAGGAACAAAACTTGATATTGAGGTAAGAGGCAGAAAAATTACCGCAGAAATTATTGATTTGCCTTTTTATAAAAAATAGGCCAGGGAAGCCATGTCGCGAAGAGTGAAAGAAAATATAGACAAAGAAAGGTTGGCAGTATTGCAGACAGGTCTGCGATATGCAATGGGTGAAAATATGAATGGATTATTATTTACTAAAACACATGAATGGGTGCAGTTTTTAAATGAAACAACGGCAAGGATCGGTCTGACGGATTATGCGCAAAATGAATTAGGAGATCTGGTTTTTGTTAATCTGCCGGAAGTGGGAGATGAAGTAATTGTGGAGGAAGGTTTTGCGGATGTGGAATCCGTAAAAGCAGTTTCCAATGTATACAGCCCGGTCACCGGTACGATTAAGGCGGTAAATGAAGAACTGCTTGATCAGCCGGAATTAATTAATACCAATCCTTATGATGCCTGGTTTATTGAAGTTGAAAATATCAGTAAAAAGGAAGAACTTTTATCTGGGGAAGAATATGGGCAATTTATTCACGAGGAGGAATAAGAATGGGGACATATGTGCCGAATACAGTAAAAGAGCAGGAGGATATGTTAAACTCCATGGGTTATGCCAGGGTGGAGGAACTTTTTTCTGCCATACCGCAAGACGTGAAGATGAAAAGGCCATTAAACATACCGGATGGAATTTCAGAAATGGAAGTACGTCAAAAATTGACTAAAATAGCAGAAAAGAATCTGGTATTTAAAAGCATTTTCAGGGGCTATGGAGCTTATAACCATTACATACCTTCTCTTGTAAAACAGATAACCGCAAAAGAGGAGTTTGTAACGGCATATACGCCATATCAGGCCGAAATAAGTCAGGGGACCCTGCAGGCGATTTTTGAGTTTCAGACAATGATCTGCGAGCTTACAGGACTTAATGTTGCTAATGCTTCCGTATATGACGGAGCGTCTGCAGCGGCTGAAGCAGTGATTATGTGCAGGGAAAAAAAGAAAAACAAAGCAGTTATTTCAAGTACAGTTAATGAAGAAATTATTGAAACTATTAAAACCTATTGCAGCGGTACTGATGTGGAAATCGTGATTGTTCCGGAAAAACAGGGCAAAACGGATTTAGGGAAATTGGAAAAATGTACAGGGGAAGAGACTGCCTGTATCTTGATCCAGCAGCCTAATTTATATGGACAATTAGAAGACTGCGATGAAATTAAGAAAATAGCTGAAAAAAAAGGTGCTAAATTTATAATAAGCTGTAATCCCATTTCCTTGGGAATCTTAAAAACCCCTGGAGAATATGGCGCTGATATAGCCGTAGGCGAAGGTCAGCCGCTTGGAATGGCATTAAGCTTTGGAGGTCCGTATTTAGGGTTCATGGCTGCTACCGAAAAAATGATGAGGAAGCTTCCCGGAAGAATCGTTGGTGAGACGAAAGATTCAAAAGGAAGAAGGGCATTTGTACTGACACTCCAGGCGAGGGAACAGCATATCAGGCGAGAAAAAGCTTCCAGTAATATTTGTTCCAACCAGGCTTTATGTGCCTTAGCGGCTTCTGTCTATTTAAGCAGCATGGGAAAGAAAGGCCTGGAACAGGCGGCAACCCTTAGTATTTCAAAAGCTCATTATCTGGCAGGGCGGTTATGTGAATTAGAAGGATATAAGCTGGTTTATACCGGTGAATTCTTCCATGAATTTGTAACCACCTGTAAAGGAAATGCCGAACAGGTAATGAACCGGTTAGAACAGCGGGGTATTCTTGGAGGATATCCATTAACGGGAGTAAATTCCGGTAACATTCTCTGGTGTGCAACCGAGATGAATTCGAAAGAAGAGATAGATGAATTAATTAATATCTTACAGGAGTTTCCTGATTTGAAGGCGTGCCAGGGCACGCAGATGGGAGTTAAGTCTGATGGAACTGATTTTTGAAAAAAGTATAGCCGGAAGAGGCTGTGATATATTACCTTCCTGTGATGTACCTGTAGTGAAAGCAGATCATAAGTATTTGCGCGAAAAGGAACTTCATTTACCGCAAATATCAGAAACCGATATCAGCAGGCATTATACAGAACTGGCAAAACACACCTATGGAATAAATAATGGTTTTTATCCGTTAGGATCCTGTACCATGAAATATAATCCTAAAATTAATGAAGAGATAGCAAAACTGCCGGGATTTTTAAATGTTCACCCACTGCAGCCGGTGCATACTGTACAGGGATGTCTGGAAGTCATGAAGCTGGCAGAAAAATATCTATGTGAGATAACAGGTATGGATAACATGAGTTTCCAGCCGGCGGCCGGTGCTCATGGTGAATTTACCGGACTGCAGCTAATCCGGGCTTATCACAAGGAAAGAAAAGATGAAAAACGTACTAAGATAATTGTTCCGGATTCTGCTCATGGAACTAATCCTGCAAGTGCGGCTATGGCTGGATATTCTGTCATAAACATTTCTTCCACCAAGGAAGGTTATGTTGACTTAGGGGAATTAAAAAAGGCAGTAGGAGAGGATACGGCAGGTTTTATGCTTACTAACCCAAACACAGTTGGTTTATTTGATAAAAATATACTTGAAATTACTAAAATTGTTCATGATGCAGGTGGGCTTGCTTATTATGACGGTGCAAACCTGAATCCGATTATGGGCATAGCCAGACCAGGTGATATGGGCTTTGATGTAATCCACTTAAATCTCCATAAAACCTTTTCCACCCCCCATGGAGGAGGAGGACCGGGCGGCGGACCAGTAGGCTGCAAAGCGATACTGGAAAAATATCTGCCGGCACCCCGTATTAAATCAAAGGATGAATCAAACGGAAATCAAAATACACATACAGTTACTGAATTGCATACTTCTAAAAACAGCAATCCGGTGAATCAATATGAATTTGAAGCGGCAGGAGACTTATCTATCGGAAGGGTAAAAGAATTTTACGGAAATTTCCTGGTAGTAGTAAAAGCCTTAACCTATATTCTTACCCTGGGTGGGGACGGATTAAGGAATGCTTCTGAAAACGCAGTCTTAAATGCAAATTATATGATGAATCAATTAAAAGACACTTACCGCATACCATTTGAGGGCCCTTGTATGCATGAATTCGTTATGAGCTTAGAGGAACTGAAAAAAGAAACAAAAGTTTCAGCCCTGGATATTGCTAAAACCCTGTTAGATTATGGCATTCATCCCCCAACCATGTACTTTCCGTTAATCGTTCACGAAGCCCTTATGTTAGAACCTACAGAAACAGAATCCAAAGAAACCATGGATCTGGTCATTGCCATATTCAAAAAAGTATACGAAGAAGCCAGGATCAATCCAGAATCCTTAACAGAATCACCTAAAAATACTGCGATCAGCCGTCCTGATGAAGTAACTGCCGCCAGGAATCCAATTTTAAGGTATCGATTCTAAATAATGATCATGCTGCAAAGTATTAAGTTAGCTATTTTAGTTGCTGTAAAAACCCAACCTACATCTTCAAGCAGCAACTAAAATAGCTCAAATAAATAGTAAAGTGATCGAAGTAAAGAAAGAGGTAAAGATTGATAAATCACATAAAATATATTCTCAGTAACGAATACAATCCATATAATAACCTGGCCTTGGAAGAATACCTGGTAAACCATGTAAAGCCGGGTGAGTGTATTCTATATTTATGGCAGAATGAAAAAACCGTTGTAATCGGTAAAAATCAGAATCCCTGGAAAGAATGCCGTTTAAAAGAGCTGGAGGAAGACGGCGGTAAATTAGTACGGAGATTATCCGGTGGTGGTGCCGTATTCCATGACCTGGGTAACTTAAATTTTACCTTTGTGGTTAATAAAGAAGATTATGATTTAGAGAAGCAGTTAGGGGTAATTATAAAAGCTGTTAATCATTTTTCCATTCCTGCTATAAAAACCGGACGTAACGATATCACCGTAGATAGTAGAAAATTTTCCGGTAATGCGTTTTATTCAGATGGTAAACATTCCTATCATCATGGTACGATATTAATCAATGTGAACATGGAGAATATGTCAAAATATTTAAATGTATCAAAGGATAAGTTAGTTTCAAAAGGTGTAGAATCCGTTAAATCCAGAGTGATTAATCTGTCTGAATATAGTGAAAGCTTAAACATTGAAACCATGAAAAAAGAACTGATCAAAGGTTTTTCTGAAGTATATAAAAGAGAGCTTTCACCTGTTGACCTTACCTGTATTAATCAGGAAGAGATTGAGCAATTGAGTAAAAAGTATTCCTCCTGGGAGTGGACCTTTGGTAAGAAACTGGAATTTAATTATTCCTTGGATAAAAGACTGGAATGGGGAAATATAGATATTGAATTCCATGTTGAAGCAGGTGTGATAAAGGAATGTATGGCTTATTCCGACTCCATGGATATCTGGTTTATCAATCAGATTCCGGATTATTTTAAAGATTGTTTATTTACAACAGAATGTCTGATCAGCCGATTACAGGAAATTGATTCTAAGGACTCCGTTTCAGATATGATACGGGAAGGTATCATTAATATTATCAGGGAAGAAGGAATTTAAATAAGTGATGGGGGACTGCTTACAAAGCACACAGAGGGAGGATATGATGGAAGAAAAATATGATCTGGTAGTAATCGGGGCTGGCCCTGGGGGATATACGGCAGCAATTAAAGCCGCAAAATCAGGACTGAAAACAGCTCTTATAGAAAATAGGGAAGTAGGAGGTACCTGCTTAAACAGGGGGTGCATACCGACAAAAACATTAATGCACAGTTCCCATTTATATTATGAGGCATTAAGCTTTGATAAATTTGGAATCGGAATATCCGGGCTAAGTTATGATATAACTAAAATGCAGGATAGAAAAGATGAGGTAGTTAATAAAATCAGGGATGGGATAAGCGTACTGTTAAAAGCAAATAAAATTACGGTTATATATGGAACAGCATCTATTTTAAATCAAAACAGTATTCGTATTACTATGAAAACTGGTGAATTGTCAGGTGATCAAAAGGAAGAGAAAGAGATTCATACTGATAAAATTCTGATAGCTGCCGGTTCAAAACCATTTATTCCGGGCATTAAAGGAATTCACAGTAAAAATGCCGTAACCAGTGATGAACTTCTGGCTATGAAGGATAAGATATATAAGAAATTACTGATCATTGGCGGAGGAATTATTGGAATTGAATTTGCAACTATTTATCAGGAGTTGGGGTGTGAAGTTGAAATTATTGAAGTGATGGATAGAATATTACCGACGTTGGATAAAGAGATTTCACAAAGTGTTGCAATGAATCTGAAGAAAAGAGGAATAAAAATTCATACCAGATCCAAGGTTGTAAAGATTACGGAAATGAACGGCTTAAACTGCCTGTATGAAGAAGGAGCCGGCAAACAACTTAATTCTACAGATCCGGAAAAAGCGAAAGTTAATGCAATGAAAACAGTAACCGCAGATGGAATACTGGTTTCAGCCGGACGTAAAGCCAATACAGAGAATCTGTTTGAAAGTGGATTTTCAGTGGATATGGATGGTGATAAAATTAAAGTAGACACTAATTTTGAGACGGGTGTAAAAGGAATTTATGCCATTGGAGATGTGATAAAAGGAACGCAGCTGGCACATGCGGCAGCTGCCCAGGGTATCGTGGCGGTGGAGAATATGTGCAACCTTACCCCAACCATTAATTTGAATGTAATTCCTTCCTGTATTTATACTTCACCTGAAGTTGCTGTAGTAGGACTTAGTGAAGAGGAAGGAATCTCAAGAGGTTATACTGTTAAGACCGGTAAATATCCAATGTCCGGTAATGCTAAGACAGTATTATCCATGGATGAAAGAAGTTATGTCAAAGTGATAAGTGATTCAGCGACAAATAAACTGCTGGGAGCCCAGATAATCTGTGCAAGGGCGACGGATATGATCGGGGAATTTGCCGCGGCAATCGTAAACGGATTATCCGTAAGTGATATGGCAGCTGTCATAAGACCACATCCTACCTATAATGAAGCAATAACAGAAGCCATGGAAGATATTGAGGGAATGGCAATACATCTCATGCCAAATAAAAGATAAACAAAAAGATAAAAGAATCCAAATCTATAAGATGTAACTTAAAAATTATAACTAGTACTGCCTTGCGTAAATAACACTTAATTCAGCATCTGCTATTTACACCAGTGCTGCGTTGTCGTCAATCGGCGTAGGAACCGCTACGCCTCATTCCACCGTCTTGCCC
>JBAVPE010000017.1:0-12539 GCA_049692775.1 Anaerocolumna sp. | reverse complement strand
GCGAAGCGAAAGTCACAGAAAACCGGAGTATAGCAGCGCCGAAACGCTGGTTTTGCGTTTTGTGTGCATCGCGAAGCGTGTTACGGTTCACAGACCTGCTGATTTTTGCAGAGCTGTGAGTAGTAACTATTATTTATTGCCGCGTCTGCTTTCTAGGATTTGTTAACTTGCAAATTCAGGTGGTTTTTACTATAATAAATGTGGATTGTGTCTTTTCATATTGATACCAGTCCATAATTAGTTCAGAATTACGAAAGAAGGATTTTATTATGCAATGGAATATCTTAATAGGGCCGGTGATTGGAGCTTTAATTGGTTTAGTGACGAATAAAATAGCAGTAGAGATGTTATTTCATCCATTAAACCCAGTTTATATAGGTAAATTTCGTCTTCCATTTACACCTGGAATTATACCGAAAGGAAAAGCAAGATTTGGTAAAGCAATCGGAGATGCCGTAGGCAATAATCTTTTAAACTCAGCCGCTATAAAGGATACCTTACTGTCAGATGATATGGAACAGAAAATAGAAAAACAATTAGATTCTGTTTTTCAAAAACTTATATTGGATCATACTACCTTAGAACTAAGTATGTATAACTTGTTAGGAGATACAACTAAGGATAGATTAGAAACAAAAATTGCAGATGTAATTACGAAAGAGATATATCATAAACTTAGCTCAATGAACCTGGGTCAGATTTTAGCAGCTGAAGTTATAGCAGCCGTGCAGGAAAAAGTACAGGGTACCATGTTAGCAATGTTTATAAAACCTGCATTATTAGCACCGATAGAAGAAGGAATCAAGGACCGTATCAATCAATATATTGCAGATAATGGGGAAGAAAAAATAAACAGTTTAATTCAGGAAGAATATAAGAATTTAAATAATCAGACTATATCCTCTTTGTTTAGTAATATTAATACCGATGAGCTAAAACAAATTATTTTAAACCTTTATCGTATGTTTGTTAATAAGCATGCTGAAAAATTATTATCTGCTTTGAATTTGTCAAAAATAGTAGAAGAAAAAGTTAATGCAATGGAGACAAAAGAAGTGGAAGAACTCGTACTTTCAATTATGAAAAAAGAATTAGGAGCTATAGTTAATCTGGGGGCAGTAATTGGCTTTGTTTTAGGTCTGATAAATTTGTTTTTTTAAGGACGATTGACTTATAAAAATTTCATTCTGTTTTAAATTGAGTAATAAAGATGTATTGCAGTACAATTTTTAGTATTCCTTAACTTATGGTTCGTGCAGAAATTAATAGGTATGGGTTAGTATTCTTGTTTTATTTGTCAGTACCCATGAAGCCTTGTTCTTTTTATTTACCAATGGTGTGGTTGGGGTATCGCTTGGAATTTGCTGTTATTTTAAATTAAAAAAAATGATTACGATAGCCGCCAGTTCTGCAGTCTTGACCGTTGCTTTAGGTATCATGAATTTTGGAATCGGTTTTCCGGTTCTAGGCGTTCCCATCCCTGGAGTTATCATAGTGCAATTAGTGATTTTATTGGTATTTTCTATTATTTATAACTTTGTATATATGATATTTGCAGATTTCATCTATAAGAAGATTCGGTCATCCGGAATTACTGACATAGGTGCTAATGGAAAGTGATTTCTACGAACCAGGACGAATAAAATTTTTCGGACTCATTCCGAACATTTTCTTATACTGGTTGGAAAATGCGTACCACGGGCTGGGTATAGGTGCTATTCCGAACCTCTTTTAAGGTATTCATATAAAATGGGAGGGGATGTCATAGTAAAGCTGCGACAGGCTGCTCTGGGCAGTCTGTTTTTCTATTTCATTAATTGCTAATATTTCTATGATAATATAATCTATTTACTAATATTATCATATAACCTATAATGAAACTGTTATAAATAATAACCAGAAATCAACAATTTAAGGAGGTTTTTGAAATGAGCAATAAATTGCATATTTTAATTATGAATAACAGGATATTCAGTGTAAATGATTATTATAAGAAACAAATCCTGGATATTGCACCGGATGCAGAGTTGATGATTGTGGATGCGGATGGAATAACAAAGGAATTAATCGAAAAGTCAGATATTATATATGGATGGCCTGAAGTAGAATTATTACAAGAGGCTAAAAACCTTAAATGGCTTCAACTGCCTAGTGCAGGAGTTGATGGTTATACCAATAAAGCAAGTTATTATAACCAAGATATCAAATTAACCAATTCAAGTGGTGTCTTCGGTCTTCCCATTGCTGAACATATCTTTTCTATGATTTTATCTTATAATCGTAATCTTCAGGAGTATGCTTATAATAAGTTAGAAAAAAAATGGAGCGGTAATCCGGATGCAAGGGATTTCTATGGCTCTACCATTGGTATAATCGGATTGGGAGATATAGGATCCGAAGTTGCGAAAAGAGCTAAGCTATGGGGGGCAAATGTCCTTGCAGTAAAACGTACTATAACAGAAGTACCGGAATATGTTGATAAGCTTTATAGTCTGGAGGAGATGGATGAAGTACTGGAACGAGCTGATTATGTTGTATTGGCGTTGCCTAATACCCAGAAGACGAAGGGTATCATCTCGGAAGAAAAATTAAAAAAGATGAAACCCCATGCCTTTTTAGTCAATATAGGAAGAGGTGCCCTGATTGATCAGGAGGCATTAATGAAAGCCTTAAAGAAAAAATGGATCGGCGGAGCCGGTCTGGACGTTACAACACCTGAACCATTACCGGAGGATAGTCCGTTATGGGAACTTCCTAATGTAATACTGACACCACACACTTCAGGCTGTTCACCTACTAATATTGTCAGAAGAATTGATATGTTTAATAATAACCTGAAGCTTTTTATGGAAAATAAACCTTTAGGGAATATGGTGGATTTTACGGAAGGGTATTAATTAACCTTATAACAATGGTTACAGTTCAAGCCCGGACATAGGTGCACAGAAATTATGCATCATTTGTTATAATTCTAGAATAAATAATAATAGGTTTTATACATATACGGATATCAGATTATACATGAGATATCCGGAAGGAGGTCTTAATGAAAGTATTAATTATATCAGGCACACCAAAAAACGAAGGTTTATCCTGCTCCTGTGAAGATGCAGCATTTGAAGGTGCCATAAGTGCCGGAGCAGATTGTGAGCTTATAAAATTAAATAATTATGATTTATCCCGCTGCGCCATGTGCGGAGAGGGATGGGGAACCTGCCGTGAAAAGCATACCTGTGTTTATGGATCAGATGGATTTGATGAAATCCAGAAAAAACTCTCTGAGGCAGAGATGATCATATTAAATACTCCGGTTTATTGGGGGGATATGACAGAAGTCATGAAAGCATTTTTTGACCGTTTCCGCCGTTGTGAAGCTTTTAAAGGAGAAGATAGTGCAGTAGCCGGTAAGAATGTACTGCTTATTGCATCCCCTGGTGGCAGCGGTAACGGACTAATCAGCTGTTTAGAGCAGATGGAGAGGTTATGCAGACACTTGGGCGTAAAAATCTACGATTTTATTGGGGTAAACAGATGGAATAAGGAATATAAACTAGCTTCCATAAGTGAGGCGGCTGCTTCCATGGTCAAAGCTGAATCTTAAGAAAGAAAATTATAGATCAACGGGTGCAGTTAAAGGTCAACAAATCCTCTAGACAAACGGTTTGTTTTATCAGGTGATGGCTTAAAATATTTGAATATTTCATTAAAAAGAGACGTGATGCTTTTGATTAATTCAATTGCAGCACGTCTCAGTTGTTTGTTCCTTAATATACAAATATCATAGAACCAATTTGGGTGGCTATGGTTTTCGACCACAGCCACTGGTTAGTAGAACTGTCATCAAAGTAGAACATAGCTCCCTTACTGGGATCACTGCCATAAAGTGCGGCCCAGGCGGCTCTTAAGGAATCATCGGTTGGAGGATTGTTTATATAACCGTTTTTAACTGGTGTGAACTGATAGTACCCCCCCGCAACCTGGTTAATAACTGAACTTATTGTGGAAGGCCAATCTGGGTTTTTAACACGATTCACCACTACAGCCCCAACAGCAACCATGGCTTCATAGGGCTCATCGGCTGTTTCAGCAGTAATAAGCCTTGCTAAAAGATTAACTTCTTCTGACGTATATGGAATTACGGTATCATAAGTATTTGCAGAACCTTGTGTATTGCCTGATGGTTTAATACCAGGCAATATAAGTTCTTGTCCCGGCATAAGCAAGTCATCCCATTTATTATTTGCCTTTCGTAATGAAGTCAGGGAGATACCATACCTCTTAGCGATCAGGAAAAGGGTGTCACCACTGATTACCGAATAAGTTTCAGCTGGCACGTCTAATACCTGTCCGGGATAAATCACGTCTGAATTCAGATGATTACCAGACTTTAATTGACTGGCAGAAGTGTTAAATAAAACACCGATCTTATATAATGAATCATCTTGCATAACAGTATAGTCTGCCGCAAAAGCTGTTGCTGAACTAAGTGTACAGGTTAACAGAACACCTGCAGCAATTACCTTTGCCTTCTTAAATCCATTCATTAATACCTCCTTTTGTTTGGCAAGTTTATATGGATTGTATGTACTATTTTATTTTAAGTGATAAGCCGGTATCTAATCTATGCTTTATTTTTGGAAAGGCAGGGATATATGTGCATAATTGTATAATTGTATAAAAAATTGTTAATTACGGATAGCATGTTAATATAATTCCCAATAATAGATACAACATAAAAGTAGGAGCCATATATAAAAGATGACCGCCATCTATCTTACATTTAGGGAATACTATATTTTTTAAATTTTAGATTTAATTAAACAATAGATACTAATTATGATAATTATCTGATAAATATAGGGAGATATTAAAAATATTCAGAAAAAAATATTGACTTTATTCATAAATTTAAGTATAATCAAACTATCAGCACTCGAATGAGGCGAGTGCTAACAATTGGTGGATTAATAAAAAATTATGATAAAGGCTTAATTGGACAAAAAAGGAGAAAATTTATGCAGGAAATTATTTTAGAAGCGGTAGAAAGAATCAAACAATCCGGTAAATTTAAAGAAATTGGTTATGTACCCGGTATACTTTATGGGGATGGAATTACAGAGGCTGCTTCAGTAAAATTTGAGGAAAAAGCCTTAAATAAGATTCTTAGTGCACATGGTCCAAATGCCAAAATATGGATTGACTATAAAGACAATAAGAAGTTTGGATTTTTTAAGGAAGTGCAAAGGGAACCTATGTCAGGGAAGGTTGCACATTTAGATGTACAGATTGTCTCAAAAGACCATGAAATTAGACGGCAGGTTCCAATTGTATTTAAAGGTGAGGAAATTTTATTGAGCAGACAGTTGCAGTTGCAGGTATATAAACCTGAAATCTCAGTTTTTGGAAAGATAGCTGTGATACCTGATACAATCTATGTTGATGTTACAGAAATGCAGTTGGGTGATTCCATCACTTTCAGCAATTTAAAGTTGGATGATATCTTAAAAAATGAGAATGAAGATACAATTTTTGGAATGATAATTAATAAAAGAAATCAGACGATTGAGTTTTCTGCTGATACTGAAACCAAGGATGAACCGAAAAGTAATTAAAAAGTTAACTCAGTTGCTAACACCGCGATGTGTTTTGCAACGCAAAACCTGAGAATTACAGTGCGAAATCACAGGTTTTTATGTTATTTCTGTGAATAAACGTAACTTTCAGGAGGTATGGCGGAATAGTTACTTAAAAAGTTAATATAGATTGATGGGTAAGGATAAAATATAAGCAATTTTATTCTTATTTTTTTCATCGATTTTTGGTTAACATAAAGCTTTTACCCTGCAGATACCGTTGTTTAGTTACCCGCCCGATTGGGCAGATGGGAGTATTACATGAAAGCATTATTTCTTGCCGGAGGTTTAGGCACAAGGCTGAAACCCCTAACGGACAAATTACCAAAACCAATGGTTCCAATTATGAATAAACCATTATTAGAAAGAACTATGCTTAATCTTATAAAGTGCGGCATAACAGAAGTTGTAATAAGCACTTGCTATCAACCAGAGTATATTAAAAACTATTTTGGGGATGGTAAAGATTTTAATTTAAAAATTGAGTATATAGTAGAAGATAGCCCCATGGGTACAGGTGGCGCAATTAAGCTGGCACAAGATTATTTTGAAGAGTCTTTTGTAGTATATAACTCAGATATCATAAGCGATATCAATCTGAATAAAATGATTGATTATCATAAATCGAGTCAAGCCGTTGCTACAATTGCTGTGACGCAGGTTAAGGACCCATCTATGTATGGTGTCATTGAATATGATTCTGATGGATACGCAATTTCCTTTAAAGAAAAACCGAAACCGGGGGAAACATATTCAAAATCTATAAATGCAGGCATTTACATATTTGAACCGGAGATTTTTCAGGCGATTGATTCTGACGGGGCAGTATCTATTGAAAGGGAGATATTTCCCAAGCTTCTGGAAGAAAATAAAAAGATAGGGATTTATCAAAGCGGAAGTTACTGGATGGATATAGGTAACATTGAAAAATATACACAGACACATAAAGATATCATGGCGGGGAAATGCAGGCTGATTGATTTTAATTTTAACGATAACAATATATATTATGGTAAAAATGTTGAAATTCAACCTGATTCTGAGATTATTGGTCCTGCGTATATCGGAGATAATGTTACCATAGGAGCAAAAGCTTTAATTAGGAATTCCGTAATAGGAAATAACGTTTCAATCGGAGCAAACAGCAAGGTGATAGAAAGTATTCTCTGGGATGATGTTATTGTAAGTAAAAACGTGAAATTATTAAATACCATTGTTTCCTTCAATTCCTGCATAGATAAGAATATTAGCCTGATAAACACAGTATATGATAATGAAATTATCCAGCCTTATGAAAAGATTGTGTAATTAATTGATGAAAAATGATAGGACATATTTTACACTGCCCTGATCAGAACGTGCCAAAAAGAGCATAAATGTGAGCTAATAAAAGTGGATTTTTAGATATTTAAAAATTGAAAGACGAAAGGATGTTATATATGAATCAATTAAAAAATAAAAATTTTAGAAATATTGCTTTTTTGAGTACTTTTCCACCTCGTGAATGTGGAATTGCTACTTTTACCGAAGATCTGATCACCAATATAGACCGTCTTGGAGCGATAAAGACACAGGTTATTGCCATAAACAGTACGGAGAATTATGGTTACGATAATAAAGTTATGGCAAGTATCAGACAAAATGAAAAGGGCGGTTATATTGAATTAGCAGACAAATTAAATACTTCAGAAATTGACCTGCTGGTAGTTGAACATGAATATGGCATTTACGGGGGGGATCATGGTGATTATATTCTTGAACTTATCAATAAACTGGAAATTCCCATTGTAACAACACTTCATACCATTCTGACAGAACCAGACCCGAAACAAAGGTTAATCATTAATGAACTTGGGAAAAAGAGTGAAAAAATAATTACGATGGCACAAAATACAAAACTTATGCTGCAATCTATATACGGAGTTGATTCACAAAAGATTGAAGTGATTCACCATGGTGTCCCGAAAAAGCCATTTGAATCAAGGGATAATTTAAAAAAGAAATTTGGATATGAGAATAGGCACATAATAAGCACATTTGGACTTATTGGACCAGGAAAAGGAATAGAACACGGAATCGAAGCAATAGCCAGGTTAATTAACAGCAGTTCCGATAAGGATATAAACGATAATGACAATAAAGATGTATTATATCTCATTCTGGGCCAAACTCATCCGGCACTGAAAGAAGAAGGAACGGCATACCGTAATAAATTGGAAGAGCTTGTAAACAAACTTGATTTAAGACGAAATGTAAAATTTGTAAACAAGTATCTTACAAAGGATGAAATAATTGAGTATCTGCAGTTGTCAGATATATATATGACCCCATATTTAGCAAAAGATCAGGCAGTAAGCGGTACATTGGCCTATGCAGTAGGTTATGGTAAAGCAATTATTTCTACCCCATATCTTTATGCGAAAGAAATGTTATCAGGTGGAAATGGATTACTTGCTGAATTTGGCAGTCCTGAATCCTTAGCTGTCAGCATTAAAAATATATTGGATAATCCTTTTGAAAAAGCGAAAATGGAAAGAAATACCCTTAAGACCGGCAGGACCATGTATTGGGACAGGATTGCGCAGCAGTATACCGAGGTTTTTTTAAGCGTTATTACATCAAACTTACAAGTAGGTGAAGTATAATGCAGGACACAGATAAAAAGATGTTATTTACCAATTATCTGTTTAATATTACAGACGATGTGGGTATTTTTCAACACAGTATTTATGGTATCCCGGATTTAAATGAGGGATATACAACAGATGATAACTCAAGGGCATTAATCTTAGCAGTAAAGCTCTTCGAAGGATTTCAGAAACCTAAATACTTAAAACTTATTTATAAATATTTAAGTTTTCTGCTGTATGCGCAGAACAGTAATGGTAAATTTAAAAATTTCATGGACTTTAACAGAAAATTTTTAGAAGAAGAAGGATCAGAAGACTGTTTTGGAAGATGCATGTGGGCTTTAGGGTATACAACATCAAGCAGGGCTGTTCCGGATAATATAAAAAGAAGCTGCATGTACATGATAAACAAAGCATTGGAGCACTGGCCTGTTCTAAGTTCACCGAGAGCAAAAGCATATTCCATAGTCGGTTTAAGTTATTTGGCAGAGAGAACGGAAGTACTTCCTCTTATTGAGACATTGTCAATGTCCTTATTAAATCAGTATACACATTATAAGGACGGTGATTGGCATTGGTTTGAGGACAGTATGACTTATGGCAATTCTTTTTTCCCCTGGTCGCTGCTCAGGGCATACAATAGTCTTAAAATAGATATTCTGTTTGCAACAGCCAAAGAAAGTATGGACTTTCTTAACTCTGTTACATCAAAAGAAGCGTTCTTTAAACCGATTGGATGCAATGGCTGGTATAAGAAAGGTAATGAAGAACCTGCAGCTTATGATGAACAACCGATAGAAGCCTGCGAAGCTCTGCTTTGTAACCTGGATTATTATGAACTGACAAAAGATAAAAAATATCTTAAGAGTGCAGAACAATGTTTTAACTGGTATAAAGGACAAAATTCAAAGGGACTGTCATTACTCGATAAAGATACCGGTGCCTGCTATGACGGCTTAAATGAGAATGGTTTGAATTTAAACCAGGGGTCAGAAAGTTTAGTTTCCTATGGTATAGCATTTATGGAATTATCAAAATACACAAAAATTTAGAAATAAACACAAAAAGAAAACGAGACTGCGTTGGAGATGGAAAATGATTAAATTTGAAAAATTAGGTATTGTTATGAAACCATTAAAAGATCAATTTGGAAGTTTTGCCAGATTTAACCCGGGTATCCAATTGAAAGATGGAATTGTTCATATGTTATATAGGGCGGCAAATAATGATATTAAGGATGGTGCAAATTATATATCTTATATTGGCTATGCCAAGATGGATGTAAAAACTGAAACATTATTATATGACTCGAATGAAAAGGTAATTTATCCGACACTGCCTGAAGAGGTTAAAGGTTGTGAAGATCCAAGGATTGTTGAATTCGAAGATAGCTTCTATATTTTTTATACGGCTTTTGATGGTATAACGGCAAGGGTTGCAATAGCCAGGACGGATGATTTTATTCATTATAAAAAGCTGGGTGTTATAAATAATTATGGCTGGGATAAAGATGCCTTTATATTTCCTGAAAGAATTAACGGAATGATTGCTTATTTACATAGAGTATCACCAAATATCCAGTTAGACTATTTCGAAAGTTTCGATGAACTTCTTTCTATCAATTCCTGGGCAGATTATAATCACAAAATAAAAACATCAACAATTATGAAAAGTGAATATCTCTGGGAACACCAAAAGATTGGCGGAAGTGTGCCTCCGATTAAAACAGATAAGGGGTGGCTGCTCTTATACCATGCAGTGGATGATAAGTTTGTATATCGTGGAAGTGTAGCCCTGTTAGATCTTCAAAATCCTTCCAGGATATTAGCACGTATCCCATATCCCCTTCTTGAACCGGTGGAGGAGTATGAATTATTCGGTGATGTAAATAATGTTGTATTTCCCGAAGGTGCTTATATTTATGAAGGTAATTTATATGTTTATTATGGTGCAGCAGATAAATATATTGCTGTTGCTAAAATTTCAGTTGATAATTTGCTTGAAGAACTGCTGCAATATCCGGTTCAGGTATCAGGAAGGAACCAAAATTAAAGCAGTATGCGAAATACTGATTCATATAAACCACAGAAGCTAAAATAAAAAAGATAAAAGATAAAAGATAATTCTTCACGACCTATAATTTATCAGAGCATGCAGATGGGAGATACACATAAAGAAGAAATGAAAAAAATATAGAATTACTAATTTTAAATAGTATTACATAAAGAAAGGGCTGAGTAAAATCTTGACAGTTATCTGGAATGATATATTCCAGATAACGGATAAAGATTTTAAACACCCTTTTTTCTTGTCTGAGTACTCTATTTTATTTATGAATTATTTTACGAATACCATGATGCCGTATCTTGCGGTAACCGGTTTTGACCATAACCATGCATTCGTGGATGTATCATCAAAATAGAACATGGCACCGTTGGATGGATCACTGCCGTTTAAGGCTGCTTTTGCGGCTTTTAAGGCGGTTTTGGATGCAGGCTTTTTAATATAACCGTTTTTCACCGGTGTAAACTGATAATAGCCCCCTGCAACCTGATTAATGACCTTTGTTATGGTTGATGGCCACTCTGGGTTTTGTACCCTGTTAACGGCAACAGCGCCTACCCCTACCATAGCATCATAGGGTTGTCCGGTAGCTTCGGCAGTAATTAACCTTGCCAGTAAATCCAGTTCGTTTTGTGTGTAGGTGATAACGTCTTTTGAACTTGCTGAAGTCTTTTTGGCTTTTGTAGAAGAGTTTGCAGCAGGAAGAATTAGTTTCTGTCCGGGTTTTACACTATTATTCCATTTGCTATTAGCATGTCTTAAGGAAGCGAGAGTAACCTTATTTTTCTTAGCGATGCTATAAAGTGTATCCCCTTTCTTAACCTTGTAAGTTTTGGTTTTTATATTTAAAACCTGACCCGGATGAATCGTGTTTGATTTAAGCTTATTATTTGATTTTATAGTACTGACGGGTGTGTCAAATAAGCGACCAATCTTATAAAGAGAATCATTTTTAAGGATTTTGTAGTCCGCTGCGAATGCAGATGTGGAACTTAGTGTAATGGATAAAACAACACCAATTACAAAAGCGCCAGTTTTTCTGAATTTAAACATAGGTACCTCCTTATGGTTGGCTGTTTAAATTGGCAACAATTCCTATATGACTATTCTATACTAAGATTATGATTAGGTATATATTGAATTGTTAGCAATTGAGGATTATATGCGTAAAAATGTATAAAATTGTTCGCAAATGATGAAAAATAAATAAAAAATGCATAAATCAGCGGAAACAATCAAAGATAATCAGAAAAGATTGTTGAATAATAATAGAATTATAATATATAAAAGTGAAATTGAAATTAGATTGTTCCAATCATTTACGTAAATGATTTATGAAAAATATTGTTAAATGGAAAAAGAAGTAATAGTATATATTAAGAGTTTATAATGTTTACATCGTTCTAATGAGATGGGATTAATTCTTACAGGACATAAGTGTACTGGAGAGGGGTAATAATATGTCAGGAAGCAGACTATTATCTGTACTCACACGAATCGGTCTGTACCAGGGATGAAATCGTTGATTATTGGGATAAGTTAAGGAGGGGAGCTGAAATTGCGGGGACATCCGGCAACTTTGAATTTAAGAAAGAACCATCGGAAGATGATATATTTTTTATTAAAAGTTTTGTATTGGGGAAGGATGGGAAAGAGCAGGATACCCAAGTTCGTTATGGTGGTATATGACGGCTGTCTTACTTAGAACATAAATTCAAAGTAAAACAGCCCTACTTTTTATGATGTAATAAGCCGTGTCTGTAAATTTGTTTCTAAGTTTTTTACAAATGGTGAATATAAAACCGATCCATTTTAGTTTTTTGTTATTCGAAAATATTTAGTTTATATCTGATCCGAATTGATGAAATAGTACATAATTTTAACGATTTTTTTACAACAATATTACCTGGATAACCTCAAAACATTATTTACTTTTTATGGAATCTATGGTAAAGTAGCAGTGAAATAAATGAAAAATAATATATCCGATAAGGGATATTATGGAATATAATGTCGTTTATTTTAATGGCATGGATTACTGTAGGTGGGAGTATTTAAAAAGCAGTAACCGATACCAAAAATATTTAGAGTACTCTCGGAAACTAATAGTAGCAATAGAAGATATTTTAGATGCTGAATATAATCTGAGAACATTTTCTGTCTATCATAGGTATGTTTTTACTTGCCTTTCCTTCGCTATGCTCAGACGGTC
>JBAVPE010000016.1:0-6174 GCA_049692775.1 Anaerocolumna sp. | reverse complement strand
GATTTATATAATTGGGTATCATTATTAACACCAAGCTTATTTAATACACCTCCAACCTTGTCTCGTCCCCAGGCATATCCATATGTCATCCAATCAGCTGTAGGAGCAAGCATACCTTCTGCAATATTTACCGCTCCCTTTCCTCCAGCCTTTACTCTTTTCCCAACTGCGCCCACTGTTTTTCCAATCTTACTGGCTCCAGTTTTAAAAAAGTTTGTGATATCTTTCCAGGAATGTCCGGTCGGATCCCAGTATATAACCGGGTTATTACTGCAATAAGTATACAGATTAAGGCTTAGCGGATCGTTTGGGTCCCCGGTATAGGTATCCTCCTGTAAGAACCTGGTGGTCTTGGGGTCATACATTCTGGTGTTCAGGTAATAAAGTCCTGTTTCTTTATCGTACTGGTAACCGGAATACAGGATGTTATTGTCTACATCTCCTGTACTTTCTAAGATATTACCGAACGCATCATAGTAATAGGTCGCAGCTATGGTTCCGTCTCCGGTTATTAATGCAGTTACATCAGCATGTCCATTGTACAGATAATAGTAAGTCACGCCATCTGCTGTTCTTCTAATGAGATTGGTTCCATAGACATTCCTGGCTGTCTGGTTTCCGGCTTTATCTACTTCCAGAACGATTTTATCTGCTTCATATAGGTAATAGGTCTTTTCTCCGTTTACCTCTTTACCTGTACGGTAACCTTCTGCATTATATGTATTGTTTACAATGGTTCCGTCTTTTGTTACGGTTTTCATTAACTGGTTATGTACATCATAGGTATTGGCTTCTGTTGTTACCGTGAAGGTAACAGCTCCGCCCGTATAGGTTTTAACGACCGTTGTCAGCTGGTTGCCGTTCTTGTCGTAAGTGTAGCTTGTTACTCCGTTAAGTACATTATTCACCTTTGTGGTAATGTCTGTCAACCTGTTTTGGTTATTATAGGTGTATGCATGTTCGGTTGTAACGGTACTGCCGGAAGAATTGTCTGTAATGGTAATGGTTTCTTTTAAGCGGTTCCCTGCCTTATCATATTCGTATGTGGTAACCCTTCCCTGGGGTTCGGTTACGGTAAGCAGACGGTTTAATGTATCATAGGTATATGTGGTGGTACCTTTTTCCACCCCGTTTATGACTTCATGTTTCGTCAATTGGTTGCCGGCATTGTCATATGTATAGCTATAGCTGTCCATGATGCTGCCATCCGGCCTTTTATTGATTAAGGTTTTTACCTGATTGTTCGGATAATAGGTATATTCTTCCCTGGAACCATCGCTGTAAATAACACTTACCCTGTTTCCGTTCGCATAGTAGGCTACCTTTTTCTTAACTCCTTCATAGGTCATGGAAGCATTCTGGAACGTTCGGGTATTTTCCGTTACATCCGAGTTTTGTATCTCCGGTTAAGGTAATAGCACGCTTTACACCTGCCTCAATCCGTACGGCTATACTCTCTACGATTTCGGTAAAGATTGTTAATTCTACTTCCGTTTAGTTTTAACAGCTTCTTTTTCTTCTTTCTCAATTTGTTTTATAACCAACATATTTTCTATGAGTCGAACCTCAATATTTGTCCCAATATCAAATCCAAAATCTTTCAGCCACTGGCCCTTTAGCATTATTTGAGGTATTGGTCTGTTTGTATTGCTGTAAGCCTGATATACTTTTAATTTTCTTTCTTTCATAAATATTCTCCTACCATATCCATTATCCGTCCTTATCTAAATTAAACTCTCTAATAATCATTGCTCTTAATTCAGACAATTTCTCATTATAATTCTTACATAAAATTTGACCAGCCGTTTGTATACCTATTATAGTTGCCTCTATTTCACTTACATAATTTAGATTATCTTCTCCAAGCGCATAATTATTTGCTAAATTATCAAGTGTAATTTGACATAAAGCAACTGCCATCACCCTGGAATTATTACTTTTAAGAAATTCAAAACTATTTTCACAAACCATACTCACTCCTCTTTTGTTTTCATGTTTTTTATTCAGGCAAGATAATATATCAATGAATTATTGCAAAAATATAACGGTATACCGTTATATTAACTTATCGTCTTTCCTATGTCAACGGTATTCCGTTAATGTTAAGAAAATTTTTATGATAATGTTAATATAACGATTTCGTTAGGAGGTTATATTAATGGACATTTCCAGTGCTATAGTTGAAAGATTATATGAATTATGTAAATCAAGAAACATTACTATAAATAAACTTTGTACATTTTCTGCAGTTACACAATCTACAGTAAATGATATTGTTAACGGTACCACTAAAAATATTGGTATTATAACTCTTAAAAAGCTTTGTGACGGATTGGATATATCAATTGCAGATTTCTTTGACACAGATGTCTTTCGTAATTTACAGCAAGAAATTAAATAAAATTAGTAAGAGAATTATAACAAATATATACTTGACGGTATCTTTCATTGGGATACCATCTTAACATCGGAATCATTACTTATAATTCTTTTTTCCTTTATTTTACTTTCATCCAACTTTCCTGTACTATTAATGTCTCCAGTTTAATTCTTAATCCTCTTCCCAATGTTCTTATCTTATGTCCCCCAAAATGCGTCCATTTTTTCAAATTTATTTTATATTTTTTCTTATCTGTAGAAAAATATTTTTTTACTGCAAGGAAAAAGGCCACAGCAGCCGAAACTGTGTGACCTATGTTAATTAAGGATATCTTCTAATAATTTACTTCATAAAGAGCTATGTTTTTAGCTACGAGCTTTATACAGCTATTTATCACAGGGGGCACTCCCTGTGTTTCAATAGCAACAATACTATCACCTATTTTTATTACTGTATACCCATCATCTTCAATAGATTCAAGAACACCGCTTAAATACACTACACCATTATCCATTTCTTCAATTTTACATTCTATATCTGTGACACTAATATCTTTTTGCCAAAGTAAAACTCCAGACACTTCAATTTCAACAAAGTATTCCTTGTTAATTTGTGGTTCAGCACCATTCCAAATGGCTGTAGCATTTCCATATTCACTGGAGAAAGCGACATTATACCCTTGTTCTAGGTTTATTATTCTTTTTATTATTACTCTCATTCTGTACCACCTTCCTATTGCTATTTAATTCTTTGAAGCGTATTTGTAACTGTCATAGTATCATTTACAGCGTCATAAGTCCACGTTTCTTCATGATAATGGAATTTAGGGGTTCCCATACTATTCATTTCATGACTATCAAAACGAACACTCTTTGTTCCATCTGCTGAAAAGATTCTATTAGTGTCAACTTTCCCTGTTCTTGGGTTAATATTGGTTGTATTAGGTCCTAAATATTCTTCCCACCTCTGGGTAACTTGACTAGATTTAGTAGCATTGGGTGCTTTTACCTCTGGTGTATTTATTACCTTTGTATTAATACTTGGAGTCTTACTTGCTCCCTCTTTCGCAGATTTTGTTCCAGCAGACATCAAACTTAGCCCATCACTAACTAAACTTTGGGCACTGCTTACTGTAACGGCTCCACCATATGCAATTGCTCCAGTACTTGCTATCGTTAATGGTACTCCAGCAACAGCTCCTGCTCCGGTTGCATCAAGGGCAAAACCTCCTATTCCTCCCAATCCACCACCTATTACCGTACCTACTCCGGCAACTAAGGAACCAGCATTACCAACCGTCTTTCCTAATTTAAATGCCACAGAGTCTGGTTGGAATACTTCTTCATATCCGCTTAATTTCTGTAAGCTGCCGGAATAAAAATTATTATCAGCAGCAACCACGCCACCAGCTATAAAGTCATTTACATTCCTTGATATTTTTTCAAACAATGGTGCTATGTTTCTGCTTTCTTTTACAATCCCCTTCAAGGTACTGCCTTTATAGTATTTATAGGTTTCATCATCCAATACGCCAAATTGATTTAGCTGCCAGCCAATCCCCAAGTCAACCATATTCATCGTTTGCTCAAATGTACCCTTTACCAGGTTAGCCGTTTCATTTCCAAATGTTTTTACGTCCTTTCCAACAGCTTTTACACTTTGGGTAACCAAATTTCCCACTGCTTTTGCCCTTTTTCCGGCCTTACTGGCTGCAGTTTTAAAAAAGTTTGTGATATCTTTCCAGGAATGTCCGGTCGGATCCCAGTAAATAACCGGGTTATTGCTGCAATAGGTATACAGGTTCAGACTCAGCGGATCGTTCGGGTCCCCGGTATAGGTATCCTCCTGTAAGAACCTGGCGGTCTTGGGGTCATACATTCTGGTATTCAGGTAATACAGTCCTGTTTCTTTATCGTACTGGTAACCGGAATACAGGATGTTATTGTCTACCTCTCCTGTACTTTCTAAGATATTACCGAACGCATCATAGTAATAGGTGGCTGCTATGGTTCCGTCTCCGGTTATTAATGCGGTTACATCGGCATGTCCATTATACAGGTAATAATAGGTCTCACCATTTACTGTCCTACGGATAAGATTGGTGCCATAGACATTTCTGGCTATCTGGTTTCCGTCTTTATCTACTTCCAGGATGATTTGATCTGCTTCATATAGGTAATAGGTCTTTTCCCCGTTTACTTCTTTATCTGTCCGGTAACCTTCCGCATTATAGATATTGTTTACAACGGTTCCTTCTTCCGTTACGGTTTTCATTAACTGGTTATGTACATCATAGGTATTGGTTTCTGTTGTTACCGTGGAGGTAACAGCTCCGCCCGTATAGGTTTTAACGACCGTTGTCAACTGGTTGCCGTTCTTGTCGTAAGTGTAGCTTGTTACCCCGGTAAGTATATTATTCACCTTTGTGGTAATGTCTGTCAACCGGTTTTGGTTATTATAGGCATATGCATTTTCGGTTGTAACGGTACTGCCGGAAGAATGGTCTGTAATGGTAATGGTTTCTTTCAAGCGGTTGCCGGCTTTATCATATTCGTATGCGGTAACTTTTCCCTGGGGTTCGGTCACGGTAAGCAGACGGTTTAATGTATCATAGGTATACACCGTGGTACCTTTTTCCACCCCGTTTATGACTTCGTGTTTCGTCAGCTGGCTGCCGGCATTGTCATAGGTATAGCTGTAGCTGTCCATGATGCTGCCGTCCGCTTTTTTATTGATTAAGGTTTCTACCTGATTATTAGGATAATAGGTATATCCTTCTTGGGAGCCGTCGTTGTAAATGACATTTTCCCTGTTTCCGTTATCATAGTAGGTATAAGTGGTAATATCCTTTCCAGCTATCACTTTTGACAGACGTCCTGCTTTATCGTAAACCTTTACCGTAACATTTCCCTTGGGATCTGTTGCTATCTCCCGGTAGCAGCCAGGATCCGTATCTGCCGTATTGTCATATTCAAAGGAAACGGTTCCGATATGGGGGACGGTTTTGGTAAGCACCCTGCCCAGTTCATCATAAGTCCGAGTGGTCTTCCCGGTTGCATCCGTCATGGTGAGCATATTTCCCTTGGGGTCATAAGTATAGGCAATCCGGTCACTGCCGGCGGTTTCGGTTAACAGGTTCCCGTAAATATCATAGGTATAGGACGTTGTATTACCATTCCGGTCGGTTTTGGTTTTCATGGTTCCATCTGCATAATAGGTATAGTTTTCTATCTGGCTTACGCCGGAAGTGTCCTTGGGTTCCGATTTCTTTAAGACCTTGTTGGCTGCGTTATAGGCATAGGTGACTTTATTCCCTTTTCCATCCGTCTGGGTCAGCAGGTTTCCGTTCAGGTCATAGGTGTAGCCTGTCACTTCATTTTTAACATTGGTAACCTTTATCAGGCGGTTAAATGCATCATATCCATAGGTGGTTATATTGTTATTGCCGTCCGCCTTCGTTGCCAGGTTGCCTGCCTTATCGTATGTCTGAGCGGTAAAATGGCCGGAAGGATCCGTGGTTTTAATAAGCCGGTTATTTTTATCATAGGCATATTCCGTCATGTTATCCAGGGCATCATAAGCCTTTATCTGAATATGATTATTGTTGTATTCATACTTTTCTATGATTTTACCATAAGGGTCAGTCTTTTTTATAAGACGGTTTAAGGTATCGTACTCACTGGTATAAGTATTTCCCAGCCAGTCCGTTTCCGTGAGCTGGTTGCCGTTTTTATCATAAGTATTCGACGTATCACGTACTTTACCATCCACGGTCTGCCTGGTATAAACTACCC
>JBAVPE010000015.1:0-115882 GCA_049692775.1 Anaerocolumna sp. | reverse complement strand
GCAGTGTTGTGAACAATAACACGCTTCGCAATGCACACAAAACGCAAAGACAGCGTTTTGGCGCGGCAATTCTCCGGTTTTCTGTGACTTTCGCTTCGCTGCACTCACAAAAAACACGTCGCGTATATATAGTGAACAGTAACAAACTCACCGCTGACGCGCTGTCACATCAGTGACACTCTTCCTCTTGCACGTCATGCGCACCCTGGGTCGTATTTTTTATGTTATAGGACGCCAATTTACTATAACATAAAAAACCTGCCATAAATTATTACTATGGCAGGTTTTTGCCTGTTACTTTGTTTCAATTTTCTTTTATGTAATTTATTCGGAGTTTTTATTAACTAACTATCTGTGGCTCTTTGTCCTGCTTAAGCTAAATTTAATAACAGGTTTAACAATTCTATCTACATTACATGCATTAAGTACATTACTGTTAAAGTGTAATACTCCTAATCTTTTAATTATACTTACATATCCCTAGATATTTTTATCTATGTTGAAGGCCTTTCCAGCAGGACAACCTTTCTGCACATTGTCGATAGATATATACTCTGGATCTTCTTCTAAAGAGCCCATTGGAATCTCCTCCTTTCCCTTCAACGCCAAATGCTCAATTGCAATTATCTGTCAATTGACTATTCATTTGGTTTATGGCATCATTATACATGTTTCGCTGGAATTTGTCAACTTATTTTAGCTTTATTTTTATATAAATACTTTATTGTCATTTTTCATCTTTATTGTCAGGCAATTCTCCCGGATAATGAATACCACTTATTTATAAATCCCGATAAAAAATAAATGTTTCCATTAATTCCTCGGTAAGTTCCCCTCCTTCTTTTTCAATAGCACGGTATCGAAGTTCTAATTCTTTTTTCTTTTTGAGTGTATTTCGTGAAAAACGTTCCATTGCATCTGCAAATAAAGGCTGTCCTTTGATTCTGTCCCGAATCGGCTTACCAAATGGGCAATAGGTGGCAAACATTTCCCGTGCTACTTTATTCAGTCTTAAAGCACCCGTTGCTTCCCCTTTAATCCAGGCTTCATAATCTATTACAAATATTTCCCTGTAATTTCCTTTTCCTTTTTGTATCTGGGATTTTACCTTTTCCTTTACTTCTTCTGAGAGATCCCTGTTTTTACGGTAAAACTGTATATAGTCTGCATATTCGGATGTGAGGGATTTATATTTGATATTATTCCAGGCACTTCCTTGTATACTTCTGCAAAGTTCCCATCGAAATCTTCCCAGCATTTTAACTAAAATATCTTTAATCGCTATCTCCGAAAAAGCCGGCAGAACAAATCTGCCTTCATTGCTCTTTCTCTTCCCGGTTATTTCCTGCCACATAACACCATTATAACCAAAGGCCGGCATGAGAAGAATATCCGGAAAAACCTGTTTTAAAATATATTCCTTCGCTATTCTTTTTTCTTTATTTACATATAATACTTCCCTGTGAAAGACAGAATAGTCTATTTCCAGCAGCTCATTTATGGCTGTATTGATTATCTTTGAGGTTACCCGCAGTTTCTGGATACCTTTAACCATATTATCACTCCATATAAATGGTACAAAGGTAATGATTTGACCACTGACTACCCTGTGGTTGTAACGGAACATATTACTGATTTCATATATAACTTTTTCCTTTTGATTCAGCAAAAGTTCTTTACCCTGTATTTCGGTAATTTCGTTCTTTTTTCTTCTTTCCCGCAGCATATCCGTATAATCTAAATCAAATTCATTTTTGGAAGGTTCTTTTTCTCCCTTATAAATACTGGTTAACCAGTCTTTAATGTTATAAACCATACAGGGACCTGTTTCTCCCGGAACTTCATCCGTCAGATTATAAAGTTCTTTCAATTGTTCTTTCGTCAGAAGCCTCTCATCCAGAAAACCAAATTTTAAGAACAGGTCAATAATCCGGGGTATGGCCTTATCATCACAGGATTTAAAAAATACCGCTTCATATAATTCATAGTAATGCTGCGTTATTTTCCTGCGTAATCCCCTTACATTGTCATCTGTAGAGTATTTGTCCTTCAGATTTATAAAATCAAGCATCAAATGTTCAAGTTCCTCAGCTTTATCAGCGTCCCGGTTGCCATACCGCTGAATCTGTTTTAGGGAATTATTTAAATCTTCCGTCATTTGCTGCATTTCACTCTGGGAATATTGAAAATTATTTTCAACCTGTTCCTTACGGCTGCTGTTTTTTGATAACAGCATATAATATATTTCTTCCATCCGTACACGGTCAACATTTATGGTCCTGCCTATCTTTTCTTCAAAAAGTTTTTCTATATGGTTAATTTGATCGATGATTTCATCGATAATATGCACTAATTCATTATTATAACCGCCGCTTTCTTCAATGGATATGGCAAGGGCTGCAAATCCTTTAAAGAGGCAGATATCCGTATTATTCATTAATTGACCGAATATATCAGAAATGTAAGCCGATAACTCCTTGCATTCTTCAGTTAATTGCACAAT
Source organism: Anaerocolumna sp. (assembly GCA_049692775.1). Lineage (GTDB taxonomy): Bacteria > Bacillota > Clostridia > Lachnospirales > Lachnospiraceae > Anaerocolumna. The sequence continues at coordinate 113,379 of JBAVPE010000015.1, read as the reverse complement.
TATCCCCGCTGTTTCCTCCACTAAATAAATGGTCACTCCATCCCCCGTAGAACAAAATGCTTTCCATGTATCCAAGGAAATATTAGCGCATTCTTTATAATATATCAGTTTTTTCTCATCAATAATTGATTCACTGCTGTGATGTTCCATATTCTGGATTGTATCAATTGCAGTCGTAGGGTATCCGTACCGCTTTCCCGTATCCAGATAGGTCTGATAATTTTGATTAATAAAGTCATAAAGCTGTTCAGCCGTAGATAACAACGCACTATAAATCTTATCCATTTCGTTAATCTGCCTGGTTAAAGATGCGACCATCAGACCTTTATAATCTTTATTGGAGGCAAATATTTCAGCCAGATCTTCTTTTAGCTGCACGGAAAAACAGTAAAAAGTCACATCATCATAGGCAATATATGAATTTAGATACCTCCCCATATAAAACAAATCACTGACGCCTATAAAATTACCAGAACCCAAAATAACCTTTGAGCCATTATTAACAGCCTGAACCCTTCCTTTTAAAACGATACATACACTGCTGACCTGATCATTTACGTCATATATAACTGTTCCCTTATCAGCCTGATTCACAGCATAATTGTTTATCTTCATTGCCATAGCTCACCTCGATTTAATTTTAAACGTAGTTCTATTATAATCTAAAAATCGACATTCTGAAAGATATATTTCATAAAATACACTGATGTTTCGTAGTAAAAAAGCACCAATAAGCCAGCTTATTGGTGTTATTATACTTAATATCATATTTGAGGGGGCCGGGCCACCGTTTCCGATGGCTATGAGCAAAGGCCTATCCCCATTGATAGTATTCCGGCCCCTATATATTGTATATAGAAAACTACCCCCTTTGGCAGCTCCTACCATAGGAAATTAGGGCTTATAACGATGCCTGACTAACGCAGGACATCTTAAGTAACAACGGTAACCGCTGTTACTTAAGTTACGGACCCCGGGGTATGTTACCCATAAGAAAGCAATAAATCCTAAGTTTCTTATTTGGAGCAAAGAGTTTGCTAAAGCAAACTCTCGCGCCGAGCGCGGTCGGCAAAGCCGACATATTCTTTTCGCGCGAGTGTGCCTCCTGCCAGGAGGGCTTTTTATGCAATAGGACGCAATTTCCTATTGCATAAAAAAATGTCGTACACAACTGTGACGACATCATTGCCTTATCTAATTAAATTATTTAAATTCCGTGCGTCTTGCTTCGAATGCTCTTCATAGGCGTTACCCCTACAGTTAACTCGGCCCAGGCTGCCTTACGGCACACAAGAAATTTCGCTTAGTGCTGCTCCATTCCTGACCTGACACGGTTCACGAGTTCCTGTTGCGTAAGACCCAGACGTCAACATCACTTATAGGGGGCAGCCCCACAAAAAAACACCCTAGGCAAGGCATCACCCCTGCTGTAGCGGATTGCAGGTACAGGGCACCGCTATCTCCCCGGCTGCACGGAAACTTTTTGACTAATATAATAAAGTTTCCATCATCCTGAATTGGAATACTTAATGAACTAGGAAACCTGTATGAATTAGTATACTTTATTTCATATTAAAAGTCAAGTACTATGATATAGGGAATTAGTAATAATCGTATCCTTTTTTATACGAAAAAACTACAAAATAAAAGTAATAATATATAGTGTCAGCTTATGATTTTTGCAGTAAATTTACTCTGGACTTAATTTTTAAGGACAATCCATGCCTCTATGTAACGGAAAGGAAAAAACCTGCTGATAAAAGATAAATGCTTATTTTTCCTTTTCCAGCTTGTTCTTTATTCTTAAATCCTTAAAGAATTCCTTTAAGACAGCCTCACATTCTTCTTTCATTACACCAGTGGTCAACTCCACCTGATGGTTAAATTCCTCCATCTGAAGAATATTAAGGATGGAACCCGCACACCCGGCCTTTGGATTCATAGCCCCAACAATCACCTCTTTTATCCTGGCTTGTACAATAGCTCCGGAGCACATCTGACAGGGTTCAAGGGTTACATACATGCTGCAGTCCTCCAGACGCCAATCCCCGATTACCTTACTTGCCTTTTGTATCGCTATCAGTTCTGCATGAGCTAAGGTGGTCTTTTTCGTATTTCTCTTATTATACCCCCTGCCTATAATTTTGTCTTCATAAACGATAACACACCCAATTGGCACTTCTCCGTATTTCACTGCTTTTTTAGCTTCTTTTAAGGCTTCTTTCATATATTTTAAATTCATATCATTTTCCTTTTATATTTAGAATACTCATTTAATGAGAAAGTTTCTTATATTTTTATACTTCTATGGACGAATTTCTACAAATCTGCTATATTTATCTTATCACGAAGTAAGTCAATAGGCAATGTATAAATAGCTTACGTATCATTATTGTAACAGATCATCCTGTGTAAGAATCAGGACTGAAAGGATATACCGTTAAATGGAAATTCATGGTTTAAATAAAACAACATTATTAGATTATCCGGGCCATTTAGCATCCACTATTTTTTTAGGAGGCTGCAACTTCCGCTGCCCTTTCTGCCATAACGCTTCCTTAGTGCTTTCCCCGTCAGGACAGCCTGCTATCCCTGAGGAAAGTGTTTTCAGGTATCTTAATAAGAGAATCGGCATAATTGAAGGGATTTGTATTACCGGAGGGGAACCTACCCTATACCCTGGATTAACAAAATTCATACATAAAATAAAAGAGATGGGGTTTTTAGTAAAACTAGATACAAATGGTAATAATCCTCATATAATAAAAGAATTAATAAAGTGCGGTTATCTTGATTATATTGCCATGGATATTAAAAATTCCAAGGCCAAATACGGTTTATCAAGCGGTATAAATAATTTTGATACCACCAGGATAGACGAGAGTATTTCTTATCTCTTATCAGACCCGATTGAATATGAGTTTAGGACTACCGTAGTAAAGGAACATCATACTTTAGGGGATATGAATGACATAGGCGAATGGATTAAAGGTGCTAAAGCATATTATTTACAGGCTTATAAGGATTCCGGCGACACCATAGCAACAGGGTTAACAAGTCCATCAAAGGCTGATTTATATCTCTATAAAGATATACTTTCTTCCTATGTCAGCTATGTTAATATACGTGGCATTGATTAAATTTTCTGTAAATATACTCTTAATTGGTGACTATCCAGTCACAGCGGTTCTAACGGACCGATGCACACAAAACATGCAAAATAAATGCATGTTTTAGCGCTGAATGATTCGAAATTCCAAAGAATTTAACGGGGCAACTGAATAGTTACCTTAATTGAATCAATCTTACTTTATTTCATGGAAGAATCCGGGAGAATATAATTATGCTGATGACTTATAATACAGAGCGCCTTATACTAAATATTTTACATCCGAATGATGCTGATAAAGTTTTGGCTTTTTATGAAAACAATAAAGAACACTTTGAGCCCTGGGAACCGGAACGTGATCCAAATTTTTACACGCTCCCATATCAAAGACTTTCCCTGTCCATAGAATATAACCTTATGCTCCAGTCCAAGTTGTTACGATATTGGGTATTTCTTCGGGATGACCCCCATACTATTATAGGTTCCATTAATTTTTATAACATAATAAGAGGTTCTTATTATACCTGTCAGATAGGTTATAAATTTGACCAGCAGCATTTAAAACACGGCTACGCCCTGGAAAGTATTCAGGCAGGTATGCAGATACTTTTCACGGATCACAAAATACATCGTATCGAGGCAAATATTATGCCTCCTAATATACATTCCATTCATCTCATAGAGAAACTGGGATTTTCATATGAAGGTTTGTCCAAATTCAGTATCCACATAAACCACAAATGGGAAGATCACGCCAGGTACGCATATATTAATACGGCATTTGAAGAATAGTTTTTTATAGTTATAATCAAATAATGCCGATAGTAAGGTAAGAATCAGATACAACATAATTTTTGCCTTACTATCGGCATTATTTGATTATATATATGTAAATGATTCGAAGGTCAAAAGCCCTTTAATCATAGATATTATGAATATATATACTCTCGTATTCATCCAAAATACTAAATTGGGCTTATGACCCTCAAATCATGTAAATTATATTAATAAGCATAAAAACACGATACCTGATTACTCCAGTCCAGCCTTTTAATTCAGGGTGATTGGAATATACCAATAACCAAATTCTCCGGTTCTTTGTGCTTTTCTCTTAACACATTTAAAGTTCTCAAATCCAAACATCTTTGCCATGAATTTTTCCCTGTTATGATAAATTCCAGGTATTCCCAATATGTAGTTGATGCCGTTTTTATCATTCATTCTGGCAAATATCAAGTGGCGGTAACTGTAATATCCATGGAGCAGGAAACTATTGTTACCTAATATCCAGGCTTCCATAGGAAATAATCCGATATCCTGCGGTTCGATTCTGACACACCAGGCGACTTCATTATCTTCAAAGGGATACATTCTCGGAAAACTACGATAAATTCGTTTTGCTAACGGATGATCCTCAAAAAACGGTTGTTTTTCTGTATTCCTTCGACATTCTTCCGTCTTAACATCGGATTGTTGGTTATTCGTTAAATCATTACCAGTTATCGCCTGATTGTTAAAGTACTCACTATCTTTAAAGGTTTCGGATGTATTATCCTTTACGGAATCATCCATTTTATCTAAATCCTCCCGGTTTTCAGGATTACAATCGTTTACAGTCTCTTCGGAAGTTTGAAGGCTGCTGAAATTTACTGTATTCTCCAATGTATTAAAGTCATCATCCGTTGTATTACCAGATTCCAGAATATTATCTGTTGATTCTGTATTGTCAGGAGTTACTTTATCTTTATCGATTTTAATTAAATCCTCATTCTCAAGAATTTCAACAGGTGAATTTAATTCATCCTTTATACTATCCTTATCCTTATTATTTTCTTCTTTATTTTCTTCTTTATTTATTTCATCATTTTCTTTAAGGTTTTTGTCTTTGCTTACTTCTTCAGCTTCAACTGTATCTAATACCTCATTATGGCTTAATTCATTGCCTGAATCCCGGTCATTAAATACTTCGCCTTCATTCTGGTCCTGACATTCTTCAAATTCTTTTATATCCTTCTCTTTTACCTGCTGGTTGGAATCAGCTGCATCTTTTAAGTCTTCCTTAAGTACTTCGGTTCCTATAACGGTTTCTGCATTCTTTTCCGTATTTTTCACAGGTGCGTCTGTTTTATCCTCCGTATTAATATTTGCTGCCTGTAATTCTTTCTCATACTTCCTGCTCTCGATTCCTGACACCATATTCATTGTTATAGGTGTATCATCCCAGGAGGTAGCAAAAAATTTTCTCTCAGTAAGGTACAAAACAATCCCACCCATATCATCTAAGCTATAGGATGAATTCATGATATGTGCTGAATCAGTTACCGTTTTGTAATCTCCGGTTCCGTTTTTTACCTGGAGCGTACCAAGTAATATACCCTCAAGTCCACTTTTTCTGTTTTTAAATATATACACCTTTAATTGCTTATCGCTTAAACTGGGTGCCGCTATGTGGAGGGTACATTTGCACTGTCCATTTCGAGCTTCAACTCTGGCATATCCTACATTATTTTTCTTCATGCCATCTTCATAATTATACATGTATGATACTAATCTTTTATAGTCAGGCATATTTGACTCCCTTGCTTTCCTGTGCCTTAACTGTACAGAGAATAAATATTGGTACAATCATGGCACTAATATACTTATATTAATTATATTCTGAATCAATAAATATATGACAAAGCTTGGGTAAGTAAAATACAGCGTGATTTCTCATCTGATGTATTATTCCATAAACTGACCGGTTCTTCCCATTTTATAGGCAAGTATAATGATATAGCTGCCCCTCCAGCTTAACCGCACCAATCTGTATTATCTCATAAGGGAATTGGGATAGTGCCTTTTTATCCGTGACAAGGGTGTCTATCTGCCGAAAAATTCTGTCATCCTCCTGCAAAGACGGTAGATCCTGATTAAATTCCAGATCAAACACTATGTAATTCATATGTTTTCCTTTCCATCACCGGTTTGTATTATTTTTTACGGATGTTCATCTGATTATTCGGATTTATGGATGATGGAATATTTATTTTTGGGGGATCCTTTTAGAAATCTTTATATTTTGAAAATCTTTAATCCATAGAAATGAACTGAATTAAAATGAAAAATTTGATTATATTGCCTGCGGCAAGATGTCAGTAGATTTACATAGATATTTTATAACATTTATTTACCAGTGTACTCTCAGAAACTCTCATAGCATGTTTTACTGATATTTTAGATGCTTTCATAAAAAGCATTCATTTTCGCGGTATGATAGCTATGTTTTTTGCGCAAACCGTCTGGGCATAGCGAAAGAAAATCTCTTAACAAAGATTGCAAGTAAATACATACATATGACAGACAGAAAATGTCCATGGCATTTCCAGCAGCTAAAATATCTTCAATGGCTGCTATTCGTTTCCGAGAGTACTCTAAATATAAACTTTGTCATCGATGTACTAGCACCCGTATTCTAAACAACTGGTCAAAAAACGCAGGATTAGTTTTCATAGGTGATTTTCAAAAAATGTAGATGCAGCGGGCTACATCGGGGCTTTTTGAAGATTGCATATGGAAACTCAGACAAGTTTAATGACCCAGTTAATTTGAATACGTTGTACTAGTACTGCCTTGCGTAATTAACACTTAATTCAGCATCTGATATTAAGCATTATTTATGCAATGCAGTACTAGAATAAAGCAGCCACTAAGTCGTTCACTAATTTTCCCTCAGCCTTGCCTTTTACTCTTGGCATAAGTGCTTTCATAATCTTCCCTTTGTCCTTAACGGTTGGTTCTGTTATGGATAACTCTGCCAATACTTCACTGATTACTTTTTTAATTTCATCTTCTGTCATAAACTGTGGAGCAAATTCACTTAAGACAGATATTCTCAGATTACATTCTTCAACGATGTCTGTTCTGTCTGATGGTGCAGATTCCAAGGTTTCTTTTAACTGTTTGATTTCTTTTAATACTACCATGTTTTCCTCTTCCTCTGTTAAATCACCCCTTTTATCAATTGCCACATTTTTAAGGGCTGTAAGAAGTGCGGATAGGGCATCTTTTCTCCCTTTATCTCCTGCCTTCATAGCCTTAACCATCTCTGCTCTTATTAATTCAATTTTAGTCATGTTATTACCTCCTGATACTTATATTTTATTTTTATAGTTGGATTTGGTGTCATAATTTTACTTTGAGCAGACTCTCGACACTCAAAATATTTATTTTTTAGAATTTTCAATTTGTTCCGCTAAATCATTTAAATAAAGCCATCGGTTCATTTTCTCTTCCATCTGCTTTTCAAGAGTTGCTTTCTGCTGCATTAATTCATTTAATTTAGAATAATTACTGGCTTCTTTACCTATTTCTTCATCAAGTTCTGCAAGACGGGATTCTAATCCTGCAATAACATCATCTATTTCATCGAATTCTTTTTGCTCCATATAGGTGAATTTTAACTTTGCTTCCTTGGGCTTTCCTTTATTGGCAGGCCCTTGATTTTCATCCGTTTTGCCTTTTGAGGATGCTTCACTGCTTTTGCCATAAGCCGTTCCCTTCTCTATGCCAATTTCCTTATAATCGGTAAATCCGCCTTCATATTGATTTATGCTGCCACCACCTTCAAAGGCAAAAATGCGGTTTACAATCCGGTCTAAGAAATACCTGTCATGGGATACGGTTAATACAATACCGTCAAAGCTGTCCAAATAATCTTCCAGAATGGTTAATGTCTGGATATCCAGATCATTGGTAGGTTCGTCCAGGATTAATATATTGGGAGCTTCCATTAATACCTTTAAAAGATATAATCTCCTTTTTTCACCACCGGATAACTTGGATATAAGGGAATACTGCATGGCCCCCATAAATAAAAACCGTTCTAACATCTGGGACGCGCTTGCACTGCCTTCACTGGTTTCTATATATTCTGCCACATTCCTTATATATTCAATCACCTTGAGGCTTTGATCCATATATTCATTTTCCTGTGAAAAATAACCGATTTTTACGGTTTCCCCCATATCAACGGTTCCTTCATCCGGTTCTAAATTACCTGTTATTATCTTTAACAAAGTAGTCTTCCCGCTGCCATTAGGGCCGATGATTCCCAATCGGTCATTCTTAAGCAAAATATAGTTAAAATCCCTGATTAATAATTTATCTCCATAGGATTTAGCAATGTGGCTGATTTCAATGGTTTTTTTGCCAAGCCTTGAAGATAAGGCATTTAACTCAACATTTTTATCCTGTTCAACCGCCTTATGGTCCCTTAACTCTTCGAACCGCTGTATGTGGGCCTTTTGTTTTGTTGAACGTGCCCTGGCACCACGCATCATCCATTCTAAGTCCATGCGGTAAAGGCTTTTCTTTTTCCGTTCAGATGCCATTTCCATATCTTCACGATCCGCTTTTAACTGGAGGAATTTCGTATAATTTGCAAGGTAGGTATAAATATTCCCTTTATCTATTTCAATGATTTTATTAGTAACCTTATCCAGGAAATAACGGTCATGGGTTACCATAATAAAAGCTCCCTGATATTTAGTCAGATAATCTTCCAGCCACTCTGCCATTTCGTTGTCCAGGTGGTTGGTAGGCTCGTCCAAAACCAGAATCTCTGCAGGGGTTAACAAGGTCCTGACCAGTGCTACCCTCTTTTTCTGCCCTCCTGATAAGATGTCAATTCTGCCGTTGTAATCTTCTATGCCCAGTTTTTGCAGCATGGTTTTTGCTTCACCTTCCAGATTCCGATATTCTTCTTCCGCTTTTTTACCCGTGGTTACATTCTCCAATATAGTAAGGTTATCTGAAAAAACAGGCACCTGAGCCAGATACTCCACCCGCACGGTTTTGCCTTTAACCATTCTTCCCTCGTCCGGTTCTAATAAGCCTGCAATTATCTTTAGCAAAGTGGATTTACCTGTGCCATTGATTCCAATGACACCTATTTTATCTCCTTCATTAATACCCAGGGTTACATGATCAAATAAAATTTTATCGGTAAAGCTTTTACTCATCTTTTCTACATTTAACAAATTCATTCCTGTAACTCCTTTTAATTCCATGGTATAATTACTGCTGTTCTAAAAGAATACCATATTTGCACTTATTATACCACAATTTCTTGGTATAGGTTCCGAAAAAAAATTTTTTTTAAAAAGGGGCTACAATATCTAGTAATGATATGATATAATACCACAGTATATAGTAATGATTACGAAAATTAGTTTATAGACGAAAGAAAAAGAAATGCCCATGCCTTATCAATTTCCGGGCATTTTCCGGTAAAGCGTATAAGAAAGAAGGTTATATTTATGATTAGAGTGGTGAAAAAAGACAATACCAAAGAAGAATTTAATATCCAGAAAGTCATTCATGCCGTTGATAAATCCGCCCAGCGTGCTTTGATTAAATTCACGCCAAAAGAACATGAATACATATGTAATTTCGTAGAAAACAAAGTAAAAGAAATGAACAAAAGTGAAATTTACATCAATGAAATGCATAATATGGTGGAAGGTGCCCTGGAACAGACCAATCCCCTGGTTGCCAAGAGTTACCGCGATTACAGGAATTATAAACAGGACTTTGTTCATATGCTGGACGAAGTTTATAAAAAAAGCCAATCCATTATGTATATTGGTGATAAAGAAAACAGTAATACGGACAGTGCCCTGGTTTCTACAAAGCGGAGCTTAATTTTTAACCAGCTGAATAAAGAATTATACCAGAAATTCTTCTTAACAACGGATGAACTTCAGGCCGCCAGGGACGGTTATATCTACATACATGATATGTCAGCAAGAAGGGATACCATGAATTGCTGCTTATTTGACGTAAAGCAAGTTCTAAAAGGCGGTTTTGAGATGGGCAATTTATGGTATAATGAACCAAAAACCTTAAATGTAGCTTTTGACGTAATCGGGGATATTGTGCTTAGTGCAGCCAGTCAGCAATACGGCGGCTTTACAGTTCCCAGTGTGGACCTTTTATTAGAACCTTATGCCCTTAAGTCTTATGCATATTTTTATGAAAAGTATATAGACCTGGGTATTTCTTCTGAACGGACAGAGGTGGAAGCTTTAAAGGACGTTAAGGAAGATTTTGAAAAAGGGTTCCAGGGTTGGGAATATAAATTTAATACGGTAGCCTCCAGCCGCGGTGATTATCCTTTTATTACGGTTTCAACCGGTACGGGAAGCGGCAGGTTTGCCAAAATGGCTTCCATTGCCTTATTGGATGTAAGAAGAAGGGGACAAGGGAAAAAGGAATGTAAAAAACCTGTATTATTTCCTAAAATCGTATTTCTTTATGACAAAAACCTTCATGGGGATGGTTGTGAATTAGAAGATGTATTTGAAGCAGGAATACGCTGCTCCAGTAAAACCATGTATCCCGACTGGCTTAGTTTAACCGGTGAAGGCTATATTTCCGGCATGTATAAGAAATACGGGGAAATCATAAGTCCTATGGGCTGCAGGGCCTTTTTATCCCCCTGGTATAAAGAAGGGGGTACTGACCCGGCTAATGACCAGGATACCCCTATTTTTGTCGGCCGTTTTAATATCGGTGCCGTAAGCCTGCATCTTCCCATGATTCTTGCAAAAGCAAGACAGGAAAGTAAGGATTTCTACGAGGTACTGGATTATTACCTTAACCTTATCCGCAATCTACATATCAGAACCTACGAATATTTAGGGGAGATGAGGGCATCTACCAATCCCCTGGCTTATTGTGAAGGCGGCTTTTATGGCGGTAACCTTGGAATCCATGATAAAATAAAACCGGTTTTAAAATCTGCAACCGCCTCCTTTGGAATTACAGCTTTACATGAGCTGCAGCAACTATATAATAAAAAATCCCTGGTGGAAGACGCCGGCTTTGCACTGGAAGTATTAGAATATATTAATAAGAAAATTACAGAATTTAAGGAAGAAGACGGTCATCTTTATGCAATCTACGGAACTCCTGCCGAAAGCCTGTGCGGGCTTCAGGTACAGCAATTCAGGAAAAAATACGGAATCATAGAAAATGTTTCTGACAGGGAATATGTAAGTAACAGCTTCCATTGTCATGTAACGGAAGAGATTACCCCCATCCAAAAGCAGGACCTGGAATACCGTTTCTGGGAGTTGTCAAACGGCGGTAAAATCCAATACGTAAAATATCCTATTAATTATAATATCAGTGCCATTAAATCCCTGGTTCGCAGAGCCATGGACATGGGGTTATATGAAGGGGTCAACTTATCTTTAGCTTATTGCGATGACTGCGGCCACCAGGAGCTTGATATGGATGTCTGCCCAAAATGCGGCAGCAGTAACTTAACTAAAATCGACCGTATGAATGGTTACCTTTCCTATTCCAGGGTAAAGGGTGATACCCGGTTAAATGATGCGAAAATGGCAGAAATCAAGGAAAGGAAAAGTATGTAATGAGATACCACAATATTACTAAGGATGATATGTTAAACGGCACCGGACTCCGGGTGGTTTTATGGGTATCCGGCTGCACCCATGCCTGCCCGGGCTGCCAGAACCCAATTACCTGGGACATTAACGGCGGGCTTGTCTTTGATGAAGCCGCAAAGAAGGAACTCTTTCAGGAACTGAGGAAAGATTACATAGAAGGAATCACTCTAAGCGGGGGAGACCCCCTTCATCCGGCCAACCTGGATGAAATCGGAGCTTTAATCGAAGAGATGCATACCACTTATCCGGAAAAAACAATCTGGCTTTACACCGGATTTTCCTGGGAAACCATCAAAAACCTTGCCTTCATCCCCTTAATTGATGTCATCGTAGACGGACGATTTAAACCAGACCTTTTAGATACCCAGCTCCATTGGAAAGGGAGCAGCAATCAGAACGTGATTCATGTTAAGAAGTCATTATCTGAGAACAGCCTTATATTATTGTAAAATTAAGGTCTTGGATTAATGTAAGGATACTCTTGCCTAAATTATTTTATTCTATATAAAAGAATTCAATTAGACGAGGTAAAGGTGGATTATACATACTCTTTACCCCGTCTAATAAGTCTTATTTATTTATCTAAAAATCTCCTCAACTTGGTTGTGGGATTAATATTTTCATTTATTTGTGCCATTCTTCCATTTTAACCACTTAATAAATATATAAAATACAATTACAATGCTTATTAAGAGGATAATTGGATATATAAAAAAAGGCACGACTCGAAAATAAACTAAAGGTATCAAAATTAAACATAGTATACATATAGAAACTAAAATTATTTTGCTTTTTCTTTCAAATTTCAATTTAACAACTCCATTCTCGTCTAATGAATCCAAACATCCAGTTTCAAACTTATCATCAGTAACCTTAATATTCCAATAATATGTATTCTATTACTATTACCGATGACCACTAATTTTCTTGAGTCTTTCAGGAAACAATCATTTCAAGCCTGTTATACTCTAAATAGACTAACTTTATTTGATATCAGGGAAGAAGCAAACTTCGTATGTGAACATGGCATATTGTATAATAAAGAAAAAATAGTAATTTACTTGTCCCTTGAGCACGGTCAGCAAGGTGAACTTATAATTATTTTACTGCATCTATGTGGTAAACATCCTTCCGTCTATCTGTTTACCAGATAAATACAGTTATATTTCGAACAGGAAAGAAGGAGCTTTAAAATTTATATTGCATATTCAATATGTTTCGGTAACCCTCCTATCATAATAGGCGTTAATTCTTCCTGTATTAAGGGTCTGATATAATCCATAAATTTATCGGTTACGCCGGTATTATCTTTCTTAATCCAATTCAGGGGGACTTTTTTCTCTATGTTGGCTATCTTATGGATGTCACAGGTTTCGGTAATACATTGATAGGGCTGATTGGAAATGCGGCTGATTATAACCATTTCCCCGGATTTTCCTTCCTGCGCTGCGGTTACTGCTGCTGCACCAACCTGATAAGCTTCGGTTATGTCTATTAAGGATGCCATATGGGCAGCACAGCGCTGTAAGGTATTCAACTCAATTCCCCGGGATTTGCAGCCTAACTCCTTTTTAACCATATCCGAAAGGTATTTGCCAGCTCCGCTTAAAAAAGCATGTCCGAATTGATCTGTATATTTCACTTCCTCCGCTAATTCACAGACGTATCTTCCATCTGCAAGCCGGATGCCTTCCGACACGGCCACCACTAAGGCTTTCTTGGTTTTCTGGAGTTTATTTACCTTCCGGATAAATTTCTCCAGATCAAAATCCATTTCAGGAAGATATACAAGATCCGGCCCGGCACAATCCATACCGCCTGCCAGGGCCGCAGCTCCTGTCAGCCATCCTACATTACGTCCCATGATTTCTATGATAGTAACGTTTTTCTGGTCATATACCAGACTATCCCTTATGATTTCCTTGGTAGTAGCTGCTATGAACTTAGCCGCACTTCCGTAGCCAGGCGTATGGTCCGTCGCCGCCAAATCATTGTCGATGGTTTTTGGTACACCCATAAAACGAATATTGCTCTGAATGTTTTTCCCATAATCCGATAATTTCTTGATGGTATCCATGGAATCATTACCACCGATATAGAAGAAATATTCTATATCTAACTTTTTAAAAATTTCAAATAACTTATCATAAGTTACAGAATCTTCCTCATATTCAGGAAGTTTATAACGGCAGGAGCCGAGATACGACGACGGTGTCCGCTTTAATAATTCAATCTCTAATTCGCTATGAAAATGTTCCTCTAAATCCACATATTTCTCTTCTAATAGTCCTTGTATGCCATAGAGCATTCCATATACCTTTTTCGCTCCCTGGTCTTTCGCTGTTTTATATACTCCAGCCAGACTGGAATTTATTACTGCTGTAGGACCTCCAGATTGACCAACCAGGACATTACCCATCATGCTTTTCCCTCCGTATGTTTCAATCATTCTATGCCAGTTGATTATTTTAGATTCATCTAAATATCTGTGAGCTGCGCTAATACACAATATCACTACAATAATTTTATGTCAATATGTTATGAACCTCTTAAAATTATTCCAGTTACTAAACTAATATAAACCAGAAAACGGCTGAACTTTTCCACTAATATTTGGAAAATTTCAGCCGTTTTTTGGATATTTCCTAAAATGACTATTTGCTTTAACTTTAAAAAAATCTATTATTATTTAAAATAATTTATAAAAAACGTTATATACTTTGCTTCATAAAATTAGTATGCTTTGTTTATAATTACCAATTTTCATTATATCTAACTACATATTCTGTTTTCATCCATTAAAAATCTTCTTTACCATCATAAAAATAATAATAAGCATATACCTACAATCTACGGATTGTTCTCCGAATGGATTTTATCATATATAATGTCACTGAGTCTTGCAAACTGTTCCAAGGTCAGGGCTTCCCCTCGAATCATAGGTGGTACATTAAGTTCACAAATTGCTTCAGTTATGATTTCCTTAGGAAGTTTCACTTCCGTACCATTATTTAATCCGTTAACCAGGGTCTTCCTTCTTTGGTTAAAAGATTCCCGGATAATACGAAACATAAGCCTTTCATCCTTTACCTTTACGGGCATATCACTGTAGATGGATAAACTGATTACAGCAGAATCCACATTAGGCCTTGGCATAAAACAATTGGCCGAAACATTGGCTGCAATATAAGGCTTTGCATAATATTGAACCGCAAGTGACAGCGCTCCATAATTTTTACTGCCGGGACCGGACTGCATACGGTCCGCTACTTCTTTTTGTACCATTACCGTTATATTATCCACAGGCACATGTGCTTCTAATAATCCCATTATAATAGGCGTTGTGATGTAATAAGGAAGATTTGCAACGATTTTAATTGGTTTTTCGTTATTTTTCTCCTGTACCAGTCTACCAATATCCACTTTTAATATATCTTCATTAATAAGGGTTATATTGTTATAGGAAGATAAGGTATCTTCAAGAATCGGTATTAAGGTTTTATCAATTTCAACGGCTATAACTTCCCTTGCTGTTTCACATAAATATTGGGTTAAGGTCCCGATACCAGGTCCAATCTCCAATACCATATCATCCTTCGTTACTTTCGCAGCCTTTATAATTTTATCCAATACATGGGTATCAATTAAAAAATTCTGTCCGTATTTCTTTTGAAAGATAAAATGATATTTATTTAAAATTTCGATAGTTTCTTTCGGATTACCTAATTTATTTTGCATATAGTATTTCCATTCTGTTTTTTAATAGATTTATGGTATCTTATTATATACTAAAAGTCAACTTTTTATGGATGACTTCAATCAAAATGCGCCCCATGCTCTCCCAAAATTGCACGGGACTTTTATGTTGATTATTGACATAATAGTAAATATGTCCCATACTATAATCAAATAATGCATAGGAGGTTAGTTTAAGAGTACTCTTTAATGAAAAGGGTTTTATCATGGTTTTTAATTATCATTTTAACTTTATCATTAGCTCCGTTAATGCATGCGGATGCTGCCGCTTTAAAATTAGTGGTAATAAAGTTTCCTGGTCATCAAATAAAAAATCCGTTGCAACTGTCAGTAAGTGGGGAATTGTAACTGCTAAATCGGAAGGAAAAGCGACTATTACAGCTAAATACAAGAACATAAAGTATACTTGTATAGTAACAGTTAATGACTACTCTGATTGGGTACCTTATAATACAGGCGGCTTAGGTACTTTAATGGAACAAATACTAAAATGTAACGTAGTTTACATTAATGATAAAGATTATTATAAATTATTAAAGTTTCTATCAATGATTTTTCATCTTTTGTTGATGATGTCCAGTTATTCTTTAAAAAACGTTTGCATAAGCTTCTACTTAAATCATCGGATTCCCTATTTAGTGAATTAAACGCAGCACATGCCATAGACGGAGCTGCCGAAGAAGAAAAACAACACGATGACGATATTATGGATGATGAAGAGTTTTGGAAATAAAAAAAAAGGGGGGGGGTTATTTGAACTACGAGGGATTACTTGATGAGGCATATAGTTTAGATTTAATTGTAAAAGAAGCAAAATTTATAGGAAACAAAGGACGTATAAAAGGGAATCGAATTGCAATAAAAAGAGACATTCCTGCTTTGAGAGAAAAGTCTTGCATACTTGCAGAAGAGCTTGGCCATTATTATACATCATATGGCGATATATTAAATCAAGTATGGCTACCAATCGAAAACAAGAATACAAAGCCAGATTATGGGCATACGATAAACAAGTAGGATTGTTAGGAATCATTAGAGCATATGAATTTGGTTGTCGTAATCAGTATGAAATGGCTGAATATTTAGAAGTAACTGAAGAGTTTTTAGCAAAGGCTTTAAGCTCGTATAAAAATAAATATGGACCATATGTTAAAATAGATTTTTACATAGTTTTCTTTGAACCTAATTTAGGTGTAATGAAAATGATATAATATGTAAAATAATAGTAGGATTTACCCTAAGTATTTTTTATAATAGAAAATGTAAATTACATATTATAATTAATTAGGAGGTATTATTCTATGGACTTTGATTTTGTTTTACAGGGATATGAAAAAGCTATGGCGGTACATAATAGTCTTTTCGAATCAAATAATCTAGAGGAGCATTATAACTTTATAGTTAAAAACTTGCGTTACACAACGACACCACCAAGCAGGATTTATGAAATAACGGAATCTGAGAAAACTTTTCTTATGATTACAATATTAAAGTTTATAAATGCAGGTCTTGAAAACAAGATTAATTTAATCCGGATGGCTGATGGAACTCTTAATATTAATTATTCATCTTATCCAATAGGCTGCATTCGACTTATTAAAAAAAAGACGTATATGCAAATTTTAACTTCACTTTACGGTCATTACTCTATTGAGTATTGTAAACTGGAAGAATATATAAATAAAATTGATGAATGGATTACATATACCAAATACATTGTAGATAAAGAAACTTATTAAAAAATCTATGCTGGCAATCTGAAACGGAAACCTCTGTTCATTGACAATATAATCTACTTACCCGGGGAACCGATGGGGCGATATGCTGGCCACCTACTCTTACGAGAAAGGGGCTGATGCTTATGTACATTACATATAGTGATTTATTCACCTTTGTAATTATGCTCGTAGCTATAATTACCCTTATCAGAAATGATAAGCATAAAAAATAGCGCCCCCACCCGCAAAGTGTAGCGCTATTTTAAAGTAATACATTTACCGAGGTGGCTAGGTTTCATCTAGCTCTCGGTTCCCTTGTTAAGTATATTATACAGCTTTAGTATTTAAGTGTCAACAAGTCAAAATTAAAACCACCTTAGCGCTACCAACACCAAGACGGTTTTAATATAGATACTATTCGATGCAGAACACACCGATATAATACCAATTCACAGTCATATTATATCATTTAAGAGCCTGCACCGCAATAGGTGTATTTTTATATACCCAAAATTAAGGAGGAATGATATAATATGGAACGCAAAACAGTGGCGGCCTACATACGAGTAAACACGGATGATCAGCTAGATTATAGCCCGGATTCACAGCTTGATGAGATTAAGAATTATGCTAAGCTAAATGATATTTCAGTGTGGCGGATATGCTCGCGGAGTGTGTAAAGTATCACACCATGTTAGGGAACATAAACTGGAAAATGCAGTACTTGAGGCTCTCAAAGAAATTTTAATGTGGACATTTTCTACTATTTAGATGAGATTAATTTACAGGATTAAATACTATATCAAAATATAATAAGGATTACCTAATGTTGCCATGTATTACCTCTTTTTCTCTTTCATTTTCACTTACTCCCATCAGCGTACCTGATTAAAAATCCGGATTGTCATTCATGCGTGTTACATATTCCACCGGATATCATAAATGTATGTTATAGTTTACCTGATTCGATACATTCTTTTTGCATTTTGTTCTGTAACAGCTATAACTTCTTCATAGGGAATTCCTTTTAACTTTTCTATTTCTTTTGCAACATAAATTAAATTCAAGGAAGAATTCCTCTTACCGCGATTAGGTTCCGGTGCAAGGTAAGGACAGTCTGTTTCCAGTACAAGCTGCCCTATTGGCGCATATTCAACGACTTCCTTTAGTTTTTTAGCATTTTTAAAGGTTACAACCCCGCCGATTCCTAAATAAAATCCCATCTCCAGATAATTTTTTGCCATTTCCTTTCCATAGGAAAAGCAATGAATCACGCCTCCGGTTTCTTTTAAATTCGCTGCTTTTATCATGTCATAAGTATCTGCTGCGGCATCCCTGCTGTGAATGATTACCGGAAGTTTTAATTCCTTTGCAAGTTCCATCTGCCTGTCAAACCATTTTTTCTGAATATTTCGCTCCGGCGTGTCCCAATAGTAATCCAATCCAATCTCTCCGATTGCAACCACTTTCAGTAATCCGGCCGCCTGTTTTAACCAATTAAAATTGTCTTCATTTAATTCCGCGGTTTCGCTGGGATGAACACCCACAGCACCATAGAGGAACGCATATTGTTTCATTAATTCCAGTGTCTTTTTCGTGGTTTCAATACCTGCCCCTACATTCACTACATATTCTATTCCTTCTTTATATAGACTGTTTAATAATTCTTCCCTGTCATCATCAAAAGCTTCATCATCATAATGAGCATGCGTTTCAAAAATCATTTTTACCTCCCAAGTAATACTGGTATATTACATTTAAACTAAAATCTATTTATTATTCTGGGTACTCTAATCTTAAGTTCATAATGTATTATAGTTATTTTCTGTTATTTTGTCTATGTTTTCTATTATATTTATATTGGGTTTGGGTGTTAAAAGTCCAATATCTCTATAAATTATGCCTCCAATGCTTATAATTACTAGTATTTTATAATCCTCTTAAAGCCAAACTAATTTTGAGAAAATATATGATTTTTTATTTTATTTCTCAGTTATCAAGTGGAAAGGAGTTTTATATATGAGTATGAATATAGAACAAGCTGATCTTAAAATAGCTCCAAAGGATTGTTCTCAAAATGGTATTCCCACCCTTCCCTGCGACAGCAGTAAACAAACCTCTTTATCTGCACCTTCCTTAGCAATGGCATATGTACCGATGCAGCAGTTCAGAAATCTTTATGACCAGAATTATGCTTTTCAGGTCGGAACCATATTTAAAGATCTGGATCTACCTTTTTACGGAATAGGAGGAACACTTTTATGAATCAGGACAAATGTGACTCTATGAAAAATATACAAGCTGTCAGCTTTGTGCTGGATGACCTTAGATTGTTCTTAGATACTCATCCTTTTGAAAAAGAGGCTCTGACTAATTATGAAAACTATAAGAAACGGCGGACTCAGGTAATGGAGGAATACGAGAAAAACTTTGGGCCGATTCTTTCTTATTGCGTCGAAGAAGAAAATAGGTGGACTTGGGTAGAAAGCCCCTGGCCTTGGGAAGGAGAGGTGTAAAGTATGTGGTCCTATGAAAGAAGACTCCAATTTCCGGTAAAAATAACGAATCCTAATCCTAAAATGGCCCAGCTTATTATCAGCCAGTTTGGCGGGCCTGACGGTGAGCTTGCTGCTTCCATGCGGTATCTCTCCCAGAGATATTCCATGCCTTATAAAGAAATAGCCGGTTTATTAACGGATATTGGTACGGAAGAATTGGCTCATATGGAAATTATCAGTGCGATTGTATTTCAGTTAACAAAGAATTTAAGCCTGGATGAAATCAAAACAGGGGGTTTTGATGCTTATTATATCGATCATACCACTGCCCTTTGGCCTCAGTCCGCCGGTGGTATTCCTTTTAATTCCTGCTTCTTCCAGTCAAAAGGGGATGCATTAACTGATCTGCACGAAGACTTGGCAGCAGAACAAAAAGCACGTACCACTTATGATAATATTCTCCGTTTGGTAACAGACACAGAAATTATTGATCCCATCCGTTTCTTACGAGAACGTGAAGTCGTTCATTTTCAACGTTTTGGTGAAGCCTTGATGCGGGTGCAGGAAAGACTGGATTCCAGAAACTTTTATGCCATGAATACGGAACTGGATAAACCAATGCTAAAACAATAATAGAAAAACCTGTCATAATAAAATTATCTTATTTCTCTTTTATTAGGAATTTATTTATGACAGGGTTTTTATTGTTAAATTAATTTAATACTCGCAAGTAGTTTATCATCTTTTAATTCAACTAAGACATTTGAAAGATTGCTTTCAATGAATTGTGAGTGTTATAATAGTTATGCAGAAGAGAAATCAAAAGAAACGGATGAAGAGTTATTGGAGGATAGAATATCTAATATCATGAATAGGGTATTACATAATATTGTATAAAAGAAATGGAGGTGAAATTTTATCGACAGCCTCTAAAATATCAGTAAATACAGGCTGTGAGAGTTTCCGAGAGTACTCAAATGAAGAAAGGAGACGTATGATTTCAAAAAAGTATTTCATACATAAGTATATGTATTATATTCCATTGCTATTAACAATTATTGCCAACGTCTTATATCATATTGCTCAGAAAAATACTTCTGAGCAAATAAATCCTTTATTTTCTCTTATAATTACATATGGGGTTTCGTTTATAATGAGTTGTATATTATTTCATTTTATAAAAGGCGAAAAGTCATTTAGCTTAAATGTTAAAGAATTAAATTGGTCAAGCTTTTTACTGGGTTGTTCTATTATATTATTAGAACTGGGATATTTATTAGCGTATAGAGTCGGTTGGAATATAGGAACAGCATCCTTTATATCTACCATTTTAGTCACATTGGTGTTAATTCCAGTCGGATTATTATTTTTTAAAGAAAGTATTAGTCTAAAGAATGTTTTTGGTATTATGCTTAGCATAGTGGGACTTATTTTAATGAATAAGAAATAGAAATTGCTAGCTGCATCACAATTATTTTAGATTTGGTACTGTATAAGTGTTGATATAAACTTTGAAACAAGTTTTATATCAGCATTTATTTTTTATGTTAAGGCGGTAAATGGTCTGACGTACAACCCCTTGGACCAGAAATACATCCTATTTCGTAGAGAAATTCTGGCATTATGATCTGATTATATTGAAAATAGAAAAACATTTCACTGAGAAATACGTGAAATGGGCAGAAAAAAGGATACCGCAATAACCAGTCAAAGGTCTCAAAAATCTATGCTCTGGAATTAAAAGGTATCCCCCCTCAGTCTCTTCCCATTCCTTGGCTACGTACTTCTGGTACAGGATGTGGTTCGCCTCAGAGGAGCAGACAAGCCCTGATTCTTATTTTAACACAAATGCAGGTTTTATAATTCTTGCTCAGCAAATTTCTGCTCCGGCAGGCATTTTTTTCTCCGGTATCAAAAGTGCCAATTCACCCTTCTCATCTTCTGCACATAAAAGCATACCTTCGGATAAAACCCCTGCTAATTTGGCAGGTTTTAAATTCACCAGGACCATGACTTTTTTACCAACCATCTCTTCCGGTGAGTAGTGAGCTTTAATACCGGATACAATCTGTTTTACCTGGCTTCCGATTTTAACCTGGGAACAAAGCAGCTTTTTAGATTTTGGCACTGCTTCACAGGCAATAATTTCACCTACCTGGAATTGCAGCTTCACGAAGTCATCATAAGTGATTTCTTCTTTAGCAGGAATGTCGATTGCCGTTTGATTATTTTCTGACTGATTCTTAGCTTCACCGGTGGTTTCAACCTCTTTTGTCTCTGCTGCCTTTTTAGCTTCTACCTTTTCTAATACCTCTTTTAAATCCAGACGGGCAAATAATATTTCCGGTGTTTCCGTTACCCTGGTGCCTGATGCATATACGCCATATTGATCTAATTCCTCAATGGTTCTTCCCTTTGCATTTAGCTGCTTTAAGATTTTAGCTGCTGTTTCAGGCATAAAAGAATCTAACAGACTTGCGCCGATACAGATGCTTTCTACCAGATTATATAAAACAGTTTCCAGTCTCTTCTGTTTGTCTTCCTCTTTTGCTAAAACCCATGGCATAGTCTCATCAATATATTTGTTGCATCGTTTAAATAAAGTAAATATTTCCGTAATGGCATCTGCAACCCTTAACTGCTCCATCTTGGCAACAACTTTTTTGGGTGTTTCAAGCGCCAGTTTTATCAGTTCCTCATCCACCGCTTCCTTCACTCCTGCGTTATTTACGATACCGCCGAAATATTTATTGGACATGGATATCGTTCTGTTTACAAGGTTACCTAAGGTATTGGCAAGGTCGGAATTCATTCTCTCAACCATAAGTTCCCAGGTAATGACACCGTCATTGTCAAACGGCATTTCATGAAGTACAAAATAACGGACAGCGTCCACTCCAAAGAATTCAATCAGTTCATCGGCATATAATACATTGCCTTTGGATTTACTCATCTTACCCTCTCCCTGTAAAAGCCAGGGATGGCCAAATACCTGCTTTGGCAACGGAACCTCAAGGGCCATAAGCATGATCGGCCAATATATGGTATGAAAACGTAAAATATCCTTACCGATTAAGTGCAGGTCCGCCGGCCAGAATTTTTCAAATAATTTCCCATGATTACCATCTGCATCATAGCCCAGACCGGTAATATAGTTGCTTAGTGCATCCAACCATACATATACTACATGTTTATCATCAAAATCCACCGGAATACCCCATTTAAAAGAAGTCCTGGAGACACATAAATCCTGGAGACCCGGTATCAGGAAATTGTTCGTCATTTCATTTTTTCTGGATTCCGGCTGAATGAATTCCGGATGGGTATTAATGTGTTCAATTAAACGGTCGGTATAATTACTTAATTTGAGGAAATAGGCTTCTTCTTTCGCAGGCTGTACTTCCCTGCCGCAGTCCGGACATTTGCCGTCCACTAGCTGGGAAGAAGTAAAGAAAGATTCACAGGGAGTACAATACATTCCTTCATAATGACCCTTATAAATATCTCCTTTTTCGTATAATTTCTTAAAAATCTTCTGAATCTGTTTCTCATGGTAATCATCCGTAGTTCGGATAAATTTATCATAGGAAGTGTTCATCCTATCCCAGATATCTTTGATTTGTCCGGCAACTTTATCTACATATTCTTTCGGTGTAATACCTGCATCGGAAGCCTTGCTTTCAATTTTCTGTCCGTGTTCATCCGTTCCGGTCTGGAAAAATACTTCATAACCCTGCTGTCTTTTAAATCTTGCGATACTATCGGCCAAAACGATTTCATAACTGTTTCCGACATGGGGCTTTCCCGATGTATATGCAATTGCGGTTGTAATGTAATATGGTTTTTTATTCATGTTATTCCTCCTTATAATAAGAGAGTATTCTCAAATTTAGTTTCCGAGAGTATTCAAAAATAATTCACTGGTGTCTAATCCGGCAATTAAACCCACAAAACCGGTGGTGTCGCCGTAAAAAAAGCTCTCGCCTTTATACTTAAAGACGAGAGCTGATATCCCGTGGTACCACTTTAATTCGGACTGACTTCACAATCAGCCCCTTATCTGCTGCCTAAAACAGCATATCACAATAACGGATGCACCCGTCGCAGCCTAAAGGAAGTACCTTTCCTCTCAGTGCGCAGCTCCAAGACCATCTTCAACAATTCACCTATGTCTCCTTTTCAGCTTTACGGAGCTCTCTGTACATGGTATCCATGTTTACTCTTCTTTTCATCGCTTTTTATTATTCATTCTGGATTTACTATATATTTAGTTTACCCATATTATCTAAAATTTAGAATAGCACGTGGTATTTCTTTTGTCAACTGATGAAACAATAATTCAAACTTATTTCTGAAGAAACAAAAATTGAAACTTATTCCATTTAATTTTTTCTCAATCGATTTTTGGGGAATTTTCTTTTCTTCCCCCGGGTATCCTTGTGCTATTAGAGCTATCCGCTCATGATGATATTTTATTGCAGATTCCGGTTTATGTGTTATAATAACTTCAATGCGTCTTAAAATGAAACATAATTATACTATTTATCTTATAGATTTGGGGGACAAATTCCTTGGCAAATATTAATACGCAATTCCTTTTATCCTTATTAATTATTATAATCGGTTATTTAGGCAAAACGATGAATTTAGTGAAAGAAGAAGACGGTGACGGTATTTCCAGAATCATCTTCAATATTACTTTACCGGCACTGGTAATTAATACGTTCAGTACTATAAAAATAACTCCTTCTTTAATACTTATACCCTTTATACTCATTGTTTACAGTTTTTTTATTGCATTTCTCGGAATATTTGTATTTAAAAAGGAATCTCCTGCCAATAAGGGTGCGCTTTCCATGACCTCCGTTGGTTTTAATATCGGATTATTCGCCTATCCCCTGGTAGAAGCTTTGTGGGGTAAGGAAGGTTTAAAGTATTTCGGAATGCTGGACATGGGAAATGCTTTAATTATTTATGGCTTGTGCTTTTTTCTGGCCAGCTATTATTCTTCCAATGACGGTAAAATTAATCCGAAAGATATCTTAAAGAAAATGGGCAGGTCCGTTCCATTATTAGCTTATATATTAACACTTTTATTACACCTTTTTGGCTTATCCTACCCAAAGATAGTACTGGATCTTTCCAGTACACTGTCCAGGGCTAATATGCCTTTATCCCTTTTAGTTCTCGGTATCTTTTTAAGTTTGAAGCTTGAAAAGAGTTATTGGATAAGCATGTTAAAATCTCTTTTACTAAGATATGGGGTTGGTTTAGCCGTTGGACTTATTTTATATTTTGTTCTCCCTTTTGAACCTTTATTCCGTATTACCGTACTGATTGGTTTGGTTCTGCCTATCAGTATGTCAACTACTACTTATTCCGTTGAATTTTATTTTGATAAAAAATTAGTCGGCACCTTAACTAATCTTACCATTATTGTCAGCTTTATATTGATATGGATTTTAGGCTTGCTGTTAAAATAAAAATGAAATAAATTATTGAAAAATACGAAAGATAAAATTATTTTTAAACTTATTCAGAGTCACAAAATTGATTTTGTTTTATTTTGTACTCTTTACAATACTATTTATTTATAAAATTACTACCCACTCACAATGATTTTAGCTAGATAAAAACAGTAATAATGAATGGTTTTTCATATTGAATCATAAGTTATTAAATGAATAGAAAATAGCTATTGAAATTAAATAGATCGATATGATAAGAATTACTGTGATCTACTTTCAATAATAAAATCGGATAAACAAAATATGAAAACACGAAATGCTGCTTATCAATAAAAGCAACCGCAAGTCTCGTGCTCACAGAAAGGTTTGGTTAATTATGAAAAGGAAAAAGAAATACCTGTTATTCGCCCTGTTGCTGCTGGTATCCAGCATACTTGGATGTTCGGCGAATGGCAAAGGAAATGCTCCTGCAGAAGATTTTGATGCTTTTTTAGACCGGATATTTACGGCAGAAGTACAAGAAGATACCCTTACCCTGAATTATTCCCTTGCTGATCCCGAAAATTACGGTATAACAAATCCGGAAATTACAATCGGTCATTATTCAAAAGAGTATATGGAAGAATCCTTAGTGGATTCTGAGAATTATTTAGCTGCATTAAAAAAATATGATTACGATTCCTTATCAGAAGATCAGAAGCTTTCTTATGACATATTAAAAGAAGACCTGGAACTGGAAACTACCTTAGGGGATTTTATTCCGTACAGTGAAAGCCTGGGACCTACAACCGGAATACAGGCACAGCTTCCCGTCCTGCTGGCAGAATATAACTTTAATAG
Organism: Anaerocolumna sp.; assembly: GCA_049692775.1. GTDB lineage: Bacteria > Bacillota > Clostridia > Lachnospirales > Lachnospiraceae > Anaerocolumna. The sequence goes on along the minus strand of JBAVPE010000015.1, from coordinate 87,534 downwards.
AAAAGAAGATATCGAAAACTACCTTAAATTACTGCCTCAGGTTTATGATTATTTTAAAGAAATCTGTACTTTTGAACAGGATAAATCGGCTGACGGTTTATTTATGAGTGATGAAGTAGCTGACAGTATCATCGATCAATGTAATGAATTTATCAAAAACAAAGAAACGAACTATCTGATCGATATTTTCAATGAAGAAATTTCTGAATTCGATGGTTTGACTAAAAGTGAAATAAAATCTTATGAATCCACCAATAAAGATGCCGTACTTAATTCGGTAATACCGGCTTATGAATTATTAATAGATACTTTAACAAAACTAAAAGGAACAGGTACCAATAAAGAAGGTTTAAGTCATTACCCAAAAGGCAAGGAGTATTATGAATATTTAATCAAAGTAAATACCGGTTCATCCAGGTCAATTCCTGAATTAAAGAAGATGTTAGAAACTTCCCTAAGTACCAATATGTTAAAGTTAAGTACCATAATGACTAAAAATCCTGATGTTTATGATACTGTAATGTCACTAACTTACTCTTTAACGGATCCGGCTAAAATAATTAATTATTTAAAAAGTGCAATCAATAAAGATTTCCCAGCCTGTCCCAACGTAAAATGCTCCATAAAATATGTGGATAAATCCCTGCAGGACCATTTAAGTCCTGCCATGTACTTAGTACCTCCACTGGATAGCTATGATAATAATATTATTTATATAAATGAAAATCCGGATTATGATTTATCCCAGATTTTTACCACAATCGCCCATGAAGGATATCCAGGGCACTTATATCAGTCCGTATATTTCAGAAGCTTAAATCCTCCGGCCATTAGAAATCTGTTGAGTTTCGGCGGTTATGCCGAAGGCTGGGCAACCTATGTGGAATATTATTCCTATCACCTGGCGGGGTTTAGTGAGGATGTAGCTGATTTTCTGGAAGCAAATATGGCTGCCAACATGGCTTTATACTGTCGAATCGATATGGGAATCCATTACGATGGCTGGAGTCTTGCTGATACGGCTGCCTATCTAAAGAGTTATATAACTGACAGCACCACTGTTAAACTTTTATATAATACCATGATTGAAGAACCTGCCCTGTATCCGCAATACGGTGTTGGTTACCTGGAATTTATGGATTTAAAAGCAACTGCTGAAAAAGCCCTTGGGGATAAATTTGTATTGAAAGATTTCCATAAATTTATACTGGATATTGGCCCAGCCCAGTTTGACATTATTGCGGACCGGATGGGTTACTGGATTAAGGACCAAAAATAATAAATAAAAGCGGCTGTTATAAGGCCTAATATGCTTCCAAATTCAGACCAATTATGATATACTTTTTGTAAAATAAAAAAACAAGGTGAAGAAATGAATCGATACGACCAGATAATACAGCTTTTAAAAACAAATGGTTACCTTAATGTAAATGAGTTATGTATCCAGTTAAAAGTTTCACCGGCAACCATCCGCAGGGACCTGCACGTGATGGAGCAAAATTCATTAATCAAACGAGTCAGCGGCGGCGCCATTTTAATCCAGTCAAGCGCACAAGGGTATACCAATCCCTCCGATAAATTTATTAATGAAAAAAAACGAATCGCAAAAAAAGCAGTTTCCTACATTGAACCAGGTATGACCTTATTTATTGATTCAGGAAGCACAAATCATGAAATTGCAAAGCTATTGCTGGATATCCCGAATATCTTTGTCATAACAAACAGCATCCATATCGCCTACCTGCTTATCTCCAATGAAAGGGGAAATTCCGTTTTTGTATGCGGGGGAAGTATCAGTGAAGGAAAAGAGACGGGCATTGTGGGCGTAATGGCCGAAATGGCTGTTTCTTACTTTCGGGCTGATCTGTTTTTAATGGGAGTATCCAACGTAAATATTAATCATGGAATAACCGATCCCTATATTCCGGCATCCAATATTAAAAAGAAAATGATTGACTATTCAACACAAGTTTTTTTAGTGGCCGATCACAGCAAATTCGGTACGATGAGTAAGGCTTTTGTAGCCGAAATCGACACGGTTGATCGCATCATAACGGATGATCTGCTATCCGAAAGCGAACTTAAGCTTATCCGACAAAAGGGGATTCCCATCGACTTGGTATAGCAAGCCTCTAATGATACGAAACCTGTCTTTAATTCTGTAATCGTCGAATTTTTTTCTTCAGAAGCTTGATATATTTTAACTTTCTTTATGTATTCGGACAATAAAAAAGACCGTCATAATACCTAATATGCGACAAATCCGGTATTGCAGGCAAATTTATAACGCAACAAAGGTTTTTACGACGATTTTTTGGGAGGTATAACGGCCATCTTATTGGCCATATGTGTACTTGTATCATGACAATACATATGAAACCACTTCTGCCAGACACCTTTATAATCACTGCTTACTCTTTCACGGAACCAACAATAATACCATGAATAAAATATTTTTGCATAAATGGATAAATACATAAAATCGGCAGCGTGGCAACGATTATTTTGGCCGCACCCAATGTCCGGCTGGAAATTTTCATATATTCTTCTATTTTTTCTGGATCTGTCTCCGTAGAAAGATCTATTGCAACTGAAAACTGCTGTATATAGGTCATCAGAGGATAATCAGCCGACTTTTTAATATAAATAAGCGCACTCATGTAATCATTCCAATGCCCCACGATGGCAAACAATGTAATCGTTGCAATTGCTGGCAGGGAAATCGGAAGATACACCCTGAATAAAATCGTCCACGCGCCCGCCCCGTCTACCTGTGATGCTTCTTCCAATGACTTAGGGACGCCTTTAAAAAAATTTGATAGCAAAATCACACTAAAAATAGGTACGGCCCCCGGCAGGATCAATGCCCACAATGTATCAATAAGATGCAGATTTTTAACTGTTAAAAACAGCGGAATCATACCTCCTGAAAACAACATGGCAACAATTATAATGTTCATATAAATATCATGCGCTTTAAATTCCTTTTTCGATTTAGACAGGGGATAAGCCATCAGGACCGTCAGAAAAATATTAATAATAGTACCAAGCACCACTCTTACTACGGAAATCAAAAAGGAACGTATGAATTGAGAATCTCCAATCAGTGTCTCATAGGATTTAAGTGTAGGATTCACAGGAAGCAATCCTACCAAATTTGCAGAAGCAGCAGCGTTATCACTGAAGGAAAGCGCTACCATATTCACCAGTGGGAGAAGACACATCATTGTCATGAGAATGACAACCATATATATAACAACATCCGCTGCCCTGCTTCCGGCCGTTTTTGATTTAATCATACCATTCCCTCCATTAAAAAATTGATGTTTTCATAAATCTTTTTGACAGTTTATTAACCGTAAAAATCAACGTAAAGCCTATGGCTGATTTCATCAGACCGACTGCTGTGCTAAAACTGTACTGCATTTGTAATACTCCGATACGATACACATAGGTATCTATAATATCCCCCGTTTCATAAACCAGGGGATTATACAAATTGAAAATCTGATCGAAACCCGCATTCAATATATTGCCCAGGCTCAGCGTCAGCATCATGACAATCGTAGGGATGATAGATGGTAACGTAATATGAAGAACCTGCTGAAAACGGTTTGCACCATCAATAGCCGCTGCTTCATATAATCCTGGATCAATGGCAGTCAGCGCGACCAAATAGATGATTGCCCCATATCCAAATTCTTTCCAGCTATCCGTTAAAATTATAATTGGTCTAAACCAAATGTTACTGGCTAAAAACAGGATCCGCTCCGCTCCGAAAAAACTTAGGGCTGAATTAATCGGACCTTCAATTGAAAACATATTGGATACCACCGTAGCAAGGACGGCCCACGAAAGGAAATGTGGGAAATATACAATCGTCTGTACTGTTTTCTTGAAAGTTTTGAGTCGCAATTCATTTAAAAGCAGGGCAAAAACCACCGGAACCAGCATGCTTAAAATAATTTTAAAAACAGCAATGAACAAAGTATTAACAAATATTTTTCTGCTGTCACTCAGTGAAAACATAAATTTAAAATTATCCAGTCCCACCCATGCCGAATACAGAATTCCTTTAGCCGGAATGTAATCCTGAAATGCCATGAGAAGTCCGAACATAGGGAAGTAATGGAAAAGCAGCAAAAATACCATGCCTGGAAGTAGCATTAATTGAAAAGCCATTTGTCCATTTAAAGATTTTTTAAGCTTCCGCCTGGATTTCATCAATCAAATTCCCCTTTCATTTTTAGGATATGTCCCAGAAAACAGGATAAGCAATCAGCTTTTTGACAATCTGACAGGTACAAAAAAGCTGATTGCAAAACAAAATTAGTGCATCTGCTTAATAACTTAATTTGCATTCTTAACAGCGTCGGTCACCTCATTGATAATATCCTTACCGCCTGCATTCATCCATTCCGTAACAAATTCATCGAAAGAGTCCAAGGGGGCTTCACCAGTCAGAATTTTAAGATAAGTTTCATTTTCCATTTTAAGAAGGCTCGTCCATTTCAACTTCATACTCTGAGTCTGCCCAAAGAATACCGGATTGACTTCTTTGATGTTCTCTTTGTTATCGGACAATAGCTTTAACGAAACGACACGCTTCAAATAATTGTTGTAAACATCCCATGTCGGTTTTTGTCCGGCTTTAATCACATCGTAATAATCTGTTTTTATCGAATCCGCCATAGTCTGTTCCCATGAAATGATGTCTTGTGGGGAATTTCCAGCCATAGCCGCCTGAATATGATCATATGACCGATAAATTGCATCATAATAATCAACGTTGATATAAGCCGGAACCGTGATTCCTACAGTGGGATTTCCAATATCCTGATATTCGCTGTACACATTACTTTTATCATCATACCGGGTATAGGACATATCAATATTCAATGTTTTAGCTGCAATCTCCGGATACGCAAAATCTTTACTCACAACCCTGTATTTATTACACGGATCCCCTGTAAACAACGTGACCTCTCCGGATTCATCCTGCGGTACCAAATAGGGCTGCCATTGTGCATCGTATAGCTCATATGCGTCCTTACCTGACTGTCCGCCCCACCATGCACCAAAAAATGCACCGCACTGATTGCTGCTTATGAGGGCTGTCCGGTCATCTGCCGTCCGTACCGCCATTTGCTGGTCGATTAACCCTGCCTGGAACCATTCTGCCAATTTGCCCAAGGCTGCCTTAGCTTCAGGTTGCACGGAACCGTAGTATATTTCACCCTTATCGTTGCTCATCCACTGCTGCGGATAAGCTTTATAACTGGTAAAAATCATATTAAGCTTATAAAGAGAACTAAATGAACCAACAAAACTTGTATCGACCACCAAGCCGGCAGTTTTTCCCGGCCCGTTCCCGCCGGGATCTTTTTCAATAAACTCTTTCAAAATATTTTCGACATCTGCCATGGTCTTTGGTCCTTCCAAATTCAACTTATCAAGCCAATCCTGACGCAGCCAGAGTAATTCCGGTCCTGTGGCGATATTTACCTGCGGCAAAGCCATTAACTTGCCATCAATAGTGGCACGCGTAAGCGCTCTCCCATCGTAGGAATCATAAATTTCTTTGATCCGGTCATCTGTGCAGTTCTTATACACTTCACTTAAATCTTGAATCAGTCCATTGTCATATAACTGCAAAAGAGTAGCATAGTCGTTGACAACCATTATATCCGGAATGGTTCCCGAAGCAATCGCTAAGGATACTTTTCGATTGTAGTCATCGTCACTGGAGGCTTCCCATGCATTTTCATTCTGAACGTTCAGCATTTCCTTCGTATACCGGGTACGAACGTTATCTTCGTTGCTGTCGCTTGCATACTTCGTGCCAGCCAGCGTATCATACTTACCCTCCATGCTGCTGGACGTATAAGTAATCAGTTCGGGATATTTTCCGTACGGAGTCGTTTTCGCCTGCTGCCAGGCATCATCTTCACTTGCACTTACGCTTAAAGACCCGGATCCGGAATCAGTACTTTGAGAGGTTGGGGTATTTCCAGAATCGCATCCTGCGGTTCCTATCATTAGCACCAATAACAAAAGCGCCGCACGGGTAAATTTTGTAATTTTCATGATATATTTCCTCCTATTTTAACAAATGGTCAATCATCATACCGTCATATGCAACATACATCTCATAAGGTGTTTCATAATCATCATAAAATTCTGTCATCTGCTCATGCGTAAATCCCTGCTCCTGATTGATATGGGTGAGGAAAATATAGGTCGCATCACTGATCGTATTCTGTTGATACAAAATCTGTGTCAAATAGTTGACACTGTTCATGTCGAGATGGGAATACGGTGTATTCCCACGCTGTAAATTTCCGTAAGTACTCTCAATCATAAAAAAATCCAATTTAACATTTTTTAGAAAATCCAGCGTTTCTTTCGAATAATATCCCGTATCCAGTGCATAGAGCATTTTTTGTCTGTTTGGCAATGTAATAATATAATTTGCACTATACTTTTCAAAATGGCCGTGGTGTGCTCCTTGAATCGGCGTGACAAAATATTCACCGATCTGATGTTCTTCCCAAAATTCAAGCCTGTGGAAAATGATGTGCTCATGCAGGCAATCTTGAAAAAATTCTTTACTTCCGTTAAATCCAACCCGCTCAAAGGCTTCAAGCAATTGGAAGGCATCTCCCGTTAAATAAACATTCAGTTTTTTCCCTGAACCCCGGCTAATCATTGTTTTAAGAAAAAGATTAAAAATACTAAAATGGTCTTCATGGGTATGTGTGACCAAAAGATGCTCCAAAGCAAATAAATCATTCTCATACATCACACTTTGCGCAAAGGTATCCGGTCCGAAATCAATCTGTAAATCTTCCGCAACCCGAAAACATGAACGCATCCGAATTTCCTTTCCCCTCACTTTCCTTGCATTCTGACAGATTTCACACCGGCAAAATGGTGTCGGAATCCCCTCTCCTGCTCCTGTTCCTACAAACTTCATAATCAATTTGTTCACTTGTATCATTCTCCGTTCCGGCTTTTATAAAAATATTTTTTAAAAGCCTCATTTCATATGCTTTTTTCATTAAGATTGTTGTGATTAAAAAAAATCACGAATGATTAATTATAATCACGATGTCATTTATATAATACTCTACTTAACTGTGCACTAAAAGCAAATTACTGTAAAATTATCGTAAAAATTATATTTCAAAAGTCTCTGTTTTTATTCCATTTTATTCAATGTTAGTACTAATTCTATACTAAATACCACAAAAAAAGATAGCCAACAGCTACCTTCTACCTTCAATTACTTATACCGGTCAATCATGACCCTGTCGATTTATAATGCCTGATTCCGAACTTCCAGAATAAATAACAGACATCTTCCGCTGTCCGGTGTTAAAATACCGCTTAATACTGTATATGCGCCAAGGTTCCGGGGTGGGTAGGATCTAAGGAATATAAGCCATCCACGGGAGGCAGAATCCCACCTTTCTCATCCCGAAGCAATAAGTCTTCAAACAAGTAATTGCCATCCGTCCCTGCCACTTCCCTGTTAAAAGGGGGCGAAGTAATAAATGGTCCCATATAAGTTCCCGGTAACTGCCCATTATTCTTTACATATGCAACGGAATCCTTCATTTTACTTACAACGCTCTGCCAGTGCGCATCTAAATTAATGCATTGTGTTCCAGCCGCATCACAATAGGAATATTGAATTGTCTTCATAAAATCGGAGGCTTCTATATATTTATCAAACGTTAATCTTCCCATTAAGGCTGCCCAGCTGTTCCATCCAAACTGTACCGGACCGTTCCAGGTGATAGGCGGTTTGATCAACGCATTACATTTACCAAATACCTGAAAACCATCCTGGTAAGAATCATAATAACCCAGGAAAATCCTTGGGGATTTTATGATTTTACCGTTTAAATATCCGTGTTTTATACCGTCTAAATCCCTGGTATCCTCCGTGGCAGCACCTGCAATAACCTGAAAGTAATTGATATTACCGACTTGGGCTGCAGTCTTCATTTCAATTCCTGTTTTCCAGTTATCATGATCCAGGGAACCTATGACAAAACCATCCTTTTTATCCTTGCCATGAATGGCTGTAAATTCAAAAACCGCCTCATCGGGCACCCCATAAATGGGTGACATAAAGTGAGTGTATTTCGCATGATCTTAGCGAAATCATTGCGGAAAAAGTAATCAAACCAATCCATTCCTACAAACGGTGCTCCGAGTAAATCATGAAAGTAACCTTTCGTACTTGGGGCATAGTTGGTAAATGCCATATAAAGGCCGGTCATAGGTGCATAGCAGATTAATATAACCCACACCAGGGCCGGTAATAATAATAAAAATAAATATCGTTTTTTCACCTTAACTCCCCCTCCGCATGCCTTCGCACGCATTCAAATCAGGATGGTGAAAAAATATCCTCATCACCAGCTTTGCGGTAACAAGATATATAGGATTAATGAAGCAGCTTATTCCGGTATTCATTCGGGGATAAACCAATCTCTTTCGCGATGGATTCAATGGTAATCACATTAGCATAATTCCGCTTGATATAATTCTTAACACATTGAACGATATATCCGTTTTTGTCCTTAAAGTTTTTCTCCTTGGTGTTTTTCTCTAAATTCCCAAAGATCAAATTCAATGATTTAAGATAAACAGCCTCCAGTTCTTCTGCATTCATGACCTGATACATACGGTTAAAAACATCGCTTCTCCGGGGTATAAGTTCCTTCAAGGATACATTATCTTCCACATACATATCATAGATATCCGCAAACAAAAAAGATACCTCTTCCAAAAGGGACTTTTTCTCCTGTTTGTACAGTTTTGCCTCTTGAAAATACTGTGTGGAAAACTCCTTTATCCGTTCCAGGTTTTTGTCTGTTTTGGCATGCTGTAAAATGTCTTTGATTTTCTTCCTGTTCTCTTTATGTAATTCCGAATCTGTCTTACCCTGCAACGTTTTGTCCTGTCCATTTAAAGAGATCTGATCAGCAATAACCGGGAACTGGGTCACTTCCCGTATTGCATAGGTATTTTCATAAAACAGCAGAGGATTGTAGATAATAAAATTATGATACACTTGATAAAGTGCCTCCACTTTATGCCTTTTAGAACTATAAAGAAATACAGCCGGTATTTTGGCGGTTTCATAATATTTTGCAATACGTTTAGCTGAGTCTAGGAAATTTACAAAATACAGTACCAAAAAAGTACTCCTGCCTTCTTCCTTAATGGCATATGCAATTTCTGCAAACTTACCCTCCATGGCTTCACTGTCAATCTGTTCCGTATTCCCAACAGCCTGTATGATACCAAACTCCAGCATTTCCGAATGGTCTTTTTTCAGTATTTTAAACTGTTCTACTGCTCCATTCCTGATTTCGTCCTGCCCACTTAAACTTGTTCTTAACAGCTTCTTCTCCAAAATGCTGACCGACTGCTTTAATTCCTGCTCCTTATCCAGTACCTGAATTACTTTCCCGATTGCATTGTTAATGACTTCAATGGTAAAAGGCTTTAATATATAATCAATTGCTTCTACAGAAAATGCGACTTTAATAAACTCAAAATCATCATAACCTGTTAAAAATATGATTTTGGTCGTAACCTGCTCTTCATAAAGCTTTTTAACCAGTTCCACCCCATTCATCACAGGCATATGGATATCTGTAATCATAATGTCCGGCTTAAACTCCATTACTTTACTGTAAGCTTCTTTGCCATTAAGTGCCGTATAAACGGCACCAATTTCCAGTTCATTCCAATCAACGTAATCCCTTAAGGTTTCCAGTTCCAGTTTTTCATCATCCACAAGTAGCAGGCTATACATGTTACAACCTCCGTGTCCATTTTCTCAAGTCCTTCTATTGGTATATATTTACGTCCATACAAATTAATGCGTTACAATTTGTTCAACCTATAAAAAATTGTTGTTATTTTCTTGATTGTAACATAACTTTGAAATTTATGTAAATAAAATTGCACAAAATAAACCGGGATTAGAACGTATTTACTAAAAATAATGATAAAAAAAGCTTCTCTCACTCCTCCTTATGTTATTTTTTAGAAAGGATGCTTTACAGAAGCCGGATAACCGTAACCTAAATATATTTATTCCGGCTTCTGAAAGCGGTATTTCAAGTTCTATGCCCTTTTTATTAACTGTAAATCGTAATTAATGACTTTTAGATTCTCTTGATATTCTTATTCCGTCAACTTCAGCCTTAATTTGATTTTCTTCGGCAAACGCATTGATAAAATCTATGATTCCATCTTTATATTTTTCCATAAAATAAACTGCAATTTCTTCTTTTACACTCTCTGGCAATGTATTTAAAGCTGTCTTTGCAACGGAGCCAGGCAGCTTATCCAGTCCGTTCAATATCTGAATCAGTCTTCCGGAATCTTCTTTCGAAGATAATTTATCAATTACTATGGGAATAAAAGTATCCGCTATTTCACCATATTTAATTTGATCTAAAGAAATCTCTATTCTAATCATTTCTTTATTCCTCCTAAATATTTATTTTGATAACTTTTATAATTTATGAAATAAAGCCCAATTGTTTTTATTCACTTCTTAATACTATCAAATTATTTTTACATTGCTAAAAAATAAGACGCTTATTCAGGTAACCGCCTTATCCCTATATTTATTTTATTTTTTATATTAAAAGAAGTTCCTGATTATAAATTTGGAATGATAAAATTATTTATATTTAACTAAAAAACATCATTTTTATGACAATTAATACTTTTTCTGACAAACTGTTTTTTATCTTAACCAAGGGGCGCAGTAAATAAATCAATAATAAGCTTCCATGTATCCGGGAATTTATCTACAACAGACTTCTTTAATTCCAGTGCATTGATATTGCTAAAATTATTATTTGCCACGAATTCGATCGTCCCTTTTACTGATTTACCGACAACAATATACCCTCTGGCATATCCGCCTAAGGCAATTTTATCTGCTATTGCACATCCACCGATTGAATATATACCTGCTGCCAGTCCTCCAACTGCAAGATATCCAATTGCAACCCCGCCGGTTGCAATATTTATTGCGATGATACCTCTTGCCCTATATAACCCATATTAATATGAATGAATGGAAGTCCTTTGATACTAAAAGTACTTTTATATCATATTGTACAAACTTTTTATTGGAAAAGCAATCCACCGGATTTGTTCTTGAATAGGACGCGCTCCTATGAGATAAGAAAAAGTCTGGCTTGCCAGACTCTTTCTTATAATATAAAATATTTATAGATACTGCAAATTGCCTATAATTAATGTACAATTTCAATTTACTTTCAATCATAAATACTTTTTAGCCTTTAATTTAAATATAAAAATAATAAAATTGCCGGTTGCACTACTTGCTATACATACCCCAAGTGCCCATATAGAGGATATATCATGTCGCATCAATTTTATATTTTTAATAACTAAATCGGGATTATACTGTTTTATTCAGTATAATGTTTAGGTATTAAGTCTTTTTATGGTTTTGGTAGGCAAAAGACATTGTTATATTACCATATTGTGTCATATTTTTCAAGCGAATATATACATTTTCTGTCGGTATTTGCAAATTTATGTATGTTGCTGTGGAATAACTATATCTGTCTGATAAAGATAATGCTTGTCATGTTTTGCTCCTGACATAATTTGATATATCCGCGTCCGGATCTGATGAAATAAATACCTAACTTAAGAATTGTTATACGAATACAGCCCTGCATAAGCTTTGTTTAATATCAGTACCAGTGTAAATAGTTGGTGCTGAATTAATGGAATCTATACAAGGCTGAACTCGTTCTTTTAATCTTCCAAATTATAGGTCAGAGATACTGCTATCAAATCAGACCTATTTTTTCCTATGTTTTTTCTGAGTTTTATTTAATGATATTTTTTTTAGATTCCGGTCTTTTTACGGCTCATTGCCCCAAACCAGGCTGTCTGAAATATAAGCAGTAGCTTTAGCCCAATCGGTATAGTTGGAAGCCGTTTCATTAAAAGAGTAATCATTGGACTGATTATAACTGCTCCAATCGGATTTGGAAATTCTGGTCTGAATAAAAGTACTTTCTCCCGGGGCAAGGCTGGCTGCAGCAGATTTAAAACTAATTTCCAGATAGCAGTCAGCAGTTGTCTTAGGCGTTGACATATTAACAAAAGTCCCGGTTACGTTGGAGGAGCCAACCGATGACCAATCACACCAGAAAGTCTGGGAAGCTGTTCCCTCAAGGGTATAGTAATACCGTAATTTTAGAGCAGCTAAATCAACAGGTACCGATCCGTTGTTAATAATATTAAACTGTGGTGAAAGTGAATTTGTGGAAGCCGCCGTTCCGTTATTATACATCTGAACTTCCAGATTTCCCTGGATAACAGAGGAATCAGTTATCGTAACAGCCAGTACCGGAGAGGTTCCCGCACTGAAATGGAAGGTAAGGTTTGCAGTACCCGCAGACAACCCTGCCAGATACTCTTTTTTAATTGTTACGATATTGTCTGTCACCGTATAAGCCATTCCGGAAGTCAATTCTTCAGAACCATTTGTTATGCCTGATAAGGTATTCCCGTTTAAAGTCATAATAACAGGAATATCTGCCTGGTTTTCCGTATTTTTATCAAAAGCTGCGATAACCGGCGATATCTCTGAGTTATTTATACCGGTGGTATCATTTACCGTAACGGTAAGTACCCTGTCTGAACCTGCACTAAAATCGAATGTTAAGCTTGCCGTACCCACAGGCAGACCGGACAGGTATTCTTTTTTGAGGGTGACCGTATTCCCCGATACGGTATAGTCTGTACCTGCCTTCAGGTCTGTGGAAGCGTTTCGAATGCCTAACAGGGTATTTCCGTTTAGTGTCATGGTTACTAAGAGGTCTGTCTGATTTACCGTGTTTTTATCAAATGCAGCAGTGGTAGGCGATATAACCGACGAAGCCGTAGCAGATAACGAATCACCATATACAATCCCTCTGCCGTTGGTTCCTAAATATACCCTGCCATAGATTCTGGGATCACCGGTAATACACATATTGGTTCTGCCGTACTGGTGCTCGTCATCATTAATCCTTACCCAGGTAGAGCCGGCATCATCGGAACGGAAGATGCCGCGGACACCGTTAATTTGTGCGGAAATATAAAGAGCCATATAGCTTTCTGCGGGAGCAGCCATGCCAAATCCTACAACGTCAGTTTCTTCAACGTTGGAAAGTCTGGTGAAGGTTGCACCTGAATCGGTGGAATGATACAGACCGTAATCATTCCCTTCACTGCCGCCGGCAAGCCAGATATCTCCCTCTATTCCCGGCATCGCTTTAAAGTTTACAGGAGTCGTTTCGGGAGAAGGACTGCTTGAAGGATCCGGCAGACCGGTTGCAGCAGCGGCAAATGTTGCTCCGCCATCCGTACTTACATAGAAGGTACCGCCTGAAAAACCGTAGAATTTATCAGGGTTAACACGGTCGGATGCAAGCGCCGCATCAGTAGGAAGTCCGGCACAGGCTGTCCAGCTGTTTCCTGAGGTGACGGAATAGCAGGGTACTTTGCCGGAAGGAGCCCACACGATAGCATTGCCATCAGCTGACATGGCTACTTTACCGCCTCCCGTAGTGTCGGTACTTGTAACGGACCAGCAGTTGGTTCCTGCGGACCAGTTGTTGCCGGTATCATAGGATATACCGATTCTGGATGAGGTTCCTGCATCTGTATTGCCTACTCTGACATACTTTGTTGGGTTTAATTCTGCATAATCCATACCGGTGGTACTGGAAAAATAAGGTGTAATCATCATCATATCCGGTACTTCGGTTAAATCCTCATGTACAAATCCGGTCAAATCCCCAAGTCCGCTGATTAAATGGGCACTTCCATCAGGCGGACTAATAAGGGAAAGTACTGCGGTCTGTTCAATGCCCAGTGATTTCACCGTAAGATTTACCTGCCCTCCGGAGTCTAATGCAGTCAGGTTATCAGCAGTATATACGGTTGCGCCGGTACTGTAAAACATTCGGTCTGAATCAAAGGGATCGATTGAAATGTTACCCATCATCCAACCAATCTTCGGAAATGGTTCGGGGGGCTGGGATTGTTTACCGAAAGTCAGCCATGGTGAGTTTGAAATATCCTGTGTATAATTTAAAATACGGTCAGGATATCCATTCCATTCCCAGAATCTCGTCCAGGTAGTACCGCCGTCAGTAGAACGGAATATATTGGCGTCCGGCCACCAGCTGTTAAGAGTTGTGGCAATAAGAGTATCCGGATCCTGTGCATCTACGGATAATCCCCCATAGCCATAATAATTATCATCGCTGCTTGAAGGTACAGGACTGATTTGCGTCCAGATACCTGTTGCTGTATTATATTTCCATACATCTCCTTTTGAACCATCATAGGGTCCGACACCGTTGCTGTAGGATACATAAAGAATGCCGCCGGAAGATAATACACCATGATGCGGAAAATAACCGGCAGCAGGCTGTCCGGTAACCGCACTCCAGGTAATTCCCCCATCGGTGGTGTAAAAAATGGTATTCTCCGGTGTGCCGCCGCTTTCAGCCTTGTTGGCTACACCGGCATAGATCGTCTGGCAGGGAGTACCGGTCTGACTGGAAGCTGGATCAAAGGTAACCCATACCACACCGGTTAAAGTATCATCATAAAGAGTTGGGTCATCATCAGCCGGAGCGTAATCACCCACCTGAGTAAAGGAAGTAACCTGATTCCAGGTTACACCATAGTCGGTACTTTTCCAAAGTCCGTTTCCGCTGCGGGTCCCCATATATAAAACGTTATTACTGTTTGGATCTACTACCAGACGTTCTCCCATAGAACGGCCTAACATGTTGGCACCGATTTTAAAAGGCAGCTCGGTTACTTCCCAGGTATCGCCCTTATCCCCTGAGCGCAGGATACAGCCGTTGGAAGAGGTCCAGTCGTTGACGTAGGTACCTGCAGCTATATATACACGATTGGTATCGACTGGATCTGTGGCAAGACTGTCACATCCAAGATTATTCCAGTCAGCGAAACCGATATGATCCTGCAAAGGTATCCATCTGTCTGTTACAGGATTAAATCGGTACGCACCGCCCATATCGGTTCTGGCGTAGATTAAATTCTCTTCACTTTGGTTGAAAATTACGTTAACCACATAACCTCCGCCTCCAATCTGGGCATTTTGCCATGAATAGGATTCCGTTGCTGCCCCGGTTGCTGCAACGGCGGGAAGCATCGTTGTCATGGATGAAGTGAACACCAGGGCCACTGCTGTTATTACACTAAATATAGTCTTTCTTTTTCCCTTTTTCATTATATTACCTCCTTAAAATTATTCTGTACAATGACCGCTGCCATAATACATATACTTAAACGATTAACCTCCGTTCTTTATATTTTATATAAAAATGGTATAGCCATTATCCAGTTAAATTTGTCTGATGCCCGAATGAAACTTGGATAAGAAATTACTATGCTGTGACTTTGTTGTTAATTGGAAAATTAAGCCGAAAACTTTAAGAATAGTTATAAAAGATAAGTGAAAACGACTCAAATGTCAAATGTAATTTATTTACATTTATTATTTTACAGAACAATTCGTAAATTGTCAACAAAAAGTTAAAATATGGTAATTGATGTATTTTTATAAAAAAATTTGCAGGTTTACAAATAGGTTGAATTTGAAAAAATAACTGCCCGCCAACCATACGTTGATATAGGATTGGCGGGTAGTATTTTTGTATCAAATCCTCAGAAAATCATTTTCGTTATAATTACACTGGAAATTACCCCTACCAAAGTTGCAAACAAGGCACCGGCAAGTGTATATCTGGTTTTTTTTATCTTTGCCGTCATAAAGTATACACTCATCGTGTAAAATACCGTTTCCGTGCAACTCATAATAATTGATGAAAGTCTCCCAAGATAAGAATCCGGGCCGTATTCCTTAAATATATCCAGCAGCAAACTGGTTGATGCCGAGGAAGAGAATATCTTTACGGTTGCTAATGGTACAAGTTCGGATGGAAATTTTAAAAAACTGGTTAATGGATTAATTATTTTCGCAAAAAGATCAAGCGTACCAGAAGCCCGCAATATTCCTATGGCTACCATTAATCCGATCAGGGTAGGCATAATATTAAGCACTACCTTAAAGCCGTCTTCTGCCCCCTTGGTAAATTCGTGGAATACCGGAGTTTTCATTAACAATCCAAACCCAACAATATAAAATATAATAAATGGTATGATATAATCTGATATGTATAAAAGAAATTTCACAATGATACCCTAGCATACCGCAGATAAGCCTGCGGTACTGACCACAAATAAATAGTTGAAAGAATTCCCCTGTGGCATCCCTTTCTTTTATATATTTTCTTTCAACCTTTCAGACGTGATGCCGGCCCGCAGCCTCTCAAATAAGCCTTAGACCCGAACCTTTTTTATTTCATCCGGCTTAGCTTTCTTGCGGCAACAGAAAATAAAATACCTGCAATCGTTGATACGGTTGTCGCAACTAATGCCGCACCCAGAATTTCAGTTGGACTGACGGATCCGTATTGACTCCGGTACGCAATTATGTTAACGGGTATTAATTGAAGGGAAGATATGTTAATAATCAGGAACGTGCACATATCACAACTGGCTATTTCACCGTTTTTATTCAGTTTCTGCAGTTCCCCCATAGCCTTTAACCCCATAGGGGTTGCCGCCCAGCCAAGGCCTAAGATATTGGCTATCATATTGGATGCTATATATTCATTGGCAGGATGATCTTTGGGTATATCTGGAAATAGCAGCCGCAGAATGGGATTTAAAGCTTTTGTCAGGGCATCCATGATTCCTGTAGCTTTTGCCACCTGCATAATACCTGTCCATAAAGACATAATCCCTAACATAGTAATACATAAAGTTACGGCTTCTTTTGCTGAATTTATGGAAGCTGTACTTACATCCTCAATTTTACCGTTTAATACACCTACTATTATCCCTATTACTATCATAAAGCCCCATAAGTAATTTAACATCATCTATTCCTTTTACATTTTCTTACTAATTACTATATTCTGGCTTAATAAAATACATTACCATTAAGTAATTTCTGAGCCAGACAGCGGTATTTTTTTTACCTTTTAATACTCTTTTTACAATTTTTCCTATAAAGTACTAAATTATTGCTAAAATATCATAATTACTTTATTGACTTTACATTTCTTGTATGATACTTTATTAAAGTATTGTAGGAGGTACATATATGAAAAGCACAGGAATAGTAAGAAAATTGGATGAACTGGGAAGAATCACACTCCCTATTGAGCTAAGAAGGACTTTAGGCGTAAGCGAAAGAGATCCTCTTGAAATTTTTGTTGATGAGGATAGAATCATATTGAAAAAATATGAACCTACCGATATATTCAACGGTTCAAAAGATAATCTATTTGATTATTGCGGTAAGAAGATTTCGAAAGAATCTATCGTAGAACTTGCTAAGTTAGCAGGAGTAATTGAATAAAATAAGCTCAAAGAAAAGGGCCTGTCCTTTGGACAGGCCCTTTTCTTTTTTTCTGATGGCTGTTGTATCATAACTATCTGTTTTATAACGAAAACACCTCATTTGGTCGGGTTTGTTACAGCTATTTTACAATAACCTTTGATTTAGATTTACTTCCTATCATCCAACAGCATCTGATATATTTCCCGTTTTGCCACACCTCTGTCGGTAGATACGGCTTTCATGGCTTCTTTTTTATCCATTCCTTTGTTTAAGTATATATCCATATGTTCCTGTACTGTTAAGGCCTTCCACTGCTCCTGATCTTCTTTTTCTATATCCTTTTGAAGTCTTCCTTCTATTAAAATGACACATTCGCCCTTGGGACCCTGTTCATTATAGTACTGAATTGCTTCTGAAATTGTAGTGCAGAACGCTGTTTCATACTTCTTGGTCAGTTCTCTTACTAAGGTCATCTTTCTCTCCCCTAAGGCTTCCTGCAGTTCCTTTAAGGTCTTTACTAATCTATGGGGTGCTTCATATAAAATAATGGTCCTCGTTTCATTCTGAAGTTCCTTTAAAACAAATTGCTTTTCTTTTTTATCCGCAGGCAAAAAAGCTTCAAAAGCAAAACGTCTGGTAGATAATCCGGATAATGTAAGGGCGGTGATGCACGCTGCCGGCCCAGGAAGGGATGTAACTTCAATTCCTGCCCCATATGCCATCTTAACCAGTTCTTCCCCCGGATCCGATATGCCAGGCGTTCCTGCATCGGTTATGAGGGCTATATTGAGACCGGTTTTAAGTTGCTCAATAAGATATTTACCCTTATCTATTTTATTAAATTCATGGTAACTGGTCATAGGTGTATTAATTTCAAAATGATTTAATAATTTTATGCTGTGTCTCGTATCTTCCGCCGCAATAAGGTCAACCTCCTTTAAAGTACGGATAACACGAAAGGTTATATCCTCAAGGTTACCAATGGGAGTGGCACATAAATATAATTTCCCTTCCATATTAACAATTGCCTCGTTTCTTATATGATAGTTTAGTTTGTTTGATAATAGTTAATCAGCTTTAATATCCGTATATATCATAGATTTCATCTGTATACACATTCTGCTCTTTATAAACGATTAACGGAGCTTCCACTTTAATCATGGAACCACCGCCCTTAATGCTTTCTATTAACACCATATTCGGTTCTTTATCAATGAAAGGATGTACCATTTTCAAACGTTTGGGTTCCAGTTTATATGCAGTCAGGATATTCATAATCTCTACCAGGCGGAAAGGACGGTGGACCATATAAAATCTGCCTCCCGGCTTTAATACTTTTGCAGCCTCCCTTATAACATCCTCTAAAGTGCAGAGAATTTCATGCCTTGCTATAGCTTTGGGCCGTTCCGGATTTGTAATGCCGTGACTGTCGTTCATATAAGGCGGGTTACTGGTGACTACCTCAAAGGAGGCTGCACCAAATATTACGGACGCCTCCTTAATGTCACCTGATACGATATCTATTTTATCTGTAAGCTGGTTCATGGCAATGCTTCTTCTTGCCATATCTGCACTTTCCTCCTGTATCTCCAGTCCGGTAAAGTGCTTTCCCCCAGTTTTTGCTTCTAATAATATTGGTATAATTCCGGTTCCGGTTCCTAAATCCAGAACGGTTTCATTCACTTTCACTTTCGCAAAGCCTGATAATAAGACGGCATCCATTCCAAAACAGAATTTATTTACATTTTGTATGATTTTATATCCATTTCTGTGGAGTTCATCGATCCTCTCATCCGGCAGCAGCCTATTCCCTAAATTCATACTAAACTCCTATCTGCGTGCTCCGGCACGCGTATAAATCAGGATGGTGAAAAAATAAGCTTTATCTTTTTTCACCTTAACTCCTATCTGCGTGCCCCGGCACGCATACAAATCAGGATGGTGAAAAAATATAACATGCCGTTTACTCACTATCTTATACATAAAACGTCTGCTTTTGGCAGACGTTTTATGTTAATTAATATCGGTTACTATTTTACTCATCATCCAGATGGGATTTTACTTCTTTCATTTCAAGCATTTCCAACGCTCTTAATTCCTCATCTATTGCAATCTTTTCTTTTCGTTTTTTGGGTTTAAATTTCAACTCCGTGGTTTTATATTCCCTTACTTCCTTTTCATCGTTATCTAAAGTTACAATGACTTTAACTAACTGCTTTAATACGTTAACACTCTGTACTTCCCCTTTAAGGCCGTCATTGGTGGTTACAAAGTCCCCCACATTAGGTAATGTACTGTTTAACTCTTCATAAGCCTCTTCTTCATTCTTAAGGCAGCACATTAAACGTCCGCATACACCTGATATCTTAGTCGGATTTAAGGATAGGTTTTGTTCCTTCGCCATTTTAATAGAAACAGGAGCGAACTCGGACAGATGGGTGTTACAGCATAACGGCCTTCCACAGATACCGATACCTCCGACCACCTTTGTTTCATCCCTTACACCGATCTGGCGCAATTCGATACGCGTCTTAAACACGGATGCCAGATCTTTTACCAATTCCCTGAAATCAATCCTGCCATCTGCCGTAAAATAAAACAGCACTTTATTATTATCAAAGGTATATTCAGAATCAATTAATTTCATCTCTAAACCATGTTTTTGGATTTTCTCAAGGCAAATGTTAAAGGCCTCTTTTTCTTTCAGCTTATTTTTGCACTCTATATCATCATCCTCAGTGGTAGCAGTCCTGATTACGGGTTTTAATGGCTGTATAATCCTGCTTTCCTCCACATCCCTGGGTCCAATCACAACTTTTCCGTATTCTACCCCCCTGGCGGTTTCTACGATGACATTATCACCCTGCTTTATCTCATAGCCGGCAGGATCAAAGAAATAAATCTTACCCGCACTTCGAAATCTTACACCAATTACATTAATCATTGCTGTTCTCCTTTATAGTAAATAACATTAATTCTATTGCTATATCAAAATTAACATTAGCGTTTAATCGCATTTTTGCTTTTTCTATTGCGGCTATAATTTTCTCAATTCCTTCATAGCTTCTTATACTTGCCTGTCTGGTTATATCCAGATATTCATCTTTATATGTCAACAGATTTAAGTCATTTGTTACCTTGTACATTAATACATCCCGGTACCATAGAATCATTAAATCCAAATAATCATTTATCCTGTCTTTTTTCTCTGAAATCCTTTTCATACCGTCAATAATTTCATATACTTCCATTTCATCGATATACTTTAATAAATGCAATACATCCTTCTTTAACTCGATAAACTCATCGGAAGAAGCATACTTAACAGCTTTTCCTACATTGCCCTGTGCAAATACGGCACTTAATTCTGCCTGATAATCCGGCACCTTATATTCTGACATAAGAAATGACTTTATTAATTCCTTATTAATTGCCTTCAATTTTAAGGTTATGCATCTGGATATTATAGTAGGGAGCAATGCGTTTAAATTATTGGTAAGTAAAATTATGACCGCATAGGCGGGCGGTTCTTCGATTGTCTTTAATATAGCATTCTGGGCTGCTTCCGTCAACTTTTCCGCTTCATCAATTATATATATTTTAAAAGGGCTGCTGTATGGCTTGATCTGAATGTTATTGTTTATCTGAAGTCTGACATCGTCAACACCAATACTTGCCTTTTCATGGGTAATTCTGATTATATCCGGATGATTCCTTGAAGCCGCCTGAATACAGGATCTGCATTTGCCGCAGGCATCAGATAAATCCTCTCTGTCTTCGCATTGCAGGCTCATTGCAAATGCACTGCCAAGCAGGTTTTTCCCGGCGCCGTCTTCTCCTGAGAAAATATAGGCATGGGACACTTTATCTGACTTAATTGCTTCCCGTAAATGCTGTATTATCTGTTCATGCCCAACAATGTGTCTAAAACCTAACATTTACAGCACCTCTCTTTCATTACGCAATAAGATCTAATAAAATACCTCTTATTTCATCTATTTTATTTAAGATTGCTATATTATCTTTCTCCTCCTTTATTAATTCCATGGCTAACTCATCCAAATTCTGGTCAATGAGCTTAATCATACCATACACACGGTGTCTCCCCCTGCGGTCCAGAAAATTCTCCCTGCTGAATTTATGAGAGCGGTTCACGATTTCATTCATGAAATTCTTAATTAACTGGCGGTACCTTTTCATATCACGGACATCTACATGCTTTGATAAACGTTTCCCCTGCTGGGTAATATCCTCCATCATAAGATTTAAACGTGCCTGCAATTCCTGTTCCTCAATGTTGCTGATCAGGGTAAATTTAAAAGACCCATCTGCTTCCGGAACGGGTGCTTTTTGTTCCACTTGATTTACAATCGGTGTCTGGTTTACCTTAATATCCATAAGAATCACACCTCACTTTTCTTACTCTGTATTCATACTCTCTGCTTCGTAAACAGAGACTAAAAATTTAGTAATATTCTTATCAGAAGTTTCTTTCTGAATTTCTGATAAAAGGCGGTGCTTTTTCCGCCGTAGATCTGACAATAAGAACCGTAATTTTGTTCCTGTCTATGATTATATCATAATTTATTTATAATAAATAGAAAAACTTTATATGGTACTCGTATCTTCCTTAATGGCTTGTTTTATATCATTTATAATGTCGTATAAACAAATGTTAATATCATTATTTTCATATTTTTTCATAACGTTTTGTTTCGTAAGATTTGCTTCTGAAAAATCCTCTTCATCAGCCAGATATCTGCGGCATAATTCTGCATACTTGGGATTTTCCTGGTTTTGTTCCCTATATAATGCCCGTTTTAAGCGCAAACCGTCTTCCACCTCAATATATATGGGCACAACCGCCTCTTTACCGTAATAATTTCTTATTTGTTCAAAAGCTTCCAGAGTGCCAATCATAATATAGTTTGAATGGGTCAAATCAATCTGTCCGTCATCTGCCGTAAAATAGTTCCATATACCATGCATGGTATGATACGCCCGATATTCAATCACTTTATTGTTTCGTTTCAACTCCTTCAGTTTTTCTTCCTCCACAAAATAATATTCCACACCAGGCTTTTCTCCGTTTCGGATAGGTCTGGTGGTATAACTTACCACGGATTTTAAATTGAGTTCTGTGGTTTCTTTTAATCTTTTGAAGATAGTGTCCTTGCCTGTAGCACTTTTACCCATGACAACAAATAATTTAGACATATTGTTAATTCCTTCCTTTATCAAGAGCGCCATTCCCATAGCGAATATTTGCTTTTTAGTCAATATCCTTTTTCTGTTAACATCACATTTCGGTGACCACTTTAATATATTTCCCTTCCACATCCTGTAATCCCTGAAGGAACAATCCGTTCTGCTGATACTCTGCTATTTGAAGAAGAAGCGCCTTAGTGATTCTCTCCCCTGGCACAAGAAGTGGAATTCCCGGTGGATAAAGATAGATATATTCGGTTGTAATCCTTCCGATGCTTTCTGATAACAGAATAACTTCATAAGGCCTCCTATATGCATCATTTGATAGCATTACCCGTTCCGGAGGTTCTGTATTTTCAGGGAATTTATCCATATTTAAACTGTTTATATTCGAAGTATTGTTTGTAGTACTGCTAATGTTTGTATCTTTATTCGTGTAACTACCTCTGTTTCTATTTTCATCCGCATTCATTTTTTTATCTGTGTCAATTTTTTTATCGGTATCATGTTTTATATTTCTATCCACCTCAAGCAATGCATCCCCTAACCGCTTAAAACCTTCTTCTGTATCTGCGATGCTTGTCATACCAAGGACATAATCTTTAGAGACCATTTCCATTTGTATCTTATGTGGATTAAGAAGGCAATTATATAAATCATTACCGGTTATATTCGTGTTTTTGACCGATACCGTAATTTTAGACGGGTCAAGGGCATAAAACCCGGAAGCCTTTACCCTTTCGCCAGTAAGTATTTTTAAATGTTTCAATTGTTCCATTCTACTATAAAATAAATGCAGTCGTTTATCAAAAGCAGTAAAAAGTTCATCTTTTTTTTGCTCTAATAATGCAATACACTGCTCAATACCGGCCATCAACAGATAAGAAGGACTGGTGCTCTGATAGATACTTAAGTACCTTTGTATCTCTTCATAATCCACCAGCTCACCATTTACATGAATTAAGGCCGATTGGGTAAATGCCGGTAAAGTCTTATGAATGCTGTGGATGACGATATCAGCCCCTAAACTTACCGACCCTGCCGGGAATCCGGGATGGAAACCTAAGTGGGCTCCATGGGCTTCATCCACCATTAAGGGCACTCCATACCGATGAGCTGTTTCTGCAATCGTTTTTACATCGGATACAATTCCTTCATAAGTAGGTGAAGTTATCATCACAAGTTTAATGTCCGGGTGTTTTATCAACAATTCTTCAATTATTTCAGGAAAAATTCCACCATTTACCCCAAATCCGGGTTCCCGTGGTGGATAAATATAAACCGGTTCCAGTTCATTTAAATAAATTGCATGATAAACCGACTTATGGGCGTTTCTTGCGACTAATATTTTATCACCCTTCTGGGTGCAGGCTGAAATTCCGGTTAAAATTCCCGAAGTACTTCCTCCGATTAAATAACTGGTATGTTTTGATCCATACAAGTTTGCTGCCCGTTCCATACCCTTTAGCAGAATTCCCTCTGCGTGATGGAGGTTATCAAAGCCTTCGATTTCCGTAATATCAATGGTATAGGGATTTACCATGTTAAGCAGGGCTGTATTTCTTTTATGTCCCGGCATATGCATGGGATAATAATCCATATTACTGTATTCTAATAAGAGATCATATAAATTCATTACAGATACTTACCTTTCTATATTATTCGGCTCTTTTTATGGTTTTATTAACGGTTCCCGCCTTCTGATACCAATTAACCGATGGTTCTATTTCATCGTAATATATCTACTTATATCCTTGCTGGTTATCTTATCCAGACTATTTTTATTGTACTCAATGCAGTAAGTTTATTCAATCTTTTTTATGTTTGGATTTTGATCATGGATTTATGGTATGTGGGACGCTTTGCCTTTGGGGGAGTTGAAAAGACATGCTCCATACTCCCGTTTTATCGTAGGTTGTGAGGCAAAGCTGATATGTTATAATTGAAAGGGATCTATAAATGTTATATAATGGATATGTGACCTGGTTTTATTAGAATACCTTTAGATGGTACTTATTAAAGAGTGAAATATGGATAATCTTATGGCGTTTCAAGATGTACTATTAAAAGTAAATGCGTTTTCTTGGCGGGATACTTTGTTTCTTCCATGAGACGAAATATAATCTTTAAGTTCTTTGTGCGCTGTTTTAATTACAGATAATGATTTACTCGAAGCAGTTTTATACTATTTTGATAATGATGCTTTTATTACGTTTGATACTTCCTAAATATAATTCTGGATTGGATTCGTTGAAACAAAAATGACTAAAAAACTTTTGCTTTGTTTATGAATCTAAGCTGGGAAAGTTGAGTTAATTATTATTAAGAAAGAGGTGCTAATATGAAAGTTTTACTTATTAACGGAAGTCCTAAGGTTCATGGATGTACTTATACTGCTTTAGGGGAAATTGTAAAGGAATTGAAGAAAGCGAATATCGACACGGAGATTTTACACCTTGGCAGCAAACCGATACGCGGCTGTATGGCTTGCGGTGGGTGTTATAATGGTTCCGGCAAGTGCATATTTAATGATGACATCGTAAATGTTGCTTTAGGGAAAGCAAAAGAAGCCGATGGTTTTATCTTTGGTTCTCCGGTTCATTATGCCGGTGCCTCAGGTCAGATTACTTCTTTCTTAGACCGCTTTTTCTATGCAGGTGACGGTTATCAGTATAAACCGGGTGCTGTTGTTGTAAGCTGCCGCCGCGGCGGTTCTACGGCTGCTTTTGAGCAATTAAATAAATACTTAACGATATCCAGTATGCCTGTAGTTTCCTCACAATATTGGAATATGGTTCATGGTAATACCCCGGATGAAGTAAAGCAGGATTTAGAAGGTTTACAGACTATGAGAACCCTTGGTAAAAATATGGCCTGTTTATTAAAGTCCATACAGGCTGGCAAAGAAGCAGGTATTCCTTTACCGGAGGAGGAAGAAAGAGTTGGTACTAATTTTATAAGGTAAAAGAAATTCAGACCTCTACCCGCTGTACTTATACTCCTACCGCGGCGGATAGTTTCTGCAATTATAAAAATGGGTCTGCTGTTATATAAATTAACAGTAAACCCATTAATAATATATCAATTCATTAGCAGCAGATAAACAATATAAATTAACTAAAATATAAGATTTTATCTTTTCCAAACCTTATTTCTATTTCATCCTGAAGCCAGGCTTCACCTTCTGCCCTTAATTCCGGTCTATAACAATATTTACCCATTCCTCTTCCTTTCATCCGTTCCTGATCATATAATTCAATGGCTTCCGGAAACGCTTCATTATTAATTTTTCTGTGAATGAAACTATAGGTCATGAATATGATTTCAATAAACATCTGCTTCTGCATTTTCTCCGTAAGTCCCTCCTTTAATTGATCTAACAGTTCTGTATAGAGGGTCTTCCAATCTTCTACCATAATAACGGGTGCAATCAGTATGCCTACTTTATAATCGGCTTCAACCATTTTATTAATTGCTTCTATACGGTGTTTTAGGGAGGCTGTCCCAACTTCTGCACTAGTGATAATATACTGGGGATTTACAGACATCCGAAAGATGACTCGTCCCTTATGGGCTAAGGGAAGTAAAGGTTCCACCATATTGAATTTAGTAGGAAATGTCAATTTACCCTTCTTATTTTTTATAAAATTCTCAATCGTCCAGGGCAGGTTACCGGTAATGGTATTTTCTAGAACCAAATCACTATTACTTCCGATTTCAAAGGTCAGCTCCTTTTCACTTTTATTTGAAACGCGAATTAACCGGTCCATCATCTGCTCCCGGTTTACAAAGAGTCTGAGATAGGAACATTTGTTGTAATTACAGACTAGGTAACAATACAGACACATAGCGGTACAGCCAGAAGAGGTATATGGTACCAGGTAATCAGATACTTTATGGTTTTCTGTATATTTATGTGTCTTACGGACACCTATAATCAGCAATTGCTTCATACTGGCAAATTCTGAATTTTCTTTTTTCCTTAGCTCTTCAATATTGTTGTGACTTTCAATAGGGTTCCACTCTATTTCCTGGAATTGTTCCTTAAGCTGTTTGCCAAGGGTATAATCCAGTATTTCTGGTTCAAAATATATTTTATCCGGACGCATATTTATTACCTCACCTTTTTATATTTATTTTTTTCTTTTCGAACTGTATATTGTCAATCCGTCGGCGAATTATATCAGCAGCTCAGTAATAAATATTATGAATAAAAGTGTACCAATTTATGATATTTATTAAAACTTTATACTTGGACCTTTTTATGCTATAGGACGAACCTTCCTGTAACATTAAAAAGACCCTTTCGTACATTTATAAAATCATGTACAAAAAAGTCTTAAATTATTACTATGATTAGATCAGTTACTGCTATTTTTTAACTTCATCCAGTTATAGCTAAGAGCAGATAAATCAATTAGCATTACAATACCTGTTACTCTTATGACCATATCAGGTAATGGTATTACAAACCCATTAATGCCCATACTTATTATTGCTATTATCATAATAAGTAAGCATACCATAAATGCTTTTTTATTTTTCATTACTTATCTCCTCCCATTATAGAAACTGTGATTCTATAGTATGTTTTATAGTAACGATTCCGTCTTCCGTACCGCAAAGTGTTCATTACGTTTTATTTCATATATCCGCCCTTCATAGGTGATACTGCATGTTTGGCAAATATATTTAAAACACCGGATTTATATTTCTCTTCTTTTGGAATCCATTCCTTTTTCCTGTCTGCAAGAATTTTATCGACTTCTTCCAGCGAGCAGCGCTTATTATCAATACCAATAATCTGTAAAATACGGTTTTCAATATCAATTTCAATTAAATCATTTTCTTTCACAAGTCCGATGGGGCCGCCTTCTGCCGCTTCCGGGGATACATGTCCGATGGCAGGGCCTTTCGAAGCACCGGAAAAACGTCCGTCCGTTATTAGGGCTATGGATTTGCCTAACTCCGGATCAGAAGAAATAGCCTCCGTGGTATAAAACATCTCCGGCATACCGCTTCCTTTTGGTCCTTCATAACATATAAGCACCGCATCTCCCGGCTTAATCTGCTTACTTAAAATGGCTGCAATTGCATCCTCTTCACATTCAAACGGTCTTGCCCTTAAGACAGCCTTATGCATTTCAACCGGTACCGCAGCATGTTTTACCACAGCGCCTTCCGGGGCTAAATTACCTTTTAATATTGCGACTGTACCATTCGTTCCAATAGGCCGGTCAAAGGGCCTGATAATATCTTCTTTTTTACGGCCTACTTTCTCCAGATAAGAATAACATTTGTCGTAATAACCATTTTTCTTTAAATCTTCCAGATTCTCACCCAGGGTTTTACCCGTTACTGTCATAACATCCAGGTGAAGTTTATTTTTGATTTCTTCCATAATTGCAGGTACGCCACCGGCATAATAAAAGTACTGTGCAGGCCATTTCCCCGCAGGACGGATATCTAAGAGATAATGGGCACCTCTGTGCAGCCGGTCAAAGCTTTCACTGTCCAGTTCCAGTCCGAATTCCCTGGCGATGGACGGCATATGCAGGAGGCAGTTGGTGGAACCGGATATAGCTGCATGAACCATGACCGCATTCTCAAAGGATTTCATTGTAACCATGCCCCTTGGTTTTAATCCCGCTTTCGCCAGATTAACCACCTGTTTTCCCGCTTCTTTTGCATAGGCATTCAGATCCTCACACATAGCAGGCATTAATGCACTTCCGGGCAGCATAAGTCCTAAGGCTTCTGCCATAATCTGCATACTGGAGGCGGTTCCCATAAAAGAACAGGCTCCGCAGGAGGGACAGGCGTTCAGTTTATAAAAGGTTAATTTATCTTCTGTAATCCCGCCCCTCTGATACATGGCGCTATAGGCTCCGATCTGCTCTAAGGTGAGTAAATCAGGACCGGCATCCATTACCCCGCCGGTAATCATAATGGAAGGAATATTAACACGGCCGATTCCCATTAAATGAGCCGGAACCCCTTTATCACAGCTGGCAACAAAGACGCCTCCGTCAAAAGGTGTCGCTCCTGCATGAATTTCTATCATATTGGCAATGGTATCCCTGGATACCAGGGAATAATTAATTCCATCATGTCCCTGGGCCATACCGTCACAGATGTCCGTTGTAAAATACCTTGCGGCTTTCGCTCCCATCTGGGCTGCACCTGCTGCCACACTGTCTACAAACTTTAATAAATGGGCGCTTCCGGGATGGCTGTCTCCAAAGGTACTTTCAATCATAATCTGGGGTTTGGATAAATCTTCAACACTCCAACCCATCCCCCTCCGTAAAGGATCCAATTCCGGTGCTATTTTTCTTAATTTTTGGCTGGTTAAATCTTTGTTTTTTAACATAATACCTTCTCCTCCTGTAATGTTTTCGTTCTGTCTACTTAAATTTAGTTGCTGAATTAATATTTATTATAGCAGACTGAATTGAGAATACAATTTTTTTATACAGAAAGGTGAAAAAGGACGGGAGCTTCCATGATATCATGACATCAGGCTATCAACTTAACTATGCCATATTATCAACCAGATTTTTTTCATTCAGGAATACACCTTTAAACTTTTCTAACTGAAAGCGCCTTACAAACCAATCACATTTGCATAAGAATATATAATAAGGGGCCCCGTGCAGAATGCCCTGTAAATTTGCGATTTTCCTATAATAATAATTTTAAATTTTATAATAAAAATTTCTTTTTTGTAAATGCTATCATTAAATTATGTTTTGGATTAAATAATCTTATCCCAAAATCCCAGGAGCTTCTCATATGGAAAAACAATATTTTAACCGTGAATTATCATGGCTGGCATTTAATAAACGGGTTCTTGAAGAATCCACTGACCCTGGTATTCCATTATTAGAAAGGCTAAAATTCCTTTCTATCTTTGCTAACAACCTGGATGAATTCTATATGGTTCGTGTAGGCAGCCTGTTCGGTCAGTCCTTAATCGATAATACGACAACAGATAACAAGACGAATATGACTCCGTCTGAACAAATCCATGCAATTAATGAGGAAGTGAAAAATTTATATTATTTAAGGGATAAATCCTATTCCGGTATTATGGAAAGCCTTTCTGCCTTTGATTTAATTCATATTAAATGCAAAAACCTTAGTAAAAATGAAAAAAGGGAAATAAAAAACTATTTTAAGCTCCACATCTTCCCCCAGTTATCACCTCAGATTATTGATGCAAAACACCCCTTCCCCCATATTGAGAATAAAGCACTTTATATAGCACTGCAGCTTTATTCTGACAAAGGGAACAAGTATGGGGTTATACCTGTTAAAAGGGAATTGCAGCGAATCTATGTTACTGCTGGGGGTAAGAACTTTCTTCTGGTGGAAGACATCATATTGCTTTATTCCCATCTTATATTTGAATCCTATAAAGTTCGCAATAAGGCGGTCATACGGGTTACAAGAAACACTGATTTTGATATCAGTGATGATTTTTATGATGATGATATTGATTACCGCAATTTCATGCAAAATATAATAAAGGCACGTGGAAGGCTGCATCCGGTGCGTTTTGAAATCAGCAGCTGTGATGATACTTCTTTGTTAGATTATTTTTCTCTGAAATTAGGATTAAAAAAATCCGAGTGTTTTAAGTTAAAATCACCTCTTGATTTAAGTTATGTCCGCATGCTTGAAAATATCTGTGATTCAGAAGTTAAGAGAAACTTGCTTTATCCCACCGTAAGACCCCAATGGCCTATGGATTTTCCACATCATAACATAATTTCATCTGTTTTAAAAGAAGATTATATGCTGTCCCTCCCCTATGAAAGCTTCCGTCCATTATTAGAACTACTCCGTGAATCGGCAGAAGATGAGGCTGTCGTATCCATAAAGATAACTTTATACCGGGTTGCCTCCCAATCCCAGATTGTCCAGTATCTATGCACCGCAGCAGAAAATGGTAAAGATGTAACAGTGGCGATGGAACTCCGTGCAAGATTTGATGAGCAAAACAATATACTATGGTCAAATCTTATGGAAGAGTCCGGCTGCAAAATTATCTATGGCATTGAAAAAATGAAAGTCCATAGTAAGATACTGCTGATTACAAGAAAAAGTCTGGAGAATTTCGACTATATCACCCATATAGGTACCGGTAATTATAATGAAATGTCCGCCAGACAATATACGGATCTGGGTATTATTACCGGCAACAGGGAAATCGGAACAGATGCAGCAGCATTTTTTAATAATCTTGCCATATCTAATTTGCAAGGGGAATACACCCATCTCCTGGTTTCTCCCACAAGTTTAAAAAGCGGAATGATAGACCTGATAGATGAAGAATGCGAAAAAGCCTTAAGCGGGGAATCCGCGAGAATTATTGCTAAAATGAATAACTTAACAGACAAAGATATTATCGACAGCCTGCTAAAAGCCGGAAGGGCAGGTGTAAAGATAAGCCTGATCATCCGTGGTATCTGCTGCCTTAAACCTTATGCAATGGATACTACGGAAAATATCGAAGTAATCAGTATCGTTGGAAGGTTTCTGGAACATTCCAGGATTTATAGTTTTGGAGAAAGGCAAAATGCCAGGATTTATATTTCCTCCGCTGATATGATGACCAGGAACACTGAAAAAAGAGTGGAAATTGCCATGCCTGTATTAAAGCAAGCTCTATCTTTTAGAATCTTTGATATGCTTACAATCATGTTGTCTGACAACGTGAAAGCCAGGGTGCTGCAGCCGGACGGATCTTATATTTATAAAACTACGGACAAGGAACCCTTAGACAGCCAGATGCTCTTTTATGAAGAATCTTATCAGAATAATGGTTTCTATCCTTATTGAAAATGATTATTATTGCGTGCGTTTCAGAAATTATTTTTATTTTACGGGGCTGTTGCAGAGTAGCCAATTAACTTTTTTGAAAGGATAGAGTGTATCCTATTATCGAAGTTTACAAGGCTATTCTGCGACAGCCCCTATTTAACCCTTTCAGAGAACTAACGTTGCCTTCTTTACCCTTAAGATTTCAAATACATATTTTACATATTATTAAAGCCTATTGACCGAATCGGTTGACAGCGTTATAATCATTATAAACCGATTCGGTTGACAAATATACAGGAGATGATATGTATGGAAAAATTTTTAAGTTTATCCGAAGAAAGGCAAACCACAATTACTGATGCCGCTATGAAATCCTTTGGAAGCAATGGTTATAAAAAAACTTCCGTCAGCGACATTGCAAAGGCTGCCGGTATTTCAAAGGCAATGGTATTCCATTACTTTGGCACCAAAAGATCTTTATATTTTTATTTAATCAATTATAGCAGCCATATCATTATGAATGAAATAAAAGATAAGTTTGATACTACGATAACTGATTTCTTTGACCGTATTACCCTGACCTCCAATATTAAAATGGCGGTTCTTAAAAAACACCCTCCACTCCTTTGCTTTCTAAAAAGTGCTTTTTTCGAAAAAGATGAGGATGTTGAAGCTGATATTAAAGCACTTATTGCAAGCAGTGAAGGTGAAAGTTTAAGAAATAAGATAGTCTTTGACGGTATGGATACTTCAAAGTTTAAAGCGGGTGTCGATATAAAGCTTGTTATGAAGATGCTTATCTGGTTTGCCGAAGGATTTATGAGCGAGTTTACCGGCAAATCAGAGCTGGATATTGAAAGCTTTTGTAATGAATATTATAAATGTATGGATTTACTTAAAAATAATCTATATAAGGAGGAGTATCTTTAATCCAGATTGGTAAGTGATTTTGTTTCACCATGGATATTAAAAATCAAATTATGGAGGATTTATTTATGAACGTAATTGAAATAAAAGATTTAACAAAACATTATGGCAAATCAAGAGGAATCATGAATGTAAATCTACATGTGGAACAAGGTGAAGTATTTGGCTTTATCGGACCAAATGGTGCCGGAAAATCTACCACCATCCGTACCCTCTTAGGCCTTATTTATCCTACGGGCGGCAGTGCAACCATCTTTGGGAAAAGCTGCACCCAATATCCGGAAGTAAGACATAAACTTGGATATCTTCCTTCCGAAGTATTTTATTATGATGATATGCGGGTCATTGACCTGCTTAAATATTCCGCCAGTTTTTATAAAAAGGACTGTACAAAGAGAATCAAAGAACTTGCAGAAATCATGGATCTGGACTTAAAAAAGAAAATAGATGACTTATCCTTTGGTAATAAGAAAAAAGTCGGCATCGTACAGGGTTTGCTTCATGAACCGAAACTGATTATCTTAGACGAACCTACCAGCGGCCTGGATCCCCTGATGCAGCAGAAATTCTTTGAACTTATTGCTTTGGAGAATAAAAAAGGCGCCACTG
Source organism: Anaerocolumna sp. (assembly GCA_049692775.1). Taxonomy (GTDB): domain Bacteria; phylum Bacillota; class Clostridia; order Lachnospirales; family Lachnospiraceae; genus Anaerocolumna. The sequence goes on along the minus strand of JBAVPE010000015.1, from coordinate 54,437 downwards.
TCTTCTTTTCCTCACACATCTTAAGTGAAGTGCAAAAAATGTGCACCCGTGTGGCCTTTATTAAAGATGGTAAAATTATTAAAGTTGAAAAGATGAGTACCCTTCAGGAAAATAACTATAAGCGGATCAGCGTTGAGACGAAATCAAATATAAACAAAGAAACTTTTGATATGAATGGGGTAAGCGACTTTAAGTTAAAAGGCAATACAGCCAACTTCATATTTAAGGGAAATATCAACCCTATGATGAAAAAAATCTCTGAGCTTGAGCTTAAAAACATTTCAATTGATGAACCGGACCTTGAGGAAATCTTTATGCATTACTATGCAAAGGAGAATTAACAGTATGAACATGTACCTGCACGAACTTAAGTCCCTGTATAAATCCGCAATTATATGGACCTGCGTCTTAATCGCATTGGCAGCCTTATTCCTGTCTGTCTATCCTGGCATGGCAGACGATGCTGTAGATTTTAAAAAAATATTAGGCAGTTATCCTGCTGCCGTAAGGGCAATGCTTGGTATTGACCTTGACTACATTACCTCCCTTTTAGGGTTCTATTCCATGATATTTTCCTTTATCACCCTATGCGGGGCCATACAGGCCATGAACCTGGGCATATCCGCCCTTTCTAAGGAATCCAGGGAGCGGACAGCTGATTTTCTCCTTGTTAAACCGGTATCCCGCGCCTCCATCGTAAGCGCAAAACTTCTTGCTGCTTTTACAACAATTGTTGCCACGGATATTGTATTTACCGCTGTCTCAACTATTCTGGTAAATAGCGTTAAGAGCGATGATTTCAGTGTAAAGCTATTCTTCTTAGTTAACCTTACCCTGTTTTTTATCCAGCTTATTTTCGTCGCACTTGGTGTAGTTATTTCAGTATTCTTTAAAAAATTAAAATCCATACTTCCCATTTCCCTTGGTGTTGTATTCGGATTCTATATGATTGGTGCACTGATTGCCACCGGTGATAACGACAAAGCCGCCCGTTTCATTTCTCCTTTTAAGTATTTTAATATCCCCTATATCATTCAAAATGCAGGCTATGAAACCGAATACTTGATTACCGGCGGGATTATCGTAATCGTTGCTATTATAGCAAGCTATATCATTTATATCAATAAGGATATCCACGCAGTAAGTTAATTGTTACTACTCACAGCTCTGCAAAAATCAGCAGGTCTGTGAACCGTAACACGCTTCGCGATGCACACAAAACGCAAAACCAGCGTTTCGGCACTGCTATACTCCGGTTTTCTGTGACTTTCGCTTCGCTGCACTCACAAAAAACACGTCGGGTATATCGGCTGTAAATAGTAACAGTTAATCTGCTAAGGATATATTAAATGGAGGTATATCTATGAATATTTTTTTAAGAGAATTAAGGGCAAATCGTAAGGCTTTGATTATATGGAGCGTATGCTTATTTTTATTAGTCCTAAGCGGTATGGGTAAATATACGGCTTACTCTTCCGGTGCTGCTACCAATGAAATCTTTGATAAAATGCCTTTTACCTTAAAAGCACTATTAGGCTTTGGTTCCTTCGATGTTACTACCCTCAGCGGCTTTTTTGCTTTTCTGTTTCCTTATATTGAACTGACTGCTGCCATCCATGCTGTACTGTTAGGCAGTGGTATTATCGCAAAAGAAGAACGGGATAAGACAACGGAATTCCTTATGGTAAAACCAGTTTCCCGTTCTACCGTCATAACTGCAAAATTCCTGGCTGCACTGATAAACATTGTTATTGTTAACCTTGTATCCCTTATTTCTTCTGTTATGATGGTTGCTTACTATAATAAAGGTGATAGTATTAATTCTGAAATAGTAATGTTTTTCCTCAGCATGTTTATGGTACAGTTAATCTTTTTCTCACTTGGAGCTTTGTCCTCCGCATTTATAAAAAAGCCGAGAACATCCGGATCCATTGCTACGGGAGTCCTTTTTGGTGCTTATATCTTATCTAAAATAACAGATTTAACAGACCGGGTTAATGTCCTGAATGTGCTAACCCCTTTTAAGTATTTCAATTTTGTTGATATCGTAAATGGTGAAGGGTTAAACCTTTTCATTAGTATTCTAACCGTTTTACTGGCCGCTGTATTTTTGTTTTTTGCTTATTACTTTTATTTGAGACGTGATTTAAATATATAAGTTATAAAAAGAGCACACTCGGAAACTAATCGTAGCAATTGAAGATATTTTAGATGTTGAATATAAACTGCGAATATTTTCCTACTTTTATAACGTTATTAATATAATTATCTTCCCTCATAACGTTATCACACCGGTAAGCAGATAAGATTAATCCCACTAAAATCATATTTGTGGTAATACTGCAAAGTCCCTCTGAAATAAATGGCAGCGTACTGAACACGCAATACTAATAGCCCAAATTACCCAACAGATACAGAGCCATCTGGACTGACAAACAGGCACTGCAGGATATGGCCAGGGTATGACCCTTATGAGAGGACAATCAATTCCAATGCAAATACTGCACTGTACTTCCAGGAATTCGAACCCTGGATGCCCTGATTAATAATCAATTTTACAGACTTTAAATCCGTATAAATACTGGTTTTTTTAAATGCCTAACTTAATATAGTTTGATTTTTCCAGTAAATTTACATGTTTTTACAGTATTATAATATCTTTTATAATGCAAAAATATCCTGGCTGGTTACAACCAGGGTATACTGTTTAATAAGCATTTTAACTTAAGGTATCAAACATAATTCAACATATTCACTTCAATATCAATTCATAATAAACTCCCATAGTTACGGTTTTTATTGCTTTCTCTTCAATTCTCCGGCTTTTACCAGATCCATTTCTATATTTTTTACATAAATTTAAATAGATTATTTCTTTTTTTGTTTTAAAAATTTATAAATAGCTATAATCAATACTACTGCAACTACGGTATTTATAATACTCCATAAAATATTAAAAATGATAGAAATATCAAAAATATTAATCACCTTCCTTTATTACTGTAATTTTTAAATCTAATATTAATTTTAAAAAATGATTTAAGTTTTTTCCCTTTATCTGTATTATATTACAATTTTTTATATGTCAAGGTTAATATCCGATTAAATAGAACTACTATGATTCATTTATGATAATGTCTTAGTGTACCACAAATGATTATGTCCCAATTAGTAGTTCATATATTATAATAGAACCTCATGACTTAGAAATGAGGTGGACACAATCAGAAAGGTATTACTAACAATGGACGAAAACCAAAAGTACGAGGTCATTAAAAAACTCGTAGACACAAATGGTAATAAGAAAACAGCCGCGCTTAAAATAGGTTGTTCAAATCGACACATCAATTGCTTAATAAAGGGCTATCAAGAACAAGGTAGCCTTAAAATACAGGGTATGCTTATTTATCTTGATGGTTACCCAATTGAATTGCCTTGTCGGTACGCGAATAAGATAGCTTGTTTTACTAAGGTATACATTATCACTAATATCCCACTTTCGAACCAATATGAGGGCACTCAAAGGGAATATGCGGAAACGTGGGGCGCTTTCTTAAGGCGTATACATAGGGTTATCTGTATGACTGAAAAACAGTCGGATATGTTTACAGTAGAACAATATTTTAGTAAGGATACGGACTTTGTATCTGTAAAGTATATACAGGAACAAATACCATTTGGAGATTAAGGGGGGAAAATGATGTTAAAACAAACATTGGATGAATTTATTAGTTCGAGGGTTATGTCAGGGCTTGTTACTAAATCAATAATGGATTATAGGGAATTTTGCGGTAGGTTTATTTTAGAAGTCGGTTCTGAAAAGGAATACATAAACTTATGTCAAAAGGATATTAATGACTATATTCTAAATTTGATGGATATGACTTTAAGTAAAAATACGATAGCAACTTATATCCGGCATTTAAAGGTTTATTTGAAATGGTGTACGGAAAATTATAAGGATACCATTTTTGATTATAAAAAAATTAAAGTTCCGAAATCCCCTAAAAAGAATGTGTTGATTTATAGTGATGATGATATTAAACAAATATTTCAATTTGTTGATGCGGATACGGAATGGATTGTAATCCGTAATTGTGCTATTATTGCCCTCATGTTAGATAGTGGGTTGAGACAGGCAGAAATTACTCGAATTAAATGCATGGATATGGATTATAAAAGAAAAACCTTAAATGTGCATGGTAAAGGGGATAAAGACAGGGTCGTTCCTTTGGGAAAGATATCATCCAGCTATATGAAACAATATATTACACTATGTCCTATTAAGCTTAATAATAAAGATAACTTTTTCATTACTAGGGAATTGAATCCGATTACAACAAATACTGTTAAACTTATGGTAACTAAATTAGCTAAAAAATTACCCTTTGATATGTCCTCGCATAAACTCCGACATAATTTTGCTACAAATTACTGCTTAGACCAATACCGTAAGTATGGACAGATTGATATATATCAGCTTATGTACTTACTTGGTCATGAGGATGTCAAAACGACTTCAAGGTACTTGCATTTTACTTATGAAATAATCGCAACGGAAAATACTATTTCACATGTGGATAGCATTTTTATGGCATGAAAAAATCCAACCTGATTTTTTTTAAATAAAAAAAGCCCTAACCCGGCAACTCTTACGTTTGCTAAACTAGGACTTTATATGCGCCTCCAGGGGTTCGAACCCTGGACACCCTGATTAAGAGTCAGGTGCTCTACCAACTGAGCTAGAAGCGCTTACGTTATATTTTGAACGCAAAAATTATTATACTTTATAGTTTAACAAATTGCAAGTCTAATTTTAATTTTTTTTTAATCTTTTTTATTATTCTTTATAATTTGTAAATAATATAATCGTTTTCTTCATAAAAAGTTATAATAAAACAGCAGAAAAAGGTATTCTCCGACAGTGAAGAACTTCAAATTATATAGATATACATAATAATTAAAGGTTCGAATGCCAAAAACCTTCTGACACCCGAACCTTTAATTAATTGTTTATCTTATATTTATTAATCTGAATCAATCATATTCTCATTTTTTATTCTAAAACTTATTTATATTGATTCAGTTTCTCAACAACCTGAGATTTAGAGACGGCACCTACGACCGTATCTACTACTTCACCGTTTTTAATAAATAATAAGGTTGGAATTGACATAACCCTGTATTTACTGCTCGTTGCCGGTGCTTCGTCCACATTTAATTTTCCGACTTTGACTGTACCTTTATATTCGGTAGCAATTTCTCCAATCACAGGTACCATCATCTTACATGGTCCGCACCAGTCCGCATAGAAATCGACTAACACCGGCAGTTCCGATTTTAGTACCTCAGTTTCAAAGTTTTCATCTGTAAATTTTAATTCCATTGTTTTTTCCTCCTTTGAATAATCAATCAGGTATTTTAATTAACTTCTCCTGATATATAGAATGCCTCCAACCTTCCGGTTTATACACCTGACTTAAGCTTAAGTGCTTTTATCGGTCATTTTTTGGGCTTAGGCTTGCCTTTGCTGATGAATGCTTCAACTTCGTCCCAGGAACGTTTCATTTGAATAGCCTTTTTATTTAATTCTACATTGCCGCCTAAGACTTTTGAAATTTGATGTTTTATTGATTTTTTCATGCCATCTCACCTGCTTCATTCCATTCTTGTTATAACTTATTAATGAGTGCGGCATATTATCACTGAATTTATATATCCGGCTATCGGTAAGCTACAAGCCTGTTGATCGAATTTCCCATAGATGAAAATTTTTCTTCATATTCTGTCATTACATTTCCTTCTGCATATTCACTATGGTGCAGGTCCTTCGTATAGTTACGCAGTTTCCATCCCGCAATTTCCACCTGTTCTAAAGAAAACGTAAATAATTCATTATTATCTGTTTTAAAAATAACTTCACCCTCTGCTTCCAGAAATTTATCATATCTTGCTAAAAACTCTTTCGAAGTCAGCCTTCTTTTCGAATGCCGGTCTTTGGGCCATGGGTCTGAAAAGTTTAAATAAATCCTGGAAACTTCATTTTTATCAAAAATATCATTCATGTATTCCGCGTCAAAACGTATCAGCCATAAATTTTGAATCTCCAGTTCTTTTCTCTTATCCACGGCGCGGATAAGTACACTGGAATATTTTTCAATGCCGATATAATTAACATCCGGATTCTCCTTCGCAAGCTGAATTAAAAATTTACCCTTTCCCATACCAATCTCGATATGTATAGGATTTTTATTTCCAAAGAATTCTTTCCATTTCCCTTTTAACTTCTCCGGCTCATGTATTACAAATTCATTGGCAGCAATGACATCCCGGGAGCCGGTAACATTTCTTAACCTCATATTAACACCATGCCTTTCAATCTTATGTCCCATTCGAAATCGGATCAGCACTGTAAAATCCTTATTCTTTAGAAATAAGCTTATTTACCATTTTACATTATAACCCGAGCGTATAAGAAAAACAATTATTTTTTTAACACCTTACTTATAATCTTTAATACCTTATTTTGATGCATTTTTAAATAGCTCATTTTTATTGCTTTACTCAGTCCCTTTTTATACATAATACTTTGTTATTTCTATGATATTATCAGAATTTTTATCCTGTTAAGGTATATTTTGTACAATTTCACTATAGCAATTCTTGCAAATTGTAGTATTATATAATCTAGTGTATTATACCTTAAATCTAATATGTTAAATTTTGTATAGAACTGTTTCTGGTTATAATACCACTGGAAACTACGGCGGATAAATGTGAAACTCGTTTTTTCACTATCTTAATTTGTATATGCGTCCTAATACTAAAGCGTGCCATTGCGCAGATGGGAGGTAATATGGAAAAAGTAATTAATCTTTTATATGATATAGAAGAAAAAGCCAATCAAATTGTTAAGCGGGCCACGGAAGAAAAAATCAAACTTTACGATCAGCTTCAAAAAGAAATGGAGCGGCTGGATCATGATATCATTGCCCAGAATACCGCAAACTTAGAAGTTTTTAAAATTCAGGTTGATAAGGAATTAAACCTTGAAAAACAAGCCTTAATTGAAAACTGCCTAAAGCAGATTACTGATATGGAGGCCGCTTATTTGGATAAACATGACTCTCTTGCAGATAAAATTTTTCATGAAATCATACAATCTTAAGATTTAGGGAGGTTTCTTATGGGTAATTTGTTGTCTTACAGTGGAATTGTGACTAAGATAAGGGCAATGGAAGCAAACTTAATCAGTAAAGAGGATTATCAGGCAATTGCTGAATTGGAGTCAACTGCTGATTTTATAGCATTCCTTAAGAACCATCCAGGATATGCTGAACTGTTTAATAACTATGATGAACGCGGAATACACCGGGGGCAGGCTGAGCGGATTTTTGTCAACGGCTTATACTATGACTTTTCTAAAATTTATGGATTTGCAAACCTTGAACAAAGAAAAGATTTAGATTTCATATTTTTCCGTTATGAAGTAAATATATTAAAGGCCTGCCTTCAAATGGTTTTTACGAATTCCGGGGATTATGGCTTAAATTTATTCACTTCATTTTTTAACCATCATTCTGACATTGATGTGAAAGCATTGGCAGCTTCCCATTCTATGGAAGAATACATTAATAACCTGAAAGATACCGAATACTATTCCCTTTTATATAACCTGCAAAACACCGAAGGGGTCTCTCCTTTTGATTACCAGATGCAGTTGGATATTTATTATTTTAAAAAAGCCTGGCAGTTAAAGGATAAATTTTTAAATGGTGAAAACTTAAATGCCATGACCCATCGTTTAGGATCAGAAATCGATCTGCTTAACATCATGTGGCTTTATCGTTCTAAAAAATTCTTTTCCGTACGATCTACTGATTCATACGCTTATGTTATACCGATAACCTATAAACTTACCAGGGATAATTTGATGCAGCTCATGGAAACAACAACCATTGAGGAACTTATTACTATCTTAAAAACAACTTATTATGAAAAAATAAGCTTATTCCTGGCTGATGGTTCAATCGAAAATACCAGCCAAAAACTGATTGCTAAAATATATAAGGATAATATGTCCCTATACCCGGCATCCATGTCACCGGTTAATTACTATCTGTTTCTTAAACAGAATGAAATAAAGCGCTTAACCACTGCTCTTGAATGTATCCGTTATAAGCTGGAACCCCAGGATACCTTAAAATATGTTCTGCTTTAACCGGAACCGGAGGTGAATCAATGATTGAAAAAATGAAATTTTTAAGCATTACCGGTCCAAAAAGTGATTTCGACCGTGTAGTAAATGTATATCTGAATAAATATGAAATACATTTAGAAAATGCTTTATCCGAGCTTAGTTCTGTCCATGACTTAAAGCCTTTTATCGAGATCAATCCCTATAAAGAGTTATTAATGAAGTCTGAAGAACTCCTGGAGAAACTGGGTAATAAAGAACCCGTCACTAACCGGGATATGTCGCCTAAAACCGCCTCTGATATTGTAAGCTCCCTTACGATGGAACTGACTGATTTGGACACGAATAAGAAAACATTTTTAGAAGAAAGAGATCATTTAAGGGACTTAATAACAAAAATCCAGCCTTTCAAGCATCTGGATTATGAAATTAATAAAATTTTAAATTTCAAGTTTACTAAATTCCGCTTCGGCCGGATATCCCACGAATATTTTAATAAGTTCTCACAATATGTATATGATAATTTAACCACCCTGTTTTTTGAATGTGATAGCGATGCAGAATATATCTGGGGAGTATATTTCGTTCCTGCTGCTTATTCAGAAAAGATAGATGCCATTTATTCCTCCCTCCATTTTGAAAGGGTGTATCTCCCTGCTGAATATGAAGGAACCCCCGAAGAAGCCTTTCTATTAATAAAGAATAAACTTGATAAAGTTTTAGATAAAATAAAAGAAATCTCTTCCGAAGAGAAGAAAACGTTAATGGAAAAATCAGAAGATATACTCTTAGCACATGAAACCTTAAGTACTTTTTCCAGAAATTTTGATGTAAGGAAATTAGCAGCCTGTACTAAATCCTCCGACAGTGAGTTGTTTTATTTCATATTATGCGGCTGGATGACCGAGGGGAATACGAAAGCTTTTTTAAAAGAAATTGAGGAGGATCCCAATGTCTATTGCCTATCGGAAGATAACCATGAGGATCTGACTACAAAACCACCCACTAAACTTAAGAACATCAAATTATTTAAGCCTTTTGAAATGTTTATTAAAATGTACGGATTGCCGGCTTATAACGAGATTGATCCTACCTCCTTTGTGGCCATTACATATTCCTTATTATTTGGTATTATGTTTGGTGACGTAGGCCAGGGTTTATGCCTGATCACAGGCGGTACCCTGATTTATAAATTCAAGAAAATGACCCTCGCCGCAATCATAGCTGCTGCCGGTGTTTTTTCAACTATAATGGGCTTTTTGTATGGCAGTATCTTTGGTTTTGAAGATATTGTTCCACATCTTTGGCTAAAGCCTATGGATAATGTAATGACCATACTTTTCACCGCCGTCGGTTTTGGTGCTATATTAAATATTATTTCTATGATTCTAAATATTATAAATGGAATAAAGGCAAAAGATAAGGAGAAGATTTACTTTGATACCAACGGCATAGCCGGACTTGTGTTTTATGGAGCTGCCATTGCCTGCGTCCTCTTATTATTTACAGGAAGAGCACTTCCGGCAACCATTATATTAGTTTTGTTTTTTGCAATTCCGTTAATAATCATCTTTTTCAGGGAACCACTCTCCCATCTTGTGGAAAAGAAAATGAAAATATTTCCGGATAATAAGGCGATGTTCTTTATCGAATCTTTATTTGAATTATTCGAAATACTGCTAAGCTATGTGACAAACTCCATTTCCTTCCTGCGTGTAGGCGCCTTTGCCTTAAGCCATGGGGCAATGATGGGTGTTGTTATGTTATTGGCGGATGCCGAATCTTCAAACCCCAATATTTTAATATTAGTATTAGGTAATGCCTTTGTTGCAGGTATGGAAGGCCTGATTGTAGGAATTCAGGTACTCCGGTTGGAGTATTATGAAATGTTCAGCCGTTTTTATAAAGGTACTGGTAAGGTATTTAAACCCTATAAAAATAAATAATTTGATCGTTAGGAGGAACTAAATATGACAGTAAGAATTATATTAGCAACAGCATTAATTTTAAGCATTATTATTCCCTTTGGTGCATTTCTGATTGGTGAGAAGAAAAAGGGTAACTTAAAAGCAACTCTTGCCTGTAATGCTTTCTTTTTCTTTGGTACTTTAATAATTGGAAATATTCTATTATTGAGCGGTAAGGTTTCTGCAGCTGATTCAAACGCTGTTACCGCTGCCTCAACAGACGGCTGGAGATATATGGCCGCAGCCCTTTCCACCGGTTTATCCTGTATCGGCGGTGGCATAGCTGTTGCTTCTGCTGCCTCTGCCGCTTTAGGCGCCTTAAGCGAAGACTCCAGTATTATGGGTAAAGCCCTTATCTTCGTTGCCCTTGCAGAAGGTATTGCACTATATGGTTTAATTGTTTCTTTTACTATTTTAGGATAATGAACCATAATCTTAAGGAGGTAATCCTATGCGTATGTATCTGATCAGTGATAACGTTGATACTTATACCGGAATGCGCCTTGCCGGTATTAATGGTGTTGTCATACATTCAAAGGAACATTTAAAACAGCAGCTTGATATGGCTATCGCTGATAAAACCATCGGTGTTTTATTAATTACGGAAAAACTCAGTGCTGAATTCCCTGATATTATCAATGATGTTAAATTAAACCGGAAGCTTCCGTTAATCGTTGAAATTCCTGACCGCCACGGAACCGGACGTAAGCCTGACTTTATTACCTCTTACGTAAATGAAGCTATCGGTATAAAAATATAGTACTCCCGGAACCTAAATGAGATTGTTGAAGGTATTTTAGCGGCTGGATATAATCTGGGAACATTTTCGGGATGCCATATGTATGTTTTTACTTGCCTTTCCTTCGCTATGCTCAGACGGTCTGCGTAAAAACATACATATGGCATCCCGAAAATGGAGGCGAAATTTATTGACAGCCTCTAAAACATCAGTAAATACAGGCTGTGTGAGTTTCCGAGAGCACTCAAATATAAAAGAGAGGTGATTTCATATGACCATGGATGAAAAATTGGAACAATTTTATCATGCCGCGATTGAAAGTGCAACCAGTCAAAATGTTCAAATCATAGAAGAATATCAGAAATCCCTTCGGGATATTTATGAAGAGCATAAAAACGAGGCAGTAAGACAGGCAGAGAGCCTTTGCCGTGCAGAATCAGAAAAGCTCCTCCGGGGAAAAAATCGTGAGCTTTCTGCCGAAGCAATTAAGTTAAAGCGGAAAATCAGTGAAAAATCAGAAGAATTAACAGAAAAATTATTTAAAGGAATATCGGACAGACTGACTGAATACATGTCTACTCCTGAGTACTATAAGTTACTGCTAAAGCAGATCAGGGAGTCCGTAGAATTCGCTAAAGGTGAAGCTATGACCATATATATTAACCCTACCGATTCAAACGTAAAAACTTCCCTGGAAGCAGAAACAAATACTGTCCTCACTGTCAGTACAAGGAATTTTTTAGGTGGTACCAGAGCTGTAATTCATGATAAAAATATATTGATCGATAATTCCTTTATTACAAAATTAGAAGAAATAAAAAGTACTTTTTCTTTTTAAACTGAAAATATATATTTAGATGCTGAATATATGCCACGGACAATTTCTATCTGTCATATGAATTATATTAATAGAATCTAAAACATCAATATAACATGCTATTAGAATTTTAAGAGGGTACTTTTCATAGGAAAGGAGCGTTTTCTCCATTATGAATATAACTGGAAAGATATACGGTATAAACGGACCAATCGTATACGTGGCCGGTAATCAGGGTTTTAAAATGGGTGAGATGGTATTGGTAGGCAGACAGAATTTAGTAGGTGAAGTAATTGGTCTGACAAAAAAGGAAACCACCATCCAGGTATATGAAGAAACTACCGGATTAAGACCTGGTGAAGAAGTTACCGGAACCGGTGCTGCCATATCCGTTACCCTGGCTCCCGGTATCATAAGCAATATCTTCGACGGGATCGAGCGCCCCCTAAAGGAAATAGCCTCCCGTTCAGGTGCATTTATAACCAGGGGTATCAGTGTTGATTCCTTAGATACTGCTAAGCTTTGGGACGTACATGTTAAGGTTAAGGAAGGTGATGAAGTTTACGGTGGTACCATAATTGCCGAAGTTCAGGAAACAGCAGCAATACTCCATAAATCCATGGTACCGCCAAACCTTTCAGGCATTGTTACTAAAGTCGTACCGGATGGAAGCTATACGATTAAAGACCCTATCATTACAATGAAAGATACCTCCGGTACAGAAAAAGTCCTGACCCTGATGCAAAAATGGCCTATCCGTATACCAAGGCCAACCAATAAGCGTTTTGCCTCAGACCGCCCATTAATAACAGGGCAGCGTATCCTGGACACCTTATTTCCTATCGCAAAAGGCGGAACGGCAGCCATACCGGGTGGATTTGGAACCGGAAAGACTATGACGCAGCATCAGCTGGCTAAATGGTCTGACGCAGATATCATTATATATATCGGCTGTGGTGAGCGGGGCAATGAAATGACAGAGGTTTTGGAGGATTTTTCTAAGTTAGTGGACCCGAAATCCGGCAATCTCCTTCTTGACCGTACCACCTTGATAGCCAATACTTCCAATATGCCCGTCGCAGCACGGGAAGCCAGTATTTATACCGGCATTACTTTAGCCGAATATTATCGGGACATGGGTTATCATGTCGCCATTATGGCTGATTCAACTTCCCGTTGGGCGGAAGCCTTACGTGAACTCTCCGGCCGTTTGGAAGAAATGCCTGCGGAAGAAGGCTTCCCGGCTTATTTAGCTTCCAGGTTATCCGGATTTTATGAAAGAGCCGGATTTATGGAGAATTTAAATGGAACGGAAGGCAGTGTTTCCATCATCGGTGCCGTATCGCCTCAAGGCGGTGACTTCTCAGAACCGGTTACCCAGAACACGAAGCGTTTTGTCCGCTGTTTCTGGGCTCTCGATAAATCCCTGGCTTATGCAAGACATTTTCCGGCAATTCAGTGGCTTACCAGCTATAGCGAATATTTGACTGATTTAGCTCCCTGGTACGCGGCGAATGTAGGCAATGACTTTGTGGACTGCCGAAACCAGCTTTTAAGTATCCTGACACAGGAAAGCCAGCTCAATGAAATCGTTAAATTAATTGGTAGTGACGTCCTTCCCGATGATCAGAAATTAGTACTTGAAATTGCCAGGGTCATACGCCTTGGTTTCGTTCAGCAGAATGCTTATCACCCTTCTGATACTTTCGTGCCTTTATTAAAGCAGCTTAAGATGATGCAGATTATCCTTTATCTGAATACCAAAACCAAACAGTTAATTGCCATGAATATGCCTATGTCCGTATTAAAACAGGAAGATATCTTTGAAAAGATTATTTCCATAAAATACGATGTGGCAAATGAGGAACTTGATAAATTTGATAACTACAAGACTATGATTGATGACTTCTACAATCAGGTACTTACTAAAAATGCATAAAGGGGGTTAACCTATGTCAATTGAATATTTAGGACTTAGTGAAATAAACGGACCTTTAATTGCCCTTGAGGGTGTTCGCGGTGCCTCCTATGATGAAATTGTTGAACTATCCGTAGAAGGCAAAAAAAAGATCGGCAGAATCATTGAAGTATATGAGGATAAAGCGGTCATTCAGGTATTTCAGGGCACAGAAGATATGTCTTTAAATAATACTCATACCAAGTTGACCGGACATCCCATGGAAGTTACCCTTTCAGAAGATATTTTAGGCCGTATCTTTAATGGCATCGGAACTCCAATTGATTCCCTCGGTAATATTGCTGCCGAACTCAAGCGGGATGTGAACGGTCAGCCTCTTAATCCCTGTGCCAGAGAATATCCCCGTAACTATATTAAAACAGGTATCTCTACCATTGACTGCCTTACTACCTTAATCCGCGGACAGAAACTGCCTATTTTCTCCGGTAATGGCTTACCTCATGACCAATTGGCAGCCCAGATTGTAAAACAGGCTTCCTTAGCAGAAAACAGTAATGAGGAATTTGCCATAGTTTTCGCTGCAATGGGAGTAAAGCATGATGTTGCTGACTTTTTCCGACGTACCTTTGAAGACAGCGGAGTAAGTTCCCACGTAGTTATGTACTTAAATCTTGCCAATGATCCGGTGGTAGAACGGTTAATCACTCCTAAAGTTGCTTTAACCGCTGCTGAATATCTGGCTTTTGACAAAGGAATGCATATTCTGGTCATTTTAACCGATATGACTTCATTTGCAGAAGCAATGCGTGAAGTATCCTCTTCCAAAGGTGAAATTCCAAGCAGAAAAGGTTACCCCGGTTATTTATACAGCGAACTTGCCACCCTATACGAAAGAGCCGGCATTATAAGAGGATCTAAGGGTTCTGTTACCCAGATTCCTATTCTAACCATGCCAAATGATGATATTACCCATCCTATTCCTGATTTGACCGGTTATATTACCGAAGGACAAATCGTTTTGGACCGGTCCCTTCATCAGAAGGCTATTTATCCCCCTATCAGTGTTCTTCCCTCCTTATCCCGTCTTATGAAGGATGGAATAGGCAAAGGTTATACCAGGGAAGATCACCAGGATCTTGCCAACCAGCTATTCTCTTCTTACGCCCGTGTAGGGGAAGCCAGAAATTTAGCAAGTGTAATCGGAGAAGATGAATTATCACCGGTTGATAAAAAATTTCTTAAGTTCGGTTCAGCCATGGAACAATCCTTCATCGCCCAGGGCCATAATGAAGACCGGTCAGTCCTTAATACCCTTGATAAAGGCTGGGAGCTTTTATCCATACTTCCAAGGGAGGAATTAGACCGGGTGGATACCAAAATATTAGATCAATACTACCATGCAGCTCCCGAAATGCTTGCAGGGGAAGAATAAAGAATTTATCTTTTTAAGAACGCTCCCTGAAAATGATCAGGCCATTGAAGATATTTTAGATGCTGAATATAATCTGAGAACATTTTCTGTCTATCATAGGGATGTTTTTACTTGCCTTTCCTTCGCTATGCTCAGACGGTCTGCGTAAAAACATCCCTATGACATCACGAAAATGGAGGTAAAATTTTATTGACAGCCTCTAAAATATCAGTAAATACAGGCTGTGAGAGTTTCCGAGAGTACTCTTAAAGTGAAAGGAGATTTCTATGGATACCAATACTTTTCCTACCAAGGGTAATTTAATATTAGCAAAGAACTCTTTATCCCTGGCAGACCAAGGTTATGATCTTATGGATAAAAAGCGTAATATCTTAATTCGGGAGTTATTAGAATTAATCGACAAAGCAAAAAACATTCAGTCAGAAATTGACGTAACCTTTACTGCTGCCTATCTGTCCCTCCAAAGGGCTAATATTGAAATGGGAATCCGTAATGTGGAAGATTTAAGCAGTACCGTTCCCGAAGAGAACTCTGTCGTTATCAAACAGCGCAGTATTATGGGCACCGATATCCCCCTGGTAGAATTTAATGAGTCGGACAATAAGCCAACTTATTCCTTTTATGATACCAGACTATCCTTAGATGAAGCCACAAACCGTTTCAAAAAAGTAAAAGAACTTACCCTGCGGCTGGCCATGATTGAGAACTCTGCTTACCGGCTTGCTAGCAATATTAAAAAAACCCAGAAACGCGCGAATGCGCTTAAAAATATTACTATTCCTTTTTATACCCAATTAGTCCATGATATCCAAAACTCCCTCGAAGAGAGGGAACGTGAAGAATTTACCAGGCTAAAGGTGATTAAACAAAGGCGTTCTGTTACCCATAATTAACTTTGTAAAATTTGCTAATCTTTAATATAATGATTAGAGGGGCAAAAGTCCGTATACTACTCAATCAATGAATACAAATATACGATACGGTTAGTCCGAAACATCTATTTGTTTGCCGTGATAGTCAAATATACTTGTATTTACAACTTGGTAAATATATAGTAAAATAGAAATCAGATAACTTATACCAGAGTAGAAAGCGGAGCATATATGAATCATAATGAACTTTCAAAACATGCTGTACTCAGCCAGTGGATCAAAGATAATATTGCAAATAACACCTTTAAAGTAGGTGAAAAAATTCCCTCCGAAAACGAATTAGCTTCCCGGTTTATGTTCAGCCGCCAGACGGTAAGACAGGCAATCGGAACCTTGGTTACCGAGGGTTTTTTAGTCCGGGAACACGGCAGCGGGACTTATGTCCGTCTACCGGGTAAGAAGATAGCTGCGGAAAAAACTATGCGGATAGGCGTCATCACAACATATCTGGATGATTATGTTTTTCCAGGCATTATCCATGGTATTGAGGAAGTTTTAACCGATAACGGCTATACTTTATCCCTTGGTATCACCCATAATAAACCTTCCGATGAAGAAAACTGCCTGATTCAGATCATGCAAAGCGGTGTGGACGGACTTATTGTAGAAGGTACCAAATCCGCACTTCCCAATCCCAACGAACAATTATATATGCAAATACAGGAGAAGAATATCCCTACTGTTTTCATTAACGGTTATTACCGTGGTTATAATGATTCTTACATTATTTTGGATGATGTAAAAACAGGGAGAATATTAACTGATCTTTTATTTGAAAACGGACATACCTCCATAGGCGGTATTTTTAAATCCGATGATCTTCAGGGAATAGGCCGTTATGAAGGCCTGCTGAAATCAATTAAAAACAATAATCTGACTCTAAATGAAAACTCGATTATATGGTATACTACGGAAGACTTCCGCTACTTTTTTGAAGGCACTATGGACAAAATCCTTCTGGACCGTTTAAACAGCATTACCGGTGTTGTATGTTATAATGACCTGGTAGCCGCTGCATTAATACGTTTATTAAAAAGAAACGGAAAGTCCGTACCGGAGGATATTTCAATTGTAAGTGTAGATAATTCCTTTTTATCAAAACAAATGGTATGCAATTTAACCTCCATAGTATATCCTGCTAAAAAAATAGGCAGAAAAGCTGCTCAGATATTGCTGCAGCATATTAACAATCCCCAGAAACCTGAACATATTATATTGGAACCTTATATTAAAATCAGGGATTCCATAAAAAAATTATAACATATTACCATTATCATAGGATTTATGCTTGCTTTTTTATATGATTTCATATAAAATAAAATTATATCAACTTGTACGTACATCTTTTGCTGCGTACCGCTATATTTTTATACTAGTACTACCTTGCATAAATAATGCTTAATATCAGTGGCTGATATTTGCGCCAGGGGGCAAGACGGCGGAATGAGGCGTAGCGGTTCCTACGCCGATTGACGACAACGCAGCACGGGTGCAAATAGCAGATGCTGAATTAAGTGTTATTTACGCAAGGCAGTACTAG
This sequence comes from Anaerocolumna sp., assembly GCA_049692775.1. Classification (GTDB taxonomy): domain Bacteria; phylum Bacillota; class Clostridia; order Lachnospirales; family Lachnospiraceae; genus Anaerocolumna. The sequence continues at coordinate 36,895 of JBAVPE010000015.1, read as the reverse complement.
TTAGGAGGCATCTGCCTCTTATATAATACTAAATTTTAATGAAATTAGGAGGTATGAATAATGCCAAAGTATTCAATTGGTGTTGATTTCGGTACATTATCCGGGCGTGCATTGCTGGTTAATGTAAAAACCGGGGAAGAATTAGGGGCTGCAACGTCAGAATATCCTCATGCAGTAATGGATGAAACTTTACCTGATGGTAAAAAACTTGCACCAGACTGGGCACTGCAGCATCCTTTGGACTATTTAGAAGTATTTGCGAAAACAATACCTGCCGTATTAAAGGAATCCAGCGTTTCACACGAGGATGTAATCGGGGTTGGTATTGACTTTACCGCCTGTACCATCCTTCCGGTAAAAGCAGACGGCACTCCCCTTTGTCTGTTAGACAAATATAAAAGTGATCCTCACGCTTATATTAAATTATGGAAACATCACGCAGCACAGGATAAAGCAAATAAATTAAATCAGATTGCAAAAGAAATGAACCAGGATTGGTTATCCCGTTATGGCGGCAAAATATCTTCTGAATGGATGTTCCCAAAGATTTGGCAGATCTTAGAGGAAGCTCCTTACATCTATGAAGAAACGGATTTCTTTATAGAAGCTGCCGATTGGGTAATCTGGCAGTTAACCGGTGTACAGACAAGGAACTCCTGTACCGCAGGCTATAAAGCTATGTGGCATAAACAAAACGGCTATCCGGATAAATCCTTTTTTAAAGCCCTTGATCCCAGACTGGAGAATGTGGTTTTAGACAAATTAAACTGCCCTATCACACCACTTGGTGCAAAAGCTGGCGAAATTACAAAAGAGGCTTCAAAACTTACCGGATTAAAGGCAGGTACAGCAGTTGCTGTTGCCAATGTGGATGCACATGTTACCGTTCCGGCAGTTAAAATTGACGGTCCAGGTAAGATGCTTGCCATTATGGGAACATCAACCTGCCATATATTGCTGAGTGATGAAGAACATACCGTACCGGGAATGTGCGGCGTTGTTGAAGACGGTGTCTGCCCGGGCTTCTATGGTTATGAAGCCGGTCAGTCCTGTGTTGGTGATCATTTTGCATGGTTTGTAGAAAATTGTGTCAGTACAGAATATTACGAAGCCGCTAAAGCACAGGGACTTAATATTCATCAGTATTTGAGAAAAAAAGCAGAACAGCTTAAGGTTGGACAAAGTGGATTAGTAGCACTTGACTGGTGGAATGGTAACCGTTCCGTTCTAGTTGACGTGGATCTGACCGGTATGATTTTAGGAATTACCCTTCAGACAAAAGCGGAAGAAATTTATCGTGCTTTAATTGAAGCTACTGCCTATGGCACCAGAAAAATAATTGAAACCTTCCGTGCTAATGGTGTTCCGGTCGATGAATTTTATGCTTCCGGTGGAATTTCCCTTAAAGACCCTATGGCTATGCAGATTTATGCGGATATTATAAAACTTCCCATTAAAATTGGGGGTACTACCCAAGGACCTGCCCTCGGCAGCGCTATCTTCGGTGCAGTTGCCGCAGGCTCTTTAAAAGGCGGATACGATGACGTATTTAAAGCCGGCAGTGTAATGGGTAAATTACGTGATACGATTTATACCCCGATACCTAAAAATACAAAAGTATATGATTTACTATATGATGAATACTCTAAACTACATGATTATTTCGGCCGGGGAGAAAATGATGTCATGAAACGGCTAAAGGAAATCAAAAAACAACAAAGTATATAATACTGACCACTATGTTATTATTCACAGCCGATATACTCGACGTGTTTTTTGTGAGTGCCGCGAAGCGAAAGTCACAGAAAACCAGAGTATAGCAGTAACGAAACAGTCATACCCTAAATTAGGAGGATGGTTATATGTTATCAATGAAACGTTATGAATTCTGGTTTATCACAGGTTCCCAGCACCTATATGGACCGGAAACCTTAAAGGCTGTAGCCGGACATTCGCAGCAGATTGCAAATGGATTGGATGAATCCGGTGTTATACCCTGTTCTGTAATTTACAAATCCATAGTAACCACACCGGATGAAATTACTAAAATAATCAAAGAGGCTAATTATGACGAAAACTGTGCCGGCATTATTACCTGGATGCACACTTTTTCTCCTTCTAAAATGTGGATTAACGGATTGGCAATCTTAGAAAAACCTTATTGTCACTTTCATACCCAATTCAACCGTACCATTCCCAATGAGGGAATTGATATGGATTTTATGAATTTGAATCAATCCGCACACGGAGATAGGGAACATGGTTTTATTGGAACCAGAATGCGTATACCCCGTAAGGTTGTAGCCGGTTATTGGGAAGATGAAAATGTACAGGAGAAAATCGGAGGCTGGATGAGATCCGCCGTTGGTTCCCTGATCAGTAAAAACTTAAAAGTAATGCGTTTTGGTGATAATATGCGCCAGGTTGCCGTAACTGAGGGTGATAAAGTAGAAGCCCAGATTAAACTTGGCTGGCAGGTTAATACCACTGCGGTTGGTGATTTAGTAAAAGAAATTAATGCGGTTACTGAGACTCAGGTAGATTCTTTATTAAAAGAATATCAGGAAAAATATACGATTGCTACGGATAATATAGCTTCCATCCGTTATCAGGCGAAAGTAGAAATTGCTATGAGAAAAATGCTTGAGGGTGCGGGTTGTGGTGCTTATACCAATACCTTTGAAGATTTACATGGCATGGAGCAGCTTCCCGGCCTTGCAAGCCAGCGGCTCCTGGAAACCGGTTTCGGCTATGGCGGAGAAGGCGATTGGAAAGTGTCTGCCATGACCCATATAATGAAGCAAATGGCAGAAGGCTTAGCCGGCGGTACTGCCTTTATGGAAGATTATACGTATGACTTGACAAAAGGCAATGAATTATCCTTAGGTGCCCATATGTTAGAAGTATGCCCTACCCTGGCAGCTGATAAACCCAGAATTGAGGTCCACCCTCTTAGCATCGGAGGCAAAGCAGCTCCTGCCCGTCTCGTATTCGTTGGTCATCCGGGCAAAGCCATTGTAGTCTCCTTAGTAGATATGGGTGGCCGTTTCCGTTTAATTGTGCAAGATGTAGAGGCAGTTAAACCTATATATGATATGCCAAATCTTCCTGTTGCACGTGTTATGTGGAAAGCAATGCCGGACCTTAAGACGGGGGCAGAATGTTGGATTTTAGCAGGAGGGGCACATCATACTGTCTTTTCCTATTCCCTGACTGCGGAACACATGCAGGATTTTGCAGAAATGATGGGTATTGAATATGTTCATATCGGTAAAGATACAACGATTGAAGGAATAACACAATTATTATTTCTACAGGATATTGCCTGGAAATTTAAATAAATATAGGAAAGGACATTAACCAATGTTAGAAAACTTAAAGGAACAAGTATATGAAGCTAACATGTTATTACCCAAATACGGACTGATTACCTTCACCTGGGGAAATGTGTCCGGGATTGACAGAGAGACCGGTTATATTGTAATAAAGCCCTCCGGCGTAGAATATGACGTTATGCAGGCCACGGATATGGTAATCGTCGACCTAAACGGGAACTGCATTGAAGGACACTTAAACCCTTCCTCTGATACAGCCACCCATATTGAATTATATAAGGCCTTTCCCGGTATTGGAGGTATTGTGCATACCCACTCCCGTTGGGCAACTACCTTTGCCCAAGCCGGAAGGGGAATTCCCGCCCTTGGTACCACCCATGCGGATTATTTTTATGGAGAGATCCCCTGCACCCGCAAAATGACACCGGATGAAATTAATTCGGCTTATGAAAAAGAGACCGGCACTGTTATAATAGAACGCTTTCAGGATGGAGCTATTTCGCCAGAAGATGTACCTGGCGTCGTTGTATACAGCCATGGCCCCTTTACCTGGGGTACTGATCCTCATAATGCCGTCCACAATGCAGTTGTAATGGAAGAAGTAGCTTTTATGGCCTGGCATAACCTTGTTCTTGCCGGAGGTACAATTCCTCCCATGCAGCAGGAACTTCTGGATAAGCATTATTTACGTAAACATGGTAAAAATGCTTATTATGGGCAGGCTTCACCGACAGTTCTCTAAAGATATATACCCTATATGCCTCTGTTTTTTAGAAAATCCATCCTATATATAATAATATAAGCAATTATATATATTAAATCCCTATATTTAAAAAAACCTGTGCCAGTTTGCGCAGGTTTTTTTAATCTTCACAACTATAAAATGTATTTCAAATTTTGGCGAATTTTAAATTTTGAATTTTTCATAAATATCTTATTTTTTCTTGATACAACTAAGGAAATACTCTATAATATAGATATTGTTTTCATATACTATATTTTAATTAATTATATTAATTTGTTCACTGACGTAAACCTTTAAATCTATGCCCCCCATTTCATATACATTTAAAAAATAATTATATACCATTCGGTTTTATATAAAGGAGTAACTATGAAAAGATCAATAGCTATATTAGGCGTTTTATGCTTATTATTTATAAATACCACCACTTCCTATGTCCAAGCACAAACTATATCTATTTCAACCAATAAAACTGACAAATCTGATAAATCTGAATCTTCCAAAAATCTCTGGCCTGACAACCAACCCAATGTAAGTTCTGATGCAGCAATTGTTATGGATGCATCTACCGGAGCCATTTTATATTCTAAAAATATTCATAAAACTTATTACCCCGCAAGTATTACAAAGATCTTAACAGCTTTACTGACTATTGAAAATTCATCCTTAGGTGAAACTGTAACTTTTTCAAAAAATGCCGTTTATGACGTTGATTTAGACAGTAGCCGTATTGGTATCGATGTCGGCGAAAAACTTACCGTTGAGCAATGTCTCTATGGAATTATGCTGGAATCAGCAAATGAGGTCTCCTATGCCGTTGCAGAGCATGTAGCCGGCAGTGTAGATGCATTTGCCGATCTCATGAATGAAAAGGCCAAGGAACTAGGTTGCACGGATTCGCATTTTGCTAATCCCCATGGTTTACCGGATGAGAATCATTATACTTCTGCTTATGATATGGCTTTAATATCCAGGGCAGCAATAAACAATGATCTTTTTAGGAAAATAACTGGTACAAGAACTTATGCCATTCCTCCAACCAATTTGCAGAAAGATACCAGATATTTAGCAAATCATCATAAGTTTATTAAAGGGGACATCCCTTTTGACGGTGCCATCGGCGGCAAAACCGGATATACTTCAAAAGCTTTGTATACACTGGTAACTTTTGCCAAGCGTGATGGATTAACATTAATCAGTGTTATTATGCATTGTGACAGTATTGAACATGAATATTCAGATACTGCCAGTTTATTAAATTATGGATTTGACAACTTCTCCATTTATAACATAGCAGATATGGAAGATCCTAATACAGAAGACTCAACTTCGCTATTTACAAAGTATAGCCCTCTGTTCAGCAAAACCACATCACAGCTCCAAATCAGTCCTAAGGGAAATATAGTGCTGCCTAATTCTGCAGATTATAAAGATGCCAAAAAGGAAATTGTATTAACTCCAATAGACAAAGTTGTTGAAGGTGAAAATGTGATTGGTACAATTAAATATACCTATGGAGATACCTATGTAGGTTCTGCCGATATCATATATAATAATGTTGTTTCCGATAACCCATTAAATGAATCCTTTATCCCATCGCCTGCTGTAATACCAAAGGACCAAAGCAATGGTGCTGCTAATCATGCCGATAATTCCAGTAATCTAAAACCGATTATTATCGGCATCATAGTAGGTTGTATTCTAATTGGATTTAGTTTATATATTATATTAGTGGAAATACCTTTTCGAAAAAGAAGAAAATCATATTTAGAAAAAAGAGGAAGTAAAAAACATAAACATAAAAAAGATTATATAGATTTTTAGTTAAATACCACTTGATAACACAACTAATATTTATCCAAAAGAAAGGATTTATGCAGATTTGCATAAATCCTTTCTTTTTACAATGCACCTAACTGGATTCGAACCAGCGGCCTACCGCTTAGGAGGCGGTCGCTCTATCCTACTGAGCTATAGATGCATTTCCCTGCCAAATAGCAGCAACACTATTCTACTATTTTATTTGAGATTAGTCAACCTTAATTCAAACATTTATCCGAATTAAAATCAATAATTCCTTGTAGCCAGATATTTCCTTTGAATCGCCTTCCAACAACCGGTTCTCCAAGTAAATCCTTTTTATTGATAGCGACCTGAAAAATCACATCATTGCTGGATATCATAAGACTATAGACTTCTTCACTTGTAACCTCATTAGTAAGTACATCCATATCTACAATCGTTCCTAATACTGTGTAATTATCAGACTCTGAACCATATGGGGTAAAAGAAGTTTCCACTATTGTGTAAATATCTTCTACTTTTGCCCTTCTTGAAATCATTGCATACATATCAATATCATCGATTGTAAGACTATCAATTGCTTCCTGATTACCTTTTTTCGCTTCAGCTATTAACTGCCTTCTATATTGGACATCCGCAGTATTATTCTTTGCCAGCTTTTCATCCAACTCCATAGGCAGAATAATCTTTCCTGTAATAGAGAGTGCTGATAAATATATTGGCAGTGCTCTGTCCGTCTGATTTTTATTTTTTCCTTCTATTAAATAATCTACAACATTTTGTAAATAAAATATAAGTGACACCCCAAGCCTTATATCATCACACATACCGGTATAAGCTTCTGTATCGACTCTTTTTATAATAGAAGTTTCTTCTTTTGTACTCATATATTGACTTTTAAAATACGGAAAATAATGTTCCATATAAAATTTTCCTTCCGAGTCAATTTCACCTCTCAAAGTGATTCCCATTTGTTTTGAAAACATTTTCGTTATTTCTACAAATAATTTATTATTTGGCATGTTATATATCTTTTTCTCTGTTGGCTGTTCAATGATTATGCCCAACAATCGTTCTAAATCTATCCTATCTATAATTTCACTAAATCCTATTGCTCTTAAATAACTATGCACAATCATCCACCACCTAACTCAAGATTATTCAACTAGATTATATGGAGTCTAGCTTATTTATTATATCCAATTTTATAAATAAAATAAAAATTAATATTTATCTATTACTTATATCATATTTTTGTGCTACTGGCAAGATTTATTCCTGTATCAAAATTTGGATTTCAAACCATTAATAGTAAAGGGAAAAAATATTTTTACAATAATTTATTAAACCAGAATAATTTAGAATTTAATTGATTGGAAATAAAATAAATTAAAAATTCCTGATTGAAATGTAATATGTAACAAAAATTCTCTCATCCCAAACTGTTTAAAAGATGAAAGAATTTAGCATCCGGACTTTATAATTCTATTGTATCTTCTATTAATAAAGTCAATTCTTTATTTAAATCTTTTTCTACCCAGGTTGTATACTTTTTTCCATTAGCGTCAGTAATCATATGTAAAACAGGCCTTGTCGGACACTTTACATTCTGCCTGATTACGATTCCTTTTTCACCGGTATTCGTTATAACTATAGTCCCGTTCGGATAGGCCGCAACTGATTCCATAAAACAGTTTACAATATCAAAATCAAACTTTACGCCAGCCTGGCTAACAATATAATCAATTGCATGATGAACTTTCATTTTCGGGCATAAAAACCCATAGACATAACTGTCAAATGTATCACAGACAGCAACTATTTTACTTCCTGTTTTTATTTTATCAGCCTTTTTATGAAAAGGATATCCTGAACCATCTATTTTTTCATGATGGCATAAAATTATATCTTTGGAAGATAACGTTAACCAATCCTCTTTAATAACAGATGAATAGCCATAAATAACATGTTTCATAAGTTCCTTCTGCTCTGATTTATTAAAATCATTATAATCGTTATTAATGAAGTCAAATTGTATTGAATTATATCCTATATCATGCAGAAGACTTCCAACCGCAATTTCACGGACTTTAACTTTTGGAAGTTTCATCCTTAAAGCTAATAATACAGATAATGCACACACATTAATAGAATGAGAATATGTACTTTCGCTTTTTCTTCGAACTCCTGATATGTTAAATAAAATCTCCGGCTGTTCAATTATATCTCCAATAATCTGTTCGGCTACTTCCTGGATATTCTCCAGATCACCATGTCCCTGATATGAATACTTATCGATGATATTTTTTACAATCTCTTGGCACTGTTCTTTGATTTTTTCTTCAATATTATCTTCATCCTGTATTCCCATAGATAATTCATCTTCGACATATACATAAAATATCTCTAACTCCATTAGCCTTCTAACATATTCTTTTTTAATAACTGAACCTGCCGGCATGATTACAATTCCACTGTTACTTAGAATATCTCTTGCAAGCAATTCATGTCCCTTGATAGAATCAAGTAACATTCTTCTCATATGAAACACCTCGTATTTTAAACATTTGCGGATAATGAGCATTTAGTGTAATTGTAATTCTAATTTCCCGAGGCTTAACTTATCCACCTATATAATACAATATCCAATAAAACAATTAATGTCAATATTATGATAGATTAAAAATCAATTAATATTGTTATTTATTTAACATTTAGGTTATTGTATAAATTTTTTTTGTAATTTATATATAATACCATTTTGTAATTTGTTGGTTTTGTATATTTATCATTAGTTTTATTCTATTTTTTTTACACTTGTTTGTCTAAATATTATAAAATATTGTTTGACAAAATTCGATATCTCTGTTATATTCAAATTGTAACGTTGGTTTGTTGTTAATTGTTAATAATTTAACACATAAATAAACATTAATTACAGGAGGATTTATAATATGAGTGAAAAAAAACAACCTACACCACAAGAACATGTCAATTTACTTGTAAAGAATGCCCAAGTTGCTTTAAAAGAGTTCATGAATTATAATCAGGCCGCAATCGATAATATTGTACATGAAATGGCTTTAGCTGGTCTCGCTAAACAGCAAGTTCTAGCTAAGATGGCGGTTGAAGAAACAGGCAGAGGTATATACGAAGACAAAATAACTAAGAATATATTTGCAACCGAATATATCTGGCATTCAATTAAATATCAGAAAACCGTCGGTATTATAGAAGACAATGAAGAAGAAGACTTTATGATGGTTGCTGAACCCATTGGTATAGTAGCTGGTGTTACTCCTGTTACTAATCCGACCTCAACAACAATGTTTAAAATCATCTCTTGTATAAAAACCCGCAATCCAATTATCTTTGGTTTTCACCCAAGCGCACAGCAGTGTTCGAAAGCTGCTGCCCAGACATTATTAGACGCTGCTATTTTAGCCGGGGCACCTAAAAATTGTATCCAGTGGATTGAATATCCTTCTGTTGAAGCTACCTCTGTTCTTATGAATCATTCTGGAGTAGCTTGTATCTTGGCAACAGGTGGTCCAGGTATGGTTAAAGCCGCATACTCCTCCGGAAAACCTGCACTTGGTGTCGGACCTGGAAATGTTCCATGTTTTATTGAGAAAACTGCTGTATTAAAAAGAGCTGTTAATGATTTAGTATTATCTAAATCTTTTGACAATGGTATGATATGCGCTTCCGAACAGGCAGCTATTATTGAAGCTCCTGTATATAAAGAAGTAATAGAATTAATGAAAAAAGCCGGTTGCTATTTTGCTACAAAGGAAGAAATTAAAAATCTTGAACCCATAGTAATTAACCTGGAGAAAAGATCTGTTAATCCTGAAATTGTTGGACAATCACCTGCAATGATTGCTTCTTTAGCCGGATTTACTATTCCAAAGGATACAAAGATTTTATGCACAGAACTTGATGGTTTGGGAAGAGATTATCCACTGTCTATTGAAAAGTTATCCCCAGTTTTAGCTGTTGCAAAAGCAACAGATGTGGAAGATGGTATAGTTTTATGCGAAAAGATGTTAGCGAACGGCGGTATGGGGCACTCTTCCGTATTGCATTCTACCGATTCAAAAGTAATTGAAGAATTCTCTAACCGAATGAAGACAGGACGTATCATAGTTAACTCCCCCTCCACACATGGCGCAATCGGCGATTTATATAATACCAATATGCCTTCTTTAACTCTTGGATGTGGATCTTACGGCGGTAACTCAACAACACATAATGTATCCGCTGTCGATCTTGTAAACATCAAACGTGTAGCAAAGAGGAGAAATAATATGCAATGGTTTAAAGTTCCCAGCAAAATATACTTTGAGTCCGGATCGACTGCTTATTTATCCAAGATGCCAAATATAAGCAAAGCTTTTATCGTTACTGATCCAGCTATGACTCAATTGGGTTATGTAAACAAGGTTTTATATCAATTAAGAAAAAGAGAAGAATATGTTCATTGTGAAATTTTTGATCAGGTAGAACCAGATCCTTCTTTAGAGACTATCATGACTGGTGTAGATTCCATGAATAAATTCAAACCCGATGTAATTATCGCTTTAGGCGGTGGATCAGCTATAGATGCTGCAAAAGGAATGTGGTTATTTTATGAGAATCCGGAAGCTGATTTTAAGAATATGTCCTTAAAATTCCTTGACATTAGAAAGAGGACTTATAAATTTCCTCAACTTGGTAAAAAAGCGAAATTAGTTGCTATTCCTACTACTTCTGGTACTGGATCTGAAGTCACTTCCTTTGCCGTTATATCAGATAAAACTGAAAATAAGAAATATCCTCTGGCAGATTATGAATTGACACCGGACATAGCAATTATCGACCCTGATTTCGTAATGTCAGTTCCTAAAAAATCTACAGCATGGACCGGAATGGATGTTTTAACCCACGCAATTGAAGCTTATATATCAATTTTAGCTTCTGACTATACAGATGCACTTGCTGTCCACGCAATTGAAATGGTATTTAATTATCTGAAGAAATCCTATGAATTTGGTGCTAATGACCCGGTTGCGCGTGAAAAAATGCATAATGCATCTACAATCGCAGGTATGGCCTTTACCAATGCTTTTCTTGGAGTAAATCATTCCTTAGCTCACAAACTTGGCGGAGAATATCATGTTCCCCATGGCTGTGCAAATGCAATTCTTTTACCACATGTTGTACGCTATAACGGAACTTCCTGCCCTACTAAATTTACTTCTTGGCCAAAATATGAAAGTTATATTGTTGGGGATAAGATTTTCGCTTTAATGAATAAGCTTGGTTTTAGGCCTAAAAATAATGATGATGCTGTTGAAATATTAGCTACTGAAATAGAAAAATTAAATGCTTTCTTAGAAATTCCCGCAACCTTAAAAGAATATGGAATTGATGAAAAAGAGTTTGTATCTAAAGTAGGATCCCTGGCTGATTTAGCATTTGGTGATCAATGTACCACCGCTAATCCACGTTTACCATTAGTGTCTGAACTTAAAGATTTATATCTGATTGCTTATTATGGTAAAGATAACGTACCAGTTAAAAAATGATGATAACTTAAATACCTTTAAATTTTTAGGATAATTAAAATTTGTAATCTTAATTTACTAAATTGTAATTAATAATTAATGTATATAAACAAGATTAATTAAATTTAGAAATTTGATTATAAAATAAAACAAGAAATATTATAATACATTAAAAATAATATTTCTTGTTTTATTTTTGTTTATTATATGATATTGATTTGCTATTGAGTATATAATTTATCACATATTTCAGAACGTTGTAACAAATTACATACTCAATGCTATTTTAAATATAATTTATAAAAAAGGCTGTTTTATCTAAGATATTAATGAGATAAACAGCCTTTTCTAATTCCTTTTTATAATTAATATATATATTAGATATTAATAACTTTAAAATTATTTAAAACGAGTGTTTTATTTTACTTACACCATAAAATCTTTGGTTTTCTTTGCTTCTTCTAAGGCTAATCTTTCTTCTTCTGCTAATACAACAAATGCCTCACCTTTAATAATCTCTTTAATATAAGTATAACAACCTTCCCTGCTTGAATGCATTGAATTAAGTATAAAACCATCATTATTATCGTTTAGCATCGCAATAGCAAAACTCAATTTGCCTCCCATTTCTTTAAAGGCATCATATTTAACAATTCCTACTTTTTGATAAGTGATTAGCAGATTTTCACCTATCTTTTCAATCTTTGCTTTTACTTTTTTGCTTTCTAATTTTAATTCATCAACTTCAGCAAATCTGGTAAGAAATTGACTCTCCAAACTTTTTCCTTCTGCACCGCCCATAAATTTCTTATATCGTTTATTCATTTTACTTAATCTTGCCATCAGAACAATAATAAAAACAAAAAGTATTAATGAAAACCCCATAACACCTATTAATACATAACCTATATCTAATCCTAAAGATTCGAATACTTGCATTTCCACTTACTCTCCTTTAATTAATTGATTCAAATAATTCAATAATTCTTTCTAATTCTTCCGTTGAATAATAATCTATTTCAATTTTACCGTTATTATTTGCTTTCTTCTTAATACATACTTTTGTCCCTATTATATTTTTCATTTTTTCTTCTAAATCCCGATATATAAATAGATCTTCTTTCGTTACTGCAGTTTCTTTTTTTGTTTCTTCTTTTGAGTTTAATACATTCTTGATTAATTTTTCTGTTTCCCTTACACTTAATTTTTCATCGAATACTTTCATTGCTATTTGATATTGCAGTTCTGGTTCCTCAATCCCCAATAACGTTCTGGCATGTCCACTTGATATCATACCGTCAATTAACATTTGCTGAACTTTGGACACTAATTTCAATAATCTCATAGAATTGGTAACCGCTACTCTGCTTTTTGATACACGCTCTGCAACCTCATCCTGTTTCAGATTAAATTCTTTAATCAAATTTTGAAAAGCGATTGCCTCTTCGATTGGATTCAAGTCTTCTCTCTGCAAATTTTCTACTAAAGCTATTTCCATAATTTCTTGTGGTGTATAATCTTTTATTATTGCAGGTATTTTCTTTAAACCAGTCAGTTTTGCAGCACGCCATCTTCTCTCTCCTGCAATGATAACATAATATTTATCCTTCTTTTGAAGAATTAATGGCTGTATAATTCCATATTGCTTAATAGAATCCGCCAATTCCTGTATTGCATCTTCATCGAAATTTTTTCTAGGTTGTCCTTTATTAGGTTCTATATCGTTTATATTTATCAATGTTTCACGTGAAACATTGTCATCTTGTTTAATCGATTCAGGTTTAGTTTTATCAATTTTTTCAGGTATCATTGAATCCAGTCCTTTACCTAATCCTCTTCTTACTGTTGCCATAATGTTTTTATCCTTTCATTAAATATCTGATTTTATATAAAGTTCAAAATCAAAAGTTAATGCATTTTAAATTTCTTTATTTTATTAATAAGAGGTTTCAAATAAATATTACTATTTGTTATTTTTAAAACCCTATTTAATTTAAAAAATCTAATATTATAATTTTTTATTTATTATAATATATTTAGTTAAACTGATTTATAAAGTAATAAAAATCAGATTACCTGTTTTTTAAAATCAAAACATTTTAAAAAAATATAATTATAAATTAATCATCATCTCTTTCTATTACTTCATCTGCTAAATCACGATATCCTTCTGCTCCTGCTGACTTAGGATCATATAAATTAATGGGAAGCCCATGACTAGGTGCCTCTGCTAATCTCACATTGCGTGGTATAATTGATTTATAAATTGTTTGTTTTAAATTGGATTTAACATTTTCGACTACCTGTAAAGATAAGTTTGTCCTTGCATCAAACATTGTAAAAACTACACCTTCAATTTCTAAATTAGGATTTAATCTTTGTTTTACTAGATTAATTGTATGTATTAATTGGGATAATCCTTCCAAAGCATAATATTCACATTGTATAGGAACTAATACTGTATCAGCGGTTGTCATAGCATTAACAGTTAAAGTATTAAGAGAGGGGGGACAATCAATAATTAAATAGTCGTAATTATCTTTGATTCTCGCTATTTCCTTTTTTAAAATATATTCCTTATCATCAATTCCTATTAATTCAATTTCAGCACCCGCTAAATTAACATTAGAAGGTAATATTGATAGATTATGTAGGATATCAGTTAATAAACATTCCTCTATGGTACATTGACCAATTATTAATTCATAAATAGTATTTTTAAGATTGTTTTTATCTACACCTAATCCACTGGAAGTATTACCTTGTGGATCTATATCAATAGTCAAAACTTTCTTTCCTTTTTCAGCTAAACAGGCAGATAAATTAATAGTTGTTGTTGTTTTACCAACACCACCTTTTTGATTAGCCACAGCTATAATACGTCCCATGTTATTCCCCCTTTTCTAAAATTATTACACTGAGTTAAAGACAATTTATTATAACACTTATTCATACATATATCTATACTTTCCGACATTGTTTATAAAAATGTTTCACGTGAAACAAAAAACGCACACCTCATTAAAATGATTTGTACGTTTGTGTATTTTAAATACTTATACTTTACAATTTATTATAATATTTCAACAATGTTATTTCTAATAGCATATACTGCAGCTTGTGTTCGGTCAGAAACGCTGATTTTTTTAAAAATGTTTGAAACGTGATTCTTAACTGTTTTTTCACTAATGGACAAGTGATAGGCAATCTCCTTATTAAACAATCCTTCAGTCAAAAGTTTAAGTACTTCCATTTCCCTTTTTGTAAGTAAATTATCGTCTGATACGGAACCCTTGCCTGAATTTTCTAATTTTTCTTTTAATAAGGAAACTAACTCGCTCTGAATATAACTTTCCCCATTTTTTACAGCAAATATAGCTTTTCTTAGAATGTCGTATTCTGAATCTTTCAGAATATATCCATCAACTCCAATATCAACAGCTTTCACTAAATACTCAATTTCATTATGGATTGTTAATATTAAAATTCTGCTTTTGCATTTATTCTCCTTTAATTTCTGAAGAACCTGCAGACCATTCATTTGCGGCATATTAATATCGAGTAAAACAACATCTGGATTCAACACTTCAATGATATTAAGACATGACACTCCGTCTCCAGCTTCCCCTATAACTGATATATCACCATCTAACTCCAGTAATTGTTTGAGTCCTTCCCTTACCATACGGTGATCATCTGCAATAACAATTTTAATAGGTTCCATTACTTATATGTCCTCCTTGCATGATTTAGTGGTACCTTAACTAAAATTTTCGTCCCGTTGTTTTCACTTGATTCTATATTAAAATCACCAGATAAAAGTAGTACTCTCTCTTTCATCATTGATAATCCATAACCAGAAAACATATTTGCTTTCGTCTCCATATAAGTTTCATTTTTAAACCCTATACCATTATCATATATACTTAATAAAATAAAATCATCCTCATATATTAAGTTTATCATAATTTTATTTGCTTTACCATGCTTTATTGCATTATTAGATGCTTCTTGAACAATACGAAATAAGGTAAGATTTATTACCGGCAAAATACTTCTTTCATCATTTAGAACTTTTAAATTAATTTCTATTTCATGATTTTTCTTAAACTCTCTTATATATTTTTCAATGGTTGCGATTAATCCTAAATCATCCAAAGACATAGGTCTTAAACCAAATATAATATTTCTCATATCATTTATAGTTGATTTTATCGTGTTAATCATTGTTTGTAATTCTAACTTTGCACGTACAGAATCAATATCAATTAGTCTGGTGCACAATTCTGTCTTATGCATCATATTAGTTAAGTTTTGTACAGTAGAATCATGTAAATCCCTAGCTATCCGTTTACGCTCATTTTCTTGTGTTTCAAGTACATTAATGCCCATTTCCAAACTAATTTTATTTTCATAAATAAAATTAGAACTTTCATTAACTGCTCCAGGTTCTTCAATACAATTACTTTTCATTGTATAAAAACAATTAATCAAATTATCCAAGCTATTTTTTCGATTTATAAAAAAAAGAAAATTCTCTTCTGCATCCTTTATTTTGGTTTCAATATTTTGTTTTTCTGCTATTAAAAAATTTATCCGGTTATCCTTATCATTTTTAATTGATGGAGAAAATAAATCAGCATTAGAATTGTTTTTATTAATAACAGTCATACTATTATTAACTTCTTTTAATTCTTCTTCTAAACACTTGATAGTAATATTAATTTGATCAAGTTCTTTCTGGGTATGTTCTTCATTTTGTGTTAAAAAATTAAGAGCATCACTTAATTGTTCCATGAACCCCATATTATCATCTTGATGAATCATAATAATGTAACTCTCCCTATTTTTTATCTATATAATATAACATATTTTGCTTTTTTAAAAGCCTAAATTGATAAATAAAAAAATATTTTTCTTAAAAATTTCTAAAATAGTTATTTTTTGTCACATTTTTTACATATACTGTTTAGTTTAACTTTCATTACTACATGTTCTATTCCTGCTTCATCAAAAATATCTCCATAAGGAATAAATCCAATCTTTTCATAAAATTTAATAGCATTTACCTGCGCATTTATGATTACTTCTTCTGCCCCAGCTAAAAAAGCTTTATCTACTAATAAGCGGACAACAAAATCCCCGTAATATTTTCCTCTTTCTTCTTTTAAAACTGCAATTCTTCCTATTCGGTAATTTTCTCCATCATGGTATACCCTCCCCGTTGCAACTGCCTTTTTATTATTCGTATTATCATATACCAATGCATGTACAGCCAAATTATCGTAATCATCAAATTCTTCTTCAGGAGCTATACCCTGTTCATCTATAAATACTTTTCTTCTAATTTTAAAAACTTCAGATAAGTCATCACCATAATACAAATATTTACCCTGAACCAATTTTTCACCCCCTCTAGATATTTCCTAATCACTATTTACATTTTACCATATAAAAGGTAAATTGTTAAATAAATATTTTGTCTAATTATATGTTTTTTTATATTATTATAAGTTTTTTTATATATTTATGTCATATTTCTTTAATGTTATAAAGTGCCAATAATCCTTTTTAATTAATACATTGTATAAATAAACAATTACTACTTATTTTATACACAAAAGGACAATTGGCACTTCTTTCTTTTAACCTTATAGAATAAAAACATCTTAATTTTATTGAATTGGTTCTTTAACAGGTTTTCCTGCATTTCTCGGATATATTACTGAAGTATTACGAATTTTATTTATTTTTATTAAGGACCTTTCAATATTAGTGCCAGGCAATTCAAAACTTTCCACCTGTGCCAGTTGACCACCTAGTATTTCTATTGCCTTTTTTGATTCAGCTAGCTCATTTTGAATATTTCCAGCTTTATAAGAAATAAAATATCCCTTTACTTTTACATATGGCAAACAATATTCCGAAAGAATCGATAATTTAGCCACTGCCCTGGACACGCATAAATCGAAACCCTCTCTATATCCTTCTTTTTTACCAAAGTCCTCTGCCCTTCCATGAACAGCTAAAATATTATCTAAGTCTAATACACTTATTACTTCATTCAAAAAATTAACTCTTTTATTTAAGGAATCTAATAATACTACATTAATTTTAGGAAATGCTATTTTTAATGGTATTCCTGGAAATCCTGCCCCAGTCCCCATATCAAGTACATTAATATTCTGATTAATATCATATATCTTTATTAATGAGAGGCTATCTATAAAATGTTTACTTAAAACCTCCTTATATTCAGTAATGGCAGTAAGATTCATTATTTTGTTTTTTTCAACTAATAGCTCATAATATTTTAAAAATTGTTCAATCTGAAATTCGGAGAGTGTAATATTTAAACCCTTTAATAATGAAATAAATGCTGCTTTGTCTTTCATAAAATATCAACCCTTCCTGCTTTTAATAACTACTTTTAAAAAATTATTTATTAATAATATTTTCTAATTACTTCTTCTCAACTGTTCTAAGTAAATAAGCAATACGGAAATATCAGCTGGAGAAACTCCAGAAATCCTGGAAGCCTGACCAACAGATAATGGTTTAATCTGCATTAATTTTTGTTTTGCTTCTACCCTTAAACTTAAAACTTTAGAATAATCCAAATTTCCAGGAATTAATTTTCCTTCCAGTTTTTTAAAATGTTCAACCTGTTTCAACTGTCTTTGTATATAACCTTCATATTTAATATTTATATTAACCTGCTCTATTACGTCTTGCGGAAGAGATGATCTGTTTTTATCAATTGATTCAATTGATTCATAAGATAATTCTGGACGTCGTATTAATTCACCTAAAGTTGTTCCCGTTTTCAGTGCATTACTGCTATTCTCTTCAAGTATTGACTGGACTTCCTGATTAGCACCGATTAAAGTATTTTTAACTCTTTTTAACTCTTCCTCAATCTGATTTTCTTTAATAATCAGATTTTTATATCTTTCTTCTGAAATTAAACCTACCTGGTACCCAATTTTTGTTAGTCTTAAATCTGCATTATCCTGTCTTAATAAAAGGCGGTATTCTGCTCTGGATGTCATCATTCGATACGGTTCATGGGTTTCTTTTGTCACAATATCATCAATTAGAACACCAATATAAGCTTGTGAACGATCCAGTATAATTTGTTCTTTACCTAATAATTTCATGGATGCATTAATACCAGCCATTAAACCTTGCGCTGCTGCTTCTTCATAACCGGAGCTTCCGTTAAATTGCCCTCCGCTAAATAAACCATTAACCTTTTTAAATTCTAATGTTGGTTTTAACTGCATTGGATTAATACAGTCATACTCAATTGCATATGCATTTCTAACTATTTTTGCATTTTCAAGTCCTGCCACACTGCGGTACATCTGATACTGTACATCCTCTGGAAGGGAGCTGGACATACCCCCAACATACATTTCATTCGTATAGTTACCTTCCGGTTCTATAAATACCTGATGCCTGTCTTTATCTGCAAATTTAACAACCTTATCTTCAATAGATGGGCAATATCTTGGACCGGTCCCTTTAATATTACCGGAATATAAAGGAGAACGGTATATATTGGTACGGATTATATTATGTGTATTCTCATTCGTATAAGTCAACCAGCAGGAAACCTGTTCTTTCTTTATACTTTCAGCATCATTTGTAAAAGAAAAAGGTACAATTTTATCATCCCCAAATTGTTCTTCCATTTTACTAAAATCAATTGATCTTTTATCAATACGGGCAGGTGTCCCGGTTTTAAAACGATACATCTCGATTCCAATTGACTTTAAGGATTCCGTTAAATAATTTGCAGCTTGTAAACCATTCGGTCCGGTATAATTACTAACGTCCCCATAAACACATCTTGCTTTCAGATAAGTACCTGTACACAATACTACAGCCTTACAGGGATAAATTCCACCGGAAAAGGTTCTTATCCCCCTAACCTGACGGTCTTCTACTATTATTTCAGTCACCTCTGCTTGTTTTAGCGTTAAACAGGATGTGTTTTCCAACACTTTTCTCATTGATCTGCTATAATCCTGCTTGTCGGCTTGAGCACGAAGTGAATGAACTGCAGGTCCCTTTGAAATGTTTAACATTTTAGACTGTATGTAAGTCTTATCAATATTTTTACCCATTTCCCCGCCTAATGCATCTATTTCCTTAACTAAATGTCCTTTTGATGTTCCTCCTATATTAGGATTACAAGGCATTAAAGCAATACTATCCATACTGATTGTAACAATTAATGTATTAAGAGATAATCTTGCACATGCTAACGCTGCTTCACAACCTGCATGGCCAGCACCAACTATTACAATATCATAAGCTTCATACGTATATGACATCATAACTCCCATCTGCGTTCGTTGCACGCGATTTTTCACCTTATCCTCTTTAATATCTAAGCCCAATTAAATGCTTTGATATACTAGTACTACCTTGCATAAATAACACTTAATTCAGTACCTGATATTAAGAATTATTTATGCAATGCAGTACTAGTAATATAAAACTACTTAATTAATCCAAATAACATTGATTTAATTTAATATTCCTGCCAAATACAAAAAATTATTTACCCATACAAAATTCTCGAAAAATGGTATTTACTAAATCTTCATCCACTGCTTCTCCAATAATACCACCTAATAATTCATAGGAATTCATCAAGTCAATAGAGTAAAAATCTTCCGGCATACCTTCTTCTATACTTGTTTTAACCATTTCTAAACTTTCTATACTTTTTGCAATCGCTTCTTTTTGCCGTATATTTGTAATATATACTTCATCATTAAAATTTAAATGACCATTAAAAAACTGATCTGCTATCCATTTTTCTAATAAATCAATACCTATATTTTCTTTTGCTGAAATTTGTATTACATCTTTACCTGCTAAATCTCCAATCCACTTTGGTTCAATTATAATATCAAGGTCAGTCTTATTTAACAATACAATTGCCTTTTTATTCTCTATTAATTTAATAATCTCATAATCGTTATCATCTAATTTAATGGAAGCATCTACGACATATACAATTAAATCTGCATCCTCAGCAGAGTTAATAGCCTTATTTACACCTATCTTTTCGATAACATCTTCGGTTACGCGTATTCCAGCCGTATCTATAACATTTAAAGAAATGTTACCAAGTTGTATTGTCTCTTCTAATGTATCCCTGGTTGTTCCTGCTATTTCCGTTACAATAGCCCTGTCTGTTCCGACTAAAACATTTAATAAAGAAGATTTGCCGGCATTGGGCTTACCAAGTATAACAGTTTTTATACCTTCCTTTAATAATCTTCCGTTTTCTGAAGACTTTAATAAAACTTTAAGTTCCTTCAGATTATTAATTATATGGTTATTTAACTTGTTGCTAAAATCATCTAAACTAATGTGCTCAGGATCATCAAGCGCTGCCTCTATAAAAGCAAGATCATGAATAATACTGTCTCGAATTTCTTTTATTTTATTTAATACATAACCTCTTAATTGATTAATGGAGTTTTTAAGTGCAAATTCATTTTTTGCATTTATAATATCACTTACGGCTTCTGCCTGGGATAGATCAATTCTCCCATTCAAAAATGCACGTTTTGTAAATTCACCTGGCTCTGCTGCCCTTGCTCCATATTTTAAAACAGTCTCTAAGATTCGCTTTGTAACAACAATTCCGCCATGACAGTCAATTTCTATTGTGTCTTCTTTCGTATAACTTTTAGGACCTTTCATAATTAGTACCATCACTTCATCGATAATGACATCTTTATCCACAATAAACCCATAATGTATGGTATGACTGGGCATAAGTGATAGGCTTTTATCACCTGACTTGCTTCTATAAATCTTGTCCAAAATTGTCAAAGCTTCTTCACCGCTTATACGAATGATACTGATTCCGGCATTATTCATTGCAGTAGCAATAGCAGCAATCGTATCTGTTTTCATTTTCTGCTCCTATCTATATATGTTGTGGAAAGGTTCTGATAGAAAAAGGTGTATCAAAGCAAATTTATCTTTAATACACCCCATACCTTATTCCACTTCACTATGCTTTTGACTATATTCTCTATTTTTATTATAATTACCGTTATCCTTATTTGTTCCGTTACTATTTGAATATTTATTATGATTATTATATTTATAATCACGGTTCAATGCACTTTTCTTTAGCGTAATTACTACCCTCCTGTAAGGTTCTTCACCTTCACTGTGAGTTTCAACAAATTTATCATTCTGCAAAACAGAATGGATAATTCTTCTCTCATAGGGATTCATAGGTTCTAAAGAAACTGATTTTCTGGTTCTTTTTACTTTATATGCAATATTCTTACCTAAATTTTCTAGAGTTTCTTTTCTTCTTTGACGATAATTCTCAGTATCTAATTTAACTTTTAAATAGTTATCACTTTCTTTATTTAAAACAAGGCTGACTAAATACTGTAGTGAATCAAGAGTTTGTCCTCTTTTACCAATTAAAACGCCCATATCATCACCAATAATATTGATATCAATAGAGGAACCTGCTTCATCATATTCAACTTCTAATTTAGCTTCAATGTTCATGGCTTTAAATACTTTATTTAAGAAATCTTTTGCCATATTATCTACACTGTCTTTTAACTTTACACGTATTTTGGCAGGTTTATTAAATAAACCTAAAAAACCACTGCTTTCTTTTTCAATAACTTCATACTCAACCCGGTCACTGGTTGTTTGTAATTTAATTAACGCTTCCGTCAAGGCTTCATCTACAGTTTTAGCAGTAATTTCTAACCACTCCATACTTACCTTTCCCCCTTATTATTATTCCTATTATTAAGAAGATTCGCATTTGCAGCAATACTACCTGCTTTATAAGATACATCACTCTTCTTATAATTGGAAGGTTCATAGTTCTTTTTAACTGAATTCGCATAACTAGCTGTAGAAACATCTTGGCTTTCCACTGTTGTTTCAATAGATTTTGTCGATTTTTTAGCTAACTCTTCCATAGAAGCATTCGGATCAATTCCCTTTTTCGCTTTCTTTTTATTAGCTTTCATGACATTCTTTTCTATTAAAGTTTCTACATCCACTTTATCCATATATTTGTTAATCACAAATTGTTGAAGAATAGCAAATAAACTACCTGCAACCCAGTAAAGACCAACTCCGATAGGAAGCATAACACAGAAAACACCTGACATAATAGGCATTACCGTATTCATGGTATTCATAGTTGAACCCATTGGATTATCTTTATTCGTGGGATTCAGGGCTTGTGTCTGCTTTCCTTGGATAAATTGTAATCCTGCTGCTATAATAGGAATAAGAATTCCAGGAAAACTATAACCTGGAGCATCAATAACATTTAAATTACCGATAAATTTATTTACGCTTAAAATATTTGTATAATTCGTATCAATTATAGTCTGTAAAGTAGGAAAATTATCTTTTAATTCAGACCATTCTTTCGTCTTAAATTTAACTAATATATCTATAACATGATTTACAGACAAAATACCATCTGTCCCTACTTCACTATAATTAGCTGGTTTAAGACCAACAGAAGAAGCCATTTGTGTCATTGTGTCTACATAACCATTGGTTCCCCTTATTGCTTCTGCTACATGGGCATACATTTGATTTATATCATTTACATAAGCAGGTATATTATAAATAACACGATATAATGCAAACATGATTGGTAAAGAGATTAATAAAGGCAGACACCCTGCCGTCGGGCTTGCGCCGTATTTCTGATATACTGCCTGGGTTTCAGCCTGCTGCTTTCTCATTGAAGCCTCATCTTTTTTACCTTTATATTTAGCTTGAATCTTAGATATCTCCGGATTCATCTTTGATGACAATTTAGAAAATTTTTGTTGTTTTATTGTTAATGGAATCATAAGACCCCTAACGATAAACGTAAATAAAATAATAACAATAGCTACATTTTGTATGCCGAATAAATTTAAAAACTCATAGATAGCATTTAAAATCCATCCTAAAATGGATGCAATCGGTCCTAGAATACCTGTTGTCTGTGTTAAAAATATACTATACAAATTATTTTCCTCCTTGGACACACTTAAAAGTGCCATTTTCCCTAACCAAACTCTTTATGGAACCGGATCGTACCCACCAGTTGCAAAAGGATGACATCTTAAAACTCTCCTTATCGCTAAATAGGTTCCTTTGATTGCACCATATTTTTCCAGAGCTTGAAGTGCATACAAAGAGCAGGTAGGTGTATAAATACAACTGGACCTTCCCTTAAGAGGAGAAATAAATCTTCTGTATAATTTTACCAAAAATATTAAAACCCGTTTTATCACGACTTTATCATCTCTTTTAAAATTTTATGCATCTTCGCTAAATGAAGTAATGCACTATTTATTTCATTATAACTTTTTCCTCTTGCACCTGCTCTTGCAATCACTACTATGTCTAAACCACTATTAAACATATCTTCATTCAATCTGTAGCTTTCACGGATTAATCTGGTTATTCTGTGCCTGACCACACTATTTCCAACTTTTTTACTTACAGAAATTCCAATCTTATTCTTTTCTATCTCATTCTTCGATACATACATAATTAAGTACGTATTTGCATAGGATTTTCCATTATGGTATACATTCTTAAAGTTAATATTACTTTTCATTGATTCTGACGATTTCAAAATCCCACGGCCCTTTCTTAAAAACAACATTAAACAACGGCGCCCGCCAGGGACGAACGTCCTATGTTAACAGCAACGACACGTGCCGGCGCATCCTTATGCTAACAAAAGTTTTATAAGAGAAGAAAAGGCCACAATAATGCGACCTATGCTGATAACTGATGTCTACCTTTTGCTCTTCTGCTGG
Organism: Anaerocolumna sp.; assembly: GCA_049692775.1. Taxonomy (GTDB): domain Bacteria; phylum Bacillota; class Clostridia; order Lachnospirales; family Lachnospiraceae; genus Anaerocolumna. The sequence goes on along the minus strand of JBAVPE010000015.1, from coordinate 12,612 downwards.
CTATAACTTTTCTTCCGTTTGAAGTACTCATTCTTGCTCTAAAACCATGAACCTTAGCTCTTGATCTTTTCTTCGGTTGGAATGTCATTTTCATTATTGCGCACCTCCTTCTAAATATACCAATATATATATGGTAAGCGTATTTGTTCTATTTTAATTAAATTTAAAATATCATGTTTATTATATTCGCTAACTGCTTGTACGTCAAGTAGTTATTTTATTAATATTTTGTACAATCTTTTAATAATTATATTATCTAACTTTGATGCAAATTTATTCATATGGCAAAACAATAGTAAGAATGAGCATACCCCTCACTGTCCTTTCTATAAATCAAATCAGAAAATAGAGGCAATTGTTAATGGTTATGGATATACCAAATTAAAATAGATATATATTGCCTTATACTACTTGTAATTAAGATGCCATATTACGTTTTTTATTTAATTCAAGAAACAGGATAAGTGTAATAAGTTTTACAATTAATTTACATTACAACTCTTTCTTTCATCATTAAGCCTTAATATATCCTTTTTTTATTCTAAACTATATTAAATATTCACCGATAATAATTAAAAACAATTGTTTCACACATAGTTATCCACAAATTGTTGATGAATTGTGGATAACTATGTGAATTGGTGTGAATATTTTAAACAATTGTAAATTGAATCCCCACGAAAACTGGAATTTTTTGATGTTTATACTTTTTATAATTTATTCACACAATTGTTATTAAACAAAATTTTGATGGGGATATCCCTTCACCAAAGAGATTAATTTACATATTATCATTGAAATATCCACAGTTTTGTTATATCATATAAGTTAGGTATGTACGAAATTTTATATTAGGGAGATTAATGTAATGAATGAAATTCAAGATAAATGGGACGAAATACTGGAATATCTTAAAATCGAACACTGTATAACGGATGTTTCTTTTAGAACCTGGTTGCTTCCTTTAAAAGTATATTCAATAAAAGATAATTTAATTACTATATCTATTGATGATAAAATGATCGGCCCTGACAGTAAAAATTTCATAAGCAGAAAATACGGAATTCCTTTAAAAGTTGCTATTACAGAAATCATGAACGAAAATTTCGAACTGGAATTTATGTTGGAAAGCCAAACAGTACCTGCTAAAAATAAAAATGAAACTGTTTCTGTTGGCATACATAAGAATCAGAAAAATGGTTTATCTTTCCTAAATCCAAGATATACCTTTGATACATTCGTAGTTGGTGCCAATAATAATCTTGCACATGCTGCATCTTTAGCCGTAGCTGAGTCTCCAGCTGAAATTTATAATCCGCTTTTTATCTATGGAGGTGTTGGATTGGGCAAAACCCATTTAATGCATTCCATAGCTCATTATATATTGGAACAGAATGCTAAAAGTAAAGTTATGTATGTAACCAGTGAGAAATTCACCAATGAATTGATTGAATCCATTCGTAATGTAAATACAACTCCCACTGAGTTTAGGGAAAAGTATCGAAACATCGACGTTTTACTAATCGATGATATTCAATTTATTATAGGAAAAGAAAGTACCCAGGAGGAATTTTTCCACACCTTTAATACCCTTCATGAATCAAAAAAGCAGATTATTATATCCAGTGATAAACCACCAAAAGATATTTTAACTTTAGAAGAAAGACTTCGTTCCCGTTTTGAATGGGGGTTAACCGTAGATATCCAGCAGCCGGACTATGAAACACGTATGGCAATACTTAAGAAAAAAGAAGAGCTGGACGGCCTGCAGATAGATAATGAAGTAATGAAATATATAGCAACAAATGTAAAATCTAATATTAGGGAACTGGAAGGTGCTTTAACTAAAATAGTAGCCCTTTCCCGATTAAAAAAACAGGAAGTTAATGTTACTCTTGCGGAAGAAGCATTAAAAGACCTGATTTCACCAGATGATAAGAAACAGATTACCCCTGCCTTGATAATTGATGTTATAGCTGAACATTTTAACATTACAACTGCTGATATCTATTCTGTCAATAAAAGCAGGAATATAGCTTATCCAAGACAGGTTGCCATGTACTTATGCCGTAAACTAACCGCTTTTTCCCTCTCTGATATCGGAAAGATAATGGGTAACCGCGATCACACTACAATACTACATGGTATTGATAAAGTTGAAACTAATATTAAGAAAGACCCCAGTATGCAAAATACAATAGAAGTACTAACAAAAAAAATCAATCCTTAACAAGGTTTATTTTTTTCCACAAACCACTGTTAGTAAGATGTTATTCTCATGTTAGTAGCCCTTGGATAACTTAAAGATAATTATTATACTGATATTTTCATACAAATTTACTTTTTTTTCTTTCACAAGGTTATCCTTTCCTATAAACCGTTGTTTATATGGTATTAAAGTACTTATACACAAATTAACAGCCCCTATTACTACTGCTAAAAAATTTATATATATTTATTTATATGAAAACCTCGAAGGGAGTTATACACAATTATGAAGATTATTTGTTCTAAAACTGAATTATTAAATCGTGTTAATATAGTTTTAAAAGCAGTTCCGGCAAAATCTACGATGCCTATATTAGAGTGTTTAATTATTGATGTTAAAAATGATATTATTAAATTAATTGCCAATGATATGGAACTCGGTATTGAGACTTTGGTCAAAGGTGATATTTCAGAACCAGGAACCGTAGCTGTTAATGCTAAAGTATTTTCTGAGATCATTCGTAAATTACCGGATAATGATGTTACAATAGAAACAGACAGTAATTATCTGTTAACTATTATGTGTGAAAAAGCTAAATTTACGATTTCAGGTAAAAATGGGGAAGAATTCCCCTATTTACCTGTTTTAGAAAAGAAAGATGCAGTTGTTTTATCCCAATTTACATTAAAAGAAATAATCAGACAAACTGTATTCTCCATATCGGATAATGAAAGCAATAAAATAATGACAGGTGAATTATTTGAGATAAATGGAAAAGAACTAAAAGTCGTTTCTCTTGACGGACACAGAATATCAATTAGAAAAATAACCTTAAAAGAAGAATATAATGATATAAAAGTGATTGTTCCTGGTAAAACACTAATTGAAGTAAGTAAAATATTATCAGGTGAATTTTCTGATGAAGTGAGTTTATTTTTTACAGACAAACATATTATTTTTGAATTTGATAAAACTATCGTTTTATCAAGGTTGATCGAAGGCGAATATTATAAGATAAATCAAATGTTATCCAGTGATTATGAAACAAAAGTTACGATTAATAAAAAGGAATTATTAAGTTGTATAGACAGGGCTACCCTTTTAATTAAAGAGACAGAAAAGAAACCAATTATTGTAAATATTGATGATAAAAATATGGAACTCAAAATAAATTCTACAATTGGTTCTATGGATGAAGAAATTGACATTACAAAAGAGGGTAAAGATATTATGATAGGATTTAACCCTAAGTTTTTTATCGAAGCCCTAAGGGTAATTGATGAAGAAGAGATTGATCTTTATTTAATTAATCCGAAAGCGCCATGTTTTATCAGGGATAAAGAAGAATCATACATTTACCTGATTCTTCCTGTTAATTTTAATTCAGCAGTACAATAGCAATAATAATATATAATGGGGTAAGATAAATAAGTTTTTTTATGATATAATGATTTGGGGATAATAGAAAAATAAAATCATATGGAAACTTAAAGTCTGGAAAGGCATGGATATTCATAATGCAGATAATCAAATTAAGAGATGATTTTATAAAATTAGGTCAAGCCCTAAAAGCAGGGGGATTAGTTGAATCTGGAGTAGATGCAAAATTTATGATACAAGATGGCCTGGTTAAAGTAAATGGTGATATAGAAACACAAAGAGGAAAAAAATTATATAACGGTGATGTAGTTGAATTCAATGACGAGACTATAAAAATTGAAAAATAATTAGAATAGTGGTGTTTAAATGTATATAAAAACCCTTGAATTAAAAGATTATAGGAACTATAATAATCTTTTTATGGAATTTCATAATGGTATTAATATTTTATACGGTGATAATGCCCAGGGAAAAACCAATATTTTGGAAGCAATCTATATTTGCGGCACGACTAAGTCTTACAAAGGGAGTAAAGATAAAGAAATTATAAAAATGGATAAAGAGGAGTCCCATTTAAGGATTTTATTAGATAGGGATAACTCATCACATAAAATTGATATGCATTTAAAGAAAAATAAACCAAAAGGAGTAGCAATTGACGGTTTGCCAATTAAAAAATCCAGTGAATTATTTGGTGTTGTTAATATTGTATTTTTTTCTCCTGAGGATTTAAGTATAATAAAAAATGGTCCATCAGAACGCCGCAGATTCATTGATCTGGAATTATGCCAGCTTGATAAGGTTTATTTATATAATTTATCCAATTATAATAAAATTATAAGCCAAAGAAATAATTTATTGAAACAAATAAGTTTTAATAGAAAATTACTGGATACACTTAGTATATGGAATATGCAATTAGTAGAATATGGTAACAAAATTATTCAAAGACGAAATCTCTTTATTAGACAATTAAATGACATTGTATATGACATACATAGAAAATTATCCGGTGATAAAGAACAATTAATGATAAAATATGAACCAAACGTCAGTATAGAGGAATTCGATAATAAACTTGCCGGTTCCCAGGAAAGAGATATTGCATTAAAAATGACAAATATAGGACCTCATAGGGATGATATAAGTTTTTTAAATGGTGCCATTGATATCCGTAGGTTTGGGTCACAGGGGCAGCAGAGAACTTCAGCCTTATCCTTAAAATTAGCAGAAATTGAGTTAGTTAAAAAAATAACCCATGATAAACCAATTTTATTACTGGATGATGTATTATCCGAATTAGATAGAAAAAGGCAGAATTATTTACTGGATAGTATTCAAGGTATACAAACGATTATTACTTGTACAGGTCTGGAGGAATTTATCGCAAACAGGATGGAATGTGATAACATTTACAGAGTTGTTGATGGAACAGTTACGAATGAGAATACTTTTACATTGGAATTCATCCATAGAAAAACAGGAGGCAATTTATGAGTACAGAATACGGTGCAGATCAGATCCAAATACTGGAAGGTTTAGAGGCAGTCAGAAAAAGGCCGGGTATGTATATTGGCAGTACCTCAGCAAAGGGCCTACATCATTTGGTGTATGAGATTGTTGACAATGCAGTTGATGAAGCTTTAGCAGGAGTTTGTGATAGGATTGAAGTAATAATTAATAAAGATAATTCCGTTACTGTAATTGATAATGGTCGCGGTATACCGGTAGGAATTAACCATAAAAAAGGAATTCCTGCTGTTGAAGTTGTTTTTACAATCCTTCATGCGGGTGGAAAGTTCGGTGGAGGAGGATATAAAGTATCCGGTGGTCTGCACGGTGTTGGAGCATCCGTTGTAAATGCTTTATCGGAATGGCTTGAGGTATTCATATATTTAGATGGTAAAATCCACAAACAAAGATATGAAAGAGGCAAGGTTGTCGGACCCTTAGAAGTAATTGGTGATACTGATAAAACAGGTACAACAGTTACTTTTTTACCGGATAAAGAAATATTTGAAGAAACAGTTTTTGATTACGAAGTTTTAAAGCAGCGGTTGAGGGAAATGGCTTTTTTAACAAAAAACTTAAAAATTATATTAAAAGATGAACGGGTTGAACCGGAGTTAGTGAGGGAGTTTCATTATGCCGGTGGTATAAAGGAATATGTAGAATATTTAAACAGTCATAAAGATCCGCTTTATAATGATATTATTTATTGCGAAGGAAACAAGGATGAAGTATATGTTGAAGTTGCGATGCAGCATAACAGTTCATATACGGAAGGCTGCTATAGTTTTGTTAATAATATTACCACACCGGAAGGCGGAACCCATCTTGCCGGTTTTAAAAATGCATTAACAAAAACTTTCAACGATTATGCCAGAAGTCTTAAATACTTAAAGGAAAATGAAACTAATCTTAGTGGGGAAGATATCAGGGAAGGTTTAACAGCTATCATCAGTATTAAAATTCCGGATCCTCAATTTGAAGGACAGACGAAACAAAAATTAGGAAACAGTGAAGCAAGGGGAGCAGTTGATAGTATTGTAAGTGAACAATTAACTTATTTTCTGGAACAGAATCCAGGTATAGCTAAAATTATCTGTGAAAAAGCTATTTTAGCACAGCGTGCAAGAGATGCCGCAAGAAAAGCCAGGGATTTAACAAGAAGAAAAACTGCTTTAGAAGGCATGAGTCTGCCGGGTAAATTAGCAGATTGTTCCGATAAAGATCCTAAAAACTGTGAAATTTATATCGTCGAGGGTGATTCTGCAGGTGGTTCAGCCAAGACAGCCAGATCCAGGGCAACCCAGGCAATACTTCCCTTAAGGGGAAAAATTTTAAATGTTGAGAAATCAAGGCTGGATAAAATTTTGGTCAATAATGAAATTAAAGCAATGATTACTGCTTTTGGAACAGGAATATCAGATGATTTTGATATTTCAAGGTTACGTTACCATAAAATCATAATTATGACGGATGCCGACGTGGATGGTGCACATATCAGTACGTTACTCCTTACTTTCTTTTATCGTTTTATGCCTGATTTAATTAAAAACGGACATGTTTACATGGCACAGCCGCCTCTTTATAAAGTTGAGAAAAATAAATATGTAAAATATGTCTATAGTGATGAAGAATTAAATGAAACCTTATCAGAAATCGGACGTGATACAAATAATAAAATCCAACGTTATAAGGGTTTAGGTGAAATGGATGCGGAACAGCTATGGGATACAACCATGGATCCTGAAAAAAGGGTTCTTCTTAGGGTAACCATTGATGAAGAAGAATCTTCTGAAATAGATTTAACTTTTACAACCTTAATGGGTGATAAAGTTGAGCCGAGAAGAGATTTTATAGTGACCAATGCAAAATATGTTAAAAACTTAGATATATAATACATCAAATTTAACCTTTTTGCTTGTGATATTCAAATAACAATAAGTATCAAGAATGGTTAAATATTATGTTAACATATAATAGATGGAGGAGAATAAATGGACGAGAATATCTTTGATAAAGTTCATGAGGTTGATCTGAAAAAGACAATGGAAACATCATACATTGATTATGCCATGTCCGTAATAGCATCCCGTGCACTTCCGGATGTAAGAGATGGTTTGAAGCCGGTACAAAGAAGAATATTATATGCTATGATAGAGTTAAACAATGGTCCTGACAAACCGCACCGTAAGTGTGCCCGTATTGTCGGTGATACTATGGGTAAGTATCATCCACATGGTGACAGCTCTATCTATGAAGCAATGGTGAAGTTGGCTCAGGATTTTTCAACAAGGTATCCTTTAATTGATGGACATGGTAATTTTGGTTCCGTAGATGGGGATGGAGCTGCCGCAATGCGTTACACAGAAGCACGTTTAAGCAAAATTTCTATGGAAATGCTTTCTGATATCAATAAAGATACGGTTGATTTTATACCTAACTTTGATGAAACGGAAAAAGAACCCATTGTTCTTCCCGCCAGATATCCCAATCTATTAGTAAACGGTACTTCCGGTATTGCAGTTGGTATGGCAACGAATATTCCTCCCCATAATCTGCGGGAAATTATTAATGCTGTACTAAAAATGATAGATAATAATATTTTAGAAGATCGAGATACCTCTATGGAGGAATTATTAGAAATCGTAAAAGGCCCTGATTTCCCAACTGGTGCAAGTATTTTAGGTGTTAGGGGTATTGAAGAAGCTTATCGTACCGGCCGTGGAAAAATCAGGGTACGGGCAGTTTCTGATATTGAAGCTATGGCAAACGGTAAAAACCGTATTGTAGTAACAGAGCTTCCTTACATGGTTAATAAGGCAAGATTAATCGAAAAAATTGCTGAATTAGTAAAAGATAAAAAACTTGACGGTATAACTGAATTAAGGGATGAATCTAACCGTACCGGTATGAGAATTTGTATTGAACTCCGCAGGGATGTGAATGCGAATGTTTTATTAAATCAATTATATAAACATACCCAGATGCAGGATACCTTTGGTGTTATCATGATAGCATTGGTAAATAATGAACCAAGGGTATTAAATCTTCATAATATGTTAGAATATTACTTAAAACATCAGGAAGAGGTAGTAACCAGAAGAACGAAATATGATTTAAACAAAGCAGAAGAGAGAGCTCATATTTTAAATGGTTTATTAATTGCGTTAGATAATATAGACGAAGTTATCAGCATAATCAGGTCTTCCAAAAATGGTAATATTGCGAAAGAAAGATTAATTGAAAGATTTTCTTTAACCGATGTACAAGCTCAGGCAATCATAGACATGAGACTTCGTGCATTAACAGGTTTGGAAAGAGAAAGACTTGAAACAGAATATGCAGAATTAATGATTAAAATTGCGGAATATAATGCAATTTTAAGTGACACTAAGAAGTTACTTACTGTAATAAAAGATGAGATAACTGTTATTCGCGATAAATATGGTGATGACAGAAGAACGTCTATTGGATTTGATGAATATGATTTATCTATGGAAGATTTGATTCCGAATGAAAGTACAGTTCTCGCTATGACCAAATTAGGTTACATAAAGAGAATGACGGTTGATAATTTTAAGAGTCAGCACCGTGGAGGAAAAGGGATTAAGGGAATGCAGACTATTGATGAAGATTTCATTGAAGATCTGTTAATGACAACAACCCATCATTATATTATGTTTTTTACGAATAAGGGGCGTGTTTACCGGCTGAAAGCTTATGAAATTCCGGAATCCAGCAGGACAGCCAGAGGAACAGCCATAATAAATCTTCTTCAATTATTACCAGAGGAGAAAATTACAGCTATTATACCTCTTAAAGAATATCAGAATAATAAATATTTATTTATGGCAACTAAAAAAGGAATTGTAAAGAAAACTCCAATTAAGGAATACGAAAATATCCGTAAATCCGGTTTACAGGCCATCAATCTCAGGGAAGATGATGATTTAATTGAAGTAAAGGCAACAAATAACAGCAAAGATATCGTTTTAGTTACTAAAAATGGTCAATGTATTCGTTTTAACGAAAAAGATGTAAGAAAAACCGGCCGGGCATCTATGGGTGTTATTGGTATGAACCTGGAGGATAATGATGAAATAATTGGAATGCAGCTTAGTACTCAAGGTGAATATTTACTGTTTGTTTCTGAAAAAGGTATGGGTAAACGTACCAATATGGAAGAATTTTCTGTACAAAGAAGAGGCGGTAAAGGTGTAAAATGCTATAAAATTACCGAAAAAACCGGAGATGTTGTAGGCGTTAAAGCTGTAAACGAAGAAAATGAAATCATGATTATAACGACTGAAGGTATCTTAATTCGTTTAATGGTTAATGGTATATCTAATTTAGGGCGAATCACATCAGGCGTTAAATTAATCAATATGGCTGCAGATAAAGATATTACTGTTGCAAGCATTACAAAAGTCAGGGATAACAATACCCAGACTTCAGATGAAGATGTTATAAAACAATTGGAACAGGAATTAGAAGAAGAGATATCAGATATTTCAAATGCAGATGACAATCAGATTGAAGAAGACGAAAGATACGATGACGAGTTAGATCTTCCGGATGAAAATCAGACAAACGATAATATGAATGAAGATTAAGCATTCTATTTTCTTAAAAGATTAATGAAATAACTATAAAATAAGCCTAAACCTGAATATTATGAAATGTTTTGCTTTTGCAAAGTTAATTTTATGGTATAAAGGAATAAGGCTTATTTTTTAAAAAGAATGGACAAATATGTTATGAGAACCTTACAATGGGTACAGAGGGTGCTCATTCCGAGATTATTCCTCTATTAATTGAGATGCTGCTGGTGCGGCATCCTGTCTGGAAGGTTGAAAGAAAATTTAAATATTGAAAGGATGCCACTTATAGATTCTTTCAACCTGTGAAACTTGTTTCACATTTTTATATTGTGGCAGTACCGCAAACAAGTCTGCGGTATGCAATGGGTATTAAAATGAAAATAATTCATACTGATACAATAATACAGAACATAAAAGATATGTGCATAGAAGCAAATTATAATCTTTCTTACGATATGGAAGATGCCGTCAAGAATTCTATCTCTAAGGAGTATTCTAAAATAGGAAAACAAATTCTTGAACAATTAGATGAGAATATGAAAATTGCCAAGTCAGAGAATATTCCTATATGTCAGGACACAGGGATGGCAATTGTATTTATAAAAATAGGACAGAATGTACACATAGAAGGAATGAATTTAGAAGATGCTATTAATGAAGGCATTAGACAGGGATATGATAAAGGATTTTTACGAAAATCCGTTGTCGGTGATCCTCTTCTTCGCATTAATACAAAGGACAATGCTCCCGGAATTATACATTATGAAATTATATCCGGTTCTAATGTAGAAATAACAATAGCTCCAAAAGGATTTGGAAGTGAAAATATGAGCAGGGTTTATATGTTGAAACCTTCTGATGGTATAGAAGGAGTAAAAAAAGCAGTTATTGAGACGGTTCAATTAGCCGGTCCAAATGCCTGTCCACCAATGGTTATAGGAGTTGGGATAGGCGGAAGTTTTGAAAAATGTACAATTCTGGCTAAAAAAGCATTAGTAAGGGATTTAAAGGTTCATTCAAAATTAAAACATATTAAAAGTTTAGAGATAGAATTATTAGAGGAAATAAATAAGTTAGGAATTGGACCCGGAGGCCTTGGTGGAAGAATAACAGCATTAGGTGTAAATATTGAAACTTACCCAACACATATTGCGGGGCTCCCCGTGGCAGTTAATATATGTTGCCATGTGAACAGACATGTAAGCAGGTTATTATAAAATATTTCAAAATTAAACTAGAATATAATTGAAATATAATGTAAGATACAACTATTATTCAAAAATTAGATTTGTTTAAAGAAATTAGAAAAACAATATTAACATAGACCATAATTATTTAAGAAGTTATCAACAAAAAAGGACTTGATATTAAAATTAAGTGGATAAATACTTGAAAAAGGAGACATAACGTGGATAAATATATAAATACTCCAATAACAGAAGAAATCACAAGGAATTTACATGCGGGTGATTATGTATATATAACCGGCATAATTTATACAGCCAGAGACGCAGCACATAAAAGGATGTTTGAAAGTTTAATAAAGGGAGAAGAAATACCATTTGATTTAAAAGATAATATCATATATTATCTTGGACCAACACCTGAGAGAGAGGGAATGGTTATTGGATCTGCAGGGCCAACTACCAGTAGCAGGATGGATAAATATACTCCTCTTTTATTGGAAAAAGGGTTAAAAGGAATGATAGGAAAAGGAAAAAGAAATTTAGAAGTAATAGATTCTATTATTAAAAATAAAGGAATTTATTTTGCTGCGGTAGGGGGTGCAGGTGCTTTATTATCTAAAAAAATTATAAAATCAAAAGTAATTGCTTATGATGATTTAGGAACAGAAGCTATAAGAAAATTATATGTCGAAGAATTTCCTGTAATAGTTGTAATAGATAATTATGGTAATAACCTTTATGAAACAGCTTATAAAGAATTTAGAATTTTAGAATAATAAATAAATGTCAAAATAGTTTAAAAAATCGTTGACAAATGATAAAGCTTTTGCTATACTATCTAATGCACCTGACGAGAAGAGTCAGATGTACAATAATAAAATATGAAGTAAATAAGTTCAGATCATGGAGAAATACTCAAGAGGCTGAAGAGGCGCCCCTGCTAAGGGTGTAGGTCGTTTGCGCGGCGCGAGGGTTCAAATCCCTCTTTCTCCGTCATATTTTTTATAAGTACAATCTATTAACTTTTGAAATCAGAATTTGTTAAAACTTAAAAAGAGAATTAATTGATACAGAATCAAAAATAATTTTTTAAAAAAGTGTTGACAAAATACAAGTGCTGTGATAGAATAATTTTTGCTGACGCGATGACAGTGCGTTAGAAATAAACAAAATATCTTATAAAAATAAATGAGATATTAAACGAACCTTGATAACTGAACAGTAAAACAACCCTGAAAATTCTAATAAAATTTTCATGATGATTCATATAATATAGGAAACTTCTTATAAAATATGAAATAATCAAAGAACGGTATTGATGCTTAAACGCATTGGTACAACCTAAAAACAGTAAAAATTGAAACTTTAAGTTTCACGGAAATTAACGATTGTTTAGATCTTAGATCTAAATAAGCCAATGTTAATTCTGAAAATGATTAAACAACTTATCTAAGTTGCTTTGTTTGCAGTCACAACCACAGCTCACGACACAGTCGTTCGCTACCGTGGCCGTGACCTTGTAAAATGAAACAGCCGGACCTGTACGGAAGCGAGCTTCCGATATGCCCGTCAGTTAATTTTGCAAACAAAACCTAACACTTAAATTTGAGAGTTTGATCCTGGCTCAGGATGAACGCTGGCGGCGTGCTTAACACATGCAAGTCGAACGGGGTATTTGCCGGGAAGTCTTCGGACGGAACGGCAGATACTTAAGTGGCGGACGGGT
>JBAVPE010000014.1:0-81593 GCA_049692775.1 Anaerocolumna sp. | reverse complement strand
GACTGATATTTGAGCCAGGGCAAGGCGGAGGAATGAGGCGTAGCGGTTCCTACGCCGATTGATGACAACACAGCACTGGTGTAAATAGCAGGTGCTGAATTAAGTGTTATTTATGCAAGGTAGTACTAGCTTATTAGACGTTAGACGGCCATTTGTTTATAAAACAAGAATCGAGGTGCTTTATGGAATTATTTATAATTCAAATAATAAATGGTATTACCTTAGGTATGTTATATGGTATGGCAGCTCTGGGCTTTACTATGGTTTACAAAGCATTGGGATATTTAAATTTTTCACATTCCACTACCATAACCATGGGCGCATTAATTGTCTATACCGTTATAACAAATTACAAAGTTCCGTATATTGCTGCAATTCCGATTGTGTTAGTGATTATGCTGCTATACGGTTTCGGTATTGAAAAAATATTATTCAAACGGTTTCGGAAAGCTTCCCCCCTTACTTTTATGTTAGTATCCATTTCTTTATCAACTGTTTTAGTAAATATATGCCAATTAATTTTTGGTGCCCAGCCGCGTGGGTTATCTAATTGTTTTCCGGACTGGCAATTTAATTTACTCGGTGTACTGATTCCCATGAATAAAATTAGTATCTTTTTCATCGCCGTACTGATGCTTGTCATTTTACAATTAGTATTCATGAAAACAAAATTCGGTCTGGCTCTCAGGCTCGCTTCAGAAGATCCTGACACTGCAAGTATGATGGGTATTAATATCTTTGCGACCCGTGCCGCTACTTTTTCCATAACCGCCGGATTAGGCGGACTTGCGGGTATGCTGCTGGCACCCCTTTATTCTGTTACCATTGATTTAGGTTCCAAACTTGCTCTGAAAATTTTCATTGCAGCAGTCGTGGGCGGCCTGGGGAATTTTATCGGCTCCATTGCCGGCGGTCTTTTAGTAGGACTGGTGGAAGCTTTATCCTCTGCCTACATTTCTTCCTCCTACAAGGACTTAATTGTATATGCAGCCGGTATCATTGTGTTGGCAATATTCCCATATGGAATATTCAGGCATGTCAAAAATAAGGTGTAAGGAGGAAAAATGATGAATAAAACAAATACAAAAACAATCCTTTACTACCTGATTATCCTGGCAGTTTTAGGTTTAGCCGTTTTCGTTTCATTTAATAAATATTATGTGATTGTTGCAACCAATGCAGTTATTAATGCAATGGCAGTTTTAGGTATCATAGTTATATCCGGATACGCCAAACAATTACATCTCGGCCAGTCCGCTTTTATTGGCATCGGTGCCTATACGACCGGTGTATTAATGGTAAAATGCGGTGTTCCTTTTTTTGCCACTATTCCGGCTGCTGTTATTCTTTCAGGTTTCTTTGGCTGGATCTTATCTATCCCGACCCTTAAATTAAAAGGCGGTTCTTATTTAGCCCTTGTAACCCAGATTTTCGGCGAGATAATTTATGTTTTATTATTAAATCTTGAAAGTATTACTAACGGTGCTTTCGGTTTGAGCAAAATCAATGCCCCTAATATCGGATTCCTGAAATTAGGCCAAAGACAGCCTTTCTTTTTCTTTACCCTGATTTGCTTTATTATCATCTTTATTGGATTAAAACGGGTATTATCCAGTAAATACGGCCGTTTCTTCATTTCCATCCGGGAATCTGAAGATGCCGCGGAATCCCTTGGAATCAGTACCCGGAAATATAAAATGATTGCATTTATTATCGCAACTTCCATCGCAGGCTTTTCCGGCAGCCTTTATGCAACCAATTTACGTTATTTAAGTCCGGAACAGTTCCGGTGGTCTCCTTCCTTAACCCTTGTGTCCATGGCAATTGTTGGTGGTTTGTACAGCCTGAAAGGTGGTATCCTTGGTTCTGTCATTTTGACTCTCCTGCCAGAAGTATTAAGATTCACCGATGAATTCCGCATGATTATCTATGGAATAATCGTAATTCTGGTTCTTGCCTTTTTACCCAATGGATTAATTTCCTTGTTTGGTAAAAGCAGAAAAGAATTAAAGGAAATGTTTACTTCCCAATGGGATATTCTGTCGGATAAAACACTTCGTATGAAGAAAAAGAAACTCAAAACCGTTAAGATGGAAAAAAACCTTGGAACTGTCGCAAAATAATAAACATACTTAACTTTAGTCAAAATATCGTTTGAATTTCCCTGTTTTTGTTAACTAACACGAATAAGCTGCTGCATTCTCTTTCTTGCCGCCATTCGCATATACTTTTCATAAAATTTCTGCGAAATACAGACGATATTTTCCCAGGTAAGGTAGATTTTGAATTTTGTACATTAAAGGATTTGAACTATAACTTCTTCCCTCATTTCCGATGTTCTTTACGGAAGACCGCCGGGGTAAATCCAACATGACTTTTGAAAAACCGGATAAGCTTCTGTCCCAGCCCGTTATCCAGGGCATTTCTCAAAAGCATACCGTTATTTCCAATGGGTAAGTTTTATAAATTCTTCCACCGCCGATAAGTTCAGTTATCAGTAACCTGAATTTTAGTTATGCTTTCCGGAATAATTTCATTCTCCGATACTTTTTTAACAGCCTGCACGGAAACTAACTTTTCCTCCTCCCCTGCATTCAAACTAATTTTTAGCTGTCCCCTGCATTTATGTTCTGTCATTTTTAATCCTTTACTTGCATACCCAGGATTATTTTTAACCACCTTTCCATGGGCCGAACCTGACGGATACATAGCTTCATCATATAATACTACTTTCATACCTAACTTCCCTGCTTCTAAAACCGCACAGGTTACAAGCTACATAAACCGGTCGGACAAATACTCAATTTCTTTTGGAATTCCAACATATTTTGATTTACAAATTTACAATACCTGTCTATAATAATAGTTAAATTGATAATAAAAAAGAGAAACAGGTGATTCATGATTATTTCCTTTTTCTATAAAATAAAGGTGTATGCCCTGTTAATTCTTTAAACACACGCCCAAAATGAGTAATACTTCCATAACCGACTTTTGAAGCAATCAAGCATACTTTTAAATTAGTCTCCCCTAATAACTTTTTTGCTTCTTTAATCCGTACACTATTTAAATATTCAACATAGGTAAACCCGGTTACTTCTTTAAAAATACGGCTTAAATAATAAGGGCTTATATAAAACTTATCTGCCAGGTATTGTAAAGACAATTCATTTTTATAATTAGTATTAATATATCTGACCACTTCAGATATACGTTCATGCATGGTATTTAAATACTCCAGAGGTTTAATATTATATTCATCCAGATATCTGGATGAATATACCAGCAATTGCATAATAAGCGTTTGAATATAAACTTCATAAGAAGATCTCTTTTCCCGGGCTTCCCGGACGATTTGCTGCAACGTATCTTCAACAAAAATTTTATGCTGCAAAGAAAAATGAATGACCAGATAATCCTTTTGAAAATAAGGATGTAATGTATGATAAAAATTCCCATTTAAAGTAGCTAGGAACCCTTCTTTAAAATTCAGTATAATCTTTTCATGTTTAGGCTGGTCCCCATTTGCGGTTCTATGTAAAACATTGGGCCGTATCATAATTAAATCACCGTTCTTAATGACAATGGTCCTATCTCTTATAAAGAATTGCCTTTCCCCCACTAATAGATAATAAACCTCATAAGAACTATGAAAATGACTCTCCGGCATCACATGGTTCCATTGCTTTTTCTTAGAAACAGAAAAATTATCCTCAAAATTGTTGCATTCAAAATCACTCTGGCTCATCTTACCTTCCTCCTAGGATTTCTATTATATCGAATATTTAATTAAAATACAGCAAATTTTAAGAAGAAAATTAGATTTTGAGCAATTAATGTACATATTTATGCATTAATATAAAGGTATTATAATCAAAGCATAAAAGGAGCGATAAAATGACATTAGTAAATAGTAAAACACCCCTTCAATGGGGCGAACTTGCCTGTGATACTTTAATGACTAAATATAAAGCAGCAGAACTGCCTCCGGCCGGCCGGTTTCATTATCATCAGGGTGTTTTCCTGTTAGGCATGGAAAAATGTTTCAAACAAAACAAGAAAGATAAGTATTTTACTTATATAAAAGATTGGGTTGACAGTATTATAGATACCAAAGGCACTATTACCGGATATGACCCCACTCAATTCGATGATATCCAGCCAGGTATTTTGCTTTTTAACCTATATGATAAAACAAGGGACGAACGATATAAAACAGCTTTATTTACATTGGTCCCATTATTTAAAAACTGGCAAACCAATTCAAAAGGCGGCTTTTGGCACAAAGGCAACCTTCCTAATCAAATGTGGCTGGATTTATTGTTCATGTGCGGACCAATTGCCGTTAAATTTGGTCAAACCTTTCAAGACCCTGATTACTTTGACTTAATTGCACATCAGGCTATTATTATGCAACAATATACAAAGGATAGTAAAACAGGACTCCTTTACCATGGATGGGATGAGACCAAAAAAGCCGGCTGGGCAGATCCGGTCACCGGCAGGTCACCGGAATTCTGGGGACGTTCCATTGGCTGGGTTCCTGTTGCCCTGGTAGAAATTTTTGATTCTCTTCCGGAATATCATGAGAAGAAGACAGCACTTGTTAACATACTGCAAGATATCATTAAATCCCTTATCCCCTTTCAAGACGAAGTAACCGGTTTATGGTATGAAGTGATTGATAAAACAGATGATCCTAAAAATTGGCTGGAAACTTCCTGTACCTGTCTATTTATCTATGCCATTGCAAAAGCGGTCAGAAAAGGTTATTTACATAAAATTTATTTAAAATATGCCTGGAAGGGCTTTGAAGGTGTTATTAACCGGTTAAAATCTGATGATAACGGTGGTATTATTATTGACGGTGTCTGTATCGGTACAGGAATTGGTGACTATGAACATTATCTGAATCGTCCGACAAGTGCAAACGATTTACACGGAGCTGGTGCCTTTATTTTAATGTGTGCTGAAATGAACATGGCAGGGAAATGAAAGTAAGTAATGCAATCGGCCTTTTTATATATTTCAACTTATAATTCACTGAGTTTTTAAAAAATTGACCCTATAAGACAGGGGCAGTTAAATTCGAGATTAAGTCTCATTTATTAACTGTCTTGTATATAAATATAAAACCCTTATTAACTACATCTGTAAATCAGGACTATGATAACGGATAATGCAAAAAAGAAAGAGCAGCCTCTATCTTCAGCAGCTCCTTCTTTTTAGCAAGTTTATTTGCGTCTATTCATTTGCCGGTACCGCGAAGTGTTTTACAACATAAATGAAGCAGAAATTAATCATATAAGTTCTGAGATATCTCTTCACTGGTAATATTATCTTTATTGTACCACTGGCATCCGGTATCAACATTCGCTACTGTCTCGCCATTAGCCACCTGCACTAATAAATCAACCATTTTCTGACCGATGGATACCGGTGCCTGGGTAACTGCACCATATAATGTTCCGCTTGATATTGCAGCTTTCAGAACGGAACCGGAATCAAATCCAACACCAATAATCTGACCTTCACCTGTTCCTAAAACACTCAAGTTATCATTAGCTGTTACAACACCTTCGGCAGCTGTCTGGTTAGAACCAAAGATGGCAATTGTATCTTTTTCATTTAAGATTGTTGAAGCTTCAATCGCTGTCAGCTCTGTTGTTGTCTGGGCCGGAACCCGGACTTCGATAATAACATCAGCACTCTTCTCATCCACTACAGTACCTTTTACATTTTGTACATAATAATCATTACCCACTACAGCAACTGTCTTATTGTCAGCTGATAGTTTTGTAATCATTTCATCGATAAATCCTAAACCACGGTTACATATTGATTCGGAAGTAGCATCCTGATTAACTTCACCAATTCTAACCTGGCCTGTTGCGTTTGCAATTATATCTTTAATACCGTCGTACATACCATCTGCTGCTACTGCACCTGCTTTGTAATTATCAGTTGATGCATTTGCATAAACGGCACCTTGCGGAGCATCCGGAACACCGGAGTCAAATCCTATAATAGGAATACTTGCGCTTTGTGCTGCTGTAATTGCATCTAAAGCTGCTTTTGTATCAAGTGAAGCTAAACCGATTGCTGCAGGTTTTGCATTAACTGCACTATTTAACATCTGTACCTGGTCAGCGATATCGGATTCGGAGTTAGGGCCAACCATGTTGATTGTTACCCCTAATTTTTCTGCTTCAGCAGAAGCTCCCTTATAAACTGCCTGCCAATAAGTTGATTGGAATCCCTTCGATACAATTTCAAAGTGATAAGCTGTTTTAGCAACAATATCACCTGTTGCTGATGAATCAGTTGTAGCAGCATCACTTTCACTTGTCGGAGCTTCCGTTGCCGGAGCTTTAGTTGGAGCTGTTGTATCCGGTGTATCAGCTTTTTTTCCGCAGCCGGTTAACATACTTGCTACCATAGCTGCACTAAGTAAACCTACCAAAAATTTCTTTTTCATTTTTGAAACCCTCCGTTTTTTCATTTATTTATGAACCGCTTAAGCGTTTACATAACAAGATTATTTGTGATTCATGTTCCGACTTTTAATTTATCATTACTATTTATTTATCTTTTCTTTTTATTTATCTTTTCTCTTCAATACATCAATTAAAACGGCGCTGATTAATATAACACCTGTTATAATCTGCTGCCAGTTAGCCTGCAGACCGATATAAGGAAGTCCTGTCTTTAGCATTGACATAACAAATACACCAAGCAATGCACCGACAACCGTACCGGATCCGCCAGTTGTGGATACACCACCAATGATTGCTCCACCGATCGCATCTAATTCCAAACCTGCTCCTGTACCGGGATTAATACTGGTAAATGTTGCGGCATATGCAATGCCGGCTAAACCGGCAAACAGACCGGATAAAACATACGCGATTATAAGATATTTATTTACATTAACACCGGAAAGCCTTGCTGCTTCTTTATTACTGCCGATAGCAATAATATATCTCCCGATTTTCGATTTGTTTAGGACAATAGACATGATAATAACTAAAATAATAATCAGTAAAAACCCGATTGGATATTTTGTAGTACCAATTTTAAGTTTAAATATACTTCTAAACCATGCCCCGTCCGTACCAGCCTGGGGCCAGGGAATACCAAATCCGCCTGAACAAAGGGAACCTAACCCCCTGGTCAGCATCATGGTACATAAGGTTGCAATAAATGGCGGTAAATTCATGATTGCTACTAAAATACCATTTAACAGACCAATTAAAATACCAAAAAGAACCGCTACAAGCATTCCAAGCAGAACCGGCCAGTGTTTATAAACAACCAGATATCCGCCTGCTATGGAATAACATACAAGTCCGGTACCGATTGATAAGTCAACACCACCTGTAATCAGTGCAAAGGTTACACCAATAGCCATTAAGGTAATGTAATAGGAATAATCCATTATACTAAGAACCGTAGAATACTGCCGGAAAGCCGGGCTTGCTATACTAAAAAATGAAAAAAGTACAATAATGATAACTAATACAATCGCTTTTTGTGTCCCCATCTTTCGAATAACCGGATTATTAGTTAATATATTTCCTTCTTTATTAGACATCACTTTCTCCTCCTAACTTCTGAGCGTTGCCGCATTCATTATCTTTTCCTGTGTCGCTTCCGATATATCAATTTCACCGGTTTTCTTCCCTTCACACATAACTACAATACGGTCACTCATTCTTAATATCTCTGTCATTTCAGAAGAAATCATGATGATTGACTTACCTTCTGCAACCAACTCATTCATCAGATGGTATATCTCATTTTTAGCTCCTACATCGATTCCCCTCGTAGGTTCATCAAATATCAGGATGTCACAGTTTCTTGCCAGCCACTTTGCGATTACTACTTTCTGCTGATTTCCCCCCGACAGGTTTACTACCAGCTGGTCCGTACCCGGGGTCTTTGTCTTCAGCTGCTCAACATATTTCTGTGTGACTTCCCTTTCCTTTTTCTCATCTATAAAGATTCCTGATATGAAATTATCCAGCGATGCCATGGTGGTATTCTCTGCTACGGTCTTTTGCACTACAATCCCGTAACGTTTCCGGTCTTCCGAAAGGTATCCGATTCCATTTGCTACCGCATCCATCGGTGTCCTGATATCCACTTTCCGGCCGTTTATATAGATTTCCCCGCCATCTTTCGTATCCGCCCCAAACAGTGCTCTTGCTGTCTCTGTCCTTCCGGCTCCCATCAGTCCCGAGAAACCTAATATTTCGCCTTTATGCAGCTCAAAGCTTACATCCCGGACCATTTTTCCGGCATTTAAATGTTCCACTTTAAGGACTACCGGTGCATCCTCAGAAACATTACTTTCTGTCTTCGGATCTTCATAGATGACACGTCCTACCATCATGTTAATGATATCACCCTTGGTACTGTCTTTGGTGATCAGCGTTCCCACATATCCACCGTCACGCATTACCGTTACCCGGTCGGTTATAACTTTGATTTCATCCATCCGGTGTGATATATATACGATTCCCAATTCCCTGTTCCGAAGATCCCTGATAATCTTGAACAGTTCTTCTATTTCGGATTCTGTCAGTGCTGCGGAAGGTTCATCGAATACAATTACCTTTGCATCATGGGAGATTGCTTTCGCTATCTCACACATCTGCTGTTTTCCTACCGTAAGCTTATTCATTTTCCCGGTCGGATCTATGTTAATATTCAATTTATCAAAGAGCTTTTTTGCTTCCTCATTCATTCTGGCATCATCAATCAGTTTGCCTTTCATATACTCCCTGCCAACGAATATGTTCTGTGCCACGGTAAGGTGCCCCATCATGTTCAGCTCCTGGTGTACGATTACGATACCCGCATCCTGCGCTTCTTTCGGACTGGTAAATTCCACTTCCCTGCCTTCGTAAGTTATACTCCCGGAATCTTTCTTATAAATACCCGTCAGTACTTTCATCAGCGTTGACTTACCGGCTCCGTTTTCACCCATAAGTGCGTGGACTTCTCCCTTTTTCACCTCGAAATCCACATGATCCAACGCATGCACGCCCGGGAACGATTTGTCTATCCCTTTCATTGTTAAAATTACTTCGCCCACGTTTTCACCTTTCTATCCTTTCTAATATTATCTGACCGGTAATTGGGAAACAAGAATATTGTATTTATATACCATGCTTATATACCATGATTTGAGCGCCAAAAGTCCACTCAGAGTATATTTTAAGAATACAGTGTATATATATTCAATTTTGCGTCGACCGGCTGAGGACACTGCTTATATTTTGTCAAGACTCTGGCCAAAAACCAAGCACAATTCCAGATCTGATTAATTTTTTCTTTTTCTTGACATAGTATCCATATACACAGCAATTATTACTATGATACCTGTAATTACTAATTGATAATCTTTTGTAAATCCCATGGCCAGGATACCTTCCTGAAGTAATGCTATAATCATAGTACCGATAAAAGTACCTCCAATTGAAGCAATACCGCCTGCCATAGAGGTTCCTCCCATTACGGCACCTGCAATCGCTTCATTATTATACTGATCACCAAGACCCGGCTGAATCGTAGTATAAGCTCCTACAAAGAAGATCGCTGCAATACCAACTAAGATTCCACAAATCATGTATGCTGCCATTTCCCACTTTTTTACATTAACACCGGATAAACGGACTGCTTCCCTATTACTGCCAATGCATAATATATTACGTCCGATTTTTGTCTTATTTAAAATAATGGAACAGATAATAGCTGTTATAAGTAAAAATATAAGACCTGTCGGTATTTCCACACCGCCGATTTTTGCTTTTACCAGATAGCGGTACCAGCCATTTTCCTGTGCTGCCTGCGGCCAGCTGACAGATTGTGTTTTTGTGAAAACAGATCCGACACCTTTTGAAATCTGCATGATTGCCATGGAAGTAATAAAGGGTGGTATCCGGAAATACGCAACCAGATAACCATTTAGCGCACCAAAAAGCATACCAACCAGTATACTTACGATCATACAGGGAATCAATGGCCATCCGCTTTTGGTCAGTAACTGCCCTGATACCAACGCAGCGCAGAACATAACGGGTCCAATGGAGAAATCAATTCCTCCGGTACCAATAACAAACGTTACACCAAGTGCAAGGAATCCTAAGAAATATGCATAACTTAATGCACTCAATATCCTGGAGTAACTAATAAAGGTTGGACTTGCCACGGCAAATACAAAATACATAAAAATTAATACGCAGCACAGCACCAGCTTATTAAATCCAATTTTTTTAACCAATGCATTGTTTTTAATTTTTTCCACTTCTACTTTCCTCCTAATTTCTAAGCGCAGCCGCATTCATAATCTTTTCCTGTGATGCTTCCGATATGTTTATTTCACCGGTTTTCTTCCCTTCACACATAACTACAATACGGTCACTCATTCTTAATATCTCTGTCATTTCAGAAGAAATCATGATGATTGACTTTCCTTCTGCAACCAACTCATTCATCGGATGGTATATCTCATTTTTAGCTCCTACATCGATTCCCGCCGTAGGTTCATCAAATATCAGGATGTCTCATAAACTCCCTTCCAACGAATATGTTCTGTGCCACGG
Organism: Anaerocolumna sp.; assembly: GCA_049692775.1. Lineage (GTDB taxonomy): Bacteria > Bacillota > Clostridia > Lachnospirales > Lachnospiraceae > Anaerocolumna. Next base: position 70,983 of record JBAVPE010000014.1, on the reverse strand, counting down.
TAAGGTGCCCCATCATGTTCAATTCCTGGTGTACAATTACGATGCCCGAATCCTGCGCTTCTTTCGGACTGGTAAATTCCACTTCCCTGCCTTCGTAAGTTATACTCCCGGAATCTTTCTTGTAAATACCCGTCAGTACTTTCATCAGTGTTGACTTACCGGCTCCGTTTTCACCCATAAGTGCGTGAACCTCGCCTTTTTTTATTTCTTTTAGGTATTTATTCATTCATCGCTTAATATTCAATATTATAAGGCTAAATTTTGTATATTATAATAGAATATCTTTTTAAAAATAGTTAATATTCTACTGGTCAATATAATTTCGTATTGTTATTGAGATATTTTAGATGCGGAATTTTCAATAAAAAAGAAGTTTTAGCAAATCAGTTATTGACGGTTTGCTAAAACTTCTTTTTGTGTTGTATCTTATTTAATGATTCATTTAGTTTTAATCCCCCCAGAATGGAAATAATAATTTCTGGTTTTCTTCCGTATACATATTATCTTTTGTAATCAATTCTGATCCGGAGTCTACATTTTTCTCAACTTTTATTCCTCTTACCAGTTTAACAGCCTCTTCAATACCAAGATACCCCATGTTGAAGGATTTTTGGATAATAATTCCCTGGAAAACTCCTTCTTCTAACAGTTCAATTTCTTCAATGGAACCATCAAAGCCTATCACTTTCACTTTACCTGAAAGGCCGAGTCTTTTTATCGCCCTGGCTACACCAACCGCCGAATATTCATTTAATCCTGCTATCATAGTAATATCCGGATACTCTTTCAGTAATTCTATTGTTAAACTATAAGCTTTGCTGATATCGGAATCACAGAATACTACATCTATAATTTTGTTTTCATCGTCTCCTAACCCGTACCTGAGTCCTTTTTCCCTCTCAATTGCTGTTGAAGATGTTTTTACATGTCCCACAATTGCAATCTTAGTGTCTTTTTTTATAAATGTTTTCATATATCCGCCCATTTTTATTCCGGCCAGATAATTGTCCGTTGCTACAAGCGCGTCCTGCACATTCTCATCTATGGTGGAATCTATGAAAATAAGTTTAATTTTATTTTTAACAATTTCCTTTGCCATATCCGTAGTTTCCGAATAATCCGCAGGGGATAGGGCAATTGCATCGGGTTTCTGGCTTATTGCCCACTCAATCAGTTTGTTCTGCCTTTCGTAATCTTCTTCCGCATCAGGGGCTACAACCTGCAGATCAACATTGAACTCTTTAGCAGCCCTCTGGGCACCTCCAATTAAAGCGGACCAGAATTCATTGGTATCATCAATAACTTTAGGTATATATATTATGCGGACCGGCTCTTCTGTTTTAAGACTGTGTACTACTATTTTATAAATACCGGGTACCAAAATGCAAAGAAATAATATGATACTAATCATTAATATTTTATACTTTTTCACCATTTTCCCCCTGTATTTGTCTTTTTGGAATCGTTATTGCAGCTGTCGTTCCTTCCCCTGGAACGCTTTCATAGGAAATACCATAATTCTTTCCATAATACAGTCTAAGCCTCATCTGTACATTATAAACACCAACTCCATTAGATTTATGGTTATGTTTATGCTCGTCAAATATATGAGCCAGAACATCATCAGACATCCCTACCCCATTATCCATAATTTTAATTATTATATTATTACCTGCTGAATATCCACGAATACGAAGCAGGCACATGGTCTCCTTGAATTTAATTCCATGGTATATCGCATTTTCTACAATTGGCTGAAGAATTAGTTTTACAATCTCATATTCGCAAATATCTTTGTCCACATCAATTTCATATTCCAGTTTATCCTTATATCTCATCTTTTGTATCGTCAAATAACTTTTAATATAGGAAACTTCCTGCCCAATTGTTAAAAACTCATACTCATTGCTAATACTTTGACGTAATAACTTTGCCAGTGATGAAGTCATAAGCACAACTTCCTCATTCTTATTCCCTTCTGCCATCCAGATAATGGAATCCAGTGTATTATAAAGAAAATGTGGATTAATCTGGGATTGCAATGCCCTTAATTCATTTTTTCTCTTTTGTTTCTGTTCATATATATTTTCTTTTATTAATTTTTGAATTTCTTCCGTCATGATATTAAATGACTTACTCAAACTTCCGATTTCGTCTTCTGATGTCACTTCAATATTGGCATTATCAAAATGTCCTTTTTCAACTTCTTTCATGGAATCTTTTAGTTTTTTGATTGGACGTGTTATCCTGGCAGAAACAACAGCCGAAATAATCATAGCTGCTGCAAGTAAAATAAAAGCTACCAGAATATATATCATCTGTGTCCTGGTTTTGTTCTTCATCAGTTCTGATTCATACACGACACCAACTATAGTCCAGCCTGTTTTCCCGGAGGTTGAAATAGTATAAAGTTTGCTCGCATCTCCTTCGTCTGTTACGAAATAATTAGTCTTACTATCCATAACCTGTTCTACCCGCTCCGTTGTAAGGCCACTGTATAGTAACTGCTGCTGGGGATGATAAATAATATTGCCCTCCCGGTCCAGAATAAATACATAACCCTTTTCACCAAAACTATTATTTTCACACATATCGCTGATTACTTTATAATTTAAATCAATAAAGAAAATACCTGATTCATTTGTGGTTTTTGTACTATTTATTCTTTTACTTAATGTTATAACCCATTTATAATTATTTTTTATTACATTTTGTACATGGGAGGAAGATAATGCAGTTTCATCCGGATTTAAAAAAGCATGGCGATACCAATCCAATTGAAAGAGCGAAACATTTTCATTCAGCATATCTGTACCGTCATTAATCAGATATCTCCCATTACTTGAAATTACCCCAATATTACAGATATCCTGCCTGGCTTCCATAATCGTATTAAACTGATCCAGAATAGAGGTAACTAAAATTGATTTCTGATCCATAGTGAAACTTTTAGAAAATAAATACTCTTTGACGTTTTCATTATTTGTAACTAACGATGATATATTTTCCATATAATTTATATAAGAATCAATGTCTCCATTGACCTGTTTTATTAACTGTGTTGTATTATCTATAGAATTATCCAGTACAGTATCTTCCGTATAATTTAATGAAATCATCAGAAATATCAGCAGGGAACAAACAATTAGGGCAGAAAAAGAGAATAATATGGTAAGCCGGATGCTTTTAAAATGATGTATGATTATATTCTGCTTTTTTTCTTTGTTCAAGTTGTTTACCTCTTCTCCCTGGCATATTCGGATGGAGTCTTTCCTGTCATCTTCTTGAATGAAATACTAAAATAATGGGGATCACTAAAACCTACTCTTTCAGCTATCTCATAATTCTTTAAGTCTGTGTTTTCCAATAATTCTTTTGCCTTCTGCATCCTGATACGGATGAGGACTTCCATAAATGTTTCACCCGTGATATTTTTAAAAATAGTACTGAACCTGCTGGTACTTATACTAAGATAGGAGCAGATCGAATTAAGATTGAATTCCGGATCCGAATAATTTCTTTCAATATAATCCATCGCTAATAATGCTTGTTTTTTACCGCCGGTGTTTTTTTGCATTTCAATTTCACCTGCAACCTTAGAGCAGTAATTTTTAAGCAATATCATAACCTTATCCAGGGTTTTTACATTTGCGATATCTGTTAACAATTGATTTTTTAACATATATATAAAGTTTTCCTCTGACTCAGAGGCCTTTAAAGTAGTATTCATGGCTAAAATTATCTGTTGAAAATAGATATCACTTCTATTCTTATCCGCCAATGACCTTTTTATTACAGCCTCAATATCCTGTAATATATTATCAATACCAGGTTTATCATTCATTTTTACTGCTAATATCAGAGAACTGACCCTGTTTTCCAATACAATGTCTTCCTTCAGTTTATTCATATTATTCCGGTCTTGAATCATATCTTCCGCATCAATAATACTGCTTTCCCCAAACAGGAATTGATATTTCATGGAATCTTCCGCTTCATCATATGACTTATGGATATCCTTTGGATCTTTTACATTTCTGCCGATACCAATGGTAACCCCAAGTTTCATAAATTGTTTAATATTATTGCTTATTTCTTTACAGATATTTTTTACTTCCTGCTCAAAGGCTTTCGGTTTATTGGTTTTAAACAGTATAAAAACCCTGTTATCATTTCCAATACATGCAAATCCTGCCTGATACTGTTCTAAAATCTCGTCACAGATATTATAAACCGCAAATGTCATTAATGAACTATGTTTTAGTAGTTCATCGTCCTGATTCATCCCTGATTCAAGGTCAATCTCAACAATTGCTACCCTATAATCAGAAGCATCTAATATAATGTTATTTTCCCGGAGGGCTTTTTGGTTTTCTTCTACTGTTTTACTTCCTTTGATTAAATCATCAATTACTTTGGATTTTATCAAAAGTTTATTTTTATTATAGGTTTCATATACCTTAAAGAATTTTTCTGCTTCCTTTTTCTTCTTATCCATTTTATCTTTCAACTCGGTTAATACTTTAGATAACTCAGAAGCAGTCACCGGTTTTAACAGATATTCCTCTACATTAAACTTTATTGCTTTTTTTGCATATTCAAAATCGTCAAAACCACTGAAAATGATTATATTTATATTCTTATAATAATTGAATATAAACTCACTTAACTCCATGCCATCCACAAAAGGCATACAAATATCTGTCAGTACAACGTCAACTAAATTTTTCTCCAGAAATTCAATCGCTTCTTTTCCATTTTGACAGTTGCATGCAAGTTCATATCCCAATTCATCCCATTTAATTTTTTCACTAATAGCCTCTCTGACAAGCACTTCATCATCAACTAATAATACCCGGTACACGGCTTTCACTCCCATATTTTATTTAATAAGGGGTTGCTGAAAAAGCTTAAAATTACTGAACCTGCGCTTTCCGCAAATTTATACTTTAAGAATTTTACAACAGCCCCTTATTATGTCTAACGCTTTATAGCCTCATTATTTTGTAATCGTACCGTCTAAATCCCAAAGGTCTTCCCAGCCTTTTGCGTTTTCCCATAAGAAAACCTGTCCTTTAATTAAACGGTTATTCTTATCAATGGATTTCAAAACGTCCATTTCTTCTTCCGTTAACGGATCTTGTGTAGTACATTTTAAATTACTTAAATATTCCATTTCATGAATTGAAAAAGGTATTGGAATCTGGCCTCTTTGCACTGCCCATTTTAAACAGATAACTGCCGGGTGTACATTATGTGCTTTCGCAATTCCTACTAATTCCGGTACCTGGATATCTGCAATATCCTCAGCTGTCTTATCGCGGTCTGGTCTGGTAGGAGAACCGATTGGGCAAAAACCGATTGGCTGAATTTCATGCGCAATACAGTAATTAAATAATTCCGGCTGCTGGAAACATGGATGTAATTCCATTTCAATTGCTACAGGTTTAATCTTACAAAGAGGAAGAACCGCCTCTAATTTTGGTATGGTCATATTAGACATACCAATATATTTTACAAGACCCATTTCTACTAATCTTTCACATTGTCTCCAGGTCTCCATAAATTTATCTACATTAAATGGCTTGGAATCCGGATTACGGGAATCCCCATCACAGCCAGGTGCATGATAATTAGCAAATGGCCAATGTACAAAGAAAAGATCAATATAATCTAAATGTAAGTCTTTTAAACTCTTAGCACAGGAAATCAGCACATCCCCTTTTCCATGCATATCATTCCAGACTTTTGTTGTAATGGATAACTCTTCTCTTTTTACGGTACCTTTGTCAAATGCTGCCTGGAACACTTCACCTATTAAGTCTTCGTTTCCATAAACTGCTGCACAGTCAAATAAACGGTAACCTACTTCAATTGCACCGGCAACTGCTGCGGAAACCTGTTCCGGTGTGAATCGGTCAGAACCGAAAGTTCCCATGCCGATACCCGGAATGTAATCGCCTGTGTATAATTTTCTCTGTGGAACTGTCTTTGGATCAATAAATGCTGCCATATTAATTCTCCTTTTTTTATTATAGTATATATAGCAAAATTAATCTATAAATTAATTTTATCTACTTAAACATCCCATCTGTGTGCCTTGCACACAAATAAATCAGAATAGTGAAAAAACATTTTAAAAACATTTATTGCAGTTTTTTCAGTTTAATCTGAGGTAATAGTTCCTCCATATCTTTCGCCATAAAAAATCCGGTTTCCATGCGCATTGCATTCGCTGCGGAAATTGCACTGGCAAGCTTAATGGTTTCTATCATTGGCATACCGCGTGAGAAGCCAACTGCAAATCCGGCAATCATGGCATCACCGCATCCTACTGTATTAACTGTGGCAACCTCTGGAACATAAGCCCGGTATACACCTTCTTCACAGACAATGATGGAACCATCGGAACCACAGGATATTACTACTACTTCTATGCCTGATTTTTGTATTTCAAAAGCTGCTTTAATTAAGTCATCTTCGCTGTCCAATTCCCTTCCGGTCAACATTCTGATTTCATCCATATTGGGTTTAATCATGCTGGGCTTTGCTTCCAGGGACTCTTCCAGCAATTTTCCGCTGGTATCCAAAATAACTTTCTTATTATATTGTTTGGCAATCTTAATCATTTCTTTATATAAGGAACTATCCATACCTTTGGGAACACTTCCGGAAATTGCAACCACGGAACATTTATCAATTAATATCAAGAATTTCTTTAACAAATCCTCTTCATTCGTATCCGTTACAAATACGCCCGGTTCCAGGAATTCTGTCTGTATGTGATTCGTTTCATCATAGATATTAATACAGGACCTGCTTTCACCGCTTATATGCACGAAGTCACTTTTTATATTCTGTCCTTCCAGTGCTTCCACAATATATTCTCCTGCATGTCCGCCGGCAAAACCGGTTGCCGTTACTTTTTCACCGGCAATCGCTGCAACCCTGGATACATTAAGGCCTTTACCTCCGGCGGAATAACTGCATTCTTTCACCCGGTTTACATTGCCAGGTAAAAGATTCTCCACAACATATCTTTTGTCTATCGCTGCATTTAATGTAACTGTTAAAATCATATCTGCAATCCTTTCCTGCAAGTACATCTTTGCGTAAGTTCCGCTTAATTTCAGTGCCTCATATTTGCGACGGACAGTATTCTACTCTTCATTTACCAGCAGGATTTTACCGTTAACGGCACCCGGTACCTTAAATAACTGAAATGCTTCCTGTGCTTTACTCATAGGGAATTTCCCTGCGATTAAAGCCTGGTCAAATTTTAACCGGCCGGTTGCGTAATAATGTGCAGTTAACTCCCATTCCTTTCCTGGGAAAGGAGCACTGTAGGACATCCAGGAACCGGTTAGTTTAAACTCCTTGCGATTCATGTTTTCCCATAATTTCTGTGAAAATTCCAGTGTCACATGGGGCGTACCGATAAAACATACATGGGATTTATTCGCTGCTAAATCAAATGCCATATACATAGTCGGTGCTGCCCCTGCTGTTTCAAAAACATAGTCGTAACCTTTTCCGTCCGTATATTCCATTGCTTTTTCCAGAAAGCCGTCTTCTGTAGTATTTACCACTTCATCTGCTCCAAGCCGTTTAGCAAGTGCAAGCCGTTCGTTGTTAATATCAAATACTACTACCTTCCTGGAACCATAAATTTTAGCCCACTGCATAGTGAACAAACCGATTGTTCCGCCACCTAATATGACAACACATTTTCCGCCCTGATAATCATTTTGCTGCAGTCCATGGAGAGCAACGGTAGAAGGTTCAAACATAGCTCCCTGTTCAAAGGAAATGCTTTTATCGAATACCACTGCATTTTTCTCCGGTATCACTACATAATCCGCATTGCTGCCCTGTTCCCTGGAACCAATAAAACTATAATGTCTGCACAAGGAATAATTACCGTTCTGACAGTCCTCACAGGTCAGACAGGGAAGCAGCGGTGCGCCGGAAACCCGGTCCCCAACCTTAACTTTTGTAACGCCTTCCCCAATTTCAACTACCTCTCCGGAAAATTCATGTCCTAATACAATCGGGTAAAAATGGACACCATTATGCAATACTCTCGGAATATCAGAACCACAGATACCGGACGCTTTAACTTTTACTTTAATTGTACCGGGTTTTGTTACGGGTTCTTCATAATCTAAATAACGTACATCTTCATTTGCAACGACCACTGCTGCTTTCATTTGTCTTACCTCTCCTTCATGGTATTCTTTAAATTATTGTATAATTCCAAATATGTTTTATAATTATTTTCATAAATAGCATGATTATCCATATTGGGTTTATGATATCTTCTAACCTTTACGGTCATTTCCACTGCTTCTTCGAAATCACGGTACATTCCTACACCAACACCGGCTAACATAACTGCTCCCAGGGTGGTTGCCGTATCAGAGGACGGAACGGCAATCGGCTTACCGGTAATATCTGCTTTCATCTGTGTCCATAGAAGGGAATTCGCGGCTCCGCCCATAGCCCTTAATTCACCTACCTGCGCTCCTGCAGCCGCGGCAACTTCCAGATTATGCTTTAAAGAAAAAGCTACCCCTTCCATTGACGCCCTTACAAAATGTCCTTTTGTCTTACTGTAATCAAGTCCGTAATATACTCCCTTTGCATGGATATCCCAGATTGGTGATCTTTCCCCTGCCATATACGGTAAAAATACCATGCCGTCACTGCCGGGATTCACTTTTCCGGCTAAATCATCCAATAGTGCAAGGGAAGATTTTCCGGTTCGTTTTCCTTCTTCCCGCTCAAAATCGGCAAATTCTTTTTCAAACCACCGCATCACCCCGCCGCCGCCAGTGGTGCCGCCCTGCAGCAGCCAACTGTCTGGTACTACATGAAAGCTAAGTATCAGATTGGGATCAGCCCTGTATTCCTCCATGCAGATACTCATGCCCCCCGCCTGTCCGCCCTGCTCCTGAGTCTCATCCGGGTGTATGACGCCTGCACCAAGTGTTCCGCAGGCTGCATCCAGACCGCCTGCGACCACAGGGGTTCCTTCTGCCAGACCGGAGAGTTTTGCCGCTTCTTTCGTAACATGGCCAACTACCTGATGACAGTCATAGATTTCCGGAAGAAAGTTAAACGGAATTCCAAGGCGGTTACACATTTCTTCATTCCAGGTACCAGTATGCATATCAAAGCAATGTAACCCATAACCCTGGGATTTTTCCTGACTTAATACTCCAGTCAGGCGGTAAACGATAAAACTGTTTGACTGTAATATCTTATATGTCTTTTCATAAACCTCAGGCATATTTTCTTTGTACCATATGATCTTGGCAGTGGTATAAGAAGACTGAAGGGAATTGCCTGCCAGATTAAAAATAGCATCGTCCCCAATTTCCTTATTTAATCGTTTGCAGATAGCATCTGCCCTTGAATCCATCCAGATTGGTGTGTTAGCCAGAACTTTTCCATCCTTATCAATTGCTATAGCGGACCAGCTTTGACCATCAACTCCAATACCTGCAATCTCTTCTTTATCAATACCTGCTTTTTGAAGCGTAACATTAATGGTATGATAAATTGCTTCCCACCACTCTTCCGGGTTTTGTTCCGCATATCCGGGCTTGGGATAATAAACCTGATAATCCCCATTGCCGCTGGCAAGCACTTCACCCTGTCTGTTAAAAATTGCTATCTTGCAGGCACTTGTTCCAATATCAATTCCAAGTAAGTATTTTTTCACACTAGCTCTCCCATCTACGTGCCCCGGCACGCATACAGATCAGGATGTTAAAATATCATAGTTCTTTTAACATTGCCTTCCGTATGCACCCACTGCCACATTATATAAATCACAAGAGTGATATCCTGACTAATAATCTCAAGGCGTAACGTTTCGTTTTCTATCAAAATTAAAGTACTTCCGAGTAACTTACTTTTTATAATTTCCTAACTGAATTACCTTCCATGATTTCTGTCTGTAATTTTATAATTTTGTAATCCGGTTCATGGTCACTTCTATTTTCTTCAATTCTTTTTAAGATTAATTCAGCAACATTTCTTCCGATTTCTTCCTTCGGCTGCGTTACAATGGTTAATTTAGGTTTACAGGCCCTTGCAAATTCCGTACTATCAAATCCTATTACTGAAAGTTCTTCCGGTATTTTAACACCCAGCTCATTGATTCCTATCACCGCACCCATAGTCATTTCATGATTTGCGACAAATACTGCTGTCATATCCTGATTACTTTTTACCAGATTTTCTAAACACCTGACCCCTCCATTAATGGTATAGTCACCATGTTCTATCAGTCTTTCCTCCGGAACGATCCCGGCTTCCATTAAAGCAAGTTTATATCCAAGCATTCTTTCCTGCGCTGTAAATACATCCTCCGGCCCGCCAATCATGCCTATCCTGGTATGCCCGTCATCAATTAATTTCTGTATGGCATTTTTAGCTGCGGTAAGATTATCTACTAAAACATAGTCGCAGTCAATTCCATTAATTTTACGGTCAATCAGTACAATCGGTTTCTTAGCCTTGTGAAAACAGAGTAAATGGGAACCGTCTGAATTGACCGGCATATTAATAATACCATCCACCCTTTTCCGGAATAAGAAATCAACGGCGTTTTTCTCCAGCTCTTTATTGGTCCTGCAGTCACAGACAATGGTAGCATACCCATGGTTTCTTAAAATATCCTCCATAGCTGTTATGATTTCCGTACAAAAATTAATATTTAATTCCGGAATCACAACACCGATTGTTTTCGTTTTATTCGTTTTTAAGCCACGGGCTACTTCATTTACCTCAAAATTTAATTCTTTAATTGCAGCTTCTATCTTTATTCTGTTTTCTTCCCGTACATTGCCTCCATTTAAATAAGAAGAAATGGTTGCAAGCCCCAGCCCTGTGTGCTTTGCTATATCTTTTATCGTAGCTACCAATGCTTTACTACCCGCCTTTTTTATCACTTTAATTCCCATCTGCGTACTTTTGTACACATACAAATCAGGATGGTGAAAAAATATTTTTACAGTTTTTTCACTTTATTATCACTACCACAAACTAAAATACGGTTTTTAACTAAATTTTTAACTTTTTCCATACCTGCTTTGCCAAGGTTCTTTGGATCAAAAGTATCCGGCATTTCTTTCAATACTTCCTTAATTCCATCTGTAAAAGCCACACGGAGTTCGGTGGCAAAATTAACTTTACAGATTCCCCGGCTAACACATTCTTTTACATCTTCATCGCTTAATCCGGAAGCACCGTGTAATACTAAAGGAATCGATACGACTTTTTTAATTTCAGAAAGTCTTACTTTATCCAATACAGGGGTACCATTATAAAAACCATGGGCGGTTCCAATGGCTACTGCAAGAGAAGTAATACCTGTTCTTTCTACAAATTCTTTGGCCTGCATAGGGTCTGTATTGGTATCTGCTTCTGCTTCCAAGTCATCTTCTTTACCGCCGACTTTACCAAGCTCCGCTTCTACCGGAATGCCATTTGGTCTTGCTGCTTCCACTACTTTTTTGCTGACTTCAATATTGTTTTCAAAGGTTTCATGGGATCCATCTATCATAATGGATGTATACCCCTCTTTAATAGCCCTTACTGCCAGGTCGAAGCTGCTGCCATGATCCAAATGCAGTGCAACCGGAACCGCTGCTTTCTTCGCCTCTGCTGTAACGATTGCTGCAAAGGTTTCCAGTGAACCGTATTTTACGGTAGATGGCGTTGTCTGAAGCATAACAGGGGCATTTAACTCTTCCGCTGCAGCTATAACGGCCTTCACCATCTCCATATTTTCAACGTTAAATGCTCCCACGGCATAGCCACCTTTTTGAGCATCTAAAAGCATTTTTTCTGATGTTACCAATGACATATTTTTTCCTCCTTATCTAAATCCGAAACGTTTCTGTTTTCAAATATATTATAGCTTTCGATTCTATTATTGTCAACATTATTATTTTCACCATTTTTATTGGATTTTTCTATTGACTTTCCAAAAACAAGCTAATATTATTAGTTTTATATGAATATAAATCAGTCAATACGGATTTCAGGTTTTCTATTATACCGAAATTACCAATTATATTTTGCTTTATGAAAGGTGGATATTATGCAATATTTATTGAAAAATGAAAAGGCTACAGTTAAGTTTAACACCGTAGGCGGTGGAATCGTTTCAATTAAGGATTCGGATGGATTGGAATACTTATGGCAGGGCGATGGAGCTTTCTGGTCCGGACAGGCACCTGTTATGTTTCCTATCTGCGGAAGCCTAAGGGATAAAAAGGCTGTTACCGGTAACGGATTGACCTGTAATATGGAACGCCATGGACTTGTAAGAAAATTAGAATTCTCCTTTATCGGCCAAACAGAGGATTCCATTACATTTTCCATTTGCTCGAATGAAGAATTAAAATCCAGATTTCCCTATGACTTTGAATTACTAATCACTTACGTTCTTAAAGAAAAGACACTCACAACTTCCTATAAAGTAATCAACCAGAATTCTACCCCAATGCCATTTTTTATTGGGGGCCATCCAGGTTTTAATTGTCCGCTTCTTCCTGATGAAAAATTCGAAGATTACGTGATAGAGTTTGAAAAAACTGAAGTTGCATTGTGTCCTGAATCTATACCTGCAACCGGGCTGGTTAACATGGATAACCGTCTGGCCGTTCTTAATAATGAATCTGTCCTTCCGTTAAAGCACAGCTATTTTGACGTAGACGCATTGATTTTTGACCAATTAAAATCCCGTTCCGCCAAACTCACCAATCCTGCAACCGGAAAAGGAATTAAAGTGGATTTTGCAGACTTTGATTATTTCATTTTGTGGTCAAGCCCCAATCATGGTCCTTTTGTGGCTTTAGAACCCTGGACTGGAATTTCCACCTGCAATGATGAATCCGACGTATTTGAGGAAAAAAGAGGTGTTAAAATCCTGCCTCCAAACCAGTCAGCTGAACTTGCATTTAATATAACTATTTTATAGTTATCTATTAATTGAATGATTGTTCATGTGATTATTTCATACGATAACCGTTAAACAGGATACTAAGAGTACTCACGGAAATGGAGATAAAATTTAATCAGTAGCACCTAAAATATCATTAAAATCAGGCTGTGGTCCGGGAGTACCCCCTTTCTATTCTTCCCCACTTCAGCTTATGAAGCTGCTAGAAAAAAAGCTATAAGTGATATGAAATCCAATATAAAATCAGAAGATTAATTCGTTGATAATTTAGCGTAATTATGCTAAAATATGAATGGAGGTGATATGAATGAGTATAATCAGACCAGTATCAGACCTAAGAAACAATTTTGCTGAAATATCCAAGACCGTACACGAAACCGCACAACCTGTTTTTCTTACCAAAAATGGTTTTGGCGATATGGTAGTCTTAAGCATGGAAGCATACGAAAATCTGCAATTTGACAGTGAAGTTTATTTTAAACTTCAGGAAGCGGAGCGAGAAGCAGAGACAACGAAACAACGTTTTTCTTCTAAGGATGTGTTAAAGGCAATGAAAGAAGCCATTGGAGGATAAACGAATGTACAAGTTAGAATATCTGCCCATTGCAAGACAGGACATGATGGACATTGTAAGGTATATCAGTCATGAGCTTTCAAATTCTGGTGCAGCTGAAAAATTAGCCTGTGAAATGATCGAAGCAGTCGACCGGCTGACGGAATTTCCGTATACGAACCGGGTATACTATCCGATCAGACCGTTAAAACAGGAATACCGCCGATTGCTGGTACAAAACTATATCATGTTTTACTATGTGGATGAAGAGAAAAAGCTTATAACGATTTCGCGTGTTATTTATGCACACAGGGATTATGGAAAACTGATCAGACCACATTTTTGAATTACAGGGGACGTTGTTATGAATGATAAACAGCCGGAGCTTGCCTATGAAATTATTTAGAAGTTTGAAAACGGTACTACTTTGTGGCATGAGCCTATCACCGGCGAAATCGATGGTTTTGTGTTACAAAAAGTGCGGTTCCGCATATTAAACCGCACTTTTTTTCCTATATTAACAGTTTGTAAAACGTCCAATAGCAAAAACAAAGAAAAAGGGTATTACACCGCAATTATAAAAATTATTAATATGACAACCCCTTTATTATATTTTCCTTATATTAATAATATTAATATATTCTATATCTTCCGGCTAACATCAGCAGCGAAAAGAAATAGAGACAATTATCATAATATCTGCGTTCCCCTTTACGTAAAGGAGTATTCCAGAAATCCTTTACCCACTGCAGACGATATTGGCCTTTTGCAGCCAATGAACCGGCCGCATTGGTAGCTATAATTGCAATTGGATGTAAGGCCGGCTGTTCAAGGGCAGTTCCGTCCAACATATAATTATGATATTCCCCAAACTTTGTATTTTCACTAAAGAACTTCTGTAATCGGTCAACTATCCTGCCCAAGGACTTATCCTTATGAAACCAGGCTGCTTCCAGTCCAATATTCATGGCTACACGGTATGCATCCGAATAAAACCGGCCTTCATGATGCAGTTGTTTCGGTGTACCGTCAAAATGCGCATATTCCGGTGCCATTCCTGTAACCGGATGACTGGATAACTTAATATAATAGCGGCTCGCTTCGGCAGCTTTTACCCAGAATATCCGGTCTTTTTCCTCAGCCCTTAAGGCAAATAGTTCATAGAAATGAGGAAGATGATAAGAAGGATCCGAAAAAGGGGTCTCCGGAACAAACTTTATATAATAATTACCGGAATCCCACATAGGACTCCCCCCTTCTGCTAATTCTGCCTGATGTATCCCATGTTTTAATATATCCTTCGCCTGCCTGCCATAATCAAAGGGTTCTTCCCCATCACCCCAGCGCCCACTGGCAAAAAACAACGCCATAGCATAATATTCTTCACCATCCGGAGCAGGACCATCCGAATTCTTCTTCCCATCCACTTTAACCGACCAGGCAAAATATCCCTGATATTTACCTGTACTTTGATACATATATGTTTTGGAAAACAACCACAGACGGTCAAAGATATCCTTTCTGTCCATCTGGACAGCCATCATCATACCGTAACTCATACCCTCCGTTCTTGCATCGTTATTACCGGTATCCAACATATACCCCCTATTCTCCCCCATTTCAAAATAAATCTTCTCTTCCGGGTCAAAAAACATGGTTTCAAAAGTATTCTCAATCTTTTTATCAATTTCTTCCTGAGGTATCCCAATTTTTTCAAATAAATTTTGATAGACACCTGTAAAAAAAGCACCATTACACATAATATTTCTCCTCATCCCAGTTAAAGTCACCTTCCCAGTTACTAACATAAATCTTTGATATTAGGGTAATTTCCAAATTTAATCAATAAAATCCGGTTGCTCTCCACTATCGGTCATCCTATCTTCTTCCGTATCATAACAATTTCAACTTATAAGATTACGTTTGCGGAATCTTGAAGGCGTCATTCCATAAATTTCTTCAAATTTATTAATAAAATATTCTAAGTTTTTATACCCGACATCACCAGCTATCTCATACAGCTTTTTATTTGTACACATCATTATTTCAGCCGCTTTCCGTATCCGTATATTATTCAGGTAGTCTTTAAAATTACAGCCATATTTTTTCTTAAATATCTGTCCCAGATAAGCACTGTTAACATAATATTTTTCGCCAAGGGACTTAAGACTTAAATTTTCAGCATAATTCTTTTCAATTTCTGTTTCAATACAGTTCATGGTTCCTTTTGCATTATGTTGTCTGAGCTGATTCAGATACACCGCAAATTCCTGAACAAACCGCTGGAACTTTACTTCGTTTCCTTTAATTTTATCAGAAAAAAAGATTGCATCCTTCATATACTGCATAATTTCATCCTGATTAATATTCTCATCCAACTCATATGCAAGACCCAGCAGACGATACAAAAAATATTGTATATTTATTCCGACCCCTTCATAATCCATATGTCTGTCCATCATACGGCTGTAAACGTATTTCACATCCGTGTTGATTTTTAAAGTATCACCAACTTCTATGGAATGGATCAAAGCATCCAGCTCCCTGCGTAAGTATTCCTGCTGTGGACTTTTGCCGGCAGCTTCCTTTTTTCCAACAACCACTTTCATGGCATTATCATGTTTCTGGATGGAGTTAAAAAAACGTATCATACTTGCTTCCCGGTAGGAATCCGCAATGGCACTGATTCCGGTCACCCTGGTTCCGGTGCAGGCTGTTATGGTATAACCGACACGTTCCGATAATTCATACAATAACCTGGCGGTCCATTGTTCCTGGGTCATATTTTTACCCTGAGCCATAAAATCGCAGTATATAATTCCTATATCATAACATTCAACGTCTTTTGTGACATTAAAAATAACATGGTCTGCCCATTCTTTTAATAACAGGCCGGCGTAATTATACAACTTTCTCTGCTGTTCCCTCCTTTTGCCATCTGATAATACCAGGAAGCGCTCCTCTCTTAAGGATATCTCTAACTGTATGTAGGATACTCTTTCAGAAAGCAGCATATTCTTCTGAACGTATGCTAAATTAACATCATCGAATTTCCCCCAGATCAATGCCACCAGATTCCGGTCCAGATAAGCTTTTTTATAGATTTTTTTATCTTTTTCCCCGCCCGCTTCCCGCCGGTGTTCATCCATGATCCTACGCAGTGTGCTAAGCAGCTCATCTTTTTGGATTGGCTTTAAAATGTAATCGCAGCAGCCATACTGCATCGCTGTCTTTGCATACTGGAAATCATAGAACCCGCTTAAAAGTACAAATTTAGCCCTGCTGATTTTATTTCTCCTTACATAGGAAATAAATTCAATTCCATCCATCTCCGGCATCTTAATATCTGACAGAATTAAATCATAATCATTTTCTTTCAGTAACTGTATTGCATTTCTGCCATTTGAAGCTTCCCCTGCAATACAATACCCTTCCGCCTCCCAATCTATCAATGCACCAAGACCTTTTCTGATAAAGGGTTCATCATCCAATAATAAAATATTTAATAAAGAGTCATTAACTTCCATATTAAATGTTCCTCCTCCCATTTTCCATAGCACTTTAAAGTAAATTGCCCTTTCCATATGTTCAGGTAGAATTATGATGATAGTGAAGATCCTTTCTCGCTGTCAACCTTTCAATTTAATTATACAAAGTTGAGATATTCATGGCAATGTTGTATAATTGCAAGTGATTGATATATAATTTTATAATAGAGAGAAGAGGTAATTTTAATGTACATCCACTATATAGCTCTTGATAGTACCCATGACAACAATTTTGTGATGGACAGACCAACAGGAAGAATTGATTTTTTAATACTTTTAATTAAAACCTCCTGTACACTAATTGTAAATGGCCATGTTTATTCTATTACCAGTCCTTCCGTCATATTATTTAACAGCAATGCCCCTCACAGATATTTTCCAACCGGTACCAGATATGTAGACGATTATCTCCATTTTGCAGTTGACAACCGGGAAATTTTTTTGAACGGATTGACCTTTCCTTTGAATACTCCCATTCAGATATCGAATGATAGTTATATTCATGGTATAATGCAACTCATATCCATGGAATTCAACCTGGAAAATGAGAAGTCCGGCAGAATCTATGGCTTATTAATAGAACTTATGATGATTAAAGTAGGTGAAGAATGGAGCCTATACCAAAAGCAGAGCATCAGCGTCCCCCATTATCACGATTTAATGGAAGTCAGGAATCAAATTCTGAATTCGCCTGAAAAAAGCTGGAAGATTGAAGAATTAGCCGACCAGGCACATCTGTCCCATGCATATTTTCAGGTAATGTATAAAAAGGCTTTTGGTGTAACCTGTATCACTGATGTAATTAATACAAAGATTGCCCAGGCAAAAGTTCTTCTCACTTCAACTGACCTGCCGGTAAATCAAATATCCCAGGAACTAGGTTACAACGAAGTTTATCATTTTATCCGTCAATTTAAAAAAAGTACGGGTATGACCCCAGGTTCCTTTCGAAAAAAACTATAATTCCATACATATGTCACTAAACTTTTCTAACCCATAAACCGGCTATTCCTTTACACCCCCAATCGTAAGTCCTGTAACAAAATAGCGCTGTAAAAATGGATATAAGGCTACAATCGGAAGACTTGTCAAAATAGTTGCAGCAGCACGTACCGATTTAGTCGTAACCTGCGCACTTGAGCCTGTAATACCGGCTGTATTGGCATCACCGCTTAACTGGCTTACCGAGGATAATAATTTCATCAGCTCATACTGCAGGGTTGTCAGATTATCCGCCATTCTATTATACAGCATGGTATCAAACCAGGAATTCCACTGACCAACTGCGATAAACAAGGCAACTGTAGCAAATACAGGCTTGCAAAGAGGTACAATAATCCTGGTAAATACCTTTAAATAACCCGCACCATCAATCATTGCCGATTCCTCCAGACTATCCGGCAAACCGTTCATATAAGTCCTTATAACAAGCATATTAAAAGCACTTACCATACCTGGTATGATGTAAACCCAAAAGCTGTTCGTAAAACCTAAACTTCTATTTAATAAAAATGTTGGAATTAAACCGCCGTTTACATACATCGTTAATACATATAATATAGATATAGGTTTCGAAAAAATAAATTTCTTCCGGCTTAATACAAATGAAATCAAGGCTGTGGTGGAAAGTTGTAAAATTGTGCCTACCACTGTTCTGAGAACAGAGATGTATAATCCTGTCATCATAGATTCTTTATGCAGTACAGTGGTATAATTGTTCAATGACCATTTCCGCGGCCATAGATAAACACCGCCGCGTAATGCATCCAAAGCATTATTAAAGGATATGGCCAGGGTATTTAAAATAGGATATATTGTTACAATTACAAAAGCAGTCAGTATCAAACCGATGATTAAAGTATATATAAAATTCTTTAATACAAACTTTTTATATCGTTTTTTATAAATTATCTTTGTTGTTTCCATTCTCTGTCCCCCCTTAGAAAAGTCTCTCTTCCCCGGCTGCTTTTGTCGCGGAGTTTGCCAGGACAATCAAGATAACACTTACCAGACTCTTGAAAATACCGGCTGCCGTACCAAGCGAATAGTCAGCCTGACTGATACCATATTTCAATACATAGATATCAATTGTCTGGGACACGCTCTGCACTAAACCATTTGTTAATAAATACTGTATTTCAAAACCGGCATTCAACACATTTCCCACATTGATTAATAACAATATGAAAATAGTTGGTTTAATACCCGGTAACGTAATATTCCACATTTTACGAAGTCTTCCTGCACCATCAATGGATGCCGCTTCGTACAAATCGGGATTAATTGCTGTAATCGCAGCAAGATAAATAATGCTGTTCCATCCCGTTTCCTTCCACACATGGGCAAATCCCACAATCCACCAGAAAAGACTTTTAAAGGTAAAAAAGTTCACCGGGGCACTAAGAATATGTAATTTAACCAGAATCTCATTGATTATCCCGCCGTCAATGGATAATGCGTCCTGAAGGATACCACATACGATAATCCAGGATAAAAAATGTGGCAGATAGGATACTGTTTGGATCAATTTCTTAGGACCTTTATGCAGCACTTCATTTAATAGCAGGGCAAAACCAATTGCAAATACAAAACTTAATACCAAATTGATTACACCCATAGCAAGGGTATTCCGTATAACCCTCAGGAAATCAGGATTATCAAAAAAAAGGAATTTAAATTTATCCAAACCAACAAATTTCGAACCAAAAAAGCCATCTTTCGGTTTATATTTTTGAAATGCCATAACCCAGCCAACTAATGGCGCATAATTAAATAAAATAACATATGCCACGAATGGAATTGATAAAAGAATCAGTTCCCTTTGCTTAATGATATCTTTCCAGGTTATTTTAACCTTTACTGCCTTTACCCGTTCTGTTCTAATTCGTTTTATTCCAGCCATTGATATTACCATACTTTCTTTTATTATAAAGCAGGTGGCTATGGCAAAACTGCTATACAACCACCTGCTTACCGTTATCAAATTTCGTTATAACTGAAATCTCATTATTTAACCGGTCTTACATCTTTTTCCTGAACCAATTCAATTCTGTGATAAACCGCTTCCTGAACTTCTGATAAGAAATCCTCCGGTTTGCAGTTATTATATGCCTTCATATAATCAGCCCATGCAGAGTCAAAATCATTCGCAATTACAACCTGTGGAAGATACTGATGCTTTGTTTCTTCCATCTTAGTCCATGCAAGTCCGCCCGGAGTTTCGGTCGTCATTTCACCTACAAAGGAATAGATCGGATACCAGGGCTGTTCCATACCGTCGATTTCATTATAGTCAAGCATATCTACATAAGTCTCTGCATCATATGCGGAGAGACATTCCTGAACCTCAGGCTTTAAACCCACAAAGAATTCGGACGGTTGTGTATCCGGTGTCATGGCATTCTTTCCATCCGGATTCATACCGGAATAGTTCGGGAAGTAGCCATAGGAGCAAATATGCGAAGCTTTGTATTCCGATTTAACGGCATTGTCCCTCATTTCCTGGTTTCTGTAAAAAAGTCCGTCATCGCCGACCAAGTAGTCTATACCCTCAACGCCCCAGCTGCGAAGAGTAATTATTTCAGGATCTAATAAATCATTGACAAATTGAAGGGCGCCTTCAACATCCTTACAGCTTTTTGTAATACTTAATCCGCCACTAAGAACAGCAGCTTCATTTGCTGCAAAATACATCTCATGCATACCCGGATCAATCGTGATTCCAAGGGGTACATAAGTACAGCCTTCTAAGTTCTGGGCTTTGATAGAATCCTCAGCAGTTAGAAAATCCCAATGCTGTTCTACCATACAAAGTACACGTCCTGATGAAACCTTCTCTAAGAACTGGTCATGATTCATTGTCATGAATTCAGGATCAACAATACCCTTATTATATTCTTCATTTAATTTTTTAAAGTATCTCTTAGCGGTATCCGTTGTATTATAATCTATGACATTAAATGTCTTAGGATCTACGATACAACGTCCGTTATTCGGCCAGCCATCCAGGAACTGAGGCGGATTCTCAAGACAGAAATAATACCAGTCATAGGCCAGAATTTCAAAAGGAATTACAGAGGAACCATCTGTCATGGTAGGATTTGCTTCCTTATAGTTTTCCAATAGTTCAAAAAGCTGGTCTAAAGATTCAATCTCCGGATAATTGGCCCATTTTAAAACCCTGGTCTGAATCCAGAAGGCTTCCCCGTTTTGCTGGGTATCCATTAACTTTTCATTAATATTGCCGAACTGGGGTATGGAATAGATATGGCCGTCTTCCTGTTTCAATGAATTCCACTGGGAATCACTCCACAATTTCTTGATATTCGGATATTTATCCAAATATTCATCAATTGGTACCAGTGCGTCTGAATCCTGTAATTGTGGAGTCCAGTCTATAAAGTCCGGGTATTCATCGCTGGCAATCAGCATACCAACTGCTTCTTCGGCAGTCTGGCCGGTTAACCAGGTTTCCTTACATTTCGCTCCGATTTTATCAGCGATTACCTGCTGAATCTCATTGTCATTATTAAGTTCAATACCTTGTCTGTCGAAAAATGCAGTAAACTCTTTGATTTCCTTCGGTGATGAATCTTTACTTGAATTTGCGTCTCCGGTTGTAGTTCCGTTTGTTGCTGATGCCTCTTTATCACCTGCAGAATCATTTTTTCCGCAACCTACGAATAAAAATGATATCAAAGCAATGCACATCAGAATTGAAATAATTCGCTTTTTCATTAAATTCCTCCCTAAATTTTTTTCACTTACTCTCATAGCATATACACGCTGGCCTGCGATACTGCCATAGATAATAGAGTGTGAAAGTTCTTTTCTTCCGCACTTATGTAAGCGATACTACATTTTAGCATATTTTTACAAATAATAACTCATGCAAATTATATAAAAAACTACTACAAAGTATATATGTATAAATTATAACCAGTTTTTTAATTTTTTTTATATATATTTAAACAATCATCCGATATTTACGATTATCTTTTGGAACATTTATATTCCTTCAGGTTTTCAACCGGTAATTTAATAATGATACAGGTTCCTACCTGCTTATCACTCTCAATGATTATTCTTGTCTGATTTCCACCGTATTTTTTCAGGCGGATACATGCATTAAGCATTCCAAGGGAAGCCGATTTCTGAAGATCATCAATTATAGCTTCATTTAATAATTTTTCCAGTCCCCTTACCTGTTCTTCATCCATACCGATACCGGTATCTTCAATCTCAATATTAAGAAAAGCGTTCTCTTCATAGGCTGAAACAAAGATTGATCCGGAATGTCCTTCCCTGTCTAATCCATGTACACAGGAATTCTCTACAAAGGTTACCAGCACTAAACTTGGTATTATATAAGAAAAGCACTCTGTACTGATCCTGAATTTATAGTTAAAGTCATCTCCATACCGGTATTTCTGTAAATTCAGGTAATCCTTAACAAATCCCACTTCCTGTTCAAGGGTAATCAGGTCGGCTCCCCACTCAGCACTTTTTCTCATTAATCTCGCAAGGTTTTCGATCATACCGGAGGTTTCCTGTTCCCCTTTTATCACACACCGCATTCGAATGCTTTCAAGGACATTAAACATAAAATGTGGATTTATCTGGCTATACAATGCCAAAAGTTCAGCCTGCTGCCTGGCCAGATGGAGCTCCTGCTGTTCCAGCTTGCTCTTATATTCATATTCAATCAGATTTTTCATTCTGGCTGCCATCAGATTATAATTGTCAAGTAATTCACCGATTTCATCCTTGCCGTCATTATCCGGAATCAGGTGGAATTCTTCTTCTTTTACTCTTTTCATATACTTTCCAAGCAAAAATATCCTCTTTGTGATAGAATTACTGAATAAGGTAAGCATAGCCGCCGGTATGAGTGCATCAGCCAGAAACAGAACCGCAATCAGCCACAAACTGTCTCTTAACATGGGAACATAATTGGATTTATACCCTGCCAGATAGATATCAAAATCAAATCCATATGCAGCAAAGGATTTACGGATTTGAACCTTATCCTTGGGAATCTTTGACACATGTTCAAACTCTTCTTTGATTCCTTTATCATTTTCATCGTTACTGAAAATAATTTTATCTCCATAACAAATATAAATGGTACAGTCAAATGCAGAGCTTTTAATCCCTTCATTTATTTTATTGTAATTTAAATCCAGCTTTGCAATTTTCTTATTATTACTCATTTCAACATAATTTAATTTTCTTATGACAGATACCATACGATATTTTTGATTTATATTTCGTGTACGGTTATAATAAGGATAAATAAACAAATCCTCATCTGCCTGTACGAATTGCCGGTACCATTCCTCTGATTGAATAGAATCGATACGGTAATATCTTCCGCCGTTTACCATCGTTGAATTATCGGAATATAGGGTTATATCACTGACTAAATGCTTGGAACTTGCATAAAATATATAATTTTCAAATACCCTGTTATATCCCTGTAAATATTCCCCATTACTTCTGTACTGCGTATCAAGAAATCTATATATGGAGTTACTGGCATATAAATCTACCGTTACATACACGGCATTCTCTAAGGAGGATGAAATAACATGTGCAACCGAATCGGTAATATTTTTAATATTTTCCTTTTCTTCATCATGGGAAGCCTTTATTGCATTACCAATTACAAAGATATTTGTAACCAACACAGGAACCATTACGCAGAACACATATAAATAGATTGTCTTAGTCCTTATATTCCGGTTGTTAATATCATGCTGTAACTTATTACCTATTGTACGGATCAACCTTGCAGCTTTCTTAAAAATATTTTTCCTTACTTTCTCAGCTTCCATAGAATTTCTCCTTTTGTAACGATGAATAGAGTTTATAATGGAAAAATGACACTGCTTCATTCCTAATCCAGTGTCATTTTTATTTCATTTTGGTAATGTAAGCATCACCTATTCTGTTTTTTAGATTAACACAATACCTTAAATCAATTGTTTAGACAGTGGTATACAAAATGTCCAAACTCAGTCATGCCTCCTGTTTCCTTGGTAGAATATAGAAATAATCCGGTACGGCAGCCCACAAAATGATCTAACCGGAAATATAACTTATGAGTGATGCCAAGCTTGTTCCATGAATTCTTATCCTGATAATAAAATTCGGCCTCATCTATCGTATCACCAAAGCGGCTCCGTACTTTTATCGTGGCTTTACTACTGTCAAAGGGAATCCGTTCAAATTCCTTACCAGGTTTTTTATCCCCTCCCGGTTCTCCCCATATGCTTTCCCCTGGATTTAATTCTTTTGCAATCATCACCAGATAATACTTCCCTGCTTCTTTTGTAATTGCAATCAATCCATAGCAGCCCTGCAATGCACAAATACCTGCATAATCACCGTCATTCATCGCACTGCCATCAACAGTCACCGTCATTTCACAGGCCGGTCCGGTCATACGCTGTGTTAACGTATTTACAGCAAGTCCCACATTCGGACTTATTTTGCCGGAACGAATACGTAAAACACCCGGCCTGTCTGTTACTGACCATAAATCATTATCCGGGGTATGGTTCCACTGCCATACCTTTTTTAGTTGAATTCTTCCGTCCCTATCCGGTTTATAGTTAAAGTCATCGCTTTCTGTGAGTGGTTTATATATATAGCCAGGATGTGTACTCATCACTTCAATCTGCTGGGGCACTTTGCCGTCTATTCCAAATACAGGGAAATCATTTTCCCAATGCACAGGTGCAAGTACGGGAATACGTCCGATTGCCCCGTGATCCTGAAATAACATGGCATACCATTTGCCATCCGGTGTATCAATGATTCCGCCTTGTGCAATACCGCAATTATGATAGCCCATATCATCATCCAGTACGTCCTTTCCCGTAAACTCACCTTCTAAAGAATCAGAGGCAAAACAAGCTTCCACCCTCCGTCCTGTACCGTCAGACAGCCAGTGTATAAAGAATACATAATATTTTCCGTTAATCTTATAGAAATGTGCTCCCTCATAACCCAAACGTATGTCTTCCCGGTCTGTTACAATAATTCGGTGCAAGCCATTTTCTTTCGGTGCAGTAAGATCCGGTGTCAATTCCGTAAGGTGGATTTGTTTATTTCCATAAACGATGTAAACTCTGTCATCCTCATCAAACAAAAGGGAACAATCATGATAGAATCCCTCAATATACTGTTTTCTCCAAGGTCCCATAATATCTTCTGATTGATATAAATAAGTTTTTCCGGTATCATTTGCTGCAAAACATACATAATACCTGCCTTTATGATACCGCAATGAGGCTGCCCACATACCTTTACCATATATGCTTTTGTCTCCATTAAGCTTCTGTCCCGGCGTATTATCTAATTCGTCAAATACGTAAGTCAATATTTCCCAGTGAATTAAATCATAAGAACGTAAGATGATTCCTCCCGGCATGAAATGCATCGTTGTACTGATCATGTAGTACGTATCGTCTACCCTGATAACATCCGGATCCGGATAATCAGAATATAGGATTGGATTGTTTTTCATAAATACTTGTTCCTTTCTTAATGAATTTTACATTATCAGATTTTTACAACCTAAATGGACTTTTGACTCTCTAACCATATTATATATTATATAAATTTATATTGAATGCTACAATGATGCATAATAGCATAAAATTGATTTATAATGTTATTGTTCATTTATTAAATGCCACTAACCGTTTCTTCATATGAAGAGCTGTATAATTTTAACCTTTTCCTGCATCGTATCAATATAAATAAATTGACCTTTTCTTTGAAACTATCCATCAAATTATCGAATTATAAATGCATTCATGAAAAACACCATAAATAATATTATAAGGCCTTAGGAAGACTATTCTGCGCAGCCCCCTTTAGTTGGATTCGGTCTATATCATTTCAAGTCGATATTATCACATATAAAAATGTGAAGGAATCACATTATGGCAACCTTCATTTATTTTCAAACCGGCCAAGCATCCACATAACTGCCGGTTCTAAATATTCATTCCAGAATTTCCAATCATGGATACCCGGACTTTCATGATAATCCACTGCTGCATTTTCATTTACCAGGAAATTATGAAAAGCCCTGTTTTCCTGTAACAAAAAGTCCTCTGTTCCGCATGCCATAAAGATAGGCTGAACTTCTTTCTGCTCTTTTTTTAATTTCTTAACCAGCTGTTCCGGGTTATTGTCACTTTTTTCCAAATTTTCCAAATTACCGAAAACAGATACATAATAATCATAATCCGCTAAATTATCTTTGAATCCATCCTGTTTATTTTTGATATCATGAATTATGAGTGCGGAGGAGAGACCGATCATTCCCCCAAAGGTATCCCAGTATTTTAAACCTGTATGGATTGCCCCAAAACCACCCATGGATAAACCGCCTATATAAGTATCTTCTTTCTTATCAGAAAGTCCAAATATCTTCCTGACATATTCGACTAATTCTTTTCCGGCAAATTCTCCATATGCTCTTCCAACCCCTTTCCCATCCAGGTAAAAACTGTTATCGCCAGACGGCATTACAATTGCCAGGTTATATTTCATTGCGATTTCCTGCACGCGGCTTCCAAGCATCCAGTCCATGGTATTTCCGGAATATCCATGCAGTAAATAAAGAGTTTTCATTTCCCTATTATAATATGCATTGCCCAAGGTCATTTCCGGCAATACATCATTGGGGATGATTACATGAAATGCAGTAATTTTCATTAATGCCTTTGAGAAAAAATTTATTTGAATCAATGCCATGACGAATTCTCCTTTTCTTTCGCATTTTTCTTTTTGTTTTCTTTACCAGACTATTCTATCCACCCACGGGGAACTGCTTCTGCCATAGCCTTTCCGCCGATCCCGTTTGGATGAAGTCCGTCACCGATAGGTAAGCCATTCGGGGGGTTTTGTCCCATAATTACTTTTTCCACGCATAAACATATTTCAAGACTAAATATGTATCCCTTATAAAGCAAGGGCATTTTACCGATTATTCTGGCAAAGGAAATAGCTGAATGTTATAATAATGTTGATACTTTTAACCGTTTACAACCCCGGAGGTATTATAATGGCTTCTTTATATGAATCTTTTAATGATACATTTGACCAATCACCAATTAAACTTTACAGACATGACCTGACCGGCAAATTTATATGGGCCCCGCTGCATTGGCATCGCAGCGTTGAAATTCTGATTGCCTTTGAAGGCCGCATCAATATAAATGTTGGCAGTGATAATTTTTATTTTTCCGAAGTTGATTGGCTGATTATAAACAGCAGTGAATTGCATTCTTCACGTTATGTCAATCTGTCCGATCATTTTCGCGGTATATCCATTATAATTTCTCTTCCTTTCATAGAAAACTGGGTCGGTAAAGATTTATTTTTTTATAATCCGCATAAGCCTGAAGTAACACAGCAAGTCAAAGACATTGCAGAATCCATTTACGTAAGTAATGAATCCACTCCTCAGTATCCGCTTTCTGTATTGAGTAAAGTATGTGGACTTCTTCTTATTATTGCCGGTGATTGTATCAAAAAAGATACGGTTTATACCAAACCCTTCAACAAAGAGCTGGCGAAAATAACTGAATTCCTTGACTTTATAGAACTTAATTTCCGTGAAGATTTATCCCTTAACGAAATTGCCGGACATTTTAAATATTCTCCTGTCTATTTTTCACGTTTCTTTAAAGAAACCGTCGGTGTTAATTATAATGCCTATTTAAATTTTGTGCGGGTGCATCATGCAACCCAACAGTTATTGGAAACACACGCTACTTTAACCGAATGTGCTTTAAAAAACGGTTTTCCTAACATAAAATCATTTATTACTACATTTAAAAAGCTGTATGGATGCACCCCAAAGAAATACTTAAACCATTAACCTTTCACACTGCCT
Organism: Anaerocolumna sp.; assembly: GCA_049692775.1. GTDB lineage: Bacteria > Bacillota > Clostridia > Lachnospirales > Lachnospiraceae > Anaerocolumna. The sequence goes on along the minus strand of JBAVPE010000014.1, from coordinate 42,985 downwards.
GAAATAACGCCCTCAATAATATATTTTTGTCCAAGCAGGTAAAAAGCCAATACAGGTATGATACCAAGTACTAATCCTGCCATCATGGGTGAATAATCCGCCGTATGGTTTGTTAAAAATGTGAAGGCAGCTAATGCAAGTGTTTTTGTTGCTGTTTTTGTCAAAAACAGGCTTGACATAAGATAATCATTCCACACCCCCAAAGCAACAAAAACCATAACGGTAATCATAATTGGTTTAAGCAGCGGGAATATAATATAAAAAAATGTTTTTGTAAAACTGCATCCATCTATTTTTGCCGCTTCGTCCAATTCCTCCGGTATCCCCTCCACAAATCCATTATACAAAAAAACGGAAAAAGGAATATTCAGCCCAATCGCAACGTAGATTACCATTAACAGCTTATTTGACATCTCTAACATTCCTCCGTATATTTTCACCAGGGGAATCATATATACCTGAAAGGGTGCAACCATGGATGCCAGAAACAATGCAAAAATAATTTTATTTATTTTCCACCTCTTCCGCGCAAAGAAATACCCGGTCATAGAGGAAAATAACGTATTTATCAAGGTTGTCAGTATGGTTATAATTGCCGTATTCCGTAAGGCCAGTCCAAAATTCATCCGCTCTATGGCAACGGCATAATTATCAAAATGAAATGACTTTGGCAGGCTGAAAGGCATTTTTGTAAATTCTGATGTGGTTTTAAATGTATTAATTACCAATACAAAAAAAGGAATCAGAAATAGTAGTAATATAAATAAAACGATCAGAAACATCATTGTTTGTTTTCGTTTATTTTTTTTCATCAGACGCAGATGCCCCTTTCCTTGTAAAATATACCTGTAATAACGAAATTACTGCAACTATTAAAAATAGAACAATTGCTTCTGCCTGTCCGACACCAAAATCCATACTCGTAAAGGCGGTCTGATATATTTTATACGCAATAAGCTCCGTAGATTTATAAGGTCCCCCGGCTGTAAGCGATAAATTTAAATCAAAAGACATAAAAGTCCTTATGATAGCTAAAAAGATGCAGATCGTAATCGAATTTTTTATTAACGGTACTTTTATGTTTTTAATGACCTGCCAGATATTGGCACCGTCAATTGCCGCTGCTTCCATAAGTTCTTTCGGCACATTGGTCAGGCCTGCAATATAAATAACCATTAAATAACCGCTCATCTGCCATGCGGTAACAATGATTAATGCCGCTAACGCTTTATCTGGATCCGTAAGCCAGGAAGTTGATAACCAACTGATTCCCAGTGACTTTCCTAATCCGGTAAGAGCATAAGAAAAAATAAAATTCCATATATATCCGAGAATAATTCCGCCTATTATATTGGGTGTAAAAAAGCCTGTCCTGAATAACCCCTGTCCTTTTATTCCACCGGTTACGAAAAGAGCCAGTGAAAAGCCTACAAGATTACTGAATATCACACTAAATATAACATATATAACAGTTTTTAAGAATGCATCGAAAAAATTAGAATCGGTAAACACCTTTTGGTAATTTTGCAATCCTGCAAAATTAACATCCATGGACAAACCGTTCCAGTCAGTAAAGGTGATACCTATTCCATAAAAAAATGGAATCATTATAACCGTAAACCAGATAAATAATGCCGGAACTACAAATACTATAAAAATCCCGGAATTTCTGATTTTTTTATTAATATCACGCCTGCTCGTCATAAATCACCTTTTATCGAATAATAAGCGCTGTTACAAAATCTTAGATTTAACCTGACTTACCGGAGAATGTGATGCTATATTGTCTGAGAAATATAGCCCCACATCCTCCGGCAAATAATCTATCTTATAAATTTTACAACAGCTTCTTAATATTACTATTCTATCCCTTTCCAATATTTATCAATATTGCCGGCCAGAGTCTTTCTATCACTTGCACCGGACAGATACTCACACATAAAGGCTCCGTTCTCATACCAGAAATCTGACGGCATCATATTTGCTGTACCGTAGAAATCAAATGTTTTTCCTTCTGTTATATATTGTGATGTGGCTTTACAGAATGGGCTGTCATTGGTTGCCGTACTGTTTTTAAACGGCAATGCCTGCCCGCAGGCTGTAGACATAGCCTGCTGTGCATATTCACTCATCGTAATATATTCTACGAACTTTACCCCTGCCTGCTGCTGTTCTTCCGTATTCTGACTTGCATCAACGCAATACCCTTTTGCATAGGAAGTAGGAATAATTGTATTAAAGGTATCATTTTCATCATCACTTACCGGAATCGGAAGAATTCCAAACTCTGTATCCCTGCCTTCAATGCCCGCTATGTAGGTCCAGGCCCAATCTCCCATAAACCATGTCCCGGCTTTTCCGGTTGCAAAGGCTTCTGCATCCATATTAACATTGCCGACTAACGGATCCTCCTTGTTGTAATTATACTTTGCAATTAAATCAAACGTATCCATCAAAGCATTAAATACCTTATCGTCGCTTAAACTAGCTTCCCCTTTTTTCCCGCTATCCGTAAATGATTCCCTGGCAGCAACATCCCCGCGGTACGCACCATATACCAGGCCAAGATAATGTGATCCAAGTGACCAGTTTACACCGGTAAACATCGATGCTGCTACTCCGGTTTTCTCAATTTTTTGGAACAGTTCTTCCAGATTCTTTCTTGACTTGATTGTGGAGGGATCAAACGTTCCCCCAACAGCCTCATTTAAAACTCTTTGGTTATATAAAAGGCCAAATCCCGCAGCTGACATGGGTATACCATATACTTTTCCGTCATAGGTATAACAGCTTAAGGAATTTTCTACTACATTATCCAGCCAGGTACTTTCTGCCGGGTCATAAGCCCTCATTCTTTCCTGATTCTCATAAATATTAATCGGATCCATTAAGGAAACAGCCGGTCCTTCATTACTTGCATATAAAGACATCCATTTTTGCAGCTGATCATCTCCGGCAGCAATATACTCTACCTTAATATTAGGATTTTCTTCTTGAAAATGTGAAATAATGTCCTGGAATACATCGTCTTTTCCGGTTTCAGTCGTATAAAAGGAAATAGGGACCGGTGAAGGACTGCTTTTCGTATCTTCGGTTGCAGTAGTTTCCGTATTGGAACTATCCCCTGATGCTGCCCCGGTATCAGAACTGTTATTCTTTCCGCAGGCTGTCAGCATCGTAATGATCATTACTACTGTCATTACTAAGCTTAAAGTTCTTTTTTTCATAATAAAATACCCTCCAATTTTCTTTTTGTACATTTTGTCTTTAAGACTCTTTCATTATATTCGTTAATTTTGTATAATACTTTTCATTTTTATACTAATTTATAGTCATTTTTTAACATTGTAACTTCAAAAAAAGAAAATTGGAATTTTTTATCAAACTGAAACCTACTTCACACTATCTATACTCTACCGGATCACCGGAAGCAATGAATTCTATATCATATCCGGGCAGCACCTTCTTTAACCAGTCAGGCAGGTGCTTCATGCCTGCTTCTTCGGTCCTGTTATGTCCCAGGACAATAACAGCCTTATTTTTTCCCTGCATAACCGCATCCCGTATAAAAGCCAGGGTAGTCCATTCAATGATTTCACCGCATACCAGGGTATCAATATCTTTCCTTGAAATCATTTTGGAAGGCATACTCTCATCACCCAGACCCAGACTTCCGCCTCCGACAAGCACTCCAATATCCCTGCACAGCATTTGGGGATTGCCGATTACACGAATTGCATTCATATTTAACTTCTGTTTAAAAAATGCAATTAACTCCTCCAGGGAAGTTCCCGGAATCCTGAAATGATGATTCATACCGCTTTTATCATTTTTTAAAAGGTAATCTTCCCAACCCATTTCCTTTTTCCATCCTTCATAGATTAAATCCGGCTTATAGCGGTGCATATAATCATGAAAACGCCAAATACTGATTCCTGCGGTTTCAATCAATTTTCTTTTTTCTTCATATACAGGATTTCCCTCCAGCCAGGCATAATCATCCAAACTGCTGTAGAAGGTTGGTTCATGGGTGATAAGTAAATCTATTCCGGCAGCCCGGGCTTTTTTAATTACCTCTACATCCGCCATGAAACATACCCCGATTTTTTTAATCTCCTGCCCTTCATTACCTGCATGCAAAATATCACAGGTATTAGGAACCGGTACTTCTACATGACATGCTTCTATTATCTTATCTATAATTTCTTTCACCGTCATAAAATACACTTTAAAATCAGTAAAATTTAATAACTGACTTCTTTTCCTTTCCTATACTTGCCCAAAAAGTCCCTTTCACAGACTTGAGATGAATAGGTTCATTCAATCCACCGCGGCGGGACTTTTTCAACAGCTTCGTTCAACCTTTTATAGCTCCTATAACAACACCTTTTATGAAATACTTTTGCACAAAAGGATAAATAACAACAATCGGCAGTATTCCGATTACCGCCATTGCCATCCTGACTGCCGTTCCCGGCAAATCCACAGACGCAGTGCCTAAAATATTGGCAGCAGACCCTGATTTTAAGAACTGAATGTTATCCATAATACGTATCAACAGGTTCTGAATTCCATAAAATTTCGGATCGGTGATGTAATACAAACCGTTTACCCAGTCATTCCAATAACAAAGTCCGGTAAAAAGACTGATTGTCGCTACTGTGGGTACCGCTAACGGAAACATTATCTTCCGGAAGATGGTAATTTCTTTGGCTCCGTCTATCTGCGCCGATTCAATTAAGGAATCCGGTATGCTGTTGGCATAATAATTCCTGACGAGAAATATATTAAACGCAGTAACCAGATAATTTGGAATCATAAGTGCCCAGATTGTATTTTTTATATGAAAAAATCTGGACCACAGCATATAGGAGGAAACAATACCGCCATTAAAAAGCATTGTAAAAAATACAAAGAAAGCAAGTACATTCTGATATTTAAAATTTCTTCTGGACATAGGGTACGCAATCATAGTAGTAAGCAGTACACTTAATAATGTCCCTCCGCAGGTTACTAATATTGATACGCCATAAGCCCTTGCTATCATTACACCTTTTTGAACCATATAATAATATGCATTTAAACTTAATTTCTTTGGAATATAAGAATAGCCATTTGCAAGAAGTGTCTGCTCCTCTGTAAAAGACGCTATAACAATCAGTAGTATTGGTAATAATGCTATAAGTGACAGCAACACCAGAACTACTGTAGCAAATCTTTCAAATTTTTTATCGTCAGTTAACTTTTTATCCATGACTGCCTCCTAAAATAATGCATTTTCTTTATCTGCCTTACGGACGATTCCATTGACAGCCAGCACTAAAATAAATCCTACGGCAGACTGGAAGAGTCCCGCTGCCGCTGACATTCCGATATCGTTCAGTTCCATTAATCCCCTATAGACGTATGTATCTATGGTCTGGGTTACATCATATAACATTCCCGAATTCATTGGCATCTGATAAAACAACCCAAAATCAGAATAGAATATCCTACCTACCGACATTAGAGTCAAAATAATAACCGTTGGTTTCAGCATTGGAACAGTAATGTATAAAATCTGTTTTATTTTACTGGCGCCATCCAGCCTGGCCGCTTCAAAAATACCTTTATCAATACCTGCAATGCTTGCCATATAGATAATAGATGCATAGCCTGTGCTTTTCCATAAATATACAAACATCAGGATAAAAGGCCAGTATTTACCTTCGGAATACCACGCTACCTCCTGCCCTCCAAAGAGCTTAATAACCGTATTATTAATAAAACCTGTGTCAGAATTCAAGAAGGCAAAACCAATGAACGCAATGATTACCCATGACATCAGATTGGGAAGTAACAGTGCGGATTGAAATAGTTTTACCCTTACCTTTGTGCCAAGTTCAAATAGCAGGATTGCTACAAATATTGCCATTATAGTACCGGTAATGATAAAAGCAAGGTTATAAAACAAGGTATTACGGGTCATTATTATGGCATCACTTGTTTTAAATAAAAAACGGAAATTATCAAATCCAACCCAGTCACTTCCAAACACACCTTTTACGTAATCAAAGTCCTTAAACGCAAGGAAAATACCAAACATTGGGACATAATTATTGATAAGCAGGTACAATATACCCGGAAAGGCTATCAGCAATAACGGACCTGATTTTGCATATCCCCTCTTTACCTTTTTTTTCTTTACGCCCATCTTCCCCACCTCATTTTATTTATTTGCAAGCCACGAATCAAGTTGCGCCTGTTTTTCCTGTATAATAGTATCCAGTCCTGCTTCTTTTAACCGCTCTATAAATTTCGGCAGTTCTTTTTCCGGATCAACACTGCCACAGGATAAGGCCGGTAAGTATTGATTTATAACATTTACTACAGTTGAATATTCCACCTTAACTTTACTGGCGTCAAAGGTAAAGCCCATGGCTGCCGAGGTCCTTGCATTTTTATTTTGTTCCAGTTCCCAGTCAAGAGATGCAGGATCTACCCCTTCCATATAATTTTGGATAAACTGGTTACCTACAATACCACAGCTAAGCTGGGCAGTATATGGCACCGTTGATGCATCCAGTCCTTCCGGATAGCTTACGGAACCGTCTTCATTTTTAACATAATCTTTTCCTTCCAGACCATATATGATCAGATTGACTACATCCGGTTCGGAATAGGTAAGATTTAAAAATTTAAGTGCAGCTTCCGGGTTTTTAGAGGTAGATGATACCATCCAGGTAATCGCATTAATAGCCGTTGTATCAAGGAATGCCTCTCCCAGGGCAGCAGCCCCTAAATCATACCCTACCTGGGATTTTAAAGAAGCTGCCGTATCCTTGGTTGGATAACTGTAGGAAGCGATATAACCAAATGCATTACCGGAAGACATAAGCTCCGTAGAAGTACTGGTAGTCGTAGCGGCATCCTGTAGGATTAATCCTTCGTTATACCAGGTTCTGGTCAGGCTGCACAGATTTTTAAATTCATCTGTGGAATAATAGTCTAATACCGTTGTATTGTCACTCATTAAAACACCCTTCGGAGAAAGGTAATCATCTGTCAGGTAGTCAACCTCAGGTACACAACGGGTCATACCGGAGTCACCCGGATTAACCGGTATCAAAGGTGTCATATCAGGATACTTCTCTTTCACTTTCTCAAACACCTGGGTTAAGTCATATATACTGGATACTTTCGTCATATCAATTCCTGATTCCTCCGCAATATCACTTCTGTAAATGAACATAGGCTGGAGGGCAATGGGTTTATACGCAGGAATTCCATAAATCTTCCCCTCCTTGCCGGTTGCCTCAAGCCAGGTATCCCCGATTAATTCTTTCGTTTCCGGCGCACAGGAATCTATGATATCTGTAATATCATAAGCCTGGTTGCTGGCTATACTCTGGTTAAAATCCCCCAGGGAATGAAATACATCAATCTGGTCACCGCCCTGCATGGCCAGGCTGACCTGTTTACTGTACTCAGATATGGAAAGTGGCATTAATTCCACTTCAACACCTATTTTTTCCCTGGTAATCTTATTGATTTCCTCTTCTACCTCTTTGGTATCTTCCGGAATGTTATTAAAGGAAACAAATGCATAAACAATTTTTGTATAGGACTTATCCGCTTGATCTGTGCTGCTGCCGGTATTGCCTGAGGAACTGCCCTTTGAAGAACTGCTGCAGGCACTTAAGCTGATTGCTAATACAGTTACCAGTAATACTGAAATAATTCTTTTCACTACTCTCATAGTACTTACCTCCCTTTTTGATGATTTAAGTATAACATCCCTTATATTTAAATTCTTCCAAAAATAAGCCATGATTTATTAATTTTAAGACTCCTTATTAATAAAACTAACCAGCCTGGATAAAACTTACAAAAAGGCTGGTTAATTATCAATTTTTCTATATTCTATTGGAGTTAAGCCAACATATTTCTTAAACATGGTGGAAAAATAGGAGAGATTTTCAAAGCCTACCGCTTCTGCTATATCACATATTCTAGCGTCACGGTTTTTAAGAAGTAGTTTAGCCTGTTCTATCCGGTAGTCATTGATATAATCATTTAAATACTTCCCGGTTTTACGCTTATATAGTTTAGCCAGATATTCCGGTGCCAGGTAAAATACACCGGCTATTTCATTCCTCCCTATATCCTCCTTATAATGCTCATGGATAAATTCATTGATTTTTTCTATAATAGTATATGACTTCTTAACTTCTTCTTCATACCCGAACGTCCTCTCTAACAGATAATTAATCCATCTCATCATATCGACAGTTGACTGGGAGGCTTTTTCTTCCAGCCGGATTAAAGTCTCATCCTGGAACAGCTTTGTTGCATGGATACCTTTTCTTAACAAATGGGCATACACACCCTGCAGCATTTCCTGCTTTATTAAATAAAGTACATGCTCATTCAGTTTTTTATCTCCGGTTATCTCTTCATACAGTGACTTGTGTAGTTTTAATATACCATTTTTATCTTTCTCCTTCAGCATTTGGGTTATTTTTTCCAGATCTATGATTTGGTTCTTGTCGGTAGTATTTTCTATGGCATCCTCTTCAGTAAAGACCTGACCGTAAAACACTACATTCTGTTGAATTAATTTCACTATTTTCTCTTTCGTATCCGCTAATTCTTCCAGTGGATATAAATTACTGATACAACAAGTGATTGTTGATTTAAAATACTTTCCACAAGTTCTTATGAGTTTTCTGCAATGCTCTTTCAATTTATCCTTATTTTTCTCTGTACATATTGTAAGCAGGATAAGATTATTCCCATCTACATACTTAATAACACTTTCATTCTCAATCTGATTATTTAATGTTTCTGAATGGAAGCCCTGCAATACAAACTCAAATAATCCACCCCCGAATTTTTCTTTCTCCTGTTCAAAATTAGTAATTTTGGTTATTACAATCCTAAATTTTTCATCTGCACTGATATTTAATTTTCTATTTTTAATTGCAGCTTGAATCCGTTCCTTTTCACCTGCTAATGCTCCATTTATGATAGAAGTCCAAAAATCAAGCTTAATCAGCCTGGAATTTTTAGAAAGCCACTCCCCGTACTCACTGTTTTTTTTCAATTCCAGATTTTTAGTTATCTTCCTTATGATTTTTTTTAAGTTAAGTTCCATTACATCTGTATCAAAAGGCTTTGTCAGATATGCTGCCGCATTATAACTGATTGCATTGGAAGCATAATCAAAATTCTCATGGCAGGTTAAAAACAAAAATTCACAGTTAATCTCCTGTTCCCTTACCCATTTTAATAGCTCCAGTCCATTTCCCTGGGGCATTTCTATATCACTGATTACTATATCAATTTTTTGCTCTTTTAATATAACTTTGGCATTGCCTATATTATAAGCAGTATTTACCATATCGATTCCCAGGCTGTTCCAATTGACCGTATCCCGTATTACTTCAACCGTAGCTATATCATCGTCCACAACTAAAATCCTCATAATACCCTCCGCTAATCACTTTAGTCACAAATAATTTTGTATCGTCTCCTTATCTGATTCATGTACCGGATTTTCCGGCACATATATCATATTCAGGCAGCCGTGGGGTTCAATATTTTCCAACCGGAATAAATCTGTCCTGTCATACATAAGTTCCAGCATCCTTTTTATACTCCATAAGCCGATTCGTCCGCCATCATCAGACGGTTTTTCTGTTACTCCATTCATGTAATCTAAAACATAACTGGGATAACCCATTCCATCATCTTCAATTTCAATAAGAAGCATATTCTGTCCACCCTGTGTTACTTTACTGATCTTTATTAGGATAGATAATGTTGAATCATGGGAAACCGCATATTTATATTCATTTTCTATAATCGTGTGGATAACCATCTGGGGTATTCTCCATTCTTGCAATTCTTTTGGCAGATCAATATAATAAAAAATACAATTCGGATACTTCATTTCCTGCATCTCAAAATAATTCTGTACATGTTTAATTTCTTCCCTTATTGCTACGGTATGAAAGCCTGATTTAAACATATATCTTATGTTTTTCGACAATGCTTCAATATAATCTTTGATTTGTTTTGATTTTCCCTGGCTGCTTAACGCTGATATGGTAGTCATGGCGTTCAGGAAAAAGTGCGGCTTTATCTGTAATCTGATGCATTTTAATTCCGTTTCCTTTAATTCTATTTTCTTTTCATAAAACTGTATTTTAAGGCCGATGATCTCGTCCATCATTTGATTAAAGGATTCCTTGACCAGGCTGAACTCACTATAATTGTAGTCTCCCTCTATTCTATGACTGTATTCTCCTTCCCTGATCCTCTCCATTCCTTCCACCATACTATTCATTGGAGAAATCAGTTCTTTTCTTGTATATAGAACAAAGAATAACACAAAAATCAAGGTAGAAAGGATAATAAACAATGCTATAACCATACTGAGCTGGGTCTGCCTTATTACACTGCTTTTACTGACGAAGCAGACTAAACCGGCCTGTCCATCTATTAACGAATGTTTTATCCGGAAGTACTTATCCGTCTGAATAGAATTTATAGATTTTCCAACATCCCCAAGTATGATATCACTTCCAAAAATACCTCTCACTAATTCCCCGGTATCTGTTAAAACAAAGGTTCTTTCACCGTAATCACCTTCTGGTATGGAATTTAAGAGCTTTTTCGTCCTTAAGAAAACCCCAATGGCACGATAATCGTATAAATATATTTTATAAAGATAAACAGTGCCGTTTATTTCTGTAAATTCCCACCGGGCGCTGTGCTCCTCCCTGCTATTTGCAAACTTCATAACAAACTGCTTTATTTTTGATTTTTCAGCATAAGCTAAGTTCTGGCTAAAGGAATCCAGATAAATATTATATTTACCATCTGCAATCACTATCATATCTGCGCTTTCATCATTCATTTCCAATTCATCCATATAAGACCGCAGTTTCAGTGCCGCATAAATACGGCCGGCTTCATCTCCGCTTTTAAGGAGCGAAAGATTCGTTCGCTGTGTCATCATATTTTTGAGCAGGGCATCCATCTTATTTACCCGGTTACCCATCTCATTACCATAAACCTTAAGGAAATTATCGGAAGACTGTATTATTTCTTTTTTTAAAGTATTATAGGAGGATACAAAAAAAACGACTAAAGTTAACAGAAGTAATGCCATAAGTATAATCATATATGTAATTATTTTCTTTATAAACGATTTTTTCTGCATGTACCTGCTCCTTTGCTGAATACCATGATTTAACCCGCTATATTTTCCATTTACATTAATTGTATCATCTTACCCTCCAGAAATAAATGGTTATTGGTAACTGCTTCGGCCGTATTACTTATTTTATTATATCATTACAGGAAATATATTTTTTTTGTTTATAAGATTATTTTTTTCATTCATAAGATTTTTTCCCATAAGTTGATTCTCTTATGCTAATCCGTAAGACCACCATAGGTATAAGAGGGACTTTTCCGTAAAAAATTATGCAGCCGCTTATTGACAAATTAAAATGCATTGTTATATAATTATTGTTAGACATCTAACAAAGGAGTAGTATGATATGATTGCTAAACACAATGAGCACTTAAAACCTGTAGAAAATTATGGATATTATATCCAAAGACTGGCGAAAAGCATTAAATATCTGGCAGATGAAAACCTGGTAAAGCAGAATATTACCATTGAACAGATAAAAATAATTCGTTTTCTCCGGGAAAATAATGAAGACGCGTCTGCTTACCAGAAAGATGTAGAGTTATTTTTTAATATTAAGCGTTCTTCCGTTACCAGCATATTGCAGAATATGGAGAAAAACGGGCTTCTGACCCGGGAAGTAATTAAAACCGACGCCAGGGTGAAAAGGGTCAGATTGACAGAAAAAGGAAGGGAGTTATCAATCATTTTAAAAGGATTTATTATGCACCTGGAGGAGGTAATTGTTGAAGGAATGACGGAAGAAGAAAAAGATACTTTTAAACGGCTGTTAAAAAAATCTCTCGATAATGTGGAAAAACTGCTGTAATCTATTTTTGAATAAAAAACTGGCTGACTGCTACACATACAATATTATAAAAACAATAGCAGCAGGAAAGAAGGTGTATTATGATTAAAAAACTGGCTGGCTGTATCGGCGAGTATAAAAAATATGCCATACTTACCCCCATTACAATGGTTGGTGAAGTTATAATGGAAATATTAATCCCATTTGCCATGGCAGCTATGATCGATAAAGGAATATTAGGTTCAGAGGGAACCGGTTATATTGCTAAGATGGGGTTATTAATGATTTCTATGGCGATTATATCCCTTATATTCGGCGCGCTTGGAGGAACATTTGCAGCAAAAGCAAGCATGGGATTCTCAAAAAATTTAAGAAAAAAATTATATGATAAGGTACAGGATTTTTCCTTTTCCAATATAGATAAATTCTCCACTCCCGCCCTGCTAACAAGACTTACTACAGATGTTACGAATACACAGAATGCTTTTATGATGTTAATACGTATGGCTTTTAGGGCCCCGATCATGTTAATCGGTGCGACAGTAATGGCTGTGGTCATTAATGTGAAACTATCCTCCGTATTTTTGATCGCTGTACCTTTACTGGGTACGGCATTATATTTTATTATGTCCAATGCCCATCCAAGATTTAGGGCAATGCTTAAATTATATGACCGGATGAATTCCGATGTGCAGGAGAATCTGGTAAATATCCGGGTAGTAAAAACCTTTGTAAGGGAGCAATTTGAAATAAATAAATTCAGGACTTCTGCCGATTCCGTCAGGAAGGCACAAGTTTTTGCCGAGAAATTGATTATACTAAACAGTCCCATCATGCAATTTAGCATGTATGGTTGTATCATAGCCGTCCTATGGTTCGGCGGGGATATGGTAATTGACGGTCATTTTGAAATCGGTCAGCTCTCCAGCTTTATTAATTACATAACCCAGATATTGATGTCCTTAATGATGATTTCCATGATATTTATTATGCTTGTCATCTCCATGGCTTCCATAAACCGTATTATAGAAGTACTGGATGAAGAGGTTGATATTAAGGACAGTGGGATAAGTGAGGAAAAAGAAGTTAAAGACGGTTCCATCCAATTTAGAAATGTTTCCTTTAGCTATGTAAAGGACAAAGAAAATTTAACCTTAAGCAATGTCAATTTATCCATAAAATCCGGAGAGACCATCGGTATCATAGGCGGAACCGGATCTGCCAAAACTACCCTGGTTCAGTTAATACCCAGATTATATGATATTCTGGAAGGAGAAATTTTAGTAGGTGGCACGAATGTGAAGGATTATCCCCTGGAGACCCTTCGTAATGAAGTAGCCATGGTTCTTCAAAAAAACATCCTGTTTTCAGGAACGATCCGGGAGAATCTGTTATGGGGCAATGAACAGGCAACGGAGGAAGAAATTATAGATGCCTGTAAATCTGCCCAGGCGCATGAGTTTATCCTTTCCTTTCCCAAAGGGTATGACACGGATTTAGGCCAGGGGGGTGTCAATGTATCAGGCGGACAAAAGCAACGGTTATGTATTGCAAGGGCTTTATTAAAAAAGCCCGGAATTATAATATTGGATGATTCTACCAGTGCGGTCGATACTGCAACTGACAGTAAAATCAGGCAGGCGTTTAAAGAAAAACTTGTGGGAACCACAACCCTGATCATTGCCCAGAGAATAACCTCTGTCTGTGAAGCGGACCGTATTATTGTACTGGATGACGGTAAAATCGATGCTTTTGCAACCCCTCAGGAATTAATGGAAAACAACCATATATACCGTGAAGTCTATGACTCACAGCAGAAAGGAGCTGAGTAATATGCCGGGACCAAGAGACGGTATGAGACCTGTTGCAAAACCACAGGATGCAGCGAAAACCTTAAAACGTATTTTCAGTTATATGGCCGAATATAAATGGCAGTTGGTATTGGTTCTTTTGGGCATATCCATCAGTGCAGGAGCCCAGGTTATCGGTACGTCTTTCTTAAAAAAAATAATTGACAGCTACATCAGGCCTTTATCTGCAGGTTATGACGGACATTTATTTAACGAATTTATACAGACCCTCACTTTTATGGGTATTATTTACCTGTCCGGTGCCTTATGTACTTACCTGTACAGCAGAATAATGATTAATGTTTCAACGAAAACACTGTATAAAATCCGTGTTGCATTATTTGAAAAGATGGAGGCATTTCCCATAAAATACTTCGATACCCATACCCATGGGGACCTTATGAGCCGTTATACAAATGATACGGATACAATCCGTGAGATGCTAAGTAACAGCGTTGCAAACTTTATCTCCTCCGGTATTACGGTAGCAGGTGTTTTTATCATGATGCTGATATTCAGCTGGCAGTTAACTATTGTAGTGGTCGTTATGCTGATTGTCATGTTAAAAGTCATAAAAACCCTTGGTGGGAAAAGCGGTGCGTATTTTAAAACACAGCAGATGAAACTGGGTAAAGTAAACGGATATATAGAGGAAATGTTTGAAGGCCAGAAAGTTGTTAAGGTTTTCTGCCATGAAGAAGCATCTAAGACCCGGTTTGAAAAATTAAACAATGAACTGTGTGAAGCCGCTACCAATGCAAATACATTTGCCAACATTCTAATGCCTATTATGAGTAACTTATCCCATCTGCTGTATGCGGTTACTGCTATCGTGGGCGGCATCCTTGCGGTATACGGTTCCATAACCGTCGGTACTGTGGTTGCGTTCCTGCAATATACGAGAAATTTTTCCCAGCCCATTACACAGATATCACAGCAGTTTAATTCTGTTCTTACCGCCCTGGCCGGTGCAGAAAGAATCTTTTCGATGATAGATGGGCAGCCGGAATCGGATGAAGGATATGTAACCTTAGTCAATGCTGCCATAGATCAATCCGGTAATCTTATTGAAACGGAGGAACACACCGGTGTCTGGGCCTGGAAGCATCCTCACGGTAATAATACTGTTACCTATACCCAGGTAAAGGGTGAGGTAGAATTTGATAATGTAACCTTCGGATATGAGGAAGATAAACAGGTATTAAAAGGTATCAGCCTTGATGCCAGGTCAGGTCAGAAAATAGCTTTTGTAGGCTCTACCGGAGCAGGTAAAACTACCATTACTAACCTGATAAACCGGTTTTATGATATACCGGACGGAAAAATCCGTTACGACGGAATTAATATTAATAAAATTAAAAAGAATGACTTAAGGCATTCCCTGGCTATGGTATTACAGGATTCCCACTTATTTACCGGAACGGTTATGGAGAATATCAGATATGGTAATCTTACGGCTACGGACGGGGAAGTCATAGCGGCATCTAAATTAGTGAATGCCCATTCCTTTATAAAACATTTACCCCAGGGGTATCATACCCGGCTTACCTCCGATGGTGCAAATTTATCCCAGGGACAAAGACAGCTGATCACCATAGCAAGGGCTGCCGTCGCTGACCCTCCGGTACTGATCCTGGATGAGGCGACCTCCTCTATTGATACCAGAACAGAAGCCCTGATTGAAAAGGGGATGGACCGGTTAATGACCGGCAGGACCGTATTTGTAATAGCCCACAGGCTTTCCACGGTACGCAATTCCCATGCTATTATGGTACTTGAAAACGGAAAAATTATAGAACGTGGGAATCATGAGGGGCTGATTGAACAGAAGGGAAAATATTATCAGCTTTATACCGGAATGTTTGAATTATCCTAAGCAGTTTTATCTTAGTGGAAGGTACCACAAAACCATACTTCCTGCAATTATGAAACCGATCTTTGCAATCCTTTATAAGCGGATGGAGTCATTCCATATCTTTTTTTAAAGGCCCTGCCAAAATACCGATAATCTTTAAAGCCGACTGAATAAGCTGCCTGCTCTATACTTAAATCAGGTTTACCAATGAATAATTGAGTTGCCTTCTCAAGTCGTACGGAATTGACATATTCCATAGGGGAAACAGAAAAGTACCGCTTAAAAAATTGGATAAAATAATTTGGATGCAGATGAACAATATCCGCCATATCTTTTAAAGTTATGGCGGTTTGCAGGTTTTGTAAGATATAATCATTTATTTGGGCCATAAAATGATCCGAATTTTGCGGCATTAACTTTTGTAGATTTATATGCTCCAAAAAAATCTGAAACAATTCAATGAGAATTGCTTTTTCTGTTAAGATATCCAGCAAATTTGACGTAGGATCCGAATTAATAAGACGGTCAAAAAGCGGTGTAACTACATCCCTGGGCGGTGAACATTTTAAGGTTTCCTTACAATAAACAACTTTTTGTTCTCCGGTGAATGTTAAATCGAAGTGACACCAGTATTTTAGTACAGGCTTTAGCGGATTATGCAGGTAAGTATGTTTTGTATTAGCAGGAATCATGTATAATTCTCCGGGTTTTGGATAATAAGTATCTCCATGGATGATAATAGTTGCTTCTCCGTCCTGAAAATAATAGAACTTGTAATAACCATAAATACAGTCTGTCTCTCCCCAATCAGGTGCACATACATTAAAACCGCGTAATAAACATTTCATCATTATCGTATCAAAAATATTCTTATTAAGAAGTTTAACCTCATTCAATTTTTACCCTCATTTCTTATTAATCTTCCACCGGGCTGTCTAATCTTATATTACATTAATATATTAATTTTGTCCACATAGATGTTAAGATACGCCATTAATTTAATGGGACAATTTCGTATAATTAAATTTATAAAAAGTTAATACAGGAGGTAATTGTTATGAGCAATAAAGTTTCTGACTACTTAAACAAGATTGATGATGTAATTCAAAAAGGACAATATAAGGATAATTGGGAATCCCTTCACGCTTATCCTGTTCCAAAATGGTATAGGAATGCTAAGTTCGGTATTTTTATACATTGGGGGGTTTACAGTGTACCTGCCTTTGGTAATGAATGGTATCCAAGGAATATGTATATTCCGGGAACAAAAGAATATGAACACCATATAAAGACCTACGGTTTACACAAAGATTTCAGTTATGCGGATTTCATTCCGATGTTTACAGCAGAACATTTTGATGCAGACGAATGGATGAAACTAATTAAAGCCTCCGGCGCGAAATATGTTATGCCCGTCGCAGAGCATCATGATGGTTTTCAAATGTATGACAGTGCGCTCTCTGATTGGAATGCGGCTAAGATGGGACCGAAAAGAGATATTTTGGGCGAGCTGAAAGTTTCTGCCGAAAAAGAAGATCTTGTCTTCTGCGCATCCAGCCATCGTGCGGAAAATTACTGGTTTTATGGAGGCGCCCGTCATTTTGATTCAGGACTACAGGATATGGAGTTTAAAGAACCTTTTGGTTATGCACATCCTGACTATGCAAATGAAGAAGTGGTAAATACCCTTTCCCAGGATATCTATTCCGTTCCTGCCTCAAAAGAGCATCTGGAAAACTGGCTGGCAAGAACCTGTGAATTGGTAGATAAGTATAAGCCTAAAATCGTCTGGTTCGATTGGTGGATCCAAAATATTTCTTTTAAGCCATACTTGAAAAAGTTTGCTGCTTATTATTATAACCGGGCTATTGAGTGGGGTGAAGAAGTCGCCATTAATTATAAATTCGAAGCCTATGCTTATCAGACAGCTGTTTTTGACATTGAGAGAGGCCAGCTTAATAACATCCGCCCCAGATTATGGCAGACCGATACGGCCGTAGCAAAAAATTCCTGGGGGTATACGGAAAACAACGATTTTAAGAATCCGGTTGATATTATATGTGATATGATAGATATTGTCAGCAAAAACGGTTGTATGCTCTTAAATATCGGTCCCCGTTCCGACGGGACCATCACCGGAGAAGATAAGGAAGTACTGCTCTCCATAGGCAAATGGCTTAGTGTTAATGGGGAATCTATCTACGATACCACTTTCTGGCAAACTTATGGTGAAGGCCCTACAGAAGTAAAAGAAGGTGCCTTCACCGATGTGGACAGAGCGCCTTTCACCAGTGGAGACATCCGTTTTACCTATAAAGCACCTTATTTGTATACCAACGTATTAAGTTGGCCAAAGAATGGAGAAGTTACCATTAACTCCCTTGGAGAAGAAGCATTTAAAGGCGCTATCAATAAAATCCGGATTCTGGGGTATGATGTACCCGTCACCTTTACCAGAAGAAAAGAAGTTTTATCTGTTAAGGTACAGGACAATATCGCTACAGAGTATCCGGTTTGTATAAAAATTCTAATCGATTGACAAAAAATAATTTAACAGGGATCCCTTATTGGATTCCCACCGGATATATACTGTCAGCAA
The DNA here is from genome assembly GCA_049692775.1 of Anaerocolumna sp. Classification (GTDB taxonomy): domain Bacteria; phylum Bacillota; class Clostridia; order Lachnospirales; family Lachnospiraceae; genus Anaerocolumna. The sequence goes on along the minus strand of JBAVPE010000014.1, from coordinate 24,688 downwards.
ATGCGGTGATAAACACCAGGGTGGAATTCGAACCAACTGCGTGCTCATTTGTGGTCCATTCATCGGCGCTATCCAAATAACATTTGGCAGGGAATATTGAGAGGCCTGCACCTTGATACCTATTTGGACCTAACGGCATAAACCCTTTGGCTATCCCTGGTTTTCCGTCCCTGTTAAACGTAGCGCCAATTAATACTTGCATAAAGATAGTTAACAGCTTTTGATCTTAATAGATGTTCTCTCCTTTTTGTTGTACATAATTATGTTGTTGAATTAATTGCAAATACAAAACTCATGCCAACCATAGTTGACCACTGTTGAATGAGATACCATGAATATTTCAAGGTTAATTATAATTTAACAACATAACAATACTAACAAACCTATAATTCATTAATTTTGCAACATGTTACATAATGCCCTGGAGATATTTTCTCCTGTTTTTGAACCTGTTGACAAGCATCTGCAGCATATGGGCATCTCGCAATAAATCTACAGCCTGGCTTTGGATTGATTGGCGATGTTATTTCACCATGCAATATTTCGCGCTTTGTCTGATTGTGAATATCTACAGACGGTATTGCTGATAGTAAAGCTTTTGTATATGGGTGTTTCGGATTTTTGAAGAGTTCTTTCGAAGAACATTTCTCAACAACCTGCCCTAGATACATAACGCAAATATCATCAGATATATGACGAACAACTGACATATCATGTGTTACGAACATATACGTAAACTTTTTATCAATTTGTAATTTCTTTAGTAAGTTAAGTACTTGCGCCTGTATAGACACATCAAGCGCTGATACTGGTTCATCACACACAATAAATTTGGGTTCTAATGCAAGTGCTCTGGCAATACCAACACGTTGACGTCGGCCACCGTCTAGCTCATGCGGATAAGACATGCCCAATCTTTCATCTATACCAACCAGGCTCATTAACTCACGTGTTTTCTCTTCAATTTCTTTTTTAGAGTATCTTCTTGAAACAATGAGTGGCTCTTTTATAGTGTTTTCTATGGTCTTTCTTGGATCCAAAGAAGAATATGGATCCTGAAATATTATCTGCATATCTTCACGTGCACGTCTTAAATCTTTACCTTTCAGTTTCGTAATATCTTTGCCTTTCAGTAAAATTTTACCATCCGTACTCTCTTGAAGATGTATTATTGTTCTCCCTAATGTTGATTTTCCACATCCGGATTCACCAACAACTCCAAGAGTTTTTCCAGTTTCTATTGTAAAACTCACATCATCTACAGCATGTAACATCCCGTTTGGTGTAGGGAAATACTTTTTCAGATTTTTTACTTCTATAACTGATCCCATATCATCCCTCCTGCTTCTTTATAGCGTTAATATTACAGCATCGGCACTCATGATTATCCTCTGTCTTATACATAGAGATAGAATCAGTCAGACATTCATCCGTTGCGTACTTGCATCTGGGACTAAATGCACATCCAACCGGTAAATTTGTTGGATCTGGCGGCAATCCATCAATTGGATGTAACCACATCTCATCTTCATTCATATTTGGAATGGCTCCGAATAAACCAATCGTATATGGATGTGATGGGTGCATAAATATCTGTTCTTTGGTGCCATATTCAATAATATTTCCAGCATATATAACTGCAACTTCATCGCACACAGTAGCGACTACTCCCATGTCATGTGTTATTAGTAATAATGCCATTTTATTCTTTTTTTGTAATTCAACAATTAACTCCATAACCTGAGCTTGAATGGTAACATCTAATGCCGTTGTTGGTTCATCCGCAAGCAGAAGCTCCGGATTGCATGCTAATGCAATTGCTATTACAACACGCTGTTTCATACCTCCGGAAAACTGATGTGGATATTCATGATAACGTTCTGCCGGAATACCAACTAATTCCAGCATTTCTTTTGCTCGTTTTTCATAATCCACCTGAGAATCATTATGAAGGCGAACTACCTCAGCAATTTGCTCTCCAACTTTTTGAACCGGATTTAATGCTGTCATAGGATCCTGAAAAATCATTGAGATATTATTACCACGAACTTTGCGCATTTCATGTTCAGGAAGCTTCAGTAAGTTTTGATCTTTAATCAAAATACTTCCACTCACTATTTTGCTTCCTACATCTGGCAATATTCGAAGAATCGATTTTGCAATTGTTGTTTTTCCAGCTCCTGTTTCTCCAACAAGACCTAATGTTTTACCTTTTTCCAGTTCAATGGTAACACCATTAACAGCATGTACAACTTGATTATCAGACTTATATTCCACAACAAGATTCTTTACCGAAAGGAATGGGGTGTTCTGATTATTTTTATATGCAGACATTTTTTTCTCCTTTCTAGTTCTTTAACTTAGGATCAAGAGCATCTCTCAAGCCATCTCCCAAAAGATTCAATGCTAGTACGGTTATAGCAATTGCAAGACCAGGAAAAATAACAAGATGCGGTGACTGTCTGATAAAAGAACGTGACGCTGACAGCATTGCTCCCCACTCTGGTGTTGGTGGCTGAACTCCTAATCCAATAAAGCTAAGACCGGCAGCTAATGTTATGGTTTGTGCAACACCCATTGTGGCTTGAACAATAATGGGTGAAATACAATTCGGTAACAAATGTATATAAATAATTCTTAATTTACTACAATTAATCGATTGTGAAGCTTCAATATATTCGTTATCACGTTCTTTCATCATCTGTGCACGTAACATTCGAGCCATACCTGAAATACTACTTACCGACATTGCAATAATTGTATTAAAAAATCCCGGCCCGAGCACTGCTGAAATAACTATCATTAGCAGCATTCCAGGTATTGCCTGAACAACATCTAGAAGTCTCATAAAAAAATTATCTATTGCTCCACCAAAATATCCAGCAATGGAACCTATCACAATACCAATAAATGTAGCAATAGCAATAGCAATTATACCTATTGAAATAGAATATCTTCCTCCATAAAGAACACGGCTAAAAATATCTCGTCCCATATCATCACATCCAAATAAATGCTTTAATGATGGAGCTGCAAAGCAAGACGTCAAGTCCAATATCCGCATATCCATACGGGCTAATATAAGTAGACAGCAATGCTAAAAGACACTCTGTTATCAATATAATCAGCCCAAGCATAGCTACCTTATTTTTACTGAGCTGTCTCATTACACGGACAAATTCACCTTGTTTCCTTTTTTTATGCGATTCTTGAACAGATATTTGACCTGAATTTATATTAAGCACTTGCTGTCACCTTCTTCCGCCTTTTTGATTTTGAATACTGTGCTTTTATACGAGGATCTACCAACGCATACAATAAATCTATTAATAGCATTACGATACTAAACGCAATGGCTAAAACTATGGATCCTCCTTGAACAATTGGGTAATCACGGTTATTAACCGCTCCGATAATATAAGAACCCATACCTGGAATACTAAAGATAGTCTCAATAATCATTGCGCCACCTAACAATCGCCCAAATGATGTTCCCATCATAGTAATAATAGGAATCAAAGCATTCTTAAGTGCGTGCTTAACAACTACTACTCTTTCTGGTACTCCTTTTGATCTTGCTGTTGTAATATAGTCTGCTCTAATTACATCCAACATCGACGAACGTGTCTGGCGTGCACAGTTTGCAAGTGCACCAGTACAATTAGAAATAGCTGGAAGAATATAAAATTTTAAACCTACTACTCCTGATGCTACACCCATTGCTGGAAGCCATCCTAACTTAACAGAGAACAAAATTATCATTAATAATGCCAGCCAAAAATTGGGTATTGCCACGCCAATAAGTGCTAATACCATTGACACATGATCTTGCCACTTATTTTGGTGCGTAGCGGCCATAACTCCTAACGGTATCCCTAGACCAAATGCAATAATCAATGTAACAATTGCCAAAGTTAGAGTTCTAGGCATTCTGTCAACTATAGTGGGCACAATCTCAACGTTTGTAATCCAAGATGCTCCCAAATCGAAATGAATAAATACATCACTCATATATTGTCCTAGTCGCACAACATATGGTTGGTCCAGTCCTAATTCAATTCTTTTTTCCGCAAGGTTTTCTTCCGTGGCACTTGTTCCAAGTATAATTTCTGCCGGATCCCCTGGACAGAATGTCATCATGGTAAATACCAAAATAGCTACCCCAAGTACGATAGGAATCATCCATAATAATCTATTTGCTATATATCTTAGCATGTAATTTCCTCCATATTGTGTAATAAATTTGATTCATCACCTATTGCAACTATTAAACAAAAGAGATAATTCAGAATTTTAGTGAGCAGGTTTCGTTCGAACCTACTCACTAAAAAGAATTACTATTTTTCCGCAAGCTGACAAGCAGACGGTACTAAGAAACCACTTATTCCACCTTTTACATCTTTTACCAAATTAATATCATTACTCCAAATTGTAAACACCTGTGGGTTAACAAGACCATATGCGATTGCACTATCTTTGATGTAATTATGAACTTCATTAATATTTTCCTCTGTCCATCCATCATAAGCCCACGTTTTGTATAATAATTCTGCCAGGTTTTCATCATGACGACTTGTTGCATCTCCTCCTGGGTATGCTTTCGGGTCAAATCTAATCGACCACTGATCCGCAAGACTATATCCTCCAACTGTTCCAAGAACGATATCATATTGTGAGCCATCAAGTCTTATGGAAGTATATAATGCCATATCAACACTGTTAATTTCAGCGTTTACGCCTATAGCCATTAAATAATTTTGAAGTAACTGTGCTAATCTGGATGAAAATGCACTTGATGTACCAAGAATCTTTAATGTTTCTCCATTATAACCAGATTCTGCTAAAAGTTCTTTTGCTTTGTTCAAATCATACTGAAAATAATCTTCTTCTTTCCACTTTTCATTGAATCCAATCACTCTTGGAGACGCTACATCCCACATCTGTGTTCCATATCCAGATGCAAGTCCAGCAATTAATCCATCTGCATCGATACCATAGCAAATTGCCTGTCGAAGTTCCTGATTATCTGCAACCAGACTACTATCATCTCCAGAAAAAAACATCTGCCATCCTTGTGATCCATCCGAAAGTTCCATTGTGTAGGAATCGTTTCCAACAAACTGTGCACCTGTGGAAGATGCAATATCAATAGCTGCGTCAATTACTCCTGTCTCTAATGCTATCCCCATCTGTGATGCCTCTGTTATAATCTGATAATTTACTTTTTTCTGAAGAGGTCTGACACACTCAGGTAAGTTTTCAATGTCTTGCCAGTAATCATCTCTTCTATCAAAACTCAAACTTGTACTTGCAGTAAATCCAGTGCATTTGTATGGAGATGTCGTAACTGGAGTTGTGGCAAATTCATCGGAGCTAGCTTCAAATGCCTCTTTTGAAATTATATATGTATCAAACAATATGGTTTCAAATGTTCCATACATATTTGAAGCAAACTTCACTTGGAATGTATAGTCACCAGTCTGCTCTACACTTTCTACTTTCGAAAACACTGGTTTTAAAGCTCTTGTTTTTGCTTCTTGTATAAACCAAACAACATCTGCGGCTGTAATCTGATGTCCCTCACTATCTGTAACCTTATCCCATATTTCAACACTATATGTGTATCCATCATCTGTTGTTTCCCATGATTTTGCAATATATGGCTCAATTTCCTGTTTATCGTTTAATACTGCCAAAGTTTCATAAAGTTGAAGGAAATATGGTGCATTTCTGGCTGTATTAGAACGAAATGGAGTGAGAGAATCAATTGCAGTACCAAATCCGATATTTATCTCACCTTCCCCAAGTGTTGTGCTTGCAGTCAATGCCTCTGCATCAGTTGCATACGTATCTGAGATACGTCCTGTGTAGTAGCTTCATTTGTTTTTGTGGTTTCTTCTGTTGTACTTGTATCAGCACTACCAGTACTATTAGAACCTCCACACCCCGATAATACAGAGATTACCATAGTTGTACCAATAATTAAAGATAACAACTTACTATTCTTCTTCATAAATACCTCCTTGGACTATTCCAGTCTACAAATTGACTAATAATTTTATACAATCGCAACTTTTATATATTAATTAATTTATTTAATTAATATATAAGGATATCACATCTCCCACGTCTTGTATAGTAGACAAAATAGACGAGGATTTCATAAGATTTTTGTGACATTTTTACACAAATCTTAAAATGTATAAAATTTAATAACTGATTTTTAACTCTTCTGGATGTCTGCGGCATAATTCATCCGCACAATCAGACCGTCCCGTTTCCTCAAGCCGGTTACAATAATCCTGTAAATACCCTCTACAATGAAATGGCCCACCTTCTGCAATCACACTCCAAAGAGGATCTTCATGATAATTATATATATTACTTAACATATTATCAGAAACCCATCGTTCCAAATACCATGCTCCATGCCAGCAAACCTCCGGATGTTCGTTTGCAACATTTTTTAATTCATGAGGATCCTCCTTTATATTAAAAAGTTCTTCCTTGGCAAGCAAGTGATACCCGTCATGATATGTTCTAATATAAAGCCAATCTTCAAATCTTACACTTCTCTGACATATGTGGGCGCATTGACTTAAAACCAAATAGTTGTGTCCTCCATCTTCGCCATTACGAATACAATCTGCAAAGCTGATACCGTCATACTTAGGTGGATTTATTTTACCAACAACTCGATTACCTGTATATGGTGGAATATTTCCAATCATATCAATTAGTGTAGGCAATAAATCTACATTGTAATGGAACCCTCTTGACTCAACATTTTGAGGACATCCAGGCCATTTAATAATTAGTGGTATATGCGTTACACTATAATCTGCTTCACCATGTTCACAGTAACTGCCAAGCTCTCCAAGGCTTTCTCCATGGTCTGAAGAGATAATAATTATGGTATCTTCATATATATTTTGTTCTTTTAGTTTATCAAAGATTTGTCCTAATTGTTGATCGGCATACCAAATGCCCGTATCATATTCATCAATCATAGTCTTAAAGTCTGTTAAGTTTTTAATCTCTGTAATCTGGCGTGGCGTTTTAGGATCAACTATGTTGTTATAACCTGTAACTTCACATGCACTATGTGCTCCTGGAACGCCTCTGCGATGTTTCTCTAAAAGCTCATCCGTCATCCAATTATCTGGTAATGGATCGTTTTCAAATGGCTTTCCATATATTTCAGGCGTTCTGTATGGTATATGCGGATCCCACACATGAACATGCAAAAACCAATTTTGTGTATCCTTTTTCATATCTAACCAATTAAGTGCAATTGGAATCACATCATGTGCAGGTTCTAATCCTCGTTTTCCCACATTATAGCATTCATCAAACCCACCATTAAACCACCATGCTCCATGTCTGTCCGGGAAGCTGCTAATCGTGGCTGTCTTCATTCCAGCTCTTCGCATCACTGCAGGCAGATTATATCTTCCATGAAAATCTGCCATGCCTCTATCTCTTCCTTCCCATCTCATTTCAGCGTTTACACCACCATGCCCAACACAGCCAGTATGAATTCCAAATTGACCAGTCATCATAGCTGCTCGACTCGGAAGACAAGGAGCATCCGAACAATAGTAGTCCGTAAATCTAACCGCTTCACTGGCAATCCTATCAATATTTGAGCTTGTATTTCGTGTATAGCCATAACACCCTAAATGGTCTGGCCTTAAAGTGTCAATATCAACATATAGTATACGCAACTTTTATGCCTCCTATTATTTTTTACTTTCTTGCTTGCTTACTTACTTATTTAATTTAATTAATAATATCACATTTCAACAATAACTGCAATAATATTATATATTTTTTTTAATTAATCGCTTCACCTAAAATAATCTGCCATTTCTTGCATTCTATTCATGGAATATCAAAGAATTCATAATATGCTTTGCAAAGATAATCTTTTGGATTCCTATACCTTTTACATCCACCCCTACAAATTGCACCATACTTACACTCTCTGCAATCACTATGTACGTTACGTGATTCTTCTAAGAATTCAATTTCACTTCTAACCTGATCAATTTCCTTGAAAGATTTTGTTACTAGACTTCCAAGCTTATATTGATCTAAAACATAGAAATCGCAAGGATATACCTCGCCATCTGCCTCTACAACATATTGTCTGGAACAAGTACCACTCATGCCACATACATCAGGAGCCCTATTTAAAATAATCTTAAGGTATCCTTCAAAACGCTAACTCATATATCTGCGTAATTTTCTTGGCTGTTCTTTTATTTACCACTGTCAATATATTAAAATCCACTTCATGCTTCTTTAATAGTTCTATGCTGTTCCATACCTTATTGAAAGTAACTTTTCCACTTTTATGAATCATGTGTAAATTCGATACCATCTAGCGAAATGCCAACAAGAAAATTGTTTATTTTAAAAAAATCTGCCCATTCTTACATTTTCAATTTTAATTTTATTATATTTTATTTTGAAGCTTTATTGAATTTTTAAAAAAATCGAGTCCTATTAGGGTGGGTCCTCCGCCCTGATAGGCTATGGTACATGAAGTATCAGAATACTCCAGTGTCTTCCATATAAATTTTATTAACTTAGAAACCGGTAAACATTATAGATATTTATAAATATAATGACTCCCATTAAATCCATAAATAGTCTGTCTATTACTTGATTACTTATTTTTCTATTGATTTTCCTGCCCAAATAACCACCAAGTACCCCCCCTGTACACATCAGAACCAAAAGAGGGATAGAAAATTGCGGGATAGTAGCGGTAACTACGGAGTTAAAGAGACTTGTAAACTGTGAAAATAATATAACATAAAGCGAGTTTTGTGCTGCCGTTTTCGTTTGCATAGAGAAAAAGTAGAAAAGAACCACAAGATTAATTGGTCCTCCACCAATTCCTAAAAATGATGATAAAATTCCAAGTACTGTGCCCACCATAGCACATATAACAGGATTCACGACATGATGAGTTTTAATTTTTGACTTATTTATGGTGTATAGCAACGTTCCAAAGGTAACTAGCATAAGACAAATAGCCTGAATAGCCCCTACATAGTTTTGATCAAATGACTGAATCATATTCTGAAAAAGGTTTTTTCCAATAACTCCACCCAACGCTGCCCCAAAAGCTAATGGTGTACTAATTTTTATATCCAGCAGTGATTCTTTTTTAACCTGCGAAACAATAAATGAATAGCTGCTCATTGCCAACACCGTGCATCCAGATAAAAAACTTATTGTTTTAACATCTAAAATTCCAAAAGCATCTAGGAGGGGCTTAATCACTACGCCCCCACCAATTCCACATATAACGCCTACAATTGATGCAAAAAAACTTATTAATAAAAATATTATGTATATCATCTGTTCTCCATTTAATATATACTCGTTATATAAATTTCACAATATGTAACTAATTCAATTGCGTAATAATATCTTCGATTCTAGTATCTTTAAAACCTTCGATTACAATATCCGCTTCGATAAGTATTTCCTTATTTCCTAATCCAACTGCTTTCATTCCACCATTATGAGCCGCCCGAATTCCAGCAATCGCATCCTCAAAGACAATGCAGTCACTCACATCCAGACCCACATCCAGACCCAATCTTTCTGCGCCACGAACAAATACTTCCGGATCAGGTTTTGCCTTGGACACTTTATTTCCATCAATAATCACATCAAATAATTCCGTCAGTTCCAGACAGTTCAAAATAAGAGAAGAATTTTTACTTGCTGATCCAAGTGCTATTTTATAGCCCTTATTTCTAGAATCCTCTAAAAGCGCTCTGACTCCTGGCAAAATATCGTCTTTGGTTAGCTTTTCTATATAAGTTACATATAAGTTATTTTTTTTGGTACAATTTCTTTCTTTCTCTTCCTGTGACATTTTAAGCTTACCAATCTCCAATATGATCTCCAAACTTGCCAGACGACTGACTCCCTTTAAACGTTCATTGTCCTCTTGTGTAAAATCAATTCCTAAATCTCTGGTAAGGCTTTTCCACGCAAGATAGTGATATTTGGCAGTGTCAACTATAACCCCATCTAAATCAAATAATAAACCTTTAAATTTATTCATTTATTTTCTCCTTTATAAATGTGCGTCCCACTTACCACAAAATGGGTCTATCGGGCTGATTCCCTTAAACTTACTGTCACCTGTTAGCTTTTCAACCAACTGATTAATGCAATGATCATTGTTACTGTAACAATTGATATATGTTTTTACTCGTGGAAAATCCAGTAAATGATACGGATTTTCGAGTGAAACAAATACCGTTGGTACATCATTAATATAGAGTCCACAGTCAGCACCCATAGGTTGTTTCCATTCAATGCGAACTACCGTCTGATTACTTTTTGTAGTCAAATTAGCTACATATAAAATCAAATCATATTGTTTTACTATATCTGCATATTTTGTTGTAAATCCCTCACCATACGCTTGTGGAATAAAATCATCTACGATGAATCCTTTTTTCTGTAACTCTTCTTTGACTTTTTCGCATGCCACATTAACCTTGTAATTGCCTTCTCCCCCTGCGGCAGGTTCAATTGTATAGAACAAGATTTTTTTGTACTTATCTGTAGTTACTGGAAGAACACCTTTCTCTTCTTTTACCAGTGTTATCGCACTATCCGCACATTGTTCTGCCCAATCATGATACTTTTCACAACCAATAACCGTTTTTGCTTCTTCCATACCAATCACTGGTATTTCTTTATGTAATCCAAGTGCTGCTTTTGTAGCAAGTATTCTTGTTACTGCTTCATCCAGTCTTTGTGGCGAAATAATACCTTCTTTAATACCATCTAACATAAATTCATAATCCTCGGAAAGATTACGTGCAAACAAAAACATATCACAACCTCTTGCTATACTCTCTGGAACAGCACGTTTCCGACTCATAGAAAGCATATAACCAGCCATTGTTGTAGCATCTGTGCAGATTAGTCCATTAAAATTAAGTTCATCTCTTAATAAACCTTGCAGCAATTCTACGCTGAGTGTTGCGGGCATTATTTCGTGATTCTTAATATCTGGATTTATTTTCTTCGTCCATGCAGGCTGCATAATATGTCCCACCATGCAACTTAAAGCACCCGCATCAATGCTTGCTTTATATGCTTCCCCATACGTTTTCATCCATGTATCACAATCCAAATCATTGCTAGACGTTACCAAGTGCTGATCTCTTTCATCTTGTCCATCTCCCGGAAAATGCTTAATAGAAGCAGCCATCCCGTGTCTTTGCACTGTCTTTACAAACGCTTCTCCCATCTGTCTTACTCGTTCTGGGTCAGAACCAAATGTTCTTGTATTGGTTATAGGATTTCTAAAATTCGTGTCAATATCAATAATGGGCGCAAATGCCCAGTTTGCGCCAACTGCTTTCGCCTCCTTCGCACATACTTCTGCCATTTTTTCAGACATTGTTATATCATCGGTTGCTGCAATTTCCATCGGAGATCCAACTAAAGTTCCCTCTTCCACTATTCCGTTTCCTCCTTTTTCCAGATTCGCGGCTATTAATAGCGGAATGCGGCTTTTGGACTGAACCGCCTGAGAAGCGTGAATTGCTCTCTCCATTGGAACCACTCTATACATGCATGCGCCAGGAGATAGAATACTATATACATAGTCAAACTCTTCTTTCTTCGTTTCTTTGAATAGAACGCAAAACAATTGTCCCGCTTTTTCTTCTATCGTCATAGATGCAAGTGTTGATTTAACCCAATCCTCAGCTTCATCGTCTAAATAAAATGGTTTTTCTTTCAAATTAATCACTCTAAATCCTCCTTAATGATGTTAACTTTTTAATTGCAGAAAATACCGATCATAAAGTTCATCTGGTGCATTATTCTCTTTAAATATCCTCGCCATCTCCTTTAACAATTCACCTTTTTTATTTTCATTCGTTATCGGATTCATTTGTTTCGGATCTTTTTCCATGTCAAACAATAAGTCTTCTCCCTCTCCTTGACTCTTCAAGAATCTTGGATTTGTTTTTGCCTTTATCTTTAATACCGGACACTTTTTGGTAAAATTAAATTCTGAATATAATTCTGCTGATTCTAATTCATCTGGTGTGAACATTTTCTTCATATGAGTTGGCATAAGAGTATATTCATATGTTTGCGTAACCACATCTGCAATGGCTCTTAGTAACACATAACGGCCATCCGAAATTCCAACAGCACCACCATGGTATCCAAATAAAGCACATTTGCGTATCGGGATATCATTTTCAATTACATTTCTCAATGGTTGTCCTAATGCATCTTTGGGGATTTCTACCCCAAAAAACTCTAATAGTGTAGGTGCTAAATCAATTGTTTGAACAAGCGATTTTCTAGTTTCATTTTTCTTTCCACAACGGGGATCCCAAACAAACAATGGCGTATGAACTAATTCATCATAATTGGGCATTGTTCCTTTCCCCCACCAGTTATGCTCACTTAGCATAAATCCATGGTCAGTATTAACTATGAGCATCGTATCTTCCCACAAATTGTATTCATCAAATTTATCTAAAACACGTCCTAATTGTTGATCACAAAAGGTTAATAAAGATAGATATTTTTTACGCATTATGTCTACCGTCTCAGAATCTTCAACAACTTCGGCATACTGTGGCCAATCCGGATCCTGAAAATTGTCAGGACTCATGAATTTCGCTTGAATCCTATCCGGAGAGGTAAATGGCTCGTGTGGATCAAAGGTTTCTATTTGCAGAAACCAGTTATCATATGTATTATTTCTATCAATAAAATCCAGCCCATTATCAAATGTCTTATACATTGGATAATCGCATTCATTCTTAATTCTTTCCCTATTACACATATTCTGCCATCCACCAAGACTTCTTGCAATTTTCATCGGTCCATTTGCCTGCTGGGGACTCAACTGATTCGGTGCAAACTCAGTTTGATATGGTGTTAAGTCTGCAATCCATTCATCACTTTCTTGCCCTCTACAGCATTCCCAGCTTGAATACCTTCCTTGATAAGTTGCACCCCCATCTTGAACATAATGATAATGATCTGTTGTCAGATGTGTATAAATACCATTTTCTTTAAGAATTTGCGGCATAGAATTATCAAACGGCTCAATTGGCCCCCAGCTACGGTGTAAAAAGTTATATCTCCCTGTATGCAATTCTCTTCTTGCAGGCATACAAGGCATACTTCCCACATAGCTTTGCTCAAATTGAATAGAATTTCTTGCCAATCTATCAAAGTTCGGTGTTTGAACCTCTCCTCCATTACAAGATAATAAATCTCGCCTTAATGAATCAAACATTACCATAATTGCTTTCATTTTATATTCCTCCTACCAAGAATGAAACCTCCATAACATCAATTCCACTTATTTATTTATTTAATTAATTAATTTATTTAATTATATTTTAATGCAACACAAAGTTTACTATACGTAAAATCTTTGGATAAAGAGATACGTGATTGACTAAATAGATAAAATTTGCTATATTATTAATTGTTTACAAATTTAATTTAATTAAAAATATATTTAAAAAAATAAACTAATTAGAGAAGGTGAATAGTCATGCTGATAGAACCAGGAAATAATTTACCACGTGTAAAAGTAACAAATCAGACCGCTATTAGAAAAATGATTTATAATTATGGACCTATTATGCGTTCAAAAATAGCCGCAAGACTTTCTCTTACTCTCCCAACTATCACGACCAACATAAATTGTATGATTAATTCTGGAATCGTATGTGAAGTTGAGAATACCGATTCTTCTTCAAAAAATATAGGTAGAAAAGCAAATCCTGTAGATATAGTAGATGATTCTAAATATTTCATTGGGTTAGAAATTCGCAGAGAATTTAGGCGTTTTTGCATCACTAATTATCGTGGGAAAATAATATATTCAGTAGCTGATGATACTATCATCCCAGATTATGATGAAAATATGAAAAAAACTTGTGAAATAATATCTCAATTATTAAGTTTAAACACAGTATCCAGCGATAAAATAGCTGGAATTGGTGTCTGTATTCCTGGTATAGTGGATACAGTAGAAGGAAAGTTGAACATCCATTATCAGTATAAATGGTTTGATAAAAATATTCGAAATGATATTACCAGATTAACAAATTTTAAGGGATCAATAACAGTTGACAATAATGCATGTGCAAGAGCATATAGTGTCCAACTTTTTCAACGGAAATTATTATATAATGTCTCATCATTTGCATACTTATTTATTTCACGAGGCATTTCCTGTCCACTAATCATTAACCATGCAAATTTTGTTAGCACACCTCTTGGACCTGGAGAACTCGGTTATATGATTATGGATTCCACCAAACCAAGAGATGAGTATAGCCATACTGGAAGTCTTAGCTCATTAGCTGGAGAGAGAGTCATCATATCAAAAAGTATAGAAGCAATGAATAATGGTTCTGCACCTTTTTTAAAGAGTCTTTGTGGTGAAAGTCCGCAGTTGACTATGTCTCAAATCTTAAAGGCACACGAAGCCGGAGAACAAAGTATCACAGATATTATTTCCAGTGCTATTACCTTTCTTGGAATTGCAATTGCAAATATTGATAACTGGGTACATCCAGATACTGTACTTGTTGATGCAAGACTTTTTACTACGAATAAAAATCGTAAGCTCTTTCTTGATACAGTATATAAAAATTCTGTACGTCCTGCTTCCTATGCTCCTAATTTTATCTTTATTGAGCGTAATGAATATACAGGTGCAAAGGGTGGAGCTGCACTCGCTGTACAAACTGCCTTAGAAGCATATATTGAATAAACCATAATATTAGAGAAGACTGGTGAAAATTATGAAATATGGTAAATTTTTCGTAGATTCAACTAAGCTATTTATAAGCCTGATCACTTCCTTTTTTGTATTTTACTATCTACGTGCCAAGTAATCATAAATCGTTCTGGCTCAGCCGTCATATTCTTGGTAATAGCATTCCTTTTTATTCTGTTATCCTTAACGTATGGAACAAAAATAACAATAACAGAAAAAGGTATTAGCAGTACGATATTAGGAAAAGTAAAGAAATCTATTTCTTGGGATAAGATTGCAGAAATCAGTGTCGCTGGAACACATATTCTCAATCCTACTAATAAAAATAATACTGGAACGATATACATTATTTTTTCAGAAGAGAAATTGTCTGATGAACAATTGTTTTCTATTTTATTAAAATGGCCTCCTAAAAAAAGAATCTATTTAAAATATTCAAAAGAAAAGCTAGATATGATTCAGTTTTACTGGAGCAATCAAATACACTCATACAATATTGGAAAGTTAATGCTTTAATAATAACTATAACCCATACAATGTAATACTATTACCATATATTAATTAGCAGAAGCGGTAATATGATTTACAAAAAATATAGGAAGCATTGACAGATTAGAGTATTGAAATAATTGCTAGGAATTATCTCACTCGCATTGCCTTGAGGATACAAAAAAGATGTCGTACCCCTCTGGTATCCCCTTGGCGGCAGCCTATGTTTCAGAAACAGTCGCCAGGGTTGGCCATTTTTTTCGTCGATTTGGCGCCTGCTTTTGCTAACAATTCAAGTAAATTGTAAGCAATAAAACCTTCAAAAGCGTTTTGATCTCTTGAAGGCTTTATTCGATACAATTTCGTCATCATAGTCGTTTTTATAAATACTACCGGCAGAGGAAGAGAAGTCTCATATTCTTTGTCCTCTTTGTAATAAACTATTTTACTTCAATCGTCAGTCAGTCAAGTATATCACTGTCGATTCAAAACTCTACATTACTAATCATCCTCACCAAAACCATAGGTGAATATCTTCAGCGGGAAAAAGATACGCATTATTTCGTTTCCATTTTGATTTCCTCCATTCCTTTTATTTTGAGAACCTAAAAAGGGCATAAAAAAACAGGGTATCTTCGTTTGAAAATACCCCACAATTCTCATCGGGCCTTGAGGATACAAAATTGCCGTGGGTGCATGTTTGGGCCTTGGCGGAGCATCATATCTTTTCCAAGTACCTATTTTATCCGGTATTCTTAACAACTTTTATTTTTCCAGATATATGAGTATCAGCAGATAGTTTTTGTTGCAGCATATCACGGATTGGTCATTTACATCTACTTAGCTGATAAAATCTCTTATGGCAAACTGAATTGTATGTCACCAAGAATGTTTGGTTACTGATACGCATGCAAAATAGCTTTGTATACAAACTCCGCAAGTCCCGGCGTCTTTTTATCCAATTCTTCTTTATACTTCAAATACTCCTGTCCGATTTTGAGGAAAGCTTTATCATCGCAGGGAATCAACATATTTATCAGCTCAATAAAAGCAGTAACCGCCTTTTTTGCCGCTAAACTCTCCGGGCCATCCATCATGGCTTCACGAAACTTTTGCATGACATCCCCGCAAAGAGGAACTAGCTGACCAAAATCCAAATTCATTATATTCGAGGCGTTATTTACAAGAGATACACTGCGCGGGAATATGCCGCTTTTCACTACCGGAAGAAAGAAATTGCTTTCCATTAACGCTCTGATTTCGTTTGCATATGTTTTCATCATTGTTTCAATTCTTTTTTTATCAAAATCTCTTAGCATTGAAATATCAAAATCGTCATTCAATATTCGGTCAACAGACAGTATCATTTTTTGTAACCCAGATTGTTTTTCCAAGAGAATTTGTTTCTGCTGCCGCATAATTTCTTTTTCTATTTCCTTTGGATTTTCAAGCAGCAACCGAATGTTGCCAAGGGAAATTCCAAGTTCTTTATAAAATAGAATGCTCCATAAGCGGCGCAAACTCTGCTCATCATATTGTCGGTAGCCCGATCCTTTCACCGCGCTGGGCGGTAATAAACCCGATTTCATCATAATATTGCAAGGTGCGGCGGCTTACGCCGGAGAGCTTGCTCACTTCATTTACACTTTTCATTGCCTTTTTCTCCTTGCTAAAAATATTTTTCAAAAAGCCCTTGACTCGAACGCAGCGTTATAGTCTATACTCTCATTATAAGTAAACGGCAGCATTTTGTAAAGTGAAAAAACCATGAACAAAAACGCCGCACATCATTTTTTTTGTCAACATTCCTATTGGTATTCTTGCCATCACTTTGATGATTTTGAAGTTGCCTGACTTCACGCCGGCTAACGTGAAAGCCAAATTCGATTTTATTGGTTTTACTTTATTGGGTGCCAGTTCAGCCGCCTTGATTTATGGGATTGCGCAGGCAGCGAAGAGTTCTACATTTAACAACAGCACGACTATCGGTTATGTTGTCGCCGGGGTCGCAATTTTAGCCATCTACATGATTTACGCCGCGATCAAAAAGGAACAAGCAATTCTCCCATTACACTTGTTTAAGTTAAAAAATTTCAGCGCCGTCATGGTTGGCTTGTTCCTTGCAGGGATTGCCACCAACGGTCCGATGTTGTTATTACCTTTGTTTTTCCAAAACATAAGGGATTTCTCGGTTTTGGGTGCCGGATTGATCTTGATTCCACAAGGTATCGGTATGTTAGTTGCCCGTCCATTAATTGGTAAGCTAACGGAGAAATTAGGTGCGCGTAATGTTGTCTTGGTAAGTTTGGCATTAGCCATCGGCCGACGCTGGAAGATGCTTATGTGGAATACCTTAATAAGACCGGAGGTGGCACGACATGAATGAGTCAGCACTACAGAGGAAAAAATCAAAAGCATCCCGTAAACTGAACGCGATTGTCACCATTGTGGCACGGGATATATTGTTTACATTCAAATCGCCGGGGACGCTCTTAATCAGTTTTCTTCTGCCGGGTGTAATGATGGGACTGTTAGGCGGAAGTCTCGCCCAGAATATCGGCGGCAGCTTCGGCTTCAATTACAACTCTTTTATGCTGGTTGGGATGCTTGTCAATATGCTGTTTATGATTACAACATTGGGGCTTGTATCGCTTGTAGAGGATCGTCAGACAAACTTTACACAGGAGATGATGATTTCTCCAATATCCCGCTATTCCATCGTCATTGGAAAAATATTCGGTTCAACCTTCGCAGCCGTCGTCGGCCTTGCCGGCACGCTGATTGTAGGACTTATCATGGGAAGTACGATTGGTTGGGTGCAGCTGCTTAAAGTTCTTGCGCTTTCGCCGCTTATTTGCCTTTCTGCGGGCGCGTTGTCGATTATCATCATCAGCTTGATTAAAAACGCGAGAACTGCAACCCTCGTCGCGTCATTTATGGCTCTTCCGCAGCTGTTCCTCTCCGGCGTGATTATTCCCATCAACCATTCCAGCGGCGTGGTCCTGTTCAACCCCGCTGTGAACTTTGCCGCGATTATTGCGCTGACGGTGGTTTGTTTGGTGATTGGCACGTTCTTGTTCGCCCGGTCAGAAAAGAACAGATGAGATAGTAAAATATACCCCATTCGTTACAGTTTCGGTCATTTCATCACTGAAACGCTATATAGGTTCCGACCTTGATCCTCTGAGAATAATAGGGTTGTTTGCTTAAGATCAGGTTCAATTATCAGCTAAGAATATATTATCCCGTTAAAATATTCTGTTAGTCGATTAATTTCGTCACTATCAATAAAATTCCTTTATAGAAAAAGGGGGCTGCCTCAACATGGGTGGTCTTGATTTTATGCTCTGCAGAAATACCAAACTATTACTGGACCTGAAACTGTACATGTGTACCTTCTGCATAGTATCCTCTGCGGAACCCCTGTCAAACTCGCCTCCGGACACAACCGAAATCCCCTCCAACTTATTCATGATCGTGAATCTTGTATCCCATTTTTACAGGCTGTCAGTATGTTGATGTATCTTTTCGGGGAGTAAGAAAACAAATGGTATAGCAAAGATCTAAATACCGACAGCAGACCAAATAGCATACCTTGCAATACCTCCTTTGAATGAGCAAAACACTCGTCTCAAAGATAATATATGTTTTTAAACACAGTGTAAATAAGCCTGGTAGTATAATGGTTCGCTCATTTATAGCATTATATAAAACATAATGATCTGAAATTTGTATACCAATACTTTGGGATTTTCTTGTTTAAAAAAAGTTTTTTAGGTCGTCTTCATCAAAATACCTGATGTCATCTATAAAATGCCAAAAGGGCTAATAATCTCCATATTGGATATAATGATTTATCAGAAAATCCACTGGTGAGAGACCATAACCGATTCAATGTCGCTGCAGCGAATCCGCAGCAACGTAGTCTGTATTGACCAGCACATAAAGCAACCCTCCAAACTTTACGGGTCTGGAGGGTTGCTTTATGCATAGGAAAAGCCCCGCCAAACTCACGTTTTTTTTGTTGGCGGGTAACGCCTTTCTATTAACTACTACATGTAAGCCCCATCTTTATGCAAAGAAAAACCTGTTGTAAAAAAGTAAGTTTAATATGCAATTCCTGTGGCAACTATACCTCTTTATATGTACCTTAGGCTTATAGCCTAGCGTCAATGCCTTCTCTTTTCTAAATATTTACTGTGGTGACTCTTCCTTTGCTTTTTTATGCATCGGCAAGAGAAACGTCGGTATAATTGCTATAACGGCAAAAGCAACAGTCCACCAAAAAGCGACGTTGAAAGCTCCTGAAGCAGCATTAAGATTGGTTTGACTCGCCATCTGATGCTGGAGGACAGTTGCGAGAATAGCCGATCCAAAAGCTCCACCTATGGTCTGAAATATCCGTGTGGCCGTGCTGGCATGAGGGATTTGCTCACGGTTGAGCCCGATATAAGCGGAAGCCATTAAGGAAATAAGCAGCCCGCCAAGACCTGCACCTCTGACCAGTAATGCGGTTGCCAGGAGGATGGGACTGGTGCCTGCATCGGCGAAGGCAAACGGCAAGGTGCCGACTGCAGTAACCACTAAGCTAATCATAACGATGTTGCGCGCTCCGTCACGATCAGCTATTTTACCAACCTGACTTCTGGTGAGCAACATACCAACGCCCTGAGGAATCAGCCAAAGTCCAGTGTACAGGGCACTGATTCCGCGTACTTCCTGATAATATAGCGGAAGCATGAGCATAGCGCCATTCGTGATAATGCCCGTTAGAAAAAGTAATATGTTTGAGGCAGAAAAATTTCTTGATTTAAACAGCCGCAGATCAAGAATAGGCTCTCTTTTCGTGTTCAGAGCATAGATAATGAACATAATCATGAGTACAATGCCGACCCCAAGAGGAACTGCAACCGCACTACTGCTGATTCCGCCATGTGAAGCAATCTGGGCAATGCCATAGATGATAAGGGCAAATGCGGGTGACAGCATCAGCAGGCCAAGTATATCAAGGGACGGCTTGTTCTCATTGAGATTGTCGGCTGGTATACACCGCCATGACAAAGGGATGGCAATGAGGCAAATTGGAATATTAATGAAGAAAATTGCTCGCCAACTCAGACTGCTCACAATGATACCGCCCAGCACCGGGCCGAATATTGGTCCAAGTAGGCCGGGAATGCTGACAATTGACATCGTACGCCCCAAATTACGACCTCCAGAAATCTGCACAAGTTCTGTTTGTAAGGTTGGCATCAGCAATCCTGCACCGACACCTTGAATGATTGCAAAACAAATTAGGCTGTTTATGTTCCATGACATCATTGCAAGCACAGAACCTATTAAAAAGATAAATAGTGATAAAACATATATCTTTTTACAACCAAAACGTTTAACAGCCCACCCTGAAACCGGAACAGTTAGTCCCATTGCCAATACGTACCCCGTTGTAATCCACTGAACTACGGAGATGACAGTTTTCATATCAGATGCAATTGTTTTAAGTGCAACGTTAACCATTGTAGAATCAAGCAGCGGAGCAAGCGCCCCAATAACCATGATAATAGTAACTTTTAGCACTTTCGGATCAAGTTCTTCTTTTTTAACCTTTAGGTTATTCGTATTATTCATTTGAAACTCCTTTCTCGTTTTAATAAGAAACGTTATAGTTTCTTATTAAAACAAGAATACAACTAAAGCTAATAAAAGTCAATAGATTTTGCATAATAAGAAACAATATTGTATCTTATTTAAAATGTGATATAATAGTAAAAAATGCATTTGAAATAGGAGGAGATAATTGCGATGAAAAAAAATCAAACAACATCTATTCCGTCTGATAATAAAACTCCACATACAGCAACACGTCGACGTGGAGATTTATTGGAAGAAGCCATTCTTCTTGCCGCTTGGAATGAGCTTTCAGAAGTCGGCTATAACCAACTGACGATGGAGGGAGTTGCAGCGCGAGCCGAAACAAACAAAGCGGTTCTCTACCGTCGTTGGTCAAATAAATCAGAGCTTGTCATCGCCGCTCTGCGCAAGTATCTTCCTGCTTTACCAAAAGAAATTCCCAATACAGGAAATCTGCGCAATGATATTTTTTCTTATTTGCATACACTGGCAAAACCACTGCAGGAGATTGAAGCCCAAACAATAAGGGGAATTATGACTGAACATCTCGGAGGTACCTTGATTGCTTCATTGCCGCAGGTCATTAAGAAAAGAACAGATAGTAAGCTAACAGCTGCTATTATAGTAATTCTTAGAAACGCTGAACTACGTGGTGAAGTCAGCCTTGAGAAATTGAGTATGCGTATCATTTCATTGCCTGTAGATCTATTGCGGTATGAGTTGATTACCATACAAGAGCCGGTATCCGACGAAACTATAACGGAGATCGTTGACAACATATTTCTTCCACTTGTTCATGCACAGTCAGGTATTATCAAATAGAGAGCGAATATGATTCATTCAAAGCCTTGCGATTCAACCATCGGAATCACCCGAAAATATTCCTATAATCATTGTTTTACACTTGTCATAAGATATAGATTTAGTACTGAATCATTTCTCATTCCGATATCTTATATTTTGTTTTTTCAACTTTGCTGATTAATTCGTAATAACCATCACTGTTAGTACGTTCCTATTTTCACTCTTCCACTGTAAAATGGGATAGGAGGTGAACTGACAGTGAATGAATTACTGAACATATTCGGCCAGACCATCAAAAATGCCCGATATGATGCCGGGCTTACACAGGAAGCTCTAGCCGAACAGGCGGGTGTCACCACACGGTACATAATGGCCATAGAAAATGAAAACAGACAGCCCCGCATGGAAGTGCTGTTTAAGATTATCCAAACATTAAAAATATCCGCAGACTTAATTTTTTTTCCTGAAATTCAACACACAGACAAGAAAAAGGAACACCTCATCCACATGATTCACTTGTGCGATGAAAAAGATTTACAGGTTGCAACAGCTACTATTAAAGCATTATTGGATACAAAATAGCTAAGAGCCATCTTCTTCGGAGGATGGTTTTCTCTATATACTTAGATAATCTATTTGTTCTTTCTCTGTTGTTAAATAAATTTCTTAGAGTGAGTTCTTCACTGCATAAGCCATGATGTCACATACCATATGCCACCAAAGAAACAGAATCCCCCCTTGGTGGCCTGATATATTTTTTGCCTACTTCACTGTAAACAGCAGGCTGCTCTTACCACCGTTTTCTCGCCACCGCTGCTCCTTGATAAGATGTCCGGACTGTTCAAGGTCAGTAATAGCTCGCTGAACGGTTCTGCGAGATAGCTTCAAATCTTTTGCAATTGTACCGATAGCTGGATAGCAAGTGCCATCCTTATTGGCTCTATCTTTCAAATACATATACACAGCGATTGCACGATGAGGAATATCTTCCGCATAGAGAGATGTAAAATAACCCATAGATAAACACCTCCTAATCCGTACGAAGCGGAGGCTTCTGTATCATCCCTTGATGTTCCTGAACAGGAGTATGCAATGTACCGCCTGTTGCAGCATCATCAGGCGGCTCCGATACTTCATCAAAGTCATCCTCATAAGCACAGCCTCGCTGGAGAATTTCTTGTTCCAGTTCGAAGCGGTCAGCATAAAAAACTTTACAAGCTGAACGTTCTTCTATTTCATATGGCTTTTCAAACACAATACCCCATTTCAGAAACAGCTTAAGCGTTGTTGGCATTGGGCAGCACCCTGTTTTCGCTAATATAAAATGTCCTTTGGGAAGTGTTTTTAATTCATCCGGTGTCATCAATGGTCGCTGAATCATCTGGAGGCTCTGGCTGGGATCATTCTTTCCTCTGCTGATTGAACCAGACATAACGGTCTTATTTCCAAGCGCCTTAGAGAGAATATCCGCACTTTCGGAATTGGGAGCAAAGCCCCCGAACAGAATATATTGCGATAGGTAAACCTTTGATATAATCTCCAGCTTTTCCCCCGCTTAGCACCGTGCACGAGACTTTCACCTCACACGGCGCCCCATCGTCTAATATTAGAAATTATAATCTACACAACAAATGTTAATCTGCCATTTACATGGTTATCGGCTCTAAATTGAGCCTGTTGCGAAGCCTGTTGATTTTATCCCTTTGATTGTAATTAGGCTGTATCAGTTGAACATATTTCTCTAAAATATCACTTTTGGTTGAATGAATAAGTCTGTGCACATCAATATCAAGCATGATAAGATTACGATACTCGTCCGTACCGCCGTCTCGAATGGTAGTTTTATGATGAAGATGTATTCTGTCAAGTTCAAGAATTTTTCCCGTTACAGCACATTTCCCGGTCTGTGCGCAATACAACGCTAATCTGTTATCGTTATATTCCACACTTCGATTTTTAACAGGGTGTGCCATTAGGTAATGCAGGATACCCATATTTACCTTTTCGAGTGACTTATGGATAAGTGCACGCCCTTCTTCCGTGTATTTATTAACCTTGACAGGCTTGTACATCGGGTTTCGATGTGCGACTGCACCAATAGGCGCAACAGCTTGATTTTTTATGAAACGTATTTGCTTGCTGTGCTTGTAATGATTGTAGACAAAGCCAACTGTGGGATTTTCACATTTTCGTTTTATTCTGCTTCGCAATCTGAGTTTAAAGGTTCGGTCAACAAGAAAAGCTATTTTTTGTAGGTCAATGTTCACATTAGTCGCATAGCGATAATAGTTCTGCACTCCTATCACTATGGAATTGTAGATGTGAACTTCATGATTTTCATCGTTTACATTTTTAGGGTTTTGTATTTTCTTTATCTGATTGCTCAGCTTTTCTGATACTTTTGATTTAGCTTTGGGAGTTAATCTGCTCGCCACAACATATTTTCCGCTCTTTTCCACGGCTTTGATTTGAAATCCCAGAAAATCCGAATACTTCTTTTTCAGATTCACAACCTTGGACTTTTCAGGACTAATTTCCAATCCCAGCCGTTCTTTCAACCACTTTTGCGTAGCTATGAAGAGATTATCAGCATCTTTTCTATTGCGGCAAAATATTTTGAAATCATCGGCATACCTGATAATGAAACACTCTTTTAAATTTGTTTTTTTGAGTGCGAGGAAGGTACTGCCTTTATTGATAGAGCCGTTTTTGTTTACCGTTTGGACATATGGGTAGCGTGTCTTCATGTTTTCCCATTGTGAGGCTATCCACCAATCCAACTCATTTAGCACAATGTTGGACAGTAGCGGTGAAATAATTCCTCCCTATGCAAAGAAAGTAACTATGCAAAGTAGCCATTGTTGTGCCTTTAAATTAAGCCATTCTTTCTTGCTTTACTTTGCATAGTCTCCGAAGGTATTTATGAGAATCATTATCTCAAAATAT
>JBAVPE010000013.1:0-78392 GCA_049692775.1 Anaerocolumna sp. | reverse complement strand
AGGTATACGGTTTGGATAAGTCTTTAAGCGAGTAAACTCGCATATGGTATGGGATGATTTCCGGTTCCGGTCTTGTGATTTCCACTTCACCGGAACTGCGATTTCATCGCACAAGAATATTCAATTTGCAAATGAGAATTTTGTTGATTTATTAGAATATGGACAACATTTAGGGTTTTACCAAAATGTTTTATCAAATGCTACTATGATTACTGATGAACAAATTGAAAGAATAAAAAATTTAAATATTGGATTCCAAACAAGTTTTAATGGAATTTGGGAGAAAAATAAAGGTGAATGGTTATTAAATAAGGCAATTGATAATACAAGAAAATTACTTCAGAGTGGGATAAAAACAATTGTAACTATCATCATTAAGGAATATGATGAAGACAAGATTAAAAGTATTTTTGATATGTGTTTAGAGAACAATATTAGAAATATTAGGTTGGGTTATGAGTTAGCATTGGGTCTTAATAAAGAGATGGATAAAATTGAATATGTCAAAAATGGATATAGATTCAATAAAAACTTTGAAGTTATAAAAGAACAGTACAAAGGAAAATTAAATATAAGCTGGCAATCAGAAGCTAAGATCAGAGAAAATGATTTATTCTCTAAGAGGATGTTACTTTGTGAGGCAGGAACTTCTCAGATTTATATAGATAATAATGGCGATGCTTATCCCTGTCCGTTATTTAAATCTTTCAATGAATTTTATGGTGGAAATATACTTTGTGATAATTTTAGAGATGTATGGTATTCAGAAAATATAAATAAAATAAGAGCTTTTGGGTTGGATGAAACTAAATGTAATGACTGTGATTTAATATGTGGTTCATGGTGCAGAGGTTTAATGTTTTCCTATACTGGAGATATAAAAGCCCACCCTTATTTTTGTACAAAAAATAAAATTTAAAAGCAAAATAAAACTATAGTCAAAAGTCTTTAAAGGATGGTGAGACAAATATGCGTTTATCAAATTATAATATTTTAGTTCATGACTATCCCCAAAAAGATTATACTCTGGTATATAACCTTCTATCTAAAAAATATATTTGTTTAAAAACTGAATTGTTTTATCAATATGATAATAATAAATTTCTAAATAAATTAGTTGAAGAAGGATTTCTGGTTGGTAGTTCTGAATATGAGTTTAGTAAAGTAATGAATTATTTTAATAAGGAATTTTCTGGGGAAACTTTACGACTAACAGTTGTGCTTACGAGACAATGTAATTGTTCGTGTATATATTGCTATCAAGATCATTTATGTAAGAATAGTAGCATGAACCAAGAAATAATTGATCATCTAATAAGTTTCACGGAAAAATATATGGAAGAGAATAAACTAAGTGATCTTGAGGTTGTGTTTTTTGGAGGAGAGCCTCTGTTAAAAAAAGATTTAATTACATATGCATCAAAAAAATGGCATGGTAAATTGGCTGATCATTATAAATTTGCAATCATAACAAATGGTACATTAATTGAAAAAGATGATGTAATCCAATGGAATAAATATAATCTGAATAGCTTAAAAATCACCTTAGATGGAATTCAAGAGATTCATGATAAAAGAAGGCATTATAAATCAGGTAAAGGAAGTTTTAATGATATTATTAATAATATAAAAACCGTTCATAAAATAGCTAATATCGTTATTAATATCGTTCTTGATGAGAGTAATTTTCCGGAAATATACAGCCTGATAGATCTGATAAAAGAATTGCAACTAAAGCTATCTATTTGCATAAATCTAACAAGAGTACATGGGAAAGAAATAACCGAGAAGGAAAGTGGATATCTGATTGATCTAGCGAGTTATATTAAAAAAAGAAACATCTATCAATACAGTAGTATTGGTAATCCTGACGGCGAAATATGTCCATATAAGAAAAAACATAGTTTTTCAATAGATACTAACTTAAAAATCTTTATGTGTAATGCTTTTATTGATGACCATGATTATAGCATAGGTAATATTGATGATTATTACACAAAAGAAATTATTGATGTTAATGAACCAATGTGTTTAAAATGTAAATATCTCCCGGTTTGTTATTCCGGATGTAAATATGATAATCACTGTAAAAAAGAATATTTTAAATCTACAATTCCTGAATTAGTTAAAATCTATTCCGGTTTGACACAATATGATGCTCATTAATTATAAAAGTAAGAGGAGGATAAGTGGAAATATTAAAAGGTTAAAGAGATATTGAGATTGTTTTAAAATCTTTCGAAGTCGAAGCAGGTATAAGCTTAAGATAATTAGGTATTTCCAAAACTCGCAAAGCTCGAATAGTTAGTTGATAACACTTATTTTATTATCTTACGGTCTTAATATTATAACCAGCTAATTAATTAATTGAAAGGAGGTGTCAGAATGAAAGAGAACGAAAAAAATGAAGAAGTAGAAGAAATAGAAGTAGAGATTGTTAGCTGTAGTGCATGTGTTAACGGTACATTTGAAATTTGCTAAATACTAATTTTTAGCACTTTGTTAAGGTAGTTTAGCAAAAACAAAGGAGAGCTGTCTCTTGGGAGATGGCTCTTTTTGTGCGACAAGCAGTCGCACCAGTTTCGATTTGCGAACTATTTACGTATTAGGAACGTAGCTACTTAATAATCAATACCTTTTCAAACTGAGATTGTATGCTTCATGTAAAACGGTTGGATAAATGTAAAGAATAATGGAATAATTTGTTAAAATATTGAATTGTTGTCACATAAAGAGCCACTCATTGTTGAGTAGTTTTTTAAAAAATTAATGTAAATAATAATTAATCTAGAGTTTAGAAAGCTGGAAAAGGGATTCGAACCCTCGACTTCCTCATTACGAGTGAGGTACTCTACCAACTGAGTTATTCCAGCATATTTCATAAAAAATCGAGGTGACGGGATTCGAACCCACGGCCTCTGCGTCCCGAACGCAGCGCTCTACCAATCTGAGCCACACCTCGTTAATTAATTTTATTAAATTATTACTAAGTCTTGCCAAACTATTATGCTACTTTTCCAGGAAAAAGTCAAGAATAAAATTAATTATTTTCAATGTTTTCTGATTCATTTTTGATAATGTCTTAGTGTACCACAGATGATTATGTCCCCAATTGTTAGTTATATATTATAATAGAACCTCATAGCTAAGAAATGAGGTGGACACAATCAGATTGTATTAATTGAAAAACATGTTATAGTTCAGCCTACCGGTAAGAAATTCGATTTGAGTTCTAGCACGGCTGATGCGACATCATCCCACTTATGTGCAAATTGCTGAAATTATTTTTTTACTTTTTTCAACCGGCTAGATTGTCCACATGAAAATAAGCAAATATAAGCATTTTGTTCACGTAGCTGTATTTTACAAATTAAATGTGGGATAAAGAAGTTTTTTGATAATTTCGTATTTTCGATTTTCATCAATTGTAAGTAGTACCTTAATTTTAAAATTAATTATAAGGCTTGGTACAATTGATAAAAATAAGATTGAGATGTTACATAAATATTAAATTTTATTTAAATTATTGTTTCGATGCCATAATAGTTGTGAATAAATATACAATGATATAACGCAATAATGTTATGTTAATAAAATATAGTATTAATGTACTAGGTAGAAGAATGCATAAATGGAAGAATTAGGTTCGGTTTGTATATCGCGGAATTTGTATGTATAGGAAAGACAAAAAAACAAGTTTTTATAAAAAAAGGACATAATCATGCAAGTATATACATATAAAATATATAATTATATACCTTTTTGGAAAAGGTGGAAAGTATTGACAATCGTAGGAATCGATAATATAATACAAGTATTAATTCTGGGATAAAGCAATGAGGCTTGTACAATGCGCTGGAGAATAAAGGCATATGCGTGTTGAAGCCCTTTTTTATTATTTTAATATCCATTGCTGTGATGGTGTCCTGGGTAAACAAAAAAATATGAAACGAGGTTTATTATGATAAATAAAGAATTGCTAAGAATTAGCAATCTTGTTACTTCATTTAGTATAAATGGTGAATATTATGCGGCAGTAGACGGTGTTTCCCTCACTGTAAATGAAAATGAAGTTTTTGCCATTGTTGGGGAGTCAGGATGTGGAAAAAGTGCTCTTGCTTTATCAATTATGAATTTACATAATAAGGCTAATACAAAAATTGAAGGTAATATATATTTTAAGAATAAAGATTTATTGGATTTAAGTATGAATGAACTTAACAGTATCAGAGGCAGGGATATCGGAATGATTTTTCAAGACCCGCTTACTGCACTGAACCCTCTTATGAAAATTGGAGCGCAGATAGAAGAAAGTCTTTTTTATCATATGTCATTAAGCAGGGAAGAAAAACGGAACCGTGCCATGGAGCTGTTAGAGGGTGTAGGAATACAATCACCTTCCCTGACTTATGAACAGTTCCCGCATGAACTTTCCGGTGGTATGAGACAACGTGCCATGATTGCCATAGCTTTGGCATGTAAACCTTCCTTAGTAATTGCAGACGAACCTACTACTGCTTTAGATGTAACGATACAAGCACAAATATTAGAATTACTGAGAAAACTTCAGAAAGAAATGAAATCTGGAATAATATTGATTACTCATGACTTAGGGGTAGTTGCTGAAATGGCGGATAAAGTTGCAGTCATGTATGCCGGACAAATTGTTGAAACTGCGGGCGTGAGTGAAATATTTAAAAATCCACTGCATCCATATACTCGTTCACTTCTGGCATCTATTCCAAGCAAATCATCTGCTGCTGATGAAGCTAATACTCAAAAAGAGAGGTTGCATGTAATACAGGGTATGGTTCCGTCCATTTTGAACCTGAATCGAAAAGGTTGCCGTTTTTCATCACGTATTCCATGGATTCCTTTATCGGTTCATGAAGAAAATCCCATGTATCATGAAGTGAAACCAGGACATTTTGTACTGTGTTCATGCTATAAAAATTTCAAATTTAAAAATGAAAAGGAGAGGTAAGGTGTCATTACTTGAAGTTAAAGATTTAAAAGTGCATTATCCAATCAGAGGTGGTATTTTAGGGCGTACACAGGATTATGTCAAAGCAGTTGATGGAATATCCTTTTCTATAGAGAAGGGTGAGACTTTCGGTTTAGTTGGTGAATCTGGTTCTGGGAAAAGCACTACAGGTAAAGCAATTGTAGGTTTATTAAAGAGCACTTATGGTCAGATTTTTTTTGATGGTGAAGACATATCAAAATATATCGGCAAAAACCATTCACCTTACCGCAGGGGTGTTCAGATGATATTTCAAGATGCTTATTCATCCTTAAATCCCAAAAAGAGAGTATTAGATATTATCGCTGAACCACTTCGTAATTTTGAAAAACAGACCTCTGGAGAAGAGAGAAAAAGAGTAGATGAACTATTGGATATTGTTGGACTCACTCCGGAAACAGCTATTAAATATCCCCATGAATTTTCTGGAGGACAACGTCAAAGAATTGGAATAGCAAGGGCAATGGCCTTAAATCCTAAATTGATTATAGCTGATGAACCGGTATCAGCCCTGGATTTATCAGTACAAGCACAAGTTTTGAATTTTATGAAGGATATCCAGCAGCAATTTAAATTAGCATATCTTTTTGTCAGTCATGATTTAGGGGTAGTTAAACATATGTGTAATAATATAGCAATAATGCATAAGGGACGTTTTGTAGAACAAGGTCGCAAGGAATATATCTACAATAATCCATTACATATTTATACTAAACGCTTAATTGCAGCTATCCCGGACATTGACCCCTCTAACCGAATAGAGACTCAAATCTTTCGTGCAAAAGTAGCAGAAGATTATACAAAGAAATATGGTGAATATTATAATTCGGAAAATGCAGTTTATGATTTGAAAAAAATTTGCGATAACCATTATGTCGCTTTACCGTAGAAAGTGAGAAAATATATGTGGAAAACGATAATAAGAAGACTATTAATACTTATCCCACAGGTATTTTTAATAAGTTTATTAGTATTTTTACTTGCTAATTTCATGCCTGGCGATGCTTTGACAGGTAAAATTGATCCGAATGTTACACCTGCAAGATTGGAGGAATTACGCCAGCAATGGGGATTTTACGATCCTTGGTATGTAAAGTATTTCAATTGGATTAAGAATATTTTTCATGGAGATTTAGGGGAAAGTACAGCATATAAACTGCCTGTCACCCAGTTAATCGGACAACGTGCGGCCAACACATTTTGGCTTTCTGTTATAACTACAATTCTGAATTATATTATTGGCATTACATTAGGAATTATCTCCGGCCGTCATAATGAAAAATTGCCGGATAAAATAATTGTTTATTATACTTTTTTTGCTTTGGCGATGCCCTCTGTTGTTTTTGGCTTAATAAATATCTTTATATTTTCCTTTAAACTGAACTGGTTTCCTGTTGGAGGCAGTGTAAATGTAAAATACTTAGCAGGTACGCTTCCCTATTATTGGGATAAAGTTTATCATATGATTTTACCGGCGCTGACTGGAGCTTTATTGTATACAGTAAGTATTATTCAATATTTAAGGAGTGAAATTATCGATTATAAAAATTCTGACTTTGTAATAACAGCACGTTCTAAAGGTGTACCTGAAAACAAAGTTTATTCAAGGCACATTTTTCGTAATGCTTTATTACCGGTAGCGTCTTTTATGGGATATGATATCGCTGCATTATTAGGCGGTTCTATATTTATTGAAAATGTGTTTTCCTATCCTGGTATGGGTAAGCTGTTTTTGGAATCTATTCAGCGAAGGGATTATGCCGTAGTAAATGCATTAATTATTTTATTTGCAGTACTTACAGTTTTAGGTACACTTTTATCAGATATTATTATGTCTATGGTTGATCCTAGAATCAGAATTAAATAAAGAAGGGAAGTTGACTTAATGGATAAATCAAATCTTAAGACGGTAAATTCAGAAATTAAAAATATAGAGGCAGCCAGTCAGCCTCCTTCTTTTGCTAAACTGATCTGGAAAGAAATAATACGTGATAAATCTGCTTTAGTCTCTACTGTATTGTTGCTTTTCATAATTATCATAGTTTTTTCAGGCGCTTCACTAATTAACCCGAATACTACAACAAAAGTTAACCTATCACAAATAAATAAAGCACCCTCAGACAGATTTTTATTAGGCACAGACAGTGCAGGTCGTGATATGGTAGGACAGATCTTTCTTGGAGCCAGAAACTCATTTTTAATAGCGTTTGGAGTTACTGTGCTTTGTGGAATTATAGGAATTTTGGTAGGTTTGATAGCTGGTTTTTTTGCAGGTAAAGTGGATAATATTATAATGCGTATTCTGGATTTTTTATCCATGTTGCCAACCTTAATGATTATAATAGTTATCGTTTCTTTAATTCCCAAATATAATGTTACTACTTTTATTTTAGTTATGACAGTATTTGGATGGAACGGGATAGCCAGGATGGTACGTGCTAAAACATTGCAGCAGAGTAATTTAGACTATGTCCAGGCTTCAAAGACTTTAGGCACCAATAATATAGTTATTATGTTTAGGGAAGTACTTCCTAACATTGCTTCTATTATTATTGTTAATCTCACACTAAATCTGGCTGGGAATATGGGACTTGAAACCGGATTGACTTTTTTAGGATTTGGACTTCCTTTTAGTACTCCAAGTTTAGGTACATTAATCAGTTACGCAGCTATACCTGAAAACATGCAGAACAGACCATGGCAATGGATACCAGCAGCATTACTTATTGTGGTAATGATGTTATGTATAAATTTTGTTGGCCAGGCT
Source organism: Anaerocolumna sp. (assembly GCA_049692775.1). GTDB lineage: Bacteria > Bacillota > Clostridia > Lachnospirales > Lachnospiraceae > Anaerocolumna. Next base: position 70,602 of record JBAVPE010000013.1, on the reverse strand, counting down.
ATTAAACGTGCAGCCGATGCTAAACAAAGAGTAACATAATTATATAAAAAAGAAGGAGAGTAGAAAGAATTATGAAAAAATTTTTTGTTCTGTTACTTACAGCTGCGTTAATGATTACGGCTCTGAGTAGTTGCGCTAAGAGTAAGGATACGAAAGAAGCAAGTGAAGTTGAGGTTGTTTCAACGACTGAACAGACAGATGAGGAAACAGCAACAGTGGATAGTGTGGATGAAACGGTAGAAGCCACAGCAGCACCAGGCGATGCCGCAGCTAAATTTCCAACAGAGGCAGTAAATAATAATACTGGCATAGAAGGCGGTATATTAAAAGTGGCATTATCGACTTCTTCTGCTTTTGCGGGTGTATTGAATCCGGTATTTTATGAAGATAATTATGATAACCAACTTTTAACATGGTTTACAGAATCCATCATTAGTTATGATGAAAATTTCGTTGCAGACCAGGACGGAGCAGCTACCTATGAATATGATGTGGATGCCAAAACTATAACACTGCATATGCGTGATGGTGTTAAGTGGCATGATGGTGAGCCTGTTACTTTAGATGATCTGGTTTTCGCTTATGAAGTAATTTGTGACAAAGACTATCAGGGGTTTCGTTACGACGAATCTGTCATGAATGTTGTGGGAGCTGAAGAATATCATAATGGTACAGCGGACACTATTTCGGGTTTAGAACTATCAGCGGATAAAATGACCTTAACCATTCATTTTAAAGATTTCTATCCCTCCATATTAGTTGGTGGTTTTTGGACCAGTCCCATACCAAGACATTATTATGGGGGAATTGCAGTAAAAGATATGGCGGCCGATCCAAAGACAAGATCGAATCCAATTGGTTTTGGACCATACAAGGTTAAAAATGTTGTACCGGGTGAATCGGTAGAGTTTGAAAGATTTGATGATTATTGGATGGGTAAGCCTAAATTGGATGGAGTTGTGGTTACAGTTATAAAGCCTGAATTAGTTCCTACAGCAATGCAGGAAGGTCAGTTTGATATAGCTGAATTTAGTACACAGCAATATCCGGATTACATCGATCCCACTAATTATCAATATATAGGAGAAGTTCAGACCGTATTCAGCTATACTGGTTTTAAGCTTGGTAAGTGGGATGCGGAAAACAATCAGAATGTTTATGATCCGGATTCTAAAATGGCTAATGTTAAACTACGTCAGGCAATTGGATATGCAGTTGATAATGATACCCTTGCAAAGGAGTTATACAGCGGCTTACGTTTTCTTGCTACATCCGTAATTACACCAAGACATGTAGCCTATCAAAACAAGGATCTGACTGGTTATAATTATGATCCCGAAAAGGCTAAGTCACTCTTAGATGAAGCGGGTTATGTGGATGTAGACGGTGATGGTTTCCGCGAGGATCCTAACGGCCAACCCTTTACCATCACATGGGCTACCATGGATGGTGAGAATATGGAAACTTATGCACAGTTTAAAATCCAGAACTGGGCGGATGTTGGGCTGAGGGTTGAATTATACAATGGGCGTCTTACTGAGTTTAATGCATTCTATGATGCAGTAGAAGGTGATGATCCGGCTATTGATATGTATGATGGAGCATGGCAGACGGGTTATGACCCCAATCCGGCTTCTTTATGGGGACATAGTTCACCTGCTAATTATACCAGATATACAAGTGATACATTTGATGCTATTGTAGATGATATTTCTTCTGATAAAGGATGGGACAGTGATTTCCTGTCTCAGAGATATCATGATTGGCAGCAACAGTTTTTTGATGAAGCACCTGCTATACCTACTATGTGGAGAATTGCCATTTATGCAGTAAATAACCGTGTTAAAAACTATAGTGTCGTAGCTACCGATATAAAACAAACCTTACATTTAATTGAACTAACTGCAGAAGATACTGTTAAATAAGAATATTGGTTAAATATTATTCATAACAAAACCCCTATTCCGTTGTGGAATAGGGGTTTTGTTATGAGATAGATTATAGAACCAGAATAATTATTTATTTTTATAGTAAAAAATAGCAATCTGGGTCCGGTTCCTTAAGGACAGTTTTTCCAATATCAGACTAATGTAATTACGGACTGTTCCCTCACTTAGATATAAAAGCTCTGATATTTCTTTATTGGAAAGGCCGTCGGCTATTTTACATATAATTTCGAATTCTTTATCCGTTATACCATAAGAAGAATAATTTGCAACAGGCTCAGTCTGGTGTAAAAGATTTGGCAGTTTTGTAATAATTTCATTACCATAGACATTCTGGCCTTTATAAACTGCATGAAGAGCTGAAACAATGCTGTCAAAATCCTGCTTTAACATATACCCCTTGGCACCAATGTTTAATGCTTTTATGATGTAATCGTCATCCAGAAATGTAGTAAGATAGAGGATTTTGGCATTCAAGTATTTCTTTAATATAATTTCTCCGGCTTCAAGCCCCGTCATTTCATTCATTCGAATATCCATTAAAAGGACGTCAGGATTTAATTCTTCAAATAATCTGATACCCTCCCTGCCGTTATTACCGGTACCAATAACGGTGATATCTTTGTCGGAATCTAAGATAATTTTTAAAGAAGAGCATACTAATTTATCATCGTCAACAATAAGAACATTCATATTTAACACCATTGCATACCGCAAACCTGTATGCGGTACTGCCACAATATAAAAATGTGAAACAAGTTTCACAGGTTGAAAGAATCTATAAGTGGCATCCTTTCAATATTTTAATTTTCTTTCAACCTTCAGACATGATGCCGCTCTTGCGGCATCTCAAATAATAGAGGAAGAAGCTTGGAATGAACACTCTCCGTGCTCACTGTAAGGTTCATTTAGTGTGAAAGCATTTTTCTTTCATACTTTCTTCCATCTGCCTATAAGTTAGCTGTATAGCAATTTATAAAACCACATCAAGTTAACACCACTCCAATATGCCTGTTTTGTATGTCTTTGTGAATAGGATCGAAAGTAATGTTGTAACAGAATAGTCATGTTTTTAATCTTTTCTATATTTTTTCTTTCGGAATGGTGATAAATATTTTAAAACCTTTATCTAGCGAAATATTAATATTTCCATGAAAGCTTTTTACACGGTCGGTTATATTCTGAATTCCGATACCGTCATAATAAAGCTGATTTTCAATCAGTTTATTTAGTTTTAACTGCTTTTGTTCATCCATGGTTCCATTGTCCAAAATAATCAACTGATACATAGCGGGATGCTCCCTAAGACAGAGCTGAACCTTTGTGGCATTGGAATGCTTAATGATATTTGCTAAAGCTTCTTTTATAATTGCGATAAAGGAATATTTTAATTTTATTTCCGGATTTGATTTCATGTCGTATTCAAAAGTGATACTGCAAAAGGTAAAATCCTTTACCAGGGAATCAATATTAGTAAATAAATCTATGGATTCATCATGCATATTATGAATACTGCTTCGTATACTGTCCATCCCATCGGATATGGATTCTTTTAAAGAAGTCAGCCCCTCCCTGGCTGCGTCCTCTTTGGTAATTGTAAGGAGTGCACCGATTTGTAAAAGAGAACGTGAGAGCAGATGTCCAATATTATCATGAATTTCTTTTGAAATACGATTTCTTTCATTTAAAGTAGCTACATTAATCTCATAATCCTGGTTTTCTAAAATACTCTGATTCTTTTGTTCCTGTAATAAAGCCAGTTCTTTGGAGGTATCCCTCAGTTCATTATATTCAGCCTGCAGTCTTGCAGAAGAAATAGTTTTATACTTACTAATCCAGGCAAGAATAAAAAATACAAAACTAAAAATAACGATACCCAGACTATAATGATTAAAATTGAGGAATAAAGGAAATAAAGCCAAAAAAGAAAGAATCTGATAATCATATAATGCAATGTCATATATAATTAAGGGTAAAAAAACAAAACAATCCGGAATCAATTGACAGCAGGCGATATAAATAAGGAAAAACCCAAGCTTAAGTCTCCTGTCATCCAGATAAGTACTCAGGCAGGAGAACAATACAGCTAATATAATCGGTACAATTGCATAATCAGAATTGACCTCTAACATATACAATGTAAAACAACAAAAAAATAGAAGTATTTTATCATGAATTTCAAACATGAAGCCCTCCGCCAATTCAATAATTATAAACATAATAACAAAAAACAAATGATAAATCAATTAAGTATAATGTTTTTTAGCACTTCTATTTCCCATTAACCATAAAGCAAAGCGTTCCTGATAAGCGGTCCCAAATAAATATCCAGAATAAATATGTAAACCATTACATTTGTCATGTGATTTCATGACGTTCTTCACTGTAATGAAAAAATATGATAAGGTATAGTAGACTTATCAAGAAAAATCTGGTATAAACAAATTAAATAACTCGGGTGTAAAACCTAACCTCAGATTCAATGGAATACTTAATAATGGTTGGAGGAAATTTATATGCTTGTTGAGGTTAAAAACTTAGTAAAAAGATATGATAAATTAGTGGCACTGGATCACTTAAATCTTGCGGTAGAAGAAGGAGAAATCTTTGGGCTGCTGGGTCCCAACGGCGCGGGTAAGACAACAGCAATTAACTGTATATTGTCCTTATTAAAATATGATAAAGGAAATATAGAAATATTTGGTAATCCCATGAGACCGGAGGCTTACGACATTAAGAAAAAGATTGGAATAGTCATGCAGAATGTGGCAGTATTTGAGGAATTGACAGTATATGAGAATATATCTTATTTCTGCAGTCTATATGTGAAGGATAAAAAAGAAGTGAAGCGGCTTACGGAAGAAGCAATCCAATTTGTTTCCTTGCAGGATTTTACCAAGTTTTTTCCAAGAAAATTAAGCGGCGGACTATTACACCGGTTAAATATTGCCTGTGGGATTGCCCATAAGCCGAAGCTTATCATACTGGATGAACCAACTGTTGCCGTTGATCCCCAGAGTAGAAATAAAATACTGGAAGGGATTAAGAAGTTAAATGAAAACGGTGCGACAATTATATATACTTCTCATAATATGGAGGAAGTAGAACAACTTTGCAGCAGAATATCAATGATGGATAAAGGTAAAGTAATTGCAACGGGAACGAAAGATGAGTTGAAAAATATGATTTCCCTGGGGGAAAAAATCACGGTCGAAGCCTATAACCTCAAGGAAGAACAGCTGGAGGAGATACAGCACATTTCTAATATTACGAACGTTACGTATAATGATAATCTTTTGGAGATTAAGTCAAAGAAAGGTAAAAATAACCTGATTCATGTTCTGGACTATCTGCAAAGCCATGACGTAAATTTCGGTAAGATATATACTGAGATGCCAACCTTAAATGATGTATTTTTAGAGATAACCGGAAAAGAACTCAGGGATTGAGTACTCAGATCAGGAAAGGAGACAGGTGCATGGCATTCCAGTTATATAAAACAAGAATTAAATGTTTATGCAGAGGGTATGAGACAATATTCTGGTCCTTTGGATTCCCTTTATTGCTGGCGATGTTCTTCTATTTAGGATTTAATAATTTAGGAGGCAGCAATAGTATAGATACCATACCGGTTGCCATTGTGACAGGAGGTAGTACGGAAAGTAATTTTATTAATGCCCTTAAATCAGCTCAGATAACGGAGGATAAGAAGTTATTTAAGGTACAGTCCCAAACCCTGAATGTGGCTGGATTAATGTTACAAAATGATAAAATAGCCGGTTATATTGTATATAATAAAGCACCCGTACTTTATATAAAGAACGGCGGGATAGAGCAGTCTGTAATTAAATCCTTTGTGGATAATTACTTACAGATGAGTCATACCACAGTTAATATAACGGCGTTAAATCCAGACTTGGTAAATAATATTGCAAAGATTACTGCCAAATATAAGGGCTATATCGTGGAAGGCGGTGATAAGGATAGAAATCCAGACTATACTCTCATTTATTTTTATTCTTTAATTGCGTTAACCTGTATGTTTGGAACAAATTGGGGCTTCCGTGAAATGGTTGACATTCAGGCAAATCAATCTTCAATCGCTGCAAGAATCAATGTTTCTCCTATTCACAAAATGAAACTGCTTTTTTGCAATTTGCTGGCGGCTTTTACCATACATTATATTAGTATCCTGTTTTTACTTACCTTTTTAAATAAAGTATTAAGAGTAGACTTAGGACACAGGCCCGGGATGATTTTACTTACCTGTATGTTTGGTTCTTTCTGCGGGATTGCTTTAGGTGCTATGATATGTGTAGTTGTTAAGGCTAATGTTAAGGTCAGGGGATCAATTTTAAATGTTGTGTTAATGGGCGGAGCTTTTCTTTCCGGTATGATGATAGTGGATATTAAGTACATCATAGCTTCTAAAGCACCAATAATAGGTTATCTCAATCCTTCCAGTTTAATAACAGATGCATTTTATTGCTTGTACTATTATGACAGCTATGGGAGATTATTCCAAGATCTTTTTATGCTGGGTATTCTTACCTTTATTTTCAGTGTAATTACTTATTTTGAAATCAGGAGGAGAGAGTATGCAAGTATTTAAACTGTATTTTAAGATATTAAAGAGTGCTGCACCTGCTTTGATTATATATGTATTCATTTTTACAATTTTAATTTTTATAATGTCCGCTAATCAAAGAAAAAATACAGCTGATTATGAAGAATCGCAAATTAATACAGCACTGGTAAATTATGACGGCGATAGCATTCTGGTTCGGGATTTCCTGGATTATTTGGCAGGATATTGTAATATGGAAGATTATTGGGATAACGAAAATGATTTAGCAGATGCTTTATTTTTCCGTGAAGTTGAATATATATTAACGATTCCTTATGATTTTGGGGAAGATTTTATGGATGGAAAAGATGTTTCTGTTGAGAAAAAAGCAATACCGGACGGAGCTTATAATTTATTAATTGATAACGCGATAAATAATTACTTAAATACTGCCAGAATATATCTAAGGACCATGCCGGATATTTCAGAAGAAGAATTAGTAACCTATATAAGGAACGATATGAAAGTAACCACAGAAGTTTATATGGATACAGAGGAGATAAAAGATAATGGTAACAGCTTTTATAATCATTATTTTAATACAGCTTCCGTTGTTCTGTTAAGCTGCTGTCTGATGGGAGTCGGAATGATTATGCTGACCTTTCATAATTTGCATATTTTACGCAGAAATATGGTAACTCCCATGACTTATAAAGAGATGAATCTTCAGTTGATTGGTGGCAATATCATTTTTGTATTAACTTATGATATATTTTTTATTCTAATTGGGGTTATCTTTAATGGGAATAAAAGCCTGAATGGTAATGTATTTCTGTATTGGCTTAATTTAATTATTTTTTCTATCAGTGCTTTCAGTATCAGTTACCTGACAGCAATGCTTATAAAAAGCAAACAGGCAAATGATGTTTTGTCAATTGTGCTTCCGTTGGGGTTGAGTTTTATCAGCGGTGCTTTTATCCCTCAGTTTTTATTGGGAGATTCGGTTCTTAAAATGGCTGGTTTTACTCCTTTCTATTGGTTTGTTAAAGGAAATGATACCATTGCAGGTTTAGTAAATTTTAATTGGGATAATTTAAAATATATATTTTCTTATATGCTGATACAGATCGGATTTGCTGCAGCATTATTTGCATTGGCATTGGTTGTTGGCAAGAGCAAAAGCCAGAATAATTTTTAAAATACAAACAAATGTTCTTGAAAAGCTTGATTTATTTGCCAGAAAGTGCTATAATAATACAAACAAATGTTTGTAAAGCGAGATGAAATCAATGAGCGTAATTATACAGGAACATATGTCAATACAAAAAAAACTAGAAATTCTCTCAGATGCCGCTAAGTATGATGTAGCCTGTACTTCCAGCGGGGTAGACCGAAGCGGTTCTCCGGGAGGTATAGGCAATTCAATAGCCTGTGGTATCTGCCATACCTTTTCTGCGGATGGAAGATGTATTTCATTATTAAAGATATTATTTACCAATGAGTGTATCTTTGACTGCAAATATTGTCTGAACCGTGCCTCCAATGATATTGTGAGGGCATCCTTCACACCGGAAGAAGTGTGTACTTTAACGATGGAATTCTATCGCAGGAATTATATAGAAGGATTATTTTTAAGCTCCGGAGTTTTAATCAATCCTAATTATACGATGGAATTATTGTGTAATACATTAAGGATGCTTCGGGAAGTATATCATTTTAACGGTTATATTCATTGTAAAGCAGTTCCCGGTGCAGATCCTGCTTTAATTGAGATGACAGGCTGGTACGCGGACCGTATGAGTGTGAATTTGGAGTTGCCCACAGCTGACGGATTAAAGAATCTGGCTCCCCATAAAAGCCGTAAAAACATTCTAAAGCCCATGAAGCAGATTCAGCTTGGCAGGGATGAATCTATGGGGAAGCATGTTTATGGCCGCTTGCAGGAACCCAAAAAGGGTTCGGATATTATATTATTACAGGATAATTTAAAAGATACAAAGGCAGTACTTACAGGTTCCAATTCATCTGTCCTTGGTTTGGTAAAAAGACCGGCCGTTAACAGGGGTTTTGTTCCGGCAGGGCAAAGTACCCAGATGATTATAGGTGCTACACCGGAAAATGATTACCAGATCATATCTGTAGCGGAAGCCTTATATCAGAAGTTTGATTTAAAAAGGGTGTTTTATTCTGCATATGTAAAAGTGAACGAGGACAGTGCCCTCCCAGCCCTACCGGATGGTCCGCCCTTACTTCGGGAACATCGCTTATATCAGGCAGATTGGCTATTGCGTTTTTATGGATTTCAAGCAGCTGAATTATTATCTGAATCAAGACCTAATTTTAATGTATTAATGGATCCTAAATGTAATTGGGCATTAGGTCACTTGGAGAAATTTCCGATTGAAGTTAATAAAGCGGATTATTATACCTTACTTAGAATACCCGGGATTGGTGTTAAGTCGGCACAGAGAATTATAAAAGCAAGACAAACAAATAATCTTAGGTTTGAAGATTTAAAGAAAATAGGCGTTGTCTTAAAAAGAGCTTTATATTTTATAACCTGCAGCGGAAAGATGATGTATCCTGTTAAGATAGAGGAAAATTATATTACGAATCAGTTAGTCAGTATAAAAGAAAGATTGCCCTTAGGGATAGGTGAAAGTAATCTATATCAGCAGTTATCTTTATTTGATGATAATAATTTTAATTCCTTGAATCATAAAGGTGTCAGGAGTTCATATCTATGATTACTAAAAAAATCTTTATTTGTGAAGATAGTATTGATGGTATATTTACAGCCATTTATGAAGCCTGGAGCAGCAGATACGGTCATGACAATATCCGTATTCAAGTGAAATCAGGTAATAACGAAAATTTTAATATCGAGTTATTTTCAGAATATATATATGTTACTGAGAATGAGGAAAAGGCCGTAAAAGTCACGAAAGCAATTAAAGAAAAAATCTCAGAGGAAGCGTTTGAAATGGTTTGTCATGCCGTATTATCCGATGAAGTCCTAAAAGGGGATATGATCTATCGATTTCTCATACTTGGCTTTTCAATAGGTTCCAAAGTTGTGGATTTTCTGAGTAATGACATTGTATTAAATATATTTAATCTGAATCGGAATGTAGGTAATGAAGCCCACCATTTCCTCGGATTTCTCCGTTTTACAGAAAGTAAAAACAATATTTTGTTAGCCAGGATAAAGCCCAAGAATGATATATTACGCCTTATAGCGCCTCATTTTTCGGATCGTCTAAATACTGAAAATTTTGTAATTTACGATGAAAAAAGGAAAACGGCTGTTATCCATCGAAGTGGTTTCCCTTGGATTTACGTTTGGGCAGATGAATTAAATATGGATAAATTTCAGGAATTATCAGATCAGGAAGAAGAATTTCAGCTGCTATGGAAGACATTTTTTAATACGATTGCAATTGAAGAACGTAAAAATACTAATTTGCAGAGGAATAATTTACCATTACGCTTTCGCAGTAATATGCTGGAATTTACCTATAAGGATTTGAAGGATTCTGAAAACAATAAATAAAATAATTACCAATTATTTGTGAAACTGTAAAATCTTTTGCTTTTCTTATGTTAAATGCTTAGGTTAGCATTATTTGCTCATTAGAAAATATGCATAAATAAATTAAACAGAGGGATACTAAATTCGTAAAATCAAATATTTCAAATATTTTTAGGAGGAGTATCCATGAGAAAAAGATTATATTTGTTAATGGCGATATGCTGTCTGACATTTTTAACATTTACTGCTTGTGCAGCAACAGGTGATGGCAGCAATAATTCTGCAACAACTGATCAAAATGGTACTGGAACCGGAACAACCAATGGCATTGGCACAACAAATACAACAAATGATACAAGCGGTACAAATGATACAACCGGTGGAACAGGCGGAATTAACAATGGAACGACTGGAACCGGTGGAGTAGGAAATACAGTAGATGATACTATTAATAAGGTAAATGATACCCTTAATAATACCACTGATAATACTACCAATAATAATAAATAATTTGTAATAAGTTAAAAACGAGCAGAAAATATATTTTCTACTCGTTTTTAATGTGCCGGAATACTATATAAATTCCTTTAAATCAATAATATATAGAAGTAATTCATTGCCATCTTTTTTAATTACCTGCTCTTTTTTCATATTAACTCGTTCTGCAACCCTGACAGACCTTGTATTTAAAGGATGAATTAATGCAACAATTCTTTCCATGTGTAACTCTTGAAAAGCATAAGTCAATATTGCTTTAATACATTCTATTGCATATCCATAACCCCAATGGTTGACGTCAAGTACATAACCCAGTTCGATTTCCTCTTTGCCATTTATTATGTTATTCTGAATTCCGCACCTGCCGATTAAATCACCGGTTTCTTTACTGAACACCCCCCATAAGCCATAACCGTAAAAATTATATACATTTTTAATATAGGCTTTATGTTTTTCAATTTCATTTTCTAAATATTCATCAATATCAGGTATATATTTTTTTACTTCAGGATTCTGATAAATCTGATACATATCAGGAATATCATTAATAGATAATTCACGTATTATTAATCGATTTGTTATGGCGATGGTAATCGGTATATTGTGTGCACGTAAATAAATGTTTTCAATAAATTTATAATTTATTTCATTAAATCCCTCAATCAGAATTGAAGCTGCTGATAAATCCTGCTTACCGGAGTGTTCATTGACATATCCAATAACCGGGATACCTGCAGCAGTTGCAGAACTTACACCATTAAAAGAATCTTCAATAATTATACATTCATTTGTGTTCATGCCCAGCTCAGCTGCAGCTTTTAGAAATATATCCGGTGCAGGTTTCGGCTGTGAAACTTTAGTACCACTTACGAGTTTGGTAAAATATTTTTTAATACCAAGTGCTTTAACCACAGCTTCAATTTCTTTCACCGATGAAGATGACGCGATAGCTAATTTGACTCCATGATTATAGAGATCCATGATTAATGCTTTTGTATAAGGAATCGGTTCGTAACCCTCTGTTTTTATTAATTTATGTAAAGTTTCCTGATATACAGTAAGTAATTCGGTTACAGTTAATGAGATATTATAATCTTTTTTCATGGATTCTAACATATGAACCGTTGTTGATCCTATGAATTGATAACAATAGTCAATTGTTACATTAAAACCTAAATCAGTAAGAGCCGCCACTGCGGCCCGTGCATGGAGTGGTTCACTATCAACCAATACACCATCCATATCAAATATTACTGCTTTTAGCATTCATTTACCTCCGCTTTTTTCTTTATTTATGGAATTTATGTAGATTTTGTAATTATTATAACAGAAAATGTCTTTGAATAGAATAATTTTATTGAATAAAATTGATTAACATACTCTGCAGGATCTACGGGACAAATGAAATTAATAAGTGTCTAACCGGTTTTTAATACGGTTATTTATATTTAACAGGAGTTTATGAAAATGGTTTTCATTTGTTTTACAGAGTATGTTAGTTCAGTTTCAAATATTTGTTATTTCGACCGGTTTAATAATTTTTCATAATAGAGTCCGACTAAAATCCAGGCAGGTGCATAATCAAGCCGGATTAATCCTTTAAAGTTTAACTTTGCTTTACTGTAATCCCAAGGACATGCTCCGTATTTTTTTAATAGATTTCCAGTAAAAAATTCAGTGATAAAGATAAAAAATGCATACACACCTCCTCTAATTAGGGCACTCTTGTCTTTCAGTTTTTTGCAAATAGGATTTAAACATGCAGCCATACCATAGATAGGAAACATCCACACGGAGGTACGGCACAATAAAGCTTTATCCTTATGGGTTACAACAGAATGGAGTCCGGTCCAAAAACATTCCATACACCAACCGCTAAGGCCGCATAATAAAAAATTACTTAGAAAACATTTTTTCATGGAATTAGTATAAGCGAAAAATGGAAAGCCTATTCATTGAAATAGAAAAGCCCATTTAAAGAATAAGTAATTCGTGCCTATTTAATGATTAAGGGTTTCGTTGACAATCTTTCTTTCTATGGTATAATGGGTGTCAACAGTGATCATTTTTGTAGAAAATGGAGAAAAACAACGAATGGATAAAGCGATTGTTAAATTAAAAAAAGGTGAAGGAAGAACTCTCAAAGCTGGTGGTATGTGGGTTTATGATAATGAAATAGATTCCATAACAGGCGATTTCGTTAATGGTGATATTATCAATGTTCAGGATTTTGACGATTATTATATGGGTTGCGGATTTATAAATACGAATTCAAAAATAACGGTCAGGGTGATGTCAAGAATTAAAGGTCAGGAGATCGATAGGGAGTTCTTAGAAGACAGAGTAAGGGACGCTTGGGAATACCGTAAGAAAACGGTGGATACCAGCAGCTGCCGTATCATATTTGGAGAAGCTGATTTTCTTCCCGGCATAGTCATTGATAAATTTAATGATGTTTTAGTGGTACAGTCGCTGGCACTTGGAATTGACCGCATGAAAAATACTATAGTAGAAATCTTGAAAGAATTTTTAAAACAGGATGGTATTATAATCCGTGGCGTTTTTGAAAGAAGTGATGCGAAAGTAAGAAGTAATGAAGGTATGGAACGGATGAAAGGCTTTCTTGGAAAAACGTTTGATACCAAGGTAGAAATCGTGGAAAATGGTGTGAAATACATGGTAGATGTTGAGGAAGGCCAAAAAACCGGCTTTTTTCTGGATCAAAAATATAACCGTGAAGCAATAAAGAAATTATGCAAAGATGCCGAAGTACTGGATTGTTTTACCCATACCGGTTCCTTTGCTTTAAATGCCGGACTCGCAGGTGCAAAAAGTGTCCTTGGTGTAGATGCTTCTGAACTTGGAATTAAACAGGCTGAGGAAAATGCGCTACTAAATGGTTTACAGAAAACGGTACATTTTCAATGCAGCGATGTTTTTGAATTATTACCGGAGTTAGAGAAGCAAAATAAGAAATTTGATGTTATAATTTTAGACCCTCCGGCCTTTACAAAATCAAGAAATTCAATAAAAAATGCAATAAAAGGATATCGGGAAATTAACCTCCGGGCTATGAAACTGTTAAAAAACGGCGGTTACCTGGCTACATGCTCCTGTTCCCACTTTATGACCCCTGAATTATTTGCAGAAACAGTAGGGCAGGCGGCTAAAAATACTAGAAAAAGACTAAGACAGGTAGAATACCGGACTCAGTCACCGGATCATCCGATTCTTTGGCCGGCGGATGAATCCTATTATTTAAAATTCTTAATTTTCCAGGTTTGTGAGGAAAGATAAGGAGGCATGCATTATGACTTATGAAGAGGCTTCCGGGTTTCTTAAATCTTCTGAACAGTATGGCAGTGTATTGGGATTAGAAAGCATGGGGACTTTGCTTGAGCGGTTAGGTAATCCCCAGGACAGGCTTAAATTTGTTCATATAGCCGGTACTAACGGTAAGGGTTCTACTGCGGCTTATATCGCTACAATATTGGCGGCAGCCGGGTATCACGTTGGAAGATATATCTCGCCGTCCGTATTTAGTTATTTTGAAAAAATACAGATTTCATGGTCAGGACAGATTGGGGGAGAGAATCCAACTGTTATTACGAAGTACATCGGTGAAACAGAAGTCAGTGGCTGTGTCAGTAAGATCAAAAACATCTGTGAGTCAATGACTGCGGAAGGATTGCCTCATCCAACCGTGTTTGAAATTGAAACAGCTATGGCGATGTTATATTTTTTAAGTGAAAAATGCAATATTGTCGTATTAGAAGTCGGCTTAGGAGGCAGATTGGATGCTACCAATGTAATTTCTACGGCGGAATGTGCGGTGATTACATCCATTAGCATGGATCACATGCATTTATTAGGTGATACTATAGGACAGATAGCATTGGAGAAGGCAGGTATTATAAAACCACAGATTCCGGTAGTATCCTATGGTCAGGAAGCAGCAGCAAAGAAAATCATAGAATCAGTCAGTTTATCGAATCATGCAGTTTTAACCACTGCTGATTTTAGCAAGATAAAAATAGAAATTCAAACGACAGATGAAACCGTATTTTCTTATGGGGACAGGCAAAACCTGAAAATAAAATTACTAGGGGAAAATCAGGTTAAGAATGCAGTGGTAGCTATCTTAGCAATCGATACTTTAATATCACTTGGTTACCTAATTTCAGAAAGTGATATACGAAATGGCTTATTTCAGACTATTTGGAGGGGCCGTTTTGAGTTAGTGAAAGATAAACCGCTGTTTGTTATTGATGGGGCCCATAATGAGGATGCTGCTATTTCACTTGAGAAAAATATAAATCTATATTTTTCAAATAAAAGAATACTGTTTATAATAGGAGTTCTGGCAGATAAGGATTATGATGCGGTACTAAAACATACAGGGTTATATGCAGACAGGATATTTACGATCACACCGAATAATATCCGTGGATTACAGTCTGATAAATTGGCTGAAACGGCGAGGAAATATTGCAATCAGGTTATGAATGCCGGCACCGTTTCAAGGGCTGTAAAACTGGCTTATGATAACGCAGTTGAGGATGATGTAATAATTGCTTTTGGTTCTTTATCCTATTTAAAAGAGGTTTATGATGAATTGGGAGTAGTGTTGCCTTAACTGAGTACGATTGGAAGCTTAACAAAGGTGCAATTGTACTCAAACTGCAAAAGGAGGAAATTATGGATCATAAAAAAATTGAAGAAGCCGTTAAGATGTTTTTAGAGGGAATCGGCGAAGATGTAAACCGGGAAGGACTTACTGGTACACCGAAGAGAATAGCAGAAATGTGCGAAGAAATATTTGGTGGATTAAACAGGGATGCCAGTGAATATCTGTTTAAAACCTTTACGGCAAATAATAATGAAATAATTATTGAAAAAGATATACCGTTTTATTCAGTTTGTGAACATCATTTGCTTCCGTTTTATGGGAAGGCTTATATTGGATATATTCCGGATGGCAAGGTAGTCGGTCTCAGTAAGTTAGCAAGAACGGTTGAAACTTATGCCAGAAGGCCGCAGATACAGGAACAGCTGACCGCCCAGATAGCAGATGATATTATGGAATATTTAAATCCAAAAGGTGTTATTGTTTTAATGGAAGCGGAGCATATGTGTATGACCATGCGGGGAGTACAAAAACCAGGAACATTAACTACAACATTTCTTTGCAGGGGAATTTTTGAAAATAACCATGAAATGAGAAATACTTTTTTTCAATTAATCAAGTAAAATACCGGGAATTATTAATGTATCAGGAGACAATCATGCTTATTGGAAATAAAGAGTTTAACTTAAAAGATCAAACCTATATAATGGGGATACTAAATGTTACACCGGATTCTTTTTCGGATGGAGGTAAATATAATAATATTACGGGAGCATTAAAACATGCGGAACAAATGATTCAGGAAGGTGCTGATATTATTGATGTAGGCGGTGAATCCACAAGGCCTGGTTATACCCTGATATCCGAAGAAGAAGAAATTAACCGGGTTATACCTGTTATAAAAGAATTAAAGCAACGGTTTAATACACCCATATCGATTGACACTTATAAAAGCAAAGTTGCCAAGGCTGCCATAGATGCGGGGGCAGACATGGTTAATGATATCCGGGGCTTAAAATATGATGCTGATATTGCTGAAATAATACGAAGCTGCGGGGTACCGGTTTGTATTATGCATAACAGGAAAGAAGCAATATATGATAATTATATGGAAGATGTTATGTCGGATTTGAAGGAAAGTATAGAAACTGGATTAGAAGCGGGGATTAGTCAGGATAAATTAATGATAGATCCCGGTATAGGTTTTGGTAAAACCTATGAGATGAATCTCATATTATTGAATCGTCTGGAAGAACTGCAGCAATTTAATCTGCCTGTTTTATTAGGTACCTCAAGGAAATCCGTAATTGGCCTGACCTTAGATGTACCTGCCGATAACCGGCTTGAGGGGACCATAGCCACTACCGTAATAGGGGTCATGAAAGGCTGCAGTATTATACGGGTTCATGATGTATTGGCTAATTACAGGGCTGTAAAGATGACAGAGGCAATATTAAAAGAACGGAAAGAATGATGGGGATAAAGGCAAAAAATAAAACGCACATTTTTTAACATTCCGGGTAGTAAACGTGCCGAAGCACGTGAAGGGAATAAAGTTAACATTTTATTATCATACTGATTAGTTAGCGTGACTGGACACGCGGTTTGGAGTTTAACATGGATCAGATAAGAATAACGAACCTGGAAGTATTTTGCCATCATGGTGTATTTAAAGAGGAAAATGTACTGGGACAGAAATTTTTGGTTTCAGTGATACTATATGCGGATTTAACCCAAGCATCCGGTAATGATGATCTTACGAAATCGGTCAATTATGGGGAAGTATGTCATTTTATTAAAAATGAGATGGAAAAGTATACTTTTAAATTAATTGAGACCCTCACGGAGCATCTTGCCAGAACAATATTAATTAACTTTCCCATGATAGAGAAAATCCAACTGGAAGTAAAAAAACCCTGGGCACCTATATTACTCCCGCTAGAAACGGTTTCGGTGGTCATGGAAAGAGAGTGGCACCTGGTTTATCTAAGTATTGGATCTAATCTTGGTGATAAGGAAAGTAATTTAAATACTGCAATTGAATTAATAAAAGAAGATGAACTGTGCAATGTATCTAATATATCATCCTATATCTTAACTGCTCCGGTAGGAGGGGTGGAACAGGATGATTTCCTTAATGCTGCATTAGAATTAAAAACAATCCGTACCCCGGCAGAATTGCTGGAATTAATACAGAAAATTGAAAATAAATTAAAGCGTGTAAGAACCATACATTGGGGACCGCGGACAATTGATCTGGATATTCTTTATTATGATCAGAAAGTAATAAAAACGGATATTCTGACAATACCTCATCCTGAGATAAAAAACCGGGGATTTGTATTAGGACCGATGTGTGAAATTGCACCAAATTTTATTCATCCGATATATGGGAAGACGGCCTATCAATTATATCAGGAGTTGTCAGAAAAAGGCTTAAAAGATTAAACATACACTAACTCCCGTAATCTGATTTTATAAAGTAATCTGATTTCTAATTACTTAGTTTCGACGGATTAAATGCTTTTAAATTATTACTGGAGCCAGTGGGTATATAATATGTTTCTTTTTCCTCAAAGTCTGTAAAAAAAACATAGTTATCCAGGATATGGATATTCTTATAATCGCCGGTCTTTATAGTATGGACATCACCGGTCCCAAGATTCATTATCCCGATTCGGTTGTCCTTATTATTATCTACCTGATAATATAGGTATTTACCATCTTCCGTAATATTATAGGTACTGCATCTTTCTCCTGAAATCAGGGTTTTATTTTTGCCGTTCAGGTCAATACGGTATAGGAAGTAATTATCTGACAGGGAGATAAAGTAAATATAATTTTTATTTATAATTGGTGCGTAACAATTACCTTCATAAATAACGGATTTACTATTATTTGTTAAATTCATGGAATATAGGAAATGATCATCGTTAACTCCGGTATAATATAACATATTGTTAACTATGGTCATTGGAAGAATTGCTTCATCCGATAATTTCTTTTCGCCGGAACCATCTATACCGACTTTATAAAATTTTAAGCCGCCTTCCTTGTTATAATGCTGATAATACAAGCTGTTGCCATAAACGTTTATAAGTCCGCTTGGGTTATCATAAAGGCTTTTTGTATCTTTACCGTTAAATTTTATACGGTATATACCCACATTTTTGAAAGCAAATATATTAGGTTTACTGGTCTGTTTTTTATTATTCATACGTGAATAATATAGATAACTTCCAACTGCATTAATATATCCGATTTTATCGTTACTGATTTTTTTGAAATTCTTCAATTCTAAATCCATAGAATAAAGAGCACCCTCATCCTTCATATTGCTAAAATATATCTTATCATTATATTCACAAAACAACCCACCGTTAAATAAATTGCCGGAAGTATTTCCAAAGGCATTTTCAGAATTGTAAACGGTTTGGGCAGAGTTCATTAAAAAGTAAAACAAGGAACCTATGATTATAATTAATATAAAAGGAACTATTCGTTTTGCCTGCAGCTTCATATTTTTTCCCTCCTTACACTAAATGAAAATGCTCTGAATCTAATTTAAACATGAAATGATTTTTTAGTAAAATTACGAAATTATGTATTTTATAGTCTGATTATAAATCTATAATGCATAATATGCAATGTATACTTCTTTAGGATTGCATTGAACCGGTAATATGTTATATAATTATCAAAAGAATTAAATTTCGGGATACAGCAAATGGACATAGGTTGACGTTTTTTTAAAATTGCTTATTTAGAGAGAGTTCAATTTATGCCTGAATATGCAGAAAAGAGGATAATATGATTGATTTACAGCAGAGCAGGGAAGAAATTGATAAGGTTGATAAGGAAATAGTTGAGTTATTTGAATATAGAATGCAACTGGCGAAGGAGGTAGCAGAATATAAGATTCAGACAGGAAAAAAAGTTTTTGATAAAGATAGGGAACAGGATAAATTAAGAGTCTTAAAAGAACTGGCCGGGAATGATTTTAACCGACATGGTGTACAGGAACTATTTACTCAGATTATGTCTATGAGCCGTAAATTACAGTATGGATTAATCAGTGAGGATGGGTATGAAGTTCCTTTTACTGAGTCAGGCAGTTTGCCTGTAAATCATGATACTAAGGTTGTTTGTTTTGGAGTTCGGGGTTCTTATACGGAACAGGCTATGGAAGAGTATTTTGGTACGAATATCTGCCGGTCTTATGCCCCTTCCTTTAAGAAAGTGATGCAGTCAGTCAAAGAGGGCGAAGCAGATTATGGTGTACTTCCTATTGAGAATACATCTACCGGCGGGATTTCTGATATTTATGATTTACTGGTGGAATTTGATAATTCAATAATTGGTGAGCATGTAGTTAAAATAGACCATGCCTTATTGGGTTTACCTGGAACCTCAATCGATAACATCCATAATGTTTATTCCCATCCGCAAGGACTTATGCAGTGTTCAAAATACATAGACGGGCATCAGCATATGAATCCGGTAGAATGTACCAGCACGGCTGACAGTGCCAGGAAGGTATTAGAGGATGGAGATATAACACAAGGTGCCGTAGCAAGTAAGCAGGCGGCTGCTTACTACGGATTACAGATTTTAGAGGAAGCCATTAACCATGAAGATACAAATTCAACCCGTTTTATTGTTATTGCAAAAGAAAAAAAATATATAAAGGGAGCAAATAAAATCAGTATCTGCTTTGAATTACCCCATGAGAGCGGAACTCTTTATAATATGCTGTCTCATTTTATATATAATAACTTAAATATGACAAAAATTGAATCCAGGCCGTTGGAAGGAAAAGTGTTTGAATATAGATTTTTTGTTGACTTTGAAGGAAATCTGAAAGAAGCGGCAGTTAAAAATGCTTTATATGGAATTGAAGAAGAAGCCATGAGTCTTAAAATTTTAGGTAATTATATGGCAACATAATGAATTATAAAATAATCCGATAAGATGATTTGGGCGTTAAAAGTTCACAGCCTGAATTGGACTTTTAGACCAGTACCGGAACTTGAATCTTCATACAAAATTCAAATTGTAATCACAAAGTAGACATAATTTCTTGTTAAACTTTAGGTATAAAAATTTAGAAACAATAATTTTAAAATTAATATATTGCTAAAGTTTGAAAGGGGTAATTATTATGAACGACGAATTTTTTAACAATCAAAACAAAGAAGATAAAAGCAATGACTATACATCCTATCCTAAACCCAAAAAGAAACACAATTTTATAAAGAGCTTTACTAAAGTTGTAGCAGCTGCAGCTGTATTTGGACTAGTTGCCGGAGCTTCTTTCCAAGGATTTTATTCATTATCGGATAACACTCAAAACGTCGACGGAAAGGATGTGGATACTGCAAGTGATAATGTATCAGGACAAGGGGGTTCGGATGGTGTAGTTGCGGTACAGACCGGAACGAGTCAGAGTAATACATCTGGAGATGTTTCAACAGTTGTTGATAACGTAATGCCATCAATCGTAGTAATCAACTCAATGATAAGTAATGTAACAAGTGATATATTTGGCAGGCAATACAGTGAAGATGTGCAGGGAAGCGGTTCTGGTATCATTATCGGCCAAAATGATTCCGAGATATTAATTGCAACGAATAACCATGTTGTTGCCAATGCAAAGTCTGTTGATATTGTATTTGCGGACGATACTACTGCTTCAGCAACCATTAAGGGAACTGCGCCAAGTTCAGATTTAGCTGTTGTTTCCGTTAAACTTTCAGATTTAAAGGATGGAACGAAAGATCATATTAAAATTGCAACTTTAGGTGATTCTAAATCCATAAAACTGGGCGAAATGGCTATTGCGATAGGAAATGCATTAGGGTATGGGCAATCCATAACAGTTGGTTATGTCAGTGCCTTGGACCGGGAAGTTACCGTTGATGATGTGACTTTACATGTTTTACAGACAGATGCAGCTATAAATCCCGGTAATAGCGGGGGTGCTTTACTTAATTCTAAAGGTGAGGTAATTGGTATTAATTCAGTTAAATATGTTGATAATAATGTTGAGAGTATCGGATATGCAATTCCGATTACGGATGCAATCCCAGTCATTAACGAATTAATGAACAGAACAGTTATTGCTGATAGTGACAAAGCTTATTTAGGTATAGCAGGCAAAGATGTTACCAGTGATTATTCACAGAGATTTAATATGCCGGTAGGTGTTTATGTTGGGGAAATTGAGAAAGGCTCCGCTGCAGAAAAAGCTGGCTTAAAAGTTGGAGATATTATCGTTGCCGTAAATAATTTACCGATTGAAACCATGTCAGAATTACAGGAATTATTAGGTAATACGAAAGCGGACAGCACGGGGACAATAGGAATTAAGTCACAGGAAGACGGGAAGTATGTCGATAAGACAATAAACGTTACCTTTGATACCAGACCCGCCAGTAACTAATATATATATAAATTATAATAGAATTGAAATAACAGCGGTTGGAATATACCGCTGTTATTTTATCTCATAGGAAAGTTCTCTTTATGAGATAAAAACCCTCCGGGGGACGCGCATGACGTGCTATAGGTAGATTGTCACTAAAGTGACAGCGCGTCAGCACCAGAGTCTTTCTTGTGATTTCTTGTGCATAAGATATTGCCATGTGCTGTTTTTTATTATATAATGAATGACGTTCGTCTTGCACGTTCATATTTAATATAAAGATTAACTGCGGGCAGATACAATATTGATTGATAGTGTTTTTCGGGTCAGATAGCTTAGAATAATTTCCCGTGACAAAAAACAACAATAAACGATGGGAAAGATACCAGCTTGACAGGTATTTAATACTTAGGTATGATAGGCTTATGAAAGTATGATAAGTGAGGCAGGTTTAATTGGGATGAATGATGAAGATACGTTCGGAGATAATAAAATCCAGGGAGAAAACACGGTATCTGTTGATGTAATCATACCGGTTTATAAACCTGATAATAAATTTAATCATTTGATGGAAAGATTAATGAAACAAAGTATAAAACCGGACCGAATATTAATACTCCATACGGTGGATGAAGTTTCGGATAGAAATCAGGTCTGCCCACTAGGGAAAACAGAAGATACCATAGCGTATGCATTGAGTCTTAACAGCTCTGCTTGTAAGATAGAATGCGTTGAGATAAAAAAATCGGAATTTGACCACGGTGGTACCAGGAATTACGGAGCCTCTTTATCACAGTCAGAAATTCTTATATTTATGACACAGGATGCGATTCCGGCAGACGTAAATTTGATAAAATTTTTGATTCAACCCTTTAAAGACCAAGGGGTGGCAGCGACGTACGGCAGGCAGTTGGCTATGCCGGGAAGCGGTATGATTGAAAAATATACAAGGCAATTTAATTATCCTGATAAAAGTGATACAAAAACCTTAAATGATTTGCCAATACTGGGAATTAAGACTTATTTCTGTTCTAATGTATGTGCGGCATATCGTAAATCCGTCTATGATAAATTAGGGGGATTTGTTACCAAGACTATTTTTAATGAAGATATGATTATTGCCGCAGGAATTATTAATAAGGGTTATACCATTGCCTATACGGCAAAAGCACGGGTATATCACTCCCATGTGTATACTTATACCCAGCAATTTAAAAGGAATTTTGATCTTGCAGTTTCACAGCAGCAGTACAACCACATATTTTCTTCTGTAAAATCAGAAAACGAAGGTATGAAACTGGTAAAGCGAACAATGGAATATCTGCTGGATAAAAAACAATTCTATTTAATCCCTGAATTGATCTTACAGAGCGGATTTAAGTATCTGGGATATAAAACAGGAAGAAATTATGAACGGCTGCCAAAGAATCTGATAAAAAAGCTTAGTATGAATCCTTCTTTTTGGAATTAATAAATTTTTTAGAACTTCCAAGTAATCTTCATGCTGCAGCATGAGATTTAATAACATTAGACGTCTGCACCTGGCAGACGCATACTTCCGGAAAGGTCAGGAGAATGATATGAATCGTGTAAATATAATAATGGCAACTTATAATGGAGAAAAGTACATTAGGGAGCAGATTGAATCAATTTTGAAAGGAAATTATGATAACTGGAAGTTATGGATCTTTGATGATGGTTCTACCGATGGGACAAATTGTATAGTTGACGAATATATCTGTCGTTTTCCGGATAAAATCATGTATCAGCATAATGTTAATAATAAGGGGGTTACATTAAATTTTTTAGAAGGAGTTCAATTTGCGGCTGAATATAATAATAAATTATCGGAAGAAGCAGGGCTGATAAAAGAAGATTATGATACGCAGCCGGTAACGATAATAGATTATTATATGTTTTGTGACCAGGATGATGTTTGGATGACTGATAAAATATGTAAAACCATGATGCAAATGAAAAAGATTGAGAAAAAATTCGGACAGGATTATCCTGTGGCGGTATTTACCGATGCGTTAGTTGTAGATAATAATTTAAACATGTTAAATCAGTCCTTTTACAAAAGCAGCAGATTAGATACCAGGAAAGTGGATCTGCCCCATATCATGATGGAAAATAAACTGATTGGCTGTACCGTTATGTTTAATGAATCCCTGCAAAGGTTAATGTGTAAACAGCCGGTTCATGCAAGATATCATGACTGGTGGGTAGCCTTAATAGCTGCTGCCTTTGGACATATCAGTTTTTTGCCTGCGGTAACACTATTTTATAGGCAGCATGGCGATAATGCAGTTGGAACCCAGAATTTTCGGTCCTACATTAATGATCGGATAACTTCTTTAGCAAAACAAAAAGAGGTTATTTATGAAACTGCCCTGCAGGCAGACGAATTTTATCGGATGTATGAAGCACAAATGCCTGCTGAACAAAAAATGCAAGTTTATTCAATGGCAAATATATTAAATGAAAGCTGGATAAAAAGAAGGCACCTGGTTTTGAAATTTGGTTTTATGAAAACAGGGATCTTACGAAATCTAGGATTATTATATATTATTTAAACTAAATTCAAATACGGAATTTTCTAATATTTTTAACATTGATAAATTGTTTTTCAAAAAATGTTTTAATTATTGACAATTTATGCTCATATTGTTAAAATGAATACAATTTAAATACAAAGGTCTGCATGGGAGGTTCCAATGAAAAAGATGGTTTTATCAATACTGGTAGACAATACAGCTGGAGTTTTAAGCCGTGTATCCGGTTTATTCAGCAGAAGAGGTTATAATATAGATAGTTTAACAGTTGGGGAAACACAGGATCCTGCATTTTCCAGAATGACTGTTGTAGTAAACGGTGACAACCAGATTTTAGAACAGATTAGAAAACAATTGTTTAAGTTGGAAGATGTTCGTGAAATTCGTGAATTATTACCGGAAGAGTCCGTATGCAGGGAATTGATATTGGTAAAAGTGTTAGCAACGGTAAAGGAAAGACAGGCCATCATTGCAGTTGCCGATATTTTCAGGGCCAAAATCGTGGACGTGGCAATGGAATCCCTTATGATTGAATTAACAGGTAATCAAGCTAAAATTGAGGCGTTTATAAAATTACTGGATGGTTATACAATTAAAGAAATTGTAAGAACAGGAATCACCGGTCTTTCAAGAGGTTCAGGAGACATTGCGGATTATCTGGATGATTAAGTTGTGGATTTGACGTTATTTATAACGCCTGCCAGAATGCAGGCGGTGTTCTTTAAATTTAGACTTTAACAAGTTAAACAGATAAAGATAAATTTGATTATTTCAAAGAGTGGTGACACTTTTTACAATAATAAATTATAAATATTTAGGAGGATATGAAGATGGCAAAGATATTTTACCAAGAAGATTGTAACTTATCATTATTAGAAGGCAAGACAGTAGCTATTATCGGTTACGGCAGCCAGGGACATGCGCATGCTTTAAATGCAAAAGAGTCGGGAGTTCATGTAATTGTCGGTCTCTATGAAGGCAGTAAATCATGGGCGAAAGCAGAAGCGGCCGGCTTTGAAGTATATACTGCAGCAGAAGCGGCAAAAAGAGCGGACATGATTATGATTTTAATTAATGATGAGAAACAATCTAAAATGTATAAAGAATCCATAGAACCTAATTTAGAGCCAGGTAATACAATTATGTTTGCCCATGGTTTTGCAATTCACTTCGGACAGATTATTCCGCCAAAAGATGTTGACGTTATCATGATTGCTCCAAAAGGTCCCGGACATACAGTAAGAAGCCAGTACCAGGAAGGTCAGGGAGTTCCTTGTCTCATCGCTGTTGCCCAGGATGCAACCGGTAAAGCCCATGACTTAGGATTAGCTTATTCCCTTGCTATCGGCGGAGCAAGAGCAGGCGTACTTCAAACCACTTTCAGGGAAGAAACAGAAACTGACCTGTTTGGTGAACAAGCAGTACTTTGCGGTGGTGTTACCCAGTTAATGAAGACTGGTTTCGAAGTTTTAGTAGAAGCTGGCTATGAACCGGAAAGTGCATATTTTGAATGCATCCACGAAATGAAATTAATTGTTGACCTGGTTAATGAAAGCGGTTTTGCGGGCATGAGATATTCTATTTCTAATACAGCTGAATATGGTGACTATATTACAGGACCTAAAATTATAACAGAAGATACCAAAAATGCAATGAGACAGGTATTAAAAGATATTCAGGAAGGTGTATTTGCACGTAACTGGTTACTTGAGAATCAGATTGGCTGTACGAATTTCCTTGCTATGAGAAGAAGAGAATCGGAACACCAATTAGAAAAAGTTGGTTCTGAACTTCGTAATATGATGAGCTGGACAAAAAAAGACAAACTTATCAATAACTAAATATTAATACATTTATTAGATTAACTTTAAGAGAGGGTATTCCCGTACGATGGTCTTTAATCATTGTTGAGGAATATCCTCTTAATTTAAAAATAAAAACAATAAAATCCCAATCAATAAAATGAATTAAATTCAGGAGCCCGGAGATAAAGAATGACTTATAATTATAAAAATACGATAGATTACCTGCTGGAATGGTATGATAATAATGCCAGAATACTACCTTGGCGGGATAACCCAAAACCGTATTATGTATGGATATCAGAAATAATGCTGCAGCAGACCAGGGTGGAAGCGGTGAAGTTTTATTTTGAACGATTTATCAATGCCCTGCCGGATATAAAATCCTTGGCATATGCAGAAGAAGAGTCACTGCTTAAATTATGGGAGGGGTTAGGTTATTATAACAGGATCAGAAATCTTCAAAAGGCAGCTATAAAAATAATGGAGGAATATAAAGGAGTAATGCCTTCCGATTATGATAGTCTGCTGGAACTTCCCGGTATAGGTTCATATACAGCAGGTGCAATTGCTTCGATAGCATTTCATGTACCGGAGCCGGCCGTGGATGGGAATGTACTTCGCGTGATGAAACGGGTGGCCGGCAGCTTTGATGATATTACCAAAGCAAGTGTAAAAAAAGAACTGGAACAGGATATCAGGAAGATTATACCCAAAGAACGACCAGGCGATTTTAATCAGGCAGTTATGGAACTTGGGGCCATGGTATGTATACCCAACGGAAAACCTTTATGTATGAAATGTCCCATTATGCATTTGTGTAATGCCTTTCATGATAAAACAGAAATGAAAATACCTGTAAAACCAAGTAAAAAGCCAAGAAAAATTGAAGAAAAGACGGTTCTGCTCATTGAAAAAGATGAGGAATATTTAATCAGGAAGCGAAAAAGTTCAGGACTGTTGGCAGGATTATGGGAGCTGCCCACATTGGAAGGAAAACTATCACCGTTAGAAGTTGAAGTAATATTTCATAATCAGGGTATAGAAAATTTCAAAATTCAGAAGCTGGGTGATGTGAAACATATATTTACCCATATTGAATGGCACATGACCGGATATCAGGTAAAACTAAAAGAAGATTCAAAAGTTTCTGAAAATACCGTGTATTCAGCGGATGGAGCCGCACAGCCTTTATGGGCCGGTAAAAAGCAAATTGAAGAGAACTATACATTACCTGCTGCTTTTGAAAAATACCGTAAGTGTATGTAAAAATCTATGTATCATGGTTAAGTATATTTTGAATAATATACTGTGTAATAGCTGTACAGGGCTCCCGTTTAGCCAAGGCAATAATTTCAGCATTGCGGTAGTCAGTAAAAATGAGAATGAAATTGAACGGTGGTTTGGAAAACTATAAGAAGGAGGTAAGGTAGAGATAGACCTGCAGGAAACGTTTTGAGTAAATGTTATGGCTCCTTAACGGATAAATTCGGTATCCTTTGGCAATTAAGTCATGAGGGTGAAGCAGGATCGCCCTCTTCCTCTTTAAAGAAACGAATAAATTTATGAACAGAATCTGAAAGTTGGGTGCTGTTTAAATGAGCAAATCCCACCTCTCTTTTCTCCAGGGGTTTTTCCAGGGAAACTTCAATTAGGGTACCCTCCTTTAATTCTTCTTTTACAAATTCCTTTATTACACAGGAAACACCAAGTCCGATTTTTGCAAATTCTATCAATAAATCCATATTACTGACCTCAAGAATCTGATTTGTCTCAATCTGGTTTCTTGTAAAATAATCTTCAATATATAATCTGGTCATATTCTTTTCATCTAAAAGCATAACATTTGCAGTCTTAAAAATATCATCTGATGTCAAATGATTGCCAGTCATCATAACCGCATTTGATATTTGGGGTACCCTATTAAATACCGGGGATTTTGCATTTCCGGAGGATTTTGCGGAGGATTCCCGCAATCTTAAGTTATCCATATAAGACTCCGTGGCTACAAAGATATCCTCAATCTGTTCAACTGCATAATAATCTAAGTTCTTTAAATTTGCGGGTCTGCCGATTAAGCCGATATCCAGTCGCCCATGTTCTAGCAGGTCCAGGGTTTGGAAGGTTGACTGGCATTCAATGGTTATTTTAATATGTGGGTGTGCCAAAACAAAACGTTTTAAATACGGCAGCAGGATATACTTACATAAAGTTGTACTTACACCAATCCGTAAATGTCCAATTCCCAATTCATTAATACGTTTAATGTTAGCTTCTCCCTGCAATAAGGTATCAAAAGCTGATTTGGTATACTCATATAAAAGGCTTCCTTCTTCCGTTAAATGGACACCTCTGGAAGTCCTGACAAACAAAATAATACCCAGGCTTTCTTCCAATCTGGTGATGGCTTTGCTGATAGCAGGCTGACTGATATATAAATCCTTAGCAGCTTTGGAGATATTTCCGTTTTCGGCAACCGTATTAAAAATTTTATATAAGGATAAGTTTTGTTCCATTTTTATACCCATTGCATACCGCAGACTTGTCTGCGGTACTGCCACAAATAAAACAGGTTGAAAGAATCCATAGGTGGCATCCTTTCTCTAATTTCTATTTTCTTTCAACCTTATACCCATTGCATACCGCAGACTTGTCTGCGGTACTGCCACAAATAAAACAGGTTGAAAGAATCCGCACCAGTTATTCATCTTATATAACCTGTAGTTATGACAAATATTCTTAATATGTATTTCAATTATATCAAAAAGTATGCTAGAATAGCAATAATAAAGATAAAATAATTAAAGATTCATTAAAGTATAGAAAAATAACATATGTTTTAATAGTGAAAGGAAGAATACCATGAATTATAACATTGCTGTTATACCAGGAGACGGAATCGGACCGGAAATCATTACGGAAGCAAAAAAAGTTTTAGATAAAGTGGGAGAAAAGTTCGGACACCATTTTACTTATACAGAAGTATTGATGGGTGGAGTTTCCATCGATGCTACCGGAGTCCCTTTAACAGAGGAAGCCTTAGAAACTGCAAAGCAAAGTGATTCAGTACTGCTTGGTGCAGTAGGGGGAAAGGTTGGACAGTCTAATTGGTATAACCTGCCTCCTAATCTCAGGCCGGAAGCGGGGCTTTTAGCCATTAGGAAAGGGTTAGGGCTGTTTGCTAATCTCAGGCCGGCTGTATTATATGATGAATTAAAGGGAGCATGTCCGTTAAAGGATGAAATCATTGGAAGCGGATTTGATTTTGTAGTGGTAAGGGAGTTAACCGGAGGTTTATATTTTGGCGACCGTAAAACCTATGAAGAAAATGGATTAAGAAAAGCTATGGACACTTTAGTTTATGATGAAAATGAAATCAGAAGAATCGCAAAATGGGGTTTTAAAATTGCCAAAAAGAGAAATAAAAAAGTCTGCAGTGTAGATAAAGCCAATGTAATTGACTCTTCCAGACTATGGAGGCAGGTCGTAAAAGAAGTTTCAGCTGATTATCCTGAGGTGGAATTATGTGATATGCTGGTAGACAATTGTGCCATGCAGATAGTAAAAGATCCAAAGCAGTTTGATGTCATACTGACTGAAAATATGTTCGGAGACATTTTATCCGATGAGGCAAGTATGGTGACCGGTTCGATCGGAATGCTTGCTTCAGCAAGCCTTGGTGATACAAAGCTTGGATTGTACGAACCTAGTCATGGTTCCGCACCGGACATTGCCGGAGAAAATAAAGCAAATCCAATTGCAACAATTTTATCCGCTGCAATGATGCTCAGGTTTTCCTTTGATTTAGAAGAGGAAGCAGATTGTATTGATTCGACAGTAAAATCAGTACTTAAAAAAGGATATCGAACAGTGGATATCATGTCTGAAGGTAAAAACCTGGTAGGAACCAGGGAAATGGGTGATTGTATTGTAACGGAAATTTAGCTGATATAGATTGCAATTCTAAATGAACTGCTTGTACGAATAATATGTCTTTCGATTGAAATAATTTTCAAATGATTATCGGACAGAATTCAGATAATTGGTTATATTAGAAAAAGTTAATGGAATTCAGATAAATGATAGCAGAATAAAATGGAGGACGAAAATATGGGAATGACAATGTCACAGAAAATCCTGGCAGCACATGCAGGATTAGCAAAAGTAACCGCTGGGCAGTTGATAGAAGCGGATTTAGATTTAGTGTTAGGTAATGACGTAACGGCACCGGTTGCAATCCATGAGATGGAGAGGGTAAATAAAAAAGGAGTCTTTGACAAGGATAAAATTGCATTAGTTCCAGATCATTTTACCCCTAATAAGGATATTAAATCCGCAGAACATTGTAAATGTATGAGAGATTTCGCCATCGAACATGAAATTACCAATTACTTTGAAATCGGCGAAATGGGTATTGAACATGCCCTTTTACCGGAAAAAGGGTTGGTGGTTGCAGGAGATGCAGTAATCGGTGCAGACTCCCACACCTGTACTTACGGTGCTTTAGGGGCATTTTCAACCGGTGTGGGAAGCACAGATATGGCAGCCGGGATGGTTACCGGAAAAGCATGGTTTAAAATTCCAGCTGCCCTCAAATTTGATTTAACAGGTAAACCGGCAAAATGGGTAAGCGGTAAAGATGTAATCCTGCATATCATCGGCATGATTGGTGTAGATGGTGCCTTATATAAATCCATGGAATTTGTTGGAGACGGGTTAGCAAATTTAAGTATGGATGACCGTTTTACCATGGCAAACATGGCGATTGAAGCGGGAGCTAAAAATGGTATCTTCCCGGTAGATGAAAAAGCGGTGGAATATATGAAGGAACATTCCACAAAACCTTATAAAATATATGAAGCAGATGAAGATGCAGAGTATGATAATACTTACGTTATAGATTTAGCAGCATTAAAGCCGACAATTGCATTTCCTCATTTACCGGAGAATACGAAAACCATTGATGAAGTGGGTGAAGTTAAGATTGACCAGGTAGTCATCGGTTCCTGTACGAATGGCAGAATTGAGGATTTAAGAATAGCGGCCAAAGTTATGGAGGGGAAAAAAGTTGCAAAAGGAATGCGCGTCATCATTTTTCCTGCTACACAGGCAATTTACCTTAAAGCTTTGGAAGAAGGACTGTTAACTATTTTTATTAAAGCCGGAGCAGTTGTAAGTACGCCTACCTGCGGTCCCTGCCTTGGTGGGCATATGGGTATTCTGGCAGCAGGAGAAAGGGCAGTCGCAACAACTAACCGGAACTTTGTCGGACGTATGGGGCATGTGGAATCAGAAGTTTATTTAGCAAGTCCTGCGGTAGCGGCAGCAAGTGCAATAACCGGCAAAATATCAGGTCCCAGTGAACTGGGCTTATAGGGAGGAATCATTATGAAAGCACATGGAACAGTACACAAATACGGAGATAATGTAGATACCGATGTAATTATCCCTGCAAGATATTTAAATTCATCCGATCCGGCAGAACTGGCTAAAAAATGTATGGAGGATATTGACCCGGATTTTGTCGGCAGGGTAAAAGTTGGGGACATTATGGTAGCGAATAAGAATTTTGGCTGCGGTTCGTCCAGGGAACATGCTCCGATCGCTATCAAAGCAGCAGGAATCAGCTGTGTAATTGCTGAAACCTTTGCAAGAATTTTCTTCCGTAATTCAATCAATATCGGGCTGCCGATCATAGAATGTGCAGAAGCCGCCAAAGCCATTGATGCCGGAGATGAAGTGGAAATTGATTTTGATAACGGTAAAATTTATGATATCACCAAAGGTACCAGCTACCAAGGCCAGCCCTTCCCGGAATTTATGCAGGGAATAATTAAAGCGGAAGGTTTAATTAATTACATCAATGGCTAATCCGGTTAAGAATATTATTTATAAGCTTCCTAAAATTTGTTATAAGAATTCTAAGGAAGCTTTTTTTTGTATATATTATATAAAAGTTTTTTGGAGCAAATTATATTATGTTAACAAAGTACTTATTTTCACCCGGTATCTGTTGTATTAAGTATAAAATAGTGGTAAAATGTATAAAAATTGGGTTATACAACTACTTTGGCACTTTTTTTGTTGTGGCAGTACTGCAAACAAGTTTGCAGTATATAATGGGCGTAAGTGTGAAAGAAAAACGCTTTCACACTGGAAGAACCTTACAATGAGTACGGAGGGCACTCATTCCAAGCTTCTTCATCTATTATTTGAGATGCCGCCAGAGCGGCATCATGTTTGAAAGGTTGAAAGAAAATTTAAATGTTGATAGGATGCCACTTATGCATTCTTTCAACCTGTTTTATTTGTGGCAATACCACAAGCAAGCTTGCGGTATGCAATGGGTGTAAATATGAAAAATTATGTTATTGTAACAGAATCTACTGCAGATATATCCCAGGACATGGTGAATGAACTGGGAATTAAAGTAATGCCAATGGCTTTTGAGTTAAATGGCAGAAGCTATATGCACTGTTCAGACACCAGGGAAATGGACATACATGAGTTTTACCAGCATCTCAGAAAAGGTGAAAAGGCTGTAACCTCCTTAATAAATACAGAAGCTTTTCTGGAATTTTTTGAAGCGATACTAAAGGAAGGCAGTGATATCCTTTACATTGCTTTTTCTTCCGGTCTAAGCGGAACTTATAATTCGTCCCAGTTAGCAAGGGAGGAACTATTAGAGCAATATAAGGATTCAAAGATTATTTGTATTGATTCAAAAGCTGCTTCAGCAGGAGAAGGCCTATTGGTATATAGTGCAGTGAAGAAAAAGGAAGAAGGGTTAAACATAGATGAATTAAGTAATTGGCTGGAGCAGAATATTCATAAGCTTTGTCATTGGTTTACCGTTGATGATTTAAATCATTTAAAACGTGGAGGAAGAGTAAGTGCATTCAGTGCAGGTATAGGAACGGCGCTTAATGTAAAACCTATATTACATGTTGATGACGAGGGACATCTGATGACGAGGGAAAAGGTAAGAGGCAGGAAGAAATCCCTTTATGCACTGTTGGATCATATGATAGATACTTTTACACCGGCAAACAATCCGGCGGTTTTTATAGGACATGGGGACTCTTTGGAAGATGCCGAATTTTTAGCACAGCTTATCAGGGATAAATTTGCTGTAAAGGATATTATAATAAATCCCATAGGACCTGTTATCGGAACACATTCAGGGCCGGGAACCATTGCATTATTCTTTTTTGGGACAGGAAGATAATACTTATCAGATGGTTTAAGCAGGACTATCCGATAAAATAAAGTATTGGAGGCACATTATGAGATTAACATTTATAGGAGCTACACATGAAGTTACAGGAAGTTGTTTTTATTTAGAGGCTTGTGGCAAACATATTTTAATTGACTGCGGCATGGAACAGGGGAAGGATATATATGAAAACCAGCAAATCCCTGTACCTTCTGCCAATATAGATGCAGTATTATTAACACACGCACATATGGACCATTCCGGTAAGCTTCCCCTTCTCTATGCACAGGGATTCCGGGGTAAAATCCATGCAACTGGAGCCACAAGTGATTTATGTGACATAATGCTCAGGGATAGTGCGCATATTCAGATGTTTGAAGCTGAGTGGAGAAGCCGCAAGGGAAAAAGAAAGGGTGAAACTCCATTTCTTCCGCTTTATACCATGGAAGATGCCTATGGTACCATTCGGTCATTTGTATCCCATAATTACAATGAAAAGATAGAACTTTTTGAAGGAATACAATTCCGTTTCATAGATGTGGGACATTTACTTGGTTCAGCAAGCATTGAAGTTTGGATTACAGAAGAAGGTGTTACTAAGAAAATTGTATTCTCCGGTGATATCGGTAATAGTAATCAGCCATTGATAAATGACCCCCAATATATTCATGAGGCTGATTATGTTGTAATGGAATCAACTTATGGAGACCGAAATCATGGGGAAAGGCCGGATTATATTGGAGAATTAACGAATATTATACAGACTACTTTTGATCGGGGCGGAAATGTCATCATTCCCTCTTTTGCAGTGGGAAGAACCCAGGTATTATTATATTTTATACGTAAAATCAAGGCGGATCATCTGATTAACGGACATGGGGACTTTAAGGTATATGTGGACAGTCCGCTGGCGAATGAAGCCACCCAAATTTTTAATGAGAATATGACAGGATATTTTGATCAGGAAGCACTTGACTTAGTAAATAAAGGCATTAACCCAATTTCTTTTCCTGGATTAAAAACTTCAGTAACCTCGGATGAATCCAAAGCTATAAACTTTGATGATGACTGCAAAGTAATTATTTCTGCCAGCGGTATGTGTGATGCAGGAAGAATCCGCCACCATTTAAAACATAATTTGTGGAGAAGTGAGAGTACTGTATTATTTGTAGGATATCAATCAGATGGTACTTTAGGGCATATCATACTTGATGGAGCTAAAGAAGTAAAATTATTTGGGGAAATAATACACGTAAATGCTGAAATCAGAAAACTCGCAGGTGTCAGCGGACATGCCGATAGAAATGGGCTCTTAACCTGGATTAATCATTATGATAAAAAACCTAAGAGGGTATTTGTTGTCCATGGTGAGACCTCAGTCTGCGATTTATTTACGGAAACCCTGAAAACAGAATATGGTTTGGATGCAGTTGCGCCATTTAGCGGAGCAGTCTATGATTTACTGAAAAATGAATGTGTTGAAAAAGGGAAAGCCATTGAGATTCATGGAAAAGCTGAGAAAAAGAAAGCGACTACATCTGTTTATGAACGGCTTCTCAATGCAGGTAAACGCTTATTGGTAGCAATCCAGCATAATGAAGGCGGTCCAAACAAAGAGTTAGCTAAATTCACCGATCAAATTAATTCTTTAAGTGATAAATGGGACAGATAACCGATAAAATAATTATATAACTAAAGATAAAGTACTATTGTACATAGGTTATTTTTAATGATAATCTCAAGTAATAGTACTTTTTTTAAGAAATAAACTTGGTTTGGATGCAGATAGTCCACATGTGATAAAGTCACAGATTATATGAAATAAATAGCTATAATTATAAGCTGTAACCATAAATGATATATATTGAAAAATCATAAAAACGGATTAAGCTCGTGGCTGTGATGAATAAGATAGGAGAATCATTATGATCAAAGGAATAGTGACAACAGATAATGTCAGTTTTGTACTTGTTTTTTTGGAAGGCATATTATCCTTCTTTTCTCCTTGTGTAATTCCATTAATTCCGGTTTATATGAGCTATTTAGCGGGCAATGCGAAAAAAGTGAGTGAGGATGGTGTGATTGGATATGAAAGAAAGAAAGTACTTTTTCACACTTTGTTTTTTATATTAGGAATTTCATTTGCTTTTTTTATCTTAGGTATGTCTTTTACGGCATTAGGTAATTTTTTTGGCAATAATAAAATTCTATTTATAAGAATTAGCGGGATACTTATTATTATATTAGGGTTATTTCAACTTGGAGTGTTCGATTTTTCTTTTTTGCAGAAAGAAAGGAAAATACATATTAATCTGGCAGATAAAAAAGTAAATCCTTTTATGGCACTTGTATTGGGATTTACCTTTAGTTTTGCGTGGACTCCTTGTATTGGACCGGCACTGTCGTCCGTTTTAATTATGGCTTCAGGGGCAAAAACGTCTGTTACCGGAAACCTGTTGGTACTCGTATATGCAATTGGTTTTGTATTTCCTTTCCTGTTATTGGGTTTGTTTACAACGCAGGTATTGGACTTTTTGCAATCAAAACAGAAGCTGTTAAAATACACGATAAAAGCAGGCGGTGTTATACTGGTTATTATGGGTATTATGACTTTTACAGGATGGATGAACGGTGTATCCAGCTATTTGAATTCTATCACTATTAATCAACAGGGCAACCAAGGGAAGGGTGTATATGATGAGGAAAAGGATGCTTTAGATGGAACTATGGATTCCTCCCTGGAAAATGATACAACTGCCGAAAATCAGCAATCTAATACGGATACCGGTGTTTCCGAAGATGAGGCAACAGAAACAACTGACAATACGGATGAAAGCCAGGAAGAAACTGCCGTCATTCCTGCTTTCGACTTTACACTGACAGATCAATATGGAAATGAACATACACTTTCAGACTATAAAGGTAAAGTTGTATTCCTAAACTTCTGGGCAACATGGTGTCCTCCCTGTAAGGAAGAAATACCTCATATAGAGGAGTTATATAAGGAATATAATTTAAATGCGGATGATGTGGTATTTATAGGGGTAACCAATCCGAAGAGTGAAGCTTATCCTAATAATCAGGACGAAAAAAAAGATGATATAATATCATTTTTAGAGACGAATGAATATACTTTCCCGACACTTTTTGATGAAACGGGTGAAATATTCAATAAGTACAATATTACAGCTTTCCCAACTACATTTATGATTGATAAAGAAGGTAATATATTTGGATATGTTCCTGGAATGATGACTAAAGATATCATGAAAAATGTTATAAACCAAACGTTACAATCTACAGAATAGACTTCGATAAAAGGATAGAGTGTATTATTATACACTCTATCCTTTTAAAAAAGTTGATTTGCTATTCTGCAACAGCCCCAAAATAAAACTGCCAATCCCTGGAATTTGATTTGGTATATGGTCAGCATTAAATTAAAGTTCAGCCAAAATCTTATTATATATATCATCAATAACAGTATCCTCAATTTCAGTATCTAAGAAATATTCTACCGCATATTTTGCCTGTGCAACTAGCATCTCAAGTCCATTTACTGCCATGAGTCCTAATTCTGCTGCCTGGAGCAGTAACTTTGTTTTGAGTGGATTATATATGATATCCAAAACAGCTTCGCAATAAGGATAAAGTGATATATCAATAGGACTTGCATCCACCTTAGGATACATACCCACCGGACTGGTATTAATAATTAACTGGGCATCAGAATGAAACCTCTGACATTCCTCATAAGATATAACACCATCCCCTCCGTTTAACTTAACAATAATAATATTCTTAGCCTTTAAGAACTCTAAAACAGCAAGAACAGCCTGGGCGGC
Organism: Anaerocolumna sp.; assembly: GCA_049692775.1. Classification (GTDB taxonomy): domain Bacteria; phylum Bacillota; class Clostridia; order Lachnospirales; family Lachnospiraceae; genus Anaerocolumna. Next base: position 33,590 of record JBAVPE010000013.1, on the reverse strand, counting down.
ACCTCCGTTTCCAAGCACAATAACCTTCTTGCCAGTCACATGAACACCATTATGCTCCACCATATATAAAAATCCTGAAAAATCAGTATTATGCCCGGTTAATTTCCCGTCTCTATGAACAATCGTATTCACCGCCCCAATAACCCTGGCATTATCATCAATTTCATCCAAGTACGGAATCACATCTCTTTTATAAGGAATTGTAACATTAATAGCCTTAAAATCCCTGGCTTCCATAAAAGGCTTAAAATCCTCTCTGGATAAAGGTGTAATCTCATATTTATAATCTGCCAATTTCTCATGAATGATCTTAGAATAACTATGCCCCAACTTCTCCCCAATTAAACCATATTCCATATAAAACACTTCCTTTCATCAATCTTTGAAATCAGGTAATTGCGAAACAATGTAATTTTTCGAATATACCATGCAATTGATACGGATTTTATAGCTTCAGTTGCCCTCCGGGCAAGATTCAGCTCTAAAATTGTATTAATTGCATGGTATATAAATACAATATCGGAGTTTCGCAATCACCTAATCTTTGAAATATCCTCAGCCTGAATTCAGTATCTAAAATATCTCAAAACCCCAGTTTGTTTCGAAGTAAAAAAATAAATTAGTTAAAGAATAATATAATTAATATAAATTTGCAAGCAAAATATCCGGTCATAATTTCATAGGGTGGACATATATTGTTCTAAAGGAGGAGGAATGAGATGAATAAAAAAGACGAGCTGTTGAAAATCTTTTCGATAAAACTTAGGACAATTCTATCCAAGATAAATTTAGATTATGATTTATTACAAGAAATTCGTCTTAGGGTGAATGCACCCTTGCTGGTTATCTATGATAATAAAGAATTATTCGTGACCTCAGAGTCAAGTCTTTCTGATATTGATGAAGAAGCTTATTTCATTACGAAAAATGAAATAAGGGAAACGATGGAATATATCAGTAACTATTCCTTATATGCATTTGAAGAAGAATTAAAACAAGGGTTTATCACAATTACCGGGGGGCATAGGGTTGGTATAATCGGAAAGGCAGTTTTAGAAGAAAATAAGATAAAAAGTATGAAGCATATTTCTTTTATTAATATCAGACTGTCCCATCAGGTAAAGGGATGTGCAGATAAAGTAATACCTTATATAACCGGTGTAAAGGGAAATGATTGTTATCATACTTTAATTATATCACCGCCCCGATGCGGTAAAACAACTTTACTTCGCGATGTAATAAGGCAATTATCAAATGGCAGTGAAAAGCGGACTGGAATAACGGTAGGTGTAGTAGATGAACGCTCTGAAATCGGAGCCTGCTATATGGGAATCCCTCAAAATGAACTGGGGATACGCACGGATGTATTAGACTGCTGTCCGAAAGCAAAAGGAATGCTTATGTTAATCCGTTCTATGTCTCCCAGGGTGATTGCAGTAGATGAGGTTGGATCAGGGGAAGATATTGGTGCAATTGAATATGTTATGAACTGTGGATGTAAATTAATAGCAACGGTACATGGTAATTCCATAGATGACATAAGGAATAAACCGATACTTGGCAAATTAGTTGAAGAAAAGTTATTTGAAAGATATATCTTATTAAATAATAATGGCAGTGTAGGCCATTTGGAAGAAATATATGATGAAAGAGGAACCAGGATTTATTAATCAGACTGGATTCCAACAACGTTAATGGAAGGAGGTTATTATGTTTATAATCAAAGTGATCGGCTGTGTTTTAATCCTTACGTCTTCAACCGGAATGGGTTTGTATTTTAGCAGTGAATTAAAAAACAGGATAATAGACCTAAAGGAATTAAAAAAGATTATTTTTCTATTGCGGGGCGATATCAGGTATGCCAATACTCCATTGCCGGAAGCAGTACAAGCTTTATCGTTAAGGCATAATGGAAAATATAAGAAATTCCTTTCCGGAATAGCAGAAAGGTTAAACGAACTTGGAGGTATCTCTTTCTGCGATATATGGAAGGAAGCAGTTCTAAAGGAACTTATAAATACTTCGCTTAGTAAAAAGGATCTTGCCGGGCTGGCACAGTTTGGGGAAAATCTTGGATATCTGGATAAGGACATGCAGATCAATACAATTGATTTATATATCACGCAAATTGAAGATGAAATAAAGGATTTATCACATGGTGTAAAGCAAAAATCATATTTATACAATTCCCTGGGAATTCTCGGAGGAATATTCATCACAATAATTATGCTGTGATAAAATTGCTTAAATAAGAGCAATTAAATGAAAGCATTAAACATTTCACAAGGAGGATAACATGACTATCAACCTGATATTTAGAATTGCAGCGGTAGGCATATTGGTATCAGTTCTAAACCAGATACTAAAGCAATCCGGAAGAGAAGAGCAGGCGTTTTTAACTACATTAGCAGGGCTGATCCTGGTACTTTTTTGGATTGTGCCATATATATCCGAACTGTTTGAAGTAATCAGGAATTTATTTACCTTATAAGAAGAAGGGAGCATCAATATGATTCAAATTGCCTTAATTGGTATTATTGTTGTCTTAATGGCTATACAATTTAAGGGCAGTAAGTCAGAATATGCAGTGTACATAAGCCTTGTAGGATGCATTCTTATCTTTTACCTGGGAGTGAATAAATTAGAGATTATTATCAATACCATAAAGAAAATCCAGACCTATATCAGTCTTAATGAAACCTATATCTCCATATTAATTAAGATAATCGGTATTACCTATATTGCTGAGTTTTCTTCTAATATCTGCAAGGATTGTGGACATACTGCAGTTGCCAATCAAATAGAATTGGTAGGTAAACTGACTATATTGGCTACGGGGATGCCTATTCTTTTGGCTTTGCTGGATACCATTAATGAGTTTTTAACAGCATAGTCAGCAGAAGGAGGATTACAAATGATCTTTTCTACTAAAAGAGGCGGAAAATTATTAAAACTATTACTCTTTCTGTTTGTGATATTTTTTCTGCTTTTCACAAAGGAAAACGTGTATGCGAATGCAGCCAATACGAACGAAAACAGTGATTCGGATTTCGATTATAATGAAATCCAGCAGGTTATTGATGATGTCCTTGGATCGGAGGATCATATAAATTTTGAAGAGTATGTAACTGATTTAATATCAGGCAGTAAGAAATTTTCCATTGAACAGATTGGTAATGATATGAAAGATGCTGTTATAAATGAAATCAAAGATAATATTGGAACTTTTACAAGATTAATATCCATCGCAGTAATTGCTGCGGTTTTTACTAATTTTTCTTATGCTTTTCAAAATACCCAGGTTGCAGAGACCGGATTTTATGTAGCTTATTTGCTTTTATTTTCTGTACTGACAGCCTCCTTTATATCTGCTTCAACCTTAGCCGCTAATACCATTTCCGCAGTGTTGAATTTTATGAAAGCCTTGGTACCGGCGTATTTTTTATCAGTAGCATTTGTGTCCAGTGCCGGGACCTCAATGGTTTATTACCAGGTAACCTTGTTTTTAATAACCTTTGTGGATGCATTATTAATTAAATTAGTAATTCCTATGATAAATATATATTTAATTATCACAATGGCAAATAATCTATCGAAAGAAGATCTGCTATCTAAGCTTGCAGATTTATTATCAATAGTGATAAAATGGCTTTTAAAAACCCTGATAGGTTTCGTAGTAGGATTTAATGCCATACAAGGACTGATTTTGCCCGTGGCAGACAATATTAAAAAATCAGCTTTATTAAAACTTGCGGGAGCCATACCCGGTGTAGGAGATGTTCTTGGAAGTGTAACGGAAAGTGTATTCGGAGCTGGTGTCCTATTAAAAAATGCCATAGGTGTAGCCGGAGTCATTGTTATTATAACAATATGCGTTTTACCTATTATCAAACTGGGCATTACTACCCTCATTTACCGGGTCAGCAGTGCTGCCGTACAGCCTATTTCGGACAAGCGTATGTTAAATTGTGTTATTGCGTCTGCGGATGCATCAGCTCTGTTACTTCAGACCGTACTGGTAGGTGCCGTTTTATTTTTGTTAACCATAACTATAATAGCAGCTACCACAACATAAGAAGGATAGATTTATTTATCGGTTCATAAGTTTTTAGGAGTCAAATGTGAAAGGAAAGCACACTTTCACACTGGAAGGTTGAAAGAAAATATAATCAGTGAAAGGATGCCACTTATGGATACTTTCAACCTGTTTTATTTGTGGCAATACCCCAAGCAGGCTTGCGGTATGCAATGGGTGTAAAAAATGAGTGAAATATACGGCTGGGTTAAGAACATTGTCATATTTCTTACCCTTACTACAATTGTAACAAATTTACTTGGCAAAAGTTCCTATAAAAAATATGTGAGTCTAATAACCGGGATTATTTTGGTGATATTGGTGATATCCCCCTTACTGAAGCTGTTTCAATTGGATAAAACCATGGACTATTATTTTACAACCAATACGCTTTTAGCTGAAGCGGAAGATATGAATGGCAGATTAGTGGATGCAGAAGAGAATCAAATGTCGACTATTTTAGGAGAATACAAAGGACAGATAGGAAAACAGGTTGGGAATCTACTGGAAGGGCAGGAACTATATCTGAAAGATATTGTGGTAACAATAGATGAGGAGGAAAAAAGCAGTACCTTCGGGAATCTGCTGGCTTTAAATATTACAGCCAGTTATGTCAGGTCTGAAACCAGGAAAGATTCTATAGATATTGATAAAGTGGATATAGAACACATTGAAATAGGGGGAAAGAAGGGAACTGATACTGATAACGGCAATCATATTCTGACTCCCCGTGAAATAAATATAAAAAACCTGTTGTCGGACTTCTATAATATGAATCCTGATAATATAAATATTAGTATACAGGAGCAATAACTGTTTTTTGTATACTACAATAGGAGAAAGAATGGAAAAAGAAAAGGTAAAGGAAAAGGAAAAGAAAAAACTCAGTATTAAAGAAATTGGTCCCGCAAGACTCGTAATACTGTTGATGGCAGGAATATTCCTGCTTGTATTATCATTTCCCGATATGCTTTCATCAGAAGATTCCTCAAAAGATAATACGGTTAAGAAAGCTTCTAAGGTAAAAGTTAATACTAATAATACAGAAACAAAAGATGAATCTGAAATTTATGTCAATGAATTAGAAAAGCGTTTAAAGAGTGTCCTGACTAAAGTAGAAGGAATCGGAGACGTTGAAGTTATGATAACTTTAAAAGGTTCCAAAGAAAAAGTTATACTAAAAGATGGTCCATATACACAAGAAAGCATGAATGAAGATGATGGGGAGGGCGGAAACAGAGATAGCAGCAGTATTAGTAAGGAAGATTCCACTGTTTTAACAAATGGTGGTAATGGAGAAAGCATGCCATATGTCATACAGGAACTTGAACCGGAGGTAGAAGGTATCGTTGTCATTGCCGAAGGAGGGGATAGTGCTAACATTCAGACAGAAATAATGGAAGCTGCCCAGGTATTATTTAACGTACCTGCACATAAAGTAAAAGTAATGAAAATGAATAAATAAATGTTTTAAGGAGGCAAGTATGAAAAATATATTTAAGAAAAATCAAATCATAATTACTGCATTAGCTATTATGATAGCCATAGCAGGGTATCTGAATTTTTCTGACAGGAACAACGCGGATAAAATTGCCGATGTTGGCAATGGTGAAGTTTTGGATTATGATACATACGCAGAAACAGAAGGTGATAATATAATAGAAGGTGATACCGTATCCCTTCAAGATACCAAAGATTTATTAGATGAAACTGCTTTGGATGTAACAACAGACGGTGAAACAGACACGGAGGATGTATTAGCAGAAGATACAGGAAAAGAAGACGCAGCGGCCGAAGGTACTGAGAATACAGCTTCCGCTGACGGCAAAAATAAAGCTGATACAAAAGCAGCAGATGCTTCTGACAAAAAATCGGAAGAAGTAGCAGCATATAATGTATCAGATAACGGCGAAGTAGTTATTGATGAAAAAGGTGAAGAAACCACAGCTCCAGGAGAAGCAGTATTAGTTAGTGCTACAACGACTCCGGATTTCTTTGCTTCCAGTAAATTAGCAAGGGAACAAACCAGGGCAATCAACAAAGAAGATCTGATGGCAATCGTAAACAGCGCAAATCTGACGGAAGATGCTAAGGCTGAGGCTGTTCATAATATTATCGAAATGACTGCTATAGCAGAAAAAGAAAATGCTACGGAAACATTATTGGAAGCAAAGGGATTTAGCGATGCAATCGTAACAATTGAAGGAGAACTTGTTGATGTTGTTGTTAATGCAACAAGCTTAAATGAACAGGATATAGCACAGATTACCGATATCGTAAAGAGAAAAACCGGTGTTGAAACAAAAGACATTAATATTGCCCCGGTAGTTGCAGGGGAATAATCCAAAGAGAAGCTTATTTAATGGAGATTTACATATTTAATACAATAGAATAAGTAACGGGCAGTCTCGTACTCTGTACGAGTTATTTGTTAACATAGGATTTTGCCGGGTTGCAACACTGTTAAAAAAATAGGACTGATGCAGTTAAACTTGCACCGGTCCTTATCTTTATTATAAAAGGAATCATGTGCATAAGAATTTTTGAATAAAAAATGGCAATAATAAAACTTATCAGAAATCGCTTTCCAGATTTCTGATAAAAGGCGCTGTGTTAGCGCCGTGCATCTGATTATAGGAACAAGGTTTTATCTTCCGGTAAAAGGCTGGACTTGTGCCTATGATATAGATTAAATCCAGAAAAGCTTTCTTTGTATTTATAAAAAATGAATAAATGATTTGCAATTAAGAATAAGTTTGATATAATAATTGTATTATGTAGTATTATTTGGACACATGTTACTGTTATGTGTAAAAACTTAGGAGGTAATTACAGTGGTTAAGGAGCAAGAGAATAGAAATACTTATCAAATACATGCAGATAGTAATGTGGGTGAGGTACAGATTGCTGATGAAGTAGTTGCTACCATTGCCGGTTTAGCTGCCACCGAAGTAGAAGGTGTCGCTGCAATGTCAAGTAATATAACCAATGAATTGGTTAGTAAATTAGGAATGAAAAACCTTTCAAAAGGGGTTAAGATTGTCGTAAGTCAGGACTCTGTATCGGTTGATTTATCCCTGACTTTAGAATATGGATACAGCATCCCTAATACCTCCAGACAGGTTCAGGAAAAAGTCAAGTCGGCAATCGAGAATATGACTGGTTTAACGGTTTCAGAAGTTAATGTCCGGATTTCGGGTGTTAATATAGAAAGAAACAAATAAAACATAAAATAATAGTGTCTAATTCAATGCAACCCTTAGATAATTGCTATTTAAGGGTTGTTTATGTGTTATTAATAAAGATTTAACATATTAGGAAAGAGTAAGTTGAAAATGAATAAAATGTTTATTATTCACTAGCTTGAGTTGTGCAGGGCAGGAATAGAGGGTTAGGTTGAGGGAAAATTAAATAGAAAGGTCTGCCAGGTATGGAATCTTTCAACCTTTAATTTATGGCAGTATAGCATCTGTATGCAGATGTGATATGCAATGGTGTAAAAATGAGTAGAAGAGAAATCAGGGAACACCTTTTTCGAATGCTTTTTCGAAAGGATTTTCATGAGAATTCAGAATTGAATGAACAAATAGATTTGTATTTTGATTCTTTGAAGGAACCAAAGGAGGAAGATCTGCATTATTTGAAGGAACGTTTTCAAAAGATTAACGAGAAAATTCCGGACATTGATGTGATTTTAGCAGAGGCTTCCAGCGGATGGAAATTAAACCGAATGGGCAAGGTAGACTTAACAATTATGAGACTTGCAATTTATGAAATAAAATATGATAATGATATACCAACTAAGGTAGCTATAAATGAAGCTGTTGAGATAGCTAAAATCTTCGGCGGGGATTCATCCGGCTCTTTTGTTAACGGTGTATTGGCTAAGTTTGCTTAAAAACTGCAGCTGCGGACTTGTCCTGATGTAACAGGGGGGAAAACGGTAATGCATGCCTAAGCCAGGCAGGTAGGAATCAGGTTGAAAGAAAATATAAAAAAGAAAGGAATGCCGCGGATTCTTTCAACTATTTTATTTACGGCGGTAACACATCTGCCCGCAGACGTGTTATGCAATGGGAGTTAAAATGGATCATGTTTATTCTGTAACACAGGTGAATTTATATATTAAGAACATGTTTATCAGGGATCATACCTTAAGCAATATCTATATTAAAGGTGAGGTATCCAATTGTAAATACCATACCTCCGGACATATTTATTTTACCCTTAAAGATGATAAAGGGCAGATGGCTTGTGTCATGTTTGCCGGACAAAGAAATGGATTAAGATTCCAATTAAAAGAAGGACAGAGTGTTATTGCATTAGGAACTGTTAATGTATATGAACGGGATGGTAAATATCAGTTATACGCCAAAGAAATTATATTGGATGGATCAGGTATATTATATCAAAGGTACGAACAATTAAAAAAATCACTGGAAGAAGAGGGGCTTTTTGATGTGTCCCATAAGAAAAAAATACCGGTTTACCCTAGAAAAGTTGGTATCGTAACAGCTAAGACCGGTGCGGCAATTCAAGATATCATAAATATTGCAAAAAGACGGAATCCCTATGTTCAATTGATACTTTATCCTGCGCAGGTACAGGGTGAAGGTGCTGCCAGAACAGTTGCTGATGGTATCCGTACCTTGGACAAACTTGATGTAGATACTATTATTGTAGGAAGGGGCGGAGGGTCCATAGAAGACTTATGGGCTTTTAATGAAGAAATTGTTGCACGTACCATTTATGAATGTAAAACACCAGTCATTTCAGCGGTTGGACACGAAACTGATATAACGATAGCAGATTTTGCCGCTGATCTCAGGGCCCCAACGCCTTCTGCAGCTGCAGAGCTTGCTATAAATGATATTGAAGCTATTCTTTTTGATATAGAAGCAAATAACCGTTCTCTAAACAGTGCATTGCAAAAAAAGATAGCTGCTTGTCGTAATGAATTAAAACATTTAACCTTAAAATTAGAGTATGCCAGTCCGATTTATCAAATCCGCCAGAAGAGGCAGGAAATTATTGATATGGAACAGAAGCTATTTCAACAGATACAGTCAAGAATAACAAAAAAAAGACATCTGCTGGAACTTTATATAGAAAAAATGGAAGGACTTTCTCCTTTAAAAAAATTAAACCAGGGATTTGCCTTAGTTTTAAATAGTGAGAATAAAGTAATGAACCGTCTGGACAAAGTTACATTGGGTGAAAAAATACGTGTATGTGTAACGGATGGTGATGTTGTAGCGAAGGTTGAGGAATTGGTAAAGAAAGAGAGAAATCAGAGGGATTAATGATAAAGTTCATTTGTTTACCGTCCTGAATTGGATGCGTAAGGAAACTCAGATAGAACAACGATGAAAAAACCGTAAAACATATTCTTTCACCGTCCTGATTGATACGCGTGCAGACCACGCAGATGGGAGTTATATGAAAAAAGAAGAAAAAAGCCTGGAAACATCCTTTCAAGAAATTAATGATATAATTAATAAGTTGGAGAAGGAAGATATTACCCTGGAGGATTCCTTTTTGCTTTACCAGGAAGGTATGAAATTATTGAAAAACTGCAACGACTCTATAGATAAAGTTGAGAAAAAACTAATTATTTTAGGTGAAAAGAATGAATCAGATGAACTTTAAGGAAGAACAGGTTAAGAGATTAGAATATATTGAAGCTATAATTTGTGATTACCTGCCTAAAGAAGAAGGCTTCCAGAAACAGGTCTTTGAAGCCATGAATTACAGTGTTTTAGCAGGGGGCAAGAGGCTGCGTCCTATGCTGATGTTAGAAACTTTCCGGTTATTTGGAGGAAGCGGTGAAAACTGCATAAAACCTTTCATGGCAGCCGTAGAAATGATTCATACCTATTCCCTGGTACATGATGACCTGCCTGCTATGGATAACGATGAATTTCGAAGAGGACGAAAGACCACCCACGTTGTATATGGTGAAGCAATGGGAATCTTAGCAGGGGATGGGTTATTAAACTATGCTTTTGAAATTATATCCACAGCATTAATGGATCTGTCTGAGGATAATCTGATGCGGGCTATTAAAGCATTGGGAATTTTATCAAAAAAAGCTGGCATTTATGGAATGATTGGTGGTCAGGTTATGGATGTGGAAGAAACTGACATTATCATAAAGACGGATTTAAATGCTGAAACTGAAGTAAATGCTGAAGTGTTAACAAATTTCCAGATCGATCATAAGAATATACAAAATAAATTAAATTTTATGTATAAATTAAAAACAAGCGCACTGATTGAAGCCGCCATGATGATTGGAGCTGTTTTAGCCGGAGCAGGAGAACAGGAAATATTACTGGTTGAACGGATGGCTTCTGATATAGGTCTTGCCTTCCAGATACAGGATGATATTTTAGATGCAACCTCTACTACGGAAAAAATCGGCAAACCAGCACACAGTGATGAACGAAATAATAAATTGACTTATATAACTTTATTAGGTCTGGAAAAAGCAAGAGAAGAAGTTGTATCTTTATCAGCGAGGGGATTATACGCATTTGATACGCTTCATAGAAATAATGTTTTCTTAAAGGAATTAATTAGAAAGTTGATTACCCGTGATAAATAGTTGATTTGTAAGCGTGCAGGGACACGCAGATGGAAGTAATTTTAAATAAATATCATTAAATCGAAATGAAGGTGAAGTCTTGTCACAAATCTTGAATAAAATTAATCAGGCAAATGACATTAAAAATATAAAACCCTCTGATTATAAAAAATTGGCAGATGAAATACGAAGATTTCTGGTTCAAAATATCAGTAAAACAGGTGGACATTTAGCCTCCAATCTGGGTACAGTTGAATTAACCATGGCTTTGCATCTATGGATGGATTTTCCGAAAGATAAGTTAGTCTGGGATGTAGGGCATCAGGCATATACCCATAAGTTATTAACGGGCAGGAAAAATGAATTTGCTACGTTAAGAACCTATGAAGGATTAAGCGGATTTCCTAAAAAAAAAGAAAGCAATTGTGATTCCTTTGATACAGGACATAGTTCAACTTCAATATCCTCTGCAATGGGACTTGTAAAGGCAAGGGATATTAATGGGGAGAATTACAGGGTTACAGCAGTAATTGGAGATGGTGCCCTGTCAGGAGGTATGGCTTTTGAAGCTTTGAATAATGCAGCAAGGCTTAATTCTAATATGATGATTGTCCTAAATGACAACAATATGTCCATATCAGAAAATGTCGGTGGAATGGCTAATTATTTAGGACAATTGCGTACCGGTGTAAAATATAATAAATTTAAAGATTCTATTGAAAATGCACTTAATAATGTGCCGGGAATCGGCTCGGTCATTATGGATAAATTAAGGAAATCGAAAGATTCCATTAAACGGTTGATAATACCGGGTATGTTATTTGAAGATATGGGATTGACCTATATAGGACCCATTGACGGTCATGATATTAATCAGCTGATTACTGCATTTTCCAGTGCAGCCAAAGTAAAAGAGGCGGTATTGGTACATGTAATCACGAAAAAGGGCAGAGGGTATAAGCCGGCGGAGCAAAATCCCTGCTGGTATCATGCTGTGGAATCTTTTGACATAAAGACCGGTAAAAATAGCATTGAGAAAAAGGGCGTCACCTATACTGAGGTTTTTTCAGATACCATAATGGAACTTGCTAAAAAGAATGATAAGCTGGTAGCAATCACGGCAGCAATGCCTGGTGGAACAGGATTAAATAAATTTATGAGGCAGTATCCCGAACGGTTTTTTGATGTAGGAATTGCAGAGGAACATGCAGTTACCTATGCAGCCGGCTTAGCCTCAGGCGGAATGAAGCCTTTTGTAGCTGTTTATTCAACCTTTTTACAAAGAGCATATGATCAAATACTTCATGATGTCTGTATCAATAAATTACCGGTTGTCTTTGCCATTGACCGGGCAGGATTAGTGGGAAACGATGGAGAAACCCATCAGGGTATATTCGATATATCTTTTTTATCCCATATACCTTCCATGACCATAATAGCACCTAAAAATAAGCAGGAATTCCGGGATATGTTAATATACGCGAATCAATTTGACGGTCCAATTGCAGTTCGTTATCCCAGGGGAAGGGCTTATGAAGGGCTGGAAGAGTTTAATACTCCAATAGAATATGGCAAAAGTGAGATACTCAAAGAAATACCGCAGGGAATTCCGGAGCCTATATCTATACCAATACCGGAATGGCGGAATAAAGGTGTAATAGAAGAGACATATCAGCAGGATAACATTGTTATCCTTGCCATAGGAAGTATGGTAGAAACTGCGGTCCAGGTTATGACAGATCTTAACGAACGAGGTAAAAAAGTAACTTTAATTAATGTAAGGTTTATTAAACCGATGGATGAAGAATTATTACACCGTTTGGCAACAAGCCACGGAACATGGATTACCATGGAAGAAAATGTAAAGATGGGCGGGTTTGGTGAAAAAGTCGCGGGCTTTATAATGGAACATAATTACCGTCAGGTGGGATTGATTAATATTTCCCTGCCGGATCAATTTATTGAACAGGGGGATGTAGCTGTATTAAAAGAAAAATTTAATTTAGATGCACCATCTATTTTAAAAAATATATTATCCAGAATCTAAGATTAGGTACATTAAGTTCTTATAGATATGGCATGGAGGTTATTGTGAAGGAACGGTTAGATGTCTTATTAGTTAAAAGAAACCTGATTGAATCCAGGGAAAAAGCCAAGGCAGTTATTATGTCAGGCAATGTATTTGTTGACGGGCAGCGGGAAGATAAAGCAGGAAGTCCCTTTACGGAATCCGTTACCATTGAATTAAAAGGTATTACCTCAAAATATGTAAGCCGTGGTGGTTTGAAATTAGAAAAAGCAGTGGAGCAATATGGTGTATCATTAGAAGGCAATGTTTGTATGGATGTAGGTTCCTCAACGGGGGGATTTACTGATTGCATGCTGCAAAATGGTGCAAGGAAGGTCTATGCCGTAGATGTAGGTACGAATCAGCTTGCCTGGAAATTAAGGCAGGATGAACGGGTCATTTCTATGGAAAAAACCAATATAAGATATCTTGAACCGGATCAGATAATGGATAGAATTGATTTTATATCCATTGATGTAGCCTTTATTTCCTTAACCAAGGTTTTATTACCTGTAAGAGAACTTTTAAAAGACGAGGGGGAGATTGTTTGTCTTATTAAACCTCAATTTGAAGCAGGCAGGGAAAAAGTAGGTAAAAAAGGTGTTGTCCGTGATCCGGATACCCATGCAGAAGTTATTGAAAAGGTTATTCTATATGCTGTGAAACTTGGTTTTCATATACTTAACCTGGATTATTCACCAATCAAAGGACCGGAAGGTAATATTGAATATTTATTACATATTCAAAAGTATAAAATCCCTGTCCAGGATACAGATGAGGAGATCTCCTTTGAGGAATGTAATCGTTACGTGGACAATGAGAAAATAGGTAATTTGTCTCATTACATTGATACCATTGTGACAGCTGCGCATGATACATTAAACTTGTAAAGCTTGTATGTTTATGATACAATAGCTATGGATATTGTATAGATATAGTTACAGTTCAATCTTGTGGCTGAATTGTAATGATTGATGCACAGAAATTATGCATAAAGCATAATTTTGCGTACGTATATGTCGGGTTTTCTGTGACTTTCATTTCGCTCCATTCACAAAAACACCTCGCGGTACCATAGGATTTATTGATGTCTTCTGATTTGAAATCTATTGAAGTTCCCGGGTCAGAATGAATAATTACAATATTTAGTGCAATGTAATTTATAGGAGTTTTAAATGGATAAATTTTGTGTAATAACAAATCGGGAAAAAGATACAAATTTGGAAATCACAACTAGGATTGTAGATTATATGAATAAAAATAAGAAGGAATGTATCCTTCTTGACGGGCAGAACCCTGTTAACTGTCAAAACCGTTTCACAGATGCTAAGGTTATACCGGATAACACAGAATGTGCCATCGTATTAGGCGGTGATGGAACAATTATACAGGCAGCCAATGATCTTGCAGGCAAAGGTATTCCAATACTAGGTATCAATCTTGGGACTCTTGGGTTTTTGGCAGAAACTGAAAAGAATAATATTTATGAAGCTTTGGATTCTTTATATACCGGTAAATTGAGTTTAGAAAGCCGGATGATGTTGCATGGAAGTATATACAGCAACTGCAAAGTGGCTTATAAAGGAACCGTTCTGAATGATATTGTTATTACACGCAGTGGTTTTTCACGAATTATTAGTGTTAGTATATATGTTAACAATGAATTTGTAGACAGATACCGGGGGGATGGGGTAATTATATCTACCCCTACGGGTTCTACCGGTTATAATCTTTCTTCGGGAGGACCGGTTGTAAAGCCGGATGCCAGTATTATGATTATAACACCAATATGCCCTCATACCTTAAATTCCAGAAGCATAGTGGTATCTTCGAAAGATTCGGTTAAGATAAAAATAGACGAGAGCAAAAAGACCCAGGAGGAAGAAGCGATTGCCACCTTTGATGGAAGGATGGCAATTCTGCTTCAGGCAGAAGACATCATAGATATTAGTAAGGCGAAAGAAGAAACTAAATTAGTCAAAATTAATCATACTAGTTTTTTTGAGATACTAAGAACAAAAATCGGACAAGGTGGGGATTATGTATGAAAGTAGGAAGACAAAGTAAAATTATTGAATTAATTAATAAGAATGATATTGAAACACAGGAAGATTTAGCGGATTTATTAACAAAAGCCGGTTATAACGTGACTCAGGCTACTATTTCAAGAGATATCAGGGAATTAAAATTGACTAAAATATCAGTTGATGACGGTAAACAGAAATATATCGTTTTAAATAATACGGAAACCGGATTAAGTGAAAAATTTGTCCGCGTATTAAAAGACGGTTTTGTTTCTATGGATATGGCGCAGAATATTATAATTATCAAGACTGTTTCCGGTATGGCAATGGCTGTAGCGGCAGCATTAGATGCGTTACACATTCAAGGTATCATGGGCTGTATAGCCGGGGATGATACGGTTATGTGCGTAATTAAAACAACGGAAGAAACCGTTATTGTAATGGAAAAACTGAACAAACTAATCAATTCAAAAAGCTTGTAAACTCAACCGGACCGTGGTACAATATTTCATTGTGTAGATTAAAATAAAGGAGAGTTAATATGTCGGGACATTCCAAATTTGCCAATATAAAGCATAAAAAAGAGAGAAATGATTCAACAAAGGGAAAAGTATTTACGAAATTAGGAAGAGAAATTGCAGTAGCGGTAAAAGAAGGTGGACCGGACCCAAATGCAAATAGCCGATTAAAAGATGTTATCGCAAAAGCAAAATCCAATAATATGCCAAATGATACCATCGATAGAAGCATTAAAAAAGCAGCAGGTGATGCCAATGCCGTAAATTATGAATTTGTAACTTATGAAGGATACGGCCCTAATGGAATCGCAATTATTGTGGAAGCCTTAACTGATAATAAAAACAGAACCGCATCCAATGTAAGGAATGCATTTACCAAGGGAAATGGTAATATAGGTACACCAGGCTGTGTATCCTTTATGTTTGATCAAAAGGGTCAGATTATCATCGATAAAGAAGAATGTGATATGGAAGCGGATGAGCTTATGCTGGTTGCATTAGATGCCGGGGCTGAAGACTTTGCGGAAGAAGAAGACAGCTTCGAAGTGTTAACAGATGCTGATTCCTTCAGCAGTGTTCGTGAAATATTAGAAAAAGCCGGAATACCAATGGCACAGGCAGATATAACAATGATTCCCCAGACATGGGTAGAACTTACCAGTGACCAGGATATTAAGATGATGAACCGTACCTTGGATTTACTTGACGGGGATGATGATGTACAGGAAGTATATCATAATTGGAGTGAGTAAGATTGGATAGCTGTATACACAGTATTTACAAGCATTTGACTGTGGTTTGTACGGAATTACAGTACATTACGGAGCTGCTTTGGTAGCCAGTGATGATATGCCGGATATTTTTCACAATGAAATTTACATTACTACTTTTTCTCCTGTATATCATCGTTGGTGATATTGCAGGAGGTTTTTTTTATCGCATAGGAAAATTATCCCTATGGGTATCATAAATTTATAAATGAATATACACAAAAAAGAAAGCCAACTGTTATCAGCTGGCTTTAAAGGGGGGGAGTTAAAAAATCTATGTTAATTTTACTTATTGTTAGTCGAAGCCAGTAACCACATGAGCAGCCGTGGCTTCATTTATTTAATTCATAATACAAGTATATAATTCAAATATGTTGTAGGTATGAACGAATCGTGAAAGAATTGTGAAATGGGTAAAATATATTTAAATTTTGTATTTAATATTGATTAATTTCAAATTCAAATATTAAAACTCTTTTTTAGTCAGGGTACTCAGTTTTATATTAAAGTTAAAAATTTAAAAAAGAATTTTTTGTTCACACTTTCTTCACAACTATTGGAAATACTAATCCTGAAAGTTAGTGCTCTTATTGATGATAGGAAAGTGAGGCAGTAGGATGGATAAAGGGAAATTATGTGGTTTAGGTATTGCTGGTATGATAGGATTCCTAAGTTTAAGTCCAATTACCACCTTTGCGGCTGAAACAAACACGGAATCAGTAACACAATCTGAAAATAATAAAACCCTACAGGATAATAATTCTGTTTTTAAAGAAAAGATGAAAAAAGCATCTGAAAAATGGAAGACTCTTACTTCAAAACAAAAAGAAGAAGTATATTCTATATTAGAAGAAGAAATGAAAACAGAAAATAAATTAATGGATAAATTAGTGGAGTTTGAAGTTTTAGAAAAAGAGGATGCTGAATTAATCAAAGCCCGTATGTTAAATCGTTTTAATAAGACGAAAGAGAGCGGAGAATTTCCGTTTATAAGACAAAAGGATAAAAAAAGAAGTAAATAATATTTGTTTTAGTAAGGTTACAGATTAATTGCAATAAGCGGCACTAACTTTCTTTTTTTAGCTTAATGAATGGGATCAAATTGAATTGAAAAATTGTATCCGATGTTTAATAGTATCTTACAGTCTAGGAAATATATGCTAGTTATTGGACGACATCGTTACTTGCTTTCATATTCATAGTATGCTAAACTTAATGAGATGAAAAATGTAATATTATAGGGAAAAAGGAGTGGATAAATAGAGGTAAAGATAGGTGAATCGTTACGAAATCAACGGTAATACTAATACATATTATACAGAAATTAGATTATTTGAATTAATTTATCATAATAACACAAAAATGACAAAATATCGGGTTATTGTGTAAAAAAGACAAATGGTTTTAAAATATGGAGCGGTGTAAATGAAATATTTCTTTACTGTTTAAAAGCAGGAAGAAATAAGTGGAGTGTTAACGGCAGGGAGGTCACAAATGAAGATTAAAAGAACAAAATATTTATTGATAAGTGTTTTTGCTATTGTATTAGCAGTTACAGGTTTCTGGAAGTTCTATCAGGTATTCGCAGCAAACAGTGATTACTGGTTTTTTTATGAAAGTGCATTAACGGAAGGGGCAGAAATTGAATTAAAATCGGCTGGCGGCTCACTGATTGTAAAATGTGAAGATGGGTTTGATATTACAGATCCCGATGCAATTGCATGGGAATCCTCAGAAACCAATGTCCTGGATGTAACCCAGGATGCAACTAATCCTATGATTGCCGAATTAACAAGAAATGGACCCGGTTATTCTAAAGTTACCGCTGTTATTAAACAGCTGGATAAAACGGATGGTACAATTAAAACCTATACGCTTACTTGTAAAGTAAAGGTTGATTATAAAATAGATAAAAGTATTGCACCGTTTAAACAGATTTTTACGACGGATCTGGAAGATAATTATGCGATGGTATTAAGTGATGACATTGGTAGTCTTATTAGTCCTGTTAAACTGAAATATACCAATGCAGCTTCAGGATATTTATCGGGTGGTCAAATGACCTGGAAGTCCCTGGATACCTCTGTAGTTGATGTTGGTTTAACCACTGGTGATATTACAGTATGCGGTGCGGGTGAAACGCAAATAGAAGTAAGTACGAATACTACACTTGAGGAAGAACCTATTACTAAATCTTTTAATGTCATTGTAGAGCCTAAAGCGCTTGAACCGAATACAACTACGCCATATAAAACAAGATTAGATATAGAACAAACCGACTATTCAAGTCCTTTGGTATTTGATACGAATGCAGGTGATGCTTCAAAATTATATTGGGAGTTTTACGATGAAAATTTTAAGGTAATAGACACGGACGGCAAAATATCTTACAGTTTTGATAATTCTGAATTCAAAATTAACAGTGCAAAAGCGGGAGTATATTATATTCGGGCTTATGTTAAATCTGATTATAAACCATCGACGATTGATGATGGTACAGTGGGAAGTGTGGGCTTTCTTCAAATTAAATTAACTGCAAAAGTAAATGTTGATAATCTTAATGATAATATAATTATGAATGTTGGAGATACCTATAGTGTTGTAGATAATTCTAATATTCCTGACGCTGGCGTATTTAATTATGACAGCAGTGCAGAATCAGTAGCAACTGTAAATAAAAGTGATGGGGTCATAACTGCTAAAGGTGTAGGGGATACGGTAATAACCCTTACAGTTATAGAGCCTAGTTCTCTTACGCCCAAAACATTTACGATTAATATAAAAGTAATTGATGGAATTGCCTTAAATTATAGTTCTGTTAATATTTATACAGCAGGAACTGTGCAATTGCAGGAATATGTAACAAATAGGACACAGCCAGTCATTTGGACTACCAGTAATTCAAGTATTGCAACGGTAAAAGATGGTCTGGTAACCGGTGTAGCTGAGGGAACGGTAACAATAACGGCATCCCAGACAATTAATGGTGTTGTTAAATCGGCAACCTGTATCGTTAATGTACAGCAATCCGTGAATAAAATTACGATTGACCCGGATACAGTTTCCTTGAATATAAATGAGAAAGCAACCTTAACTGCTGAAATAGAACCAGTTGGGTTAAATAATGTATCGTTAAAATGGTTATCGTCAAACGAAAATGTAGTTAAAGTTGATAAAGCGTACGATCTGTCAGCAACCATTCAGGGTCTTGCTTCAGGAACAGCGGTTATAACCGCAATAAATGAAGAGAATGTCATAGTTGGGTATTGTCAGGTTACAGTTAAAGAGAAGGTAACTAAGATTACTTTATCCAATTCAGCACTTACATTATCACTTTCTAAGAAAAACTATCAATTATATGGGTATATTACCCCTGATACAGCCACGAACAAAAAAATTAACTGGACAACTACCAACTCTAAAGTTGCTACAGTTGACAGCAATGGATTAGTTACATTAGTTTCTGGCGGGACTGCGTCCATTATTGCAACCTCAGATGATAATCCGGCTGTTACTGCTATTTGCAATATAACAGTTGAGATTCCGGCTGCAGCCCTTGTATTGGATGAAACGTCAAAAGTATTATATGTGGGTGATGCCTACAGGCTGGGTTACACTATTACGCCAACCAATGCAGCCAATAAGGATATAACCTGGAGTTCTTCAAGTACTTCTGTTGTCAGTGTTAGTTCAACCGGTTTAATAAAAGCTGTGAAAGTTGGTCAGGCTATTATTACAGCAAAAACCTCTGATGGGACCTTGGCAGCTACCTGTACCATTACGGTAAAACAACAGGCGAGCGGAATATCCTTAAATGTATCAGATCTTGAATTATACGCCGGACAGCAATATGATTTGGAAGTAACCGTATTACCGGCTGGCAGTAATGATTATACGCTTTCTTTTGAATCATCTAATACCTCAGTGGCTACCGTGGATGATAAAGGAAAAATAACTGCAGTTGCAAATGGTAAAGCAACGATTACGGTAAAAACATCAAACGGTAAAGTGGCTTACTGTAATGTAACGGTTAAAGCTCAAGCTGCCGGTATACAACTTAATTATAAAGAGAAAACTATCGTAATCGGTGAAAAATTTACAATTAAAGCTACTATAGTACCTAGTTCGGCTTCAGATGATGTGAATGTAAATTGGTCAAGTTCAAAAACATCGGTAGCGACAGTTTCTTCCTCCGGTGTAGTTTCAGCTGTTAAAGGCGGTACCACGGTTATAACATGTAAGTCAGACAATGGAAAGTTTACAGAATTTTGTGTCGTTACCGTTGTCGAACGGATTACAAGTGTTAAATTAAATAAATCCAACATCCCTGTCGGTTTAGGTAAAACCTATACTTTAAAAGCAACAGTAAAAACCAATGCAGCCACGAATCCGACTATTAAGTGGACTTCAAGTAACAGCAGGATAGCAACCGTTGATTCTAAAGGTAAGGTTTCAGGAAAAGCACTTGGTACGGTTACTATTACGGCAACTGCCCAGGATGGCAGCAGTGAAAAAGATACCTGCATTATCAGGGTTGTAAGGCAGGCTACTTCAATATCCCTAAGTAAAACATCCGTTACAACGGTAGAGGGACGTACCTTTAAATTAACTGCAACTGTAAAGCCAAGTAATGCTTCTTACAAAACATTAAACTGGAGTTCCAGTGATGAAAAAACAGCTATTGTTGATTCCAGCGGACAGGTTACTGCTTTGGCAGAGGGCACGGTATACATTAAAGCTACAGCTAAGGATAATAGTGGTAAAACTGCGGCCTGCTTCGTAATTGTCCAGCCGAGAACCCCTGCCAACAGCGTAACTATTATAAATCAGAACCTTACTATGGTAGTAGGGGAAACAACTACGATTCAAAAGGCAATTAATCCGACTACATCAACGGACCGCTTTACTTGGGAAAGTGATAATAAAACAGTTGCTTCCGTAAATTCATCAACTGGTAAGGTTACAGCAAAAACCCCCGGTATTGCCAATATAACAGTAATGACAGAGTCCGGCAAAACAGCAACCACTAAAGTAACGGTAGTAGGGCTGAATACGACGAACCTTGTATTGGAACAATACAGTACTTATCGGTTATCGGTTATCGGGATTACAGGCGGTATTACCTGGGACATTAGTGACAATGACATAGCATTGGTTACGAATGGTTTGGTAAGTTCAAGAAGAATAGGTACCACAACAATAACTGCAACCGTAAATGGCAGACGATTAACCTGTAAACTTAAGGTTGTTAAAATCAAATAGCATAATAATAAACTAAATTAAATCATAAGGATTATTCAGTCACATAAACCTCCATGAGTATTTTGTAGGATATTACAGTATCCGGTTGAAACTCTATATTTCAGCAACTGTAATAAGTACAAGATGTTCATGGAGTTTTTTGCATAAATTTAACAAGATAAATTTGTAAAAGACAATAATGAATATAATACGACATAATAAAACATATATTGACAAAGAAAATTTTACCAGTTATAATATATGTAAACGAGACATGTGAGCGTTCACTACGAGGTATGGATATATATGGTAAATGATATTTTGCATAGAAAAGAGCGGTTAGTTATAACCACAATAGAAATTATTGACGAACTCGGAATCCAAAAATTATCAACCAGGGAAATTGCGAGAAGGCAGGAAATTTCTGAGGCTACCCTATTCAGGCACTTTAGGAGCAAAAATGATCTGCTGATAACAGTATTAGATTATTACTCACAGTTTGATTCTGACATATATCAGTCAACTAAACTAAAAGATATAGGTGCTAAAGAAAAGATACAATATTATATTAATTCCTATGCAGAGTACTATGAAAATTATCCGCAAATTACTTCCATTATGCAGGTGTTAGATGTTTTGCGATATGAGACTGAGTTAACTGAAAGAATTATTGAAATACAAAATACCCGTACTAATTTCCTGATTCAATTAATCGGGGAAGCAAAGAAAGCTGGTGAAATAAAACCTGATACAGACAGCGGACAATTAACAGATATTATATTAGGAATTGTTCGTGAAATCTGTTTCAGATGGAGAATGAATGGACGCAATTTTTCATTAAAGAAACAAATAATGTCAACTCTCGAAGTGGCATTACAAGCCTTTATAGGGATTTAAAAGAGTTTCCGAGAGCACTCTAAAATTGAAAGGAGATTTATATGAAAAGAGTTTTGATTGTTGATGATGCAGAATTTATGAGGATGTCAATTAGAACAATTCTAAACAGGGCAGGATTTGAAGTGGCTGGAGAAGCCGGGAATGGTGTGGAAGCAGTTCGGAAATATAAGGAATTAAAACCGGATGTGGTTACTATGGATATTACCATGCCTGAAATGACAGGAATTGAAGCTTTAAAATTAATTATGGAATATGATCCTAAAGCCAAGGTACTGATGGTATCAGCGATGGGGCAGGAAACCCTGGTTAAGGAATCAATTATAAGCGGGGCCAGGTCTTTTATCATAAAACCGTTTAAGGAAGAGCAGGTAATCCAGTCTTTAAATAAATTAGTTGCAATTTAAGAATTTCAAATAGAATATGAGGGGGAGTACGATGTCAGATCAATATACCAATGAACCGCTTCTTGATATGTTCATATTTGAGACTGCGCAATTGTTAGAACAATTGGAACAATCCATATTGTCCAGCGAAAGAAAAAGCAGCTATACCCAAGAGGCCATAAATGAAATATTTAGAATATCCTTTACCGGTTATTGTGGTTAGTTCCATAAATGCTTCCGTCTTTGAGGCCATGAACGCAGGTGCAATTGATTTTGTAGCCAAACCCAATGTAAATTCAATAAAAAGTGTTGAAGAATTCATTCATGAGATGATATTTAAGATTAAAATAGCCTCTGCTGCAAAAGTGCAGTATCATATTAAAGGTAATTCAATAGACAAAAGGAAGGATAAGTTAAAAGGAAATTCTATTATAGATTTCTATAAAATGATTGCCATTGGTGCTTCAACTGGCGGAACAGAAGCAATTTATTCCCTGATTAAAAACTTACCGAACTGTATTCCGGGAATTGTAATCGTACAGCATATTCCGCCCGTTTTCTCCCGCATGTTTGCCCAAAGGCTGAATATCTTGACTTCTTTTGATGCAAAAGAAGCCAGGACAGGTGATTATATTGAGAAAGGATGTATACTTATTGCACCTGGGGATCAACATATGAAAGTAAAGAAGGCAGGTGATAAATATAAGGTGGAATGCTTTGAGGGCAGCAAAGTGAATGGTCATTGCCCTTCTGTTGATGTACTATTTGAATCGGTAGCCAAAGAAGCAGGGGCTAATTCAATAGGAGTAATATTAACGGGTATGGGTTATGATGGTTCCAAAGGTCTGCTCGCCATGAGGCAGAAGGGAGCAAGAACCATAGGGCAGGATGAAAAATCAGCAGTCGTATATGGGATGCCCAAGGTTGCTTATAATATTGGCGCTGTAGAAAAACAAACATCGTTGGGAAACATATCAACAATGATTTGTTCTATGTTAAGCTTATAAGACAGAAGGGTGGTCTATTATGCCAAAGGACATTTTGGTTATGAAGAATATCGAGCTTATAGAAGCTACTTTATCCTGTATTGGGGATGGAGTAATCTCAACCGACCTTACAGGTAAAATTATATATATGAATCGGACGGCAGAGAAGATAATCGGCACAAGGGCAGAGAAAGCTTTGGGCAAAGATTTTTACGATATTTGTGCATTTTTTAATGCTATGACAAAATTACCGATTATAAATCCTATTACATCTGTTTTAAAAGATCATGTAACCGTTGGTCTTGAAAATAATTCTGTTATCCTGACAGGTGAAAATAAACCCCAATATATCTCTGCTACCTGCTCTCCCGTGAAAGCAGCAGACGGATCATTGGTAGGGGCCGTTGCTGTATTGCGTGATATAACCCGCTTGAAAACTTTGGAAATGGAACGTCTGGATGAAGAAAATAATCTGAAAACAATTTTTAATGATGCACCGGTTGGTATGGTAATATTAAATGAAAATTTATTTATTACCCAGGTCAATGATGCAGCCTTACAGTTTTTTAATAAAAGCAGGAAAGAAGTTATTGATAAACAGTTTGGAGACAGCTTTTCATGTTTAAGTATGGAAGATAAGAAGGGCTGCGGCTATGAACCGGACTGTAAGGATTGCGAAATATGGAAAGCAGCGACTTTAGCCATAGTTAAAGGTGAAGCAACCAGCAATATAGAATTCAACAAAATATTTATCAGGGCTGATAAAGAAAATGAATTTTGGTTTAGAATCAGTGTTGCGCCTATTATCGTTAACGGAATTAAAAATGCCGTTATAACTTTACTTGATATTACCGGGAGGAAAAGGCAGGAAATTAAAGTCTCATTATCGAGGGATTATTGTAATAACATACTTGACCAGACTCCTTCCTGTGTATGGAAAACAGATGACGGTTTAATTTGTAATTACGTGAATAAGATTTGGTGCAATTTTACGGGGGTGTCTTTTAAAGGAGCTTTAGGTTATGGCTGGGCAAATGTCATACATCCAAAAGATCTGGACCGATATGTGCAGACCCGTACGAATGCCATGAGAAAAAGAGAATATTTTCAAATTGAAGTCCGGATCCAACGTTATGATAGTACCTATAGGTGGTGTCTGGAAGCAGGTACACCATATTATGACTTAGAAAATCAGTTTGCGGGGTATATAGGTTCTGTATTCGATATAACAGAACGGAAAGAAGCGGAAGAAGTTTTAAAACGATACGAGATTTTATCAAAAAACACCAAGGATATTATGCTATTCATTGATGGAAAAGGTAATATTATAGAAGCGAATAAAGCGGCTTGTAAAGCATATGGTTACACTTATGAGGAGATATGTGCCATAAATATCCGAAGTATCAGGGCCGATTGGGGATATACGAGAAAACAGATGGAGCAGGCGTATTCAACAGGTATATTTTTTGAGACAATTCATTATCGTAAAGACGGAAGTGTTTTTCCTGTGGAAGTCAGTTCCCAGAGTGCACTGCAGGGTGATAAGCCGTTTCTGCTTAGTATAGTCCGTGACATCTCTGAACGAAAAAAAACAGAAATGAAGATCATGGAAAGTCAATCTAATTACCGGTCATTATTTATGAATATGCAGAGTGGATATGCTTATTTCAGACTGATTTTTAATGAAGAATCAGAACCGGTTGATATGAAATTTATAGAAGTGAATGAAGCTTTTGAAAAATTATTCGATTTATCCCAAAAAGAGATTATTGGCTCAAGTTTTGAAATGATTTCCCCCCAAAACAATGAAATATTACTGGATGCTATTTATAAGAATTCAAATAATTTATCTCTTGGAGGAAGTATTCAGCTGGATGAGTTTTTTTTAGAAACGTACAATAAATGGTTTTCCATATCTATCTACAGTCCCAAAGAAAAAATTATAGTTACCATAGTAAATGATATTACTCATTTAAAAGAATCTGAAATTAAACTGATTGCGGCCAAGGAAGCGGCTGAGGCTGCCAATAGAGCTAAAAGTGAATTCTTAGCGAATATGAGCCATGAAATACGTACCCCCATTAATGGTATGGTTGGAATGGTGGATCTGACTTTACTTACAGAATTAAATGAAGAACAAAAGGATAATTTAACAACAGCAAAATCATGTGCAGGGTCTTTATTAAAAATAATAAATGATATTTTAGATTTTTCTAAAATGGAAGTAGGAAAATTACCGATTGACAATGTGAGCTTTCATATAAAGGACTTAATAGAGGAAATTGTGAAAACACATGCGCCCAAAGTCAGCGAAAAAGGACTGATGCTAAATTATACATGTTCTTTTGACATACCTGATTATTTAATTGGTGATCCGAACAGGCTCCGGCAGATATTAAATAATTTAATTAGTAATGCAATGAAATTTACTCCAAGAGGTTATATAAACCTAAATGTTGATTTTATAAGAGCTTATCAAGACGAGGTTGAACTTAAATTTTCTGTTAAAGATACTGGAATAGGAATTGCAGCAGAAGATTTAAGAAGGTTATTTAAAAGCTTTAGCCAGATTGAAAATTCATATACGAAACAATTTAGCGGTACCGGATTAGGACTTGCCATATCCAAACAGCTTGTTGAGCTGATGGGAGGAAAAATTGGGGCTGTAAGCGAAAAGGGAAAAGGCAGTACTTTTTATTTCAGGTTAAGATTTAAAATCGGTAAACCTGTTCTTGCAAAGGATAAATTATTATCCACTATACAAAAAAACATAAAACCACTAAATATTCTTTTAGTTGAAGACGATGCCATTAACCGGAAAGTAATGAGTAAAATATTAACTAAAAAAGGGTACAGGGTGGATGTGGCAGAAAATGGAAAGCTGGCACTTGCATTATTTGACCAAAACATTTATGATATTATATTGATGGATATTCGGATGCCGGTAATGAATGGAATAGAAACCGTAAAGCAAATACGAATCAGGGAAACCGGACATAGCCATATACCGGTTATTGCATTGACAGCTTATGCTTTACAAGGTGACCGTGAGCGTTTTATAGCTCAAGGCATGGATGGATATCTTTCAAAACCGGTTCAACAGGAGGAATTATTCCATATTCTTGAGTTAACAATTTTAAAACAGGATAATTCAGAAGATAATCCTCTTAATAATGTAATATTAATGGATAATGGTGAAGTGATTTTTACTAACAGGAATAAAAGAATTGAGAATAAACAAAACATCCGCATTTTGTCTGAAATTTCAATTACTATTACTATTATGGAAGTGGCAATGGAAAATAACGATTTAATGACGATAGAAAATACAGCACATGAAATTAAACTTAAGTCGATTGATTTAGATGCAGGCGAGTTAAAAGATATTGCTTTTAGAATTGAATTGGCAATTAGAAGGGGAAATTTAGCAGAAGCCATTTCGTACATAGAAAAGTTAAAATCTGAGTTTAGAATCTATCAGGAATCAAATGTTTGAGAGGAGGAGAAATATGAGGATACTAATAGCAGAAGATGATTTAGTAAGCAGAAAGTTTTTGTTTAAGTTTCTTTCTGCATACGGGGAATGTGATCTGGTTGTTGATGGGGTGGAAACCCTGGATGCCTTTTTAATGGCAATGAAGGACGGCAATCCATATAACCTGATTTGTCTGGATATTATGATGCCCAAAGTTGATGGTGTAAAAGTATTAAAATACATTAGGGACTGGGAAACCCAAAAGGGGATGCTGCCTGAAAAGAGATCTAAAATCATTATGACCACCGCGTTAGCAGAAACCCAATTTGTACAAAATGCATTTGAGATAGGCTGTGATGCATATGCGGCTAAACCTATCGATACTCAAAAGTTAATAAAAGTTTTAAAAAAACTGAAGTTGATTCCTGAATGAACCGAGATCCTGGTATAAACTCAAAAGTAAAGTTTATTAGTATAAAATAATGTGTATTTGGGAAGAACAAAGGAATTTACAAAAACAGAAAAGTATGTACCAATGCTTGAAGGCCGTTCATCAACATGGCGGAATTGTAAAATAGTGGCTAAATCAAGGGAATAGTACGGAATTAAGTATTTCTTAAAATTCAATATTAATTATTTAAAACTATCAACTATAATTTGCTGATAGTTTTTTTATGCAATAGGAAATTGCGTCCTATTATACAAAAATCAAAAGATAACTGATTGATATATTAAAAAATTTGAAATATATATTGAAGGATGTGATAATATGGATTACTATTAAATATAGAAAGCGTTTCGCAATTATCTAATAATAAATATAAATAAGGAGGTGGAAATTATCAATAAACTATTTGAATATATACAGGAAAAAAGAAAACTTTTTTGGATTATTACAATGTTCTCTATTTCGTATACCGGATGCTTTATGTTCCCGTTTTATAATTATATGAATGATTTTATGGGTTATTTAATATATGTATTATACATTATCTATATCGGATTATTATTGATAGGACTCATAAAAAACAACATCATAAAAGTATATCTTCTGACCTTCCTATTTACGGCGGCGGGTATGGGAATACGATATTTATTAGAATTAGGTGAAGTTTCTATTAAGGTAAATTTTTCATTGGTAAATATACTCACTTTTGTATTAATCTATCCAACATCAATCACGTTATATTACTATATATTTTTATTAATAATCCCGGTTAAAAATAATGTAAAAACGGATAAATAAATTAAATGTAAGTACTGATTTCTTGATGAATTAAAAGTAAATTCAAATAAAAAATTAATCTGAAATTATTATAAGGTTACTAATAGAACTGAAAATAATGATATTGCATCCCACTCAATTATTTACCCCAAATACAGTTTATACAAAACTTAAAAAAATCATTTGCGAATCCAGTTATAGTATGATAAAATGAAATCAGAACATATGTTTACGGGCTTGGAGGGTCATTACAGGGAAATTGTTTGTTTATAAACAAACAATAGGAGGAACGGAATGTTACTAAATTTACATGTTAAAAATTTTGCAATCATTGACGAAGTAGATGTAACTTTTAAAGACAACCTGAATATACTTACCGGTGAAACCGGAGCCGGAAAGTCAATCATAATCGGTTCTATTAATGTGGCACTGGGAGGAAAAATATCAAAGGATATAATTAGGAAAGGTGCAGAATATGCCTTAGTAGAATTATTATTCCAGATCGAAGATGAACATATACTGAAAGTACTTAATGATATGGATTTACCTGCTGAAGATGGTCAGATTATTATAAGCAGAAGAATTATGAATGGTAAAAGTATCTGTAAAATCAATGGACAAAGTGTTACAACCGGAGTGTTAAAAGAAATAGCCGGTTTGTTAATCGATATACATGGACAGCATGAACACCAATCCCTGTTATATAAAGAGAAACATTTAGAAATTGTAGACCGTTTTGCTAAATCTGCCATAGGCGATTTAAAGAAGCAGTTAGAAACGGAATATAAAGAGTACATATCCGTACGAAATAAATTAAGTGATTTAAAAATTGATGAAGACAAAAGGCTGCGTGAAATATCTTTTCTGGAATATGAAATCAATGAAATTAATGCAGCCTCACTAAAAGATGGTGAGGATGAAATACTGGCCGCTGAATATAAAAAGCTGTCCAATGCTAAAACGATAGCAGAGGGATTAAATAACGCCTATGACTGGATGAGTTATCAGATAGCAGATTCTGCCGGAGATAACATCGGCAGGACTGTAAAACAACTTATGAAGCTTATGGAATATGACGATTCCTTATCAGGACTATATAATCAAATTATGGATATTGAGACCCTTGTGAATGATTTTAACCGGGATTTATCAGAATATACAGCAGATATGAATAATCACGAAGAAGACTTAGCTGTTGCAGAACAGCGCCTTGATCAAATTAATCATTTGAAATCTAAATATGGCAACAGAATTTCGGATATAATAAATTACTGTGAAGAAAGTGAAAGTAAACTTTCACAATATAAAAATTATGAAGAAACCATGGATGCATTATCAAAGCAATTAGAAATGAAGGAGAATAAATTAAAAGTTCTTTCCGGACAACTATCAGAGATACGTAAAGATAAAGCGAAAGAATTGACAGCTAAAATGAAGGAAGCTTTAATCGATTTAAATTTTATTGATGTTAAATTTGATATGATTTTTAAATCCATTGGGCATTATACAGCGAATGGTTTAGATGATGCTGAATTTTTAATTTCAACTAATCCAGGTGAAGAGATGAAACCATTGTCTAAAGTAGCTTCCGGCGGTGAATTGTCGAGAATCATGCTGGCAATTAAATCCGTATTAGCGGATAAGGATGAGATTGAAACTTTAATCTTTGATGAAATTGATGTGGGAGTAAGCGGAAGAACTGCACAAAAGGTATCCGAAAAATTATCTGTGATAGCTGGCAGCCACCAGGTTTTATGCATTACACATCTGCCCCAAATAGCAGCTATGTCTGATTCCCATTACATAATCGAAAAAACTACAGATGGAATTTCGACTCAGACTTCGATTCGAAATTTAAAGGAAAATGAATCCATTGATGAAATTGCAAGAATCTTAGGAGGCGCTTTTATTACGGATACTGTTCTTCAAAGTGCCAAAGAAATGAAAGAATTGGCAAAAACAACTAAAAAATACTAGTTTGAAAACAAATTAAATAGGTATACTATCAAAAGGTAATTATGAAAGGATATACGCTTGCTGTATATCCTTTTTTTTCGTTAAAACAATGGAATACGGGTAATTTTAATAGGTCTGGCCTGTTTATTAATTTGTCAGATGTAGATACTGTTGTTATGACTTAATGATTATAGAAAGCCGAAAGATGGGAGCCAAACTTATGCATAGAAAGTCTGTATATCGTAAAATTCTAATTTTTTTGTTATGTATAAATATTACTGTTCTGTTAATTTTAACCTATAAAGAATTAGATGATAAAATACCTGATAAGATTAAAATTATGGTGGGAGAGGATGAAAATTTTAACTTTAAACTCCCCTTTCAAGGTAATTTTGTAAATAATAATGTAGATGTAATAAGTATTAATAATCAAAAAGTTCCGGCCAATCAGATTAAACTTAATTTAAACAAACCCTTCACTATAAAATTAACTAAAACGGGTAAATATATTATAAATTTAAAGCTATTTGGATTCCTCAATTTTAAGCAAGTTGAGCTGGGAGTTATTGATACGATGGAATTGCTTCCCAGCGGCAGCCCTATTGGGATATATGTTGAAACGGATGGGGTTATGGTGCTGGGAACAGGTGTTATAAATGCAGCGGACGGACTGAATTACGAACCGGCTTTAAATAAATTAAAATCTGGTGATTACATCACTTCCGTGAATAATAAAACCATTCATAACAAGGAAGATTTAATTAATGAAATTCAAAATTGTGACGGTAATGATATAAAAATCGATCTTAGAAGGGATGAAAAAGATATACAATACAGCTTATCACCGGTTAAGACAGCCGATGGTGAATATAAAATCGGTGCATGGATAAGAGACAACACGCAGGGGATTGGCACATTAACATTTGTAACGCAGGAAGGAGAATTCGGTGCCCTGGGACATGGTATTACAGATATTGATACGAGCCTGATCATGGAGATTAATCGGGGGGTTGTCTATTCCGCAGATATTATGACAATTATTAAAGGCAGACAGGGCGCTCCGGGTGAATTAATCGGATTGATAAATCAAAGTGAAAAAAATAAAATTGGAAACATCATAAAGAATACAAATCAGGGAATATTCGGAAATATAAGCGGTAGTTATCACATGGCAAATAAAAAAGGTTATATGCCTGTTGGTTTAAAACAGGAAATACAAATTGGACCGGCTACGATTCTTAGCTGTGTAGATAATGAAGTAAAAGAATATAATATTGAAGTAGAAAAGATTGACATAAATAGTTCAAGCCCCAATAAAGGTATGGTTATCCGTATAGTAGATAAAGATCTGCTCTCTCTGACAGGAGGCATTGTCCAAGGTATGAGCGGAAGCCCAATATTACAGAATGGAAAATTAATTGGTGCAGTTACTCACGTATTTATACAGGATTCTACCAAAGGTTACGGTACTTTTATTGAAAATATGATTAATAACTTGGGAGAAAATTAATACAATTAATATATCGACGGAAAAATAGAAAATTCTTACAAATAGGATAAAATTACGCAGCCCAATATGCATTATTAACAGAAAATTAAATAAAAAAATATATATTATATGTAAATTAGCCTAAAGGTAAAACTTTAATGTCGTAAATTGCGATAAGAAACAATTGATAATATGGAAATAAATGTATATAATGCAAATATGGTAAGTTTTTACAAACGTTTCGATAATAGAATTCATGGATGGTGTTAATTCATATATAATTATGTAAAAGCTCACTATATTTGCAGACATATTCTACAGTATTGTAAATTTATTGGTAAATAATATGGAAAATATTGACTTAAACGTTAATACGAGGTATAATGTAGTACATGGTGGGCAAAATTCGTGAATTTATGTAACAATATTAGTATGAAAGGAGGAAAGGTAATAAGTAAATTTTTATAGTAATATAATTAAAACCGTAACAGGTAATATTTTGGGAGGAATCAAAGTGGGTAAGATTAATGTAGCAATCGTGGATGATAATGAAAGAATCGTTAAATTATTGGAAGAGATACTAAAGGGTGATTCAGACATTGAGGTAGTAGGGACCTCTGAAAATGGAATTGATGCTCTGGATATGATTAAAGAAAAGAAACCGGATGTTGTACTATTAGATTTAATTATGCCTAAATTAGATGGATTGGGCGTTATGGAGAAAGTAAGATTAGATGAATCATATAAAAACACACCGGCATTTATTGTAATAACAGCAATTGGACAAGAAGGCGTAACCGAAAATGCATTTGAACTTGGTGCCAGCTACTATATCATGAAACCTTTCGATAATAATATGGTATTGACAAGGATTAAACAAGTCAGAGGTGATTTACATAATAATAAATTGATTGAAAACCATCGCGTTAGTGCTTATGAGAACAAAGATGATTACAAAGAAAGAAATCTTGAGTCTGATGTTACCAATATAATACACGAAATTGGTGTTCCGGCTCATATTAAGGGCTATCAATATCTAAGAGATGCAATTATGATGTCAGTTAATGACAATGAAATGCTAAATTCCATTACCAAATTATTATATCCATCTATAGCTAAAAGACATAAAACAACCCCCAGTCGAGTGGAGAGAGCGATTCGTCATGCAATAGAAGTTGCCTGGAGCAGAGGGAAGATGGATACAATTGATGAATTATTCGGATATACCGTAAGCAATGGTAAAGGAAAACCTACTAATTCTGAATTTGTGGCCTTAATAGCTGATAAAATTAGATTAGAATATAAATTAAGAGCATAATAATAGAAATATATCAGATCAGATATAAAGGAGCCTGTCTCAAAGATGAATAAAATCTTTAGAGACAGGCTTATTATGTGCGACCAGTATCTATAAAACTTCTTTTATAATAGAATAGTAATTGACAGGGGTATGATAAAAGATTTTTCATGGAATAACTCTGCCAGACTCTATGAAAATTATATAATAGTCTGTGATGGAAGATTAAGGATAAAATGGAAAAAAGTAAACATTTTAATTAGAAGTATAAATTATTTATCTGCATAATAAACTGGCTCCATTGAAATAATATCTTTAGGTAACTACTGATGACATGAATTTTTATGAATTCATTCTGTAGTTATCCGTATTATTTTGAGTAAAAAGGAGGACATTTGAATGGGTAATTTATCAGAAATGGAACTGCAAAATTTAAGACATCTTTTGCTATTTAGTGAAACAGATAAGGAAAAATATAAAACCTATGCAGAAAATTGCACAGATCCTTACGTAAAACAATTTTTCCAAAAAGAGTCTCAGTCAGCAGAACAAAAGAAACAGACCTTAATACAATTCTTAAAATAGGAGGTTAGTATATGC
>JBAVPE010000012.1:0-22178 GCA_049692775.1 Anaerocolumna sp. | reverse complement strand
TGTAGGAATCTTATAGTAGAAAGAGGAGTAACAACAATGGAATTAATGGAAGTGATATTAACAAAGGAAAATCTAAACCGGGCCTATAAAAAGGTAGTTGCCAATAAAGGTGCAAGCGGGATAGATGAAATTACGGTGGAAGAATTGGGAAGCTATATCAGAGAAAATCAGGAAGCTGTTATCAATTCGCTTAGAAACAGGACTAAGATATTTAGTGAATACAGTTATGGATTTCGTCCCAACAGAAGTTGTCACGATGCAAGCAAACAAGCATTAGGATACTTAAACGATGGACATGAATGGATAATCGACTTAGATATTGAGCAATTCTTTGATAAGGTAAATCACGATAAGTTAATTCAAATTCTTAGAGAACAAGTAAATGATAGCAGTGTCCTTAACCTAATACGCAAGTATTTAAAAGCAGGAGTAATGGAGGAAGGGATTGTTAAAGCTACAAAAACTGGCATACCGCAAGGCGGACCTGTTTCTGTTATACTTTTAAATGTGTATCTTGATAAGCTGGATAAGGAATTGGAGGAGCGTGGTCTGCGTTTCGTAAGATATGCCGACGATGGTGCGCCACGAAGGCGTGTCCAAGTAGCGTAGCTACTTGAAGACAGCTATGCTGTACAGGTGATGGCGGTGGGCCCGCCGAAATCGCCATGCAGGTGGAGGTTTCAAACTACCTTAAGGTGCTGTGGTCAAAAGCTATGGTACCAAGCGTTAAGGAAAAGGCAGTATAAACTGTCAAATGAGTATTAAGGAGATGAATGAACAAGTGAACCACTTACGGAAATGTCGAAAGCGTAGAGATTCCATCAAAACCAGGGGGTAGTCGTTAACCTGGGATAAGTCTGGAGGAAACCTGTTTACTGACCAGACGGTGGGCGGCATAAAGGTGGCATGAACTTAATACAGGGCGCCTGTACGGAACGTGGGAACCCACGGGCTGATGTTAAGGGAGTATATCAAGCGGAAGAACCGTAAGATAAGAGTACCAATGCAGTCATGGGGGCAGATTGGGTTGTAGTAGTGATGAAGTTCCTGTAATGGGAATGGAGCGAAGAACCCGGAATTATTCAGTTTCAAGAATAAGTCAACTTTGAAAGGAGGAGGAACTTATGCAAGAAACAAAGCCATATAGTATTTCCAAAAGAGCAGTTATTACTGCTTATGAAAGAGTAAAAGCAAACAAGGGAACGTACGGAGTGGATGAGCAGTCTATTGAAGATTTTGAGAAGAAGCTTAATAATAATCTCTACAAGATTTGGAATAGGATGTCGTCAGGAAGTTATTTCCCGAAACCTGTAAAAGCAGTAGCAATTCCAAAGAAGAATGGTGGAACTCGTATTTTAGGAATACCAACCGTAGAGGACAGGATAGCACAGATAGAAAATATGTTCAACAAACAGATACAGGGATGGATTAACTATTACACGCACTTCTATAAATCGGAGATATACGATGCTTTAAGATATATCAATGGGTGTCTTGTGAAATGGGTTCGTAAGAAATTTAAGAAACGCAGAGCAAGGCGAAGAGCCGAACATTGGCTGGGAGAGGTAGCAAAGCGTGATAGAAATCTGTTTGCACACTGGAAATTTGGGATACTACCAGCGGCTGGATAATGGGAGCCGTATGAGCTGAGAGGTTCATGTACGGTTCTGAGGGAGACTTAGGGGGAAGTTCCCTAGGTCTACTTACTTGCTGATATTCACGAGAAGTGAAGTTGCAGCAAATAGGGTTATGAATTCAATTTCCAGTTGGATAGAAAGAAAGTTATTTCTGAGAGTGAATGCAACAAAATCCAAAGTAGTCAGACCGACGAGAAGTAAGTACTTAGGATTCACGTTCTTAAAGAATGGTGGAGAATGGAAAGTAAAGCCCACAAATGAGAAGAAAGCGAAATTATATCAAGTAATGCGCGAGTATCTCAAAAGAGGAAAAGCAATATCAAGACCCTTAGCAGTTACAATAAAAAGAGTAAATCAAAAATGCCAAAGACCATTTTCAGAAATGTGTCTTACTTGAATAGAAAATGTGTTGCTGGTTTCTTTGGAAATTTTGCTATAACACCACTAGTAAATCGTTCTGTTTTTTATATGTGTAATATTAATCGAAAAAATTACGTAAAATTGATTAATTTTTACAAATCAATAAAAAATAGTAAAGTTTGTAATATTATAGAAGAAAATTGGAGATTGAGGAGGTTATATATTATATGGGGTAGAAATGAAATATTTTGTAACTTGGAGAAACAAGTTCCAACTAAAAAAAGCTATTTTCTTAATATGATGCTTCGACGGTTAACAAGCATTTTGAATGGATGCAGGAATATAACATTGACGGAGCGGCATTGCAAAGGTTCGGAGCCAGTGCCAGCGATGCTTATGACTCCTGGTGAGCCAATCGCGACAGTGTTGCGGTTAAAGTGAAAAGCGCGGAAAAAACATACGGCCGGAATTTTTACATTATGTACGATATTACCGGAATGGATTCAAATACCTGGGTAAATGCAGTTGAGCACGACTGGATAACCAATATGATAAATAAGATGAACCTGACTGCTTCAAGCGCATACGCCAGACAGAATGGTAAGCCTGTTTTATGCATCTGGGGTGGGGTATCGGTTTCACCGACCGGGTGATGCCAGTCAATGCGCCAGTGTAATAAACCGGTTCAAAAACCAGGATTGCTACGTAATCGGAGGTGTTCCTACATACTGGCGTACAGGTATCAACGATTCCAGACCTGGATTCATTGATGTATACAAAAGCCTGGATATGATATCTCCCTGGCTGGTAGGCCGTTTCGGTTCCCTGAACGATGATATATCAATATAGGAGGTTTATGAGAGATGTTAAAAAAATCAAGAGTACTGACAGCTTTAATGACTGTCATTATGCTGTTAGGAATGGTAACGGTCAATCCGACCGATGCCTCCGCTGAAATCGGTTCAAGCGGTTTTTTGAAAACCAGCGGTACATTAATAAAGGATAACAACGGGACAGGCTCTGTTGTGAATCTTCGAGGTACGAACCTCGGAGGATGGCTGTTGCAGGAAAGCTGGATGTCGCCGTTGGGTGCCACGGATGAGTGGACATTACGCGAGACCCTCACAAACCGTTTTGGAGAAAGCATCACGGAAAGTCTTATCAATACATACCAGAGTGCCTGGCTGACCACAGCCGGCCTGGACAACAATAATGCGAATGCAGTACCTAATATTTACAGTGACAGCGCAAGCACTATCGCTTCAAAATGGCAGAAGATCACTACGGCAAATTTCAGTGCAAATACAGCCTTCCAGAACATGGTGAAGAAGTATACATCAGTTTCGTCAACCCCACCGCCTTCGGGTACTAATCTTGCTTTAAATAAGCCTGTGACCTTCTCCGGCCAGCAGGCGGGCAACGAAGCCATTCATGCAGTTGACGGAGACATCTCCAACAGGTGGTCTTCTCAGGTATTCCCCCAGTGGATTACTGTGGATTTGGGTGATGTATACAATATCAATGCAACGGAAGTTGTACCCTATATGGATCGGGCTTATCAATTCAGGGTAGAGGTTTCTACCGACGGTACCAACTATTCCCAGATAGTGGACAGGACCGCAAATACAACCGGCGATGCTTCCATAGCCAATACTTTCACCGGAACCAATGCAAGATATGTCAAGCTGACGGTGACAGGCTGCTATAATGAACCTACCGACTGGACAAGTATCAATGAGTTCAGGGTATTCGGCGATACCGCAACCCCACCTCCATCATCTGAACCCGAGACAGTGTATTCGTATTTGACAGCCAGGGCAAACCAGAGCATTGTTTGCGCGGAAAATTACGGGGATGATCCGCTTATTGCCAACAGGACTTCAGCCGGAGGTTGGGAATCATTCCAGATCATCAACAACAGCGATGGTACAATATCACTGCTTTCAAAGGTCAACGGCAAATATGTCTGCGCCGACCTTAACCAGAGCGCAAAACTGATAGCAAGAAGTTCCACTATCGACACCTGGGAAAAATTCCAGAAAGTAACACAGGCGGACGGAACCATAGCTCTTAAGGCTATGGCCAATGACCAGTATGTCTGCTGCGATCTGAACCTGGGAGCTGTATTGTATGCCAACAGGGCAGATGTAGGAGGTGCATGGGAAACTTTTACGATAACCAATGTTAATGATACTGATCTTCCCCCCGAAACTGAAAAATTTGTACATCCTGGATTATTAAGCAGCCAGCAGGATCTTGATTTTATGAAAGCCCAAGTAAATTCAAGCACCGGCAATGCAACAAAAGACGGCTACAATAAGATGATATCAGATTTTCGTGCAAGTACAACTTACAAGCCTACTGCTTACGAGACAGTTACAGTACTAGGATCCGGTTCAACCACTTCCGAAGATTCATACAGGAATGATGCCCATGCAGCATATGCCAATGCTTTAAGATGGGTTATAACCGGAAATCCAGATAATAGGGATAAGAGTATCCAGATTCTGAATGCATGGTCATATAAGTTTAAAAGTCTGGCTAACAACAACCAGCCTAACCAACCCACGCTTGAAGCTTCATGGGCTTTACCGATATGGGTATCTGCGGCGGAAATAATGCGTCATTATAATAATGGAGCCGCCGGTTGGTCACAGGCAGACATTAATCAATTCGAGACTTTTGTAGACCGTCAGTTGGCTTATGTAAAAGGAAACGCATATGATGCCCCAAACTGGAAATCATCCATAGCCCTGGCAATCATGGCGGCAGGAGTCTTTGAAGATGATCAAAGCTTATATGACGACGGTTATAACAGAATGGTTACTGAAATCGGAAAAATAGGCAGTGATGGTAAGCTTCCGGAAACTGACCGTGACTTTGTTCATGCACAATATGGGCTTATCGGAATGGCACAGGGCGCTGAAATTGCTTTCCAACAGGGAAAAGGCGATCTTTATGGCAAAAAGTATAATGGAGAATCAAAGCCCCGTTTACTTTTAGGTTCTGAGTATTTCGTACAGTGTTTGCTTGGAACTCCTGTTAACGGCGGCCCCAATTACGCTTCCAATACAAAACACAATCCGCCTTATGAAATGATTTTAACCCGCTATAAATACGACTACAATATGGCCGTACCAAAAACAGAGCTGTTCGTCAC
Organism: Anaerocolumna sp.; assembly: GCA_049692775.1. Lineage (GTDB taxonomy): Bacteria > Bacillota > Clostridia > Lachnospirales > Lachnospiraceae > Anaerocolumna. Next base: position 17,021 of record JBAVPE010000012.1, on the reverse strand, counting down.
ATCACAAAACCGTTCGACAGATCTATGGGAAAATCATTTTGTTGGCTGGACAACACTTACACACGCAAATCTTCCATAGATATGGATGTGGAGCTTGCGTCCGGCATTAGGACTGCCGTCGGTATAAATTATTTTGTAAACAGAGAGGTCAGTGTATTACCAGGGAACTGCAGACTTCCTAACAGCTCTGGCAACGAGACAATTGGAAAACGGTCTGCGCCCTGACCAGATAGGACTCGGACACCATTGTATCCGGACTGGCAGCCTGACCCACACCTATACCATCTGGCTCTATTGCCGTGTTCAGTTGTCATAAAGTCAATCACGGCAATTATCAAAATTAAAGAAAACCATAGCTGCAGGAATAAATTGTCCAAGCTTGGTTTGAAAAAAGTAAAGGAGATATAAAGCATGTTAAAAAAATTGTTAAGCAAGAAAGTACTATCACTAATTTTATGTTTTTCCATTTGTCTGACCTTGTTCGGAATGACAAGTGCGGCCGCAAATGCGGCGACAACCGCCACAGTAACGGATATTCAAAAGGATACTATTTACAGGCTGACTTCAATATTTGAAAATAGCACTACCGAACTGCAGTATACCTATATAGAAAATATAGGTGACGGCAGAGGGTATACTTTCGGTTTCCCCGGATTCTGCAGCGGTACATATGATGGAACCATGTTCCTGAAGAAATATAAGGCATTAAATCCTAACAACACCCTGGTCAAATATATTCCAACCTTCGAATATATAGACAGTTTACCCCACCCTGACGGCTTGTGTTCTGTTACCACGGGACTTGAAAAATTCCCTGCCGATTTCCAGGCATGCGGCAGCGACCCTGATTTCAAGCAGGCGCAACACGACCTGGTTGATGAGCTTTATTGGAATCCGTCGCAAGTTGCAGCAAATGAAGTTGGCGCGAAATATCCTGTCACATGCGGAGAATTGTATGACTCATTCATCAACCATGGTGAAGACGGAGCAAGGGATATCATTAATCAGACAAACAAAGCGGTTGGAAAAATTATTAACGGCACTGATGAAAAAACGTGGCTGGATAAATTTTTAAGTATCAGGCTTGGAATTCTTCAATCGGATTCAACATGGAGCGAAGCCGTCGACAGGGTTAAGGTATATCAAAAGTTATTGAATACAGACAATAATGTTAATCTGGCAAGGCCTATCAAGGTAACATGCTATGGAGATACTTTTACAATTTCCGGTGACACAGTAACTCCACCCCCCACATCAGACACCAGCCTTGCTTTTAATAAGCCTGTGACCTTCTCCGGCCAGCAGGAAGGCAATGAAGCCACTCATGCTGTTGACGGAGACACCTCCAACCGGTGGTCTTCTCAGGTATTCCCACAGTGGATCAACGTGGATTTGGGCGCAGTTTACAATATTAATAAAACGGAAGTTGTACCCTATATGGACCGGGCCTATCAATTCAAGGTAGAGGTTTCCGCCGACGGCACCAACTATACCCAGGTGGTGGACAGGACTGCAAATACAACCGGCGGACCTTCCATAGCCAACACTTTCACCGGAATCAATGCAAGATATGTCAAACTGACGGTGACAGGCTGCGACGGTGATACCACCGACTGGACAAGCATCAGTGAGTTCAGGGTATTCGGCGATACCGCAACCCCACCTCCATCATCTGAACCCGAGACAGGGTATTCGTATCTGACGGCCATGGCTAACCAGAGCATCGTTTGCGCGGAAAATTACGGGGATGATCCGCTTATTGCCAACAGGACTTCAGCCGGAGATTGGGAATCATTCCAGATCATCAACAACAGCGATGGTACAATATCACTGCTTTCAAAGGTCAACGGCAAATATGTCTGCGCCGACCTTAACCAGAGCGCAAAACTGATAGCAAGAAGTTCCACCATCGACACATGGGAAAAATTCCAGAAAGTAACACAGGCAGATGGGACCATAGCTCTTAAGGCTATGGCCAATAACCAGTATGTCTGCTGCGATCTGAATCTGGGAGCTGTATTGTATGCCAACAGGGAAGCTGTAGGAGGTGCATGGGAAACTTTTATAGTAACCAATGTTAATGATACTGATCCTACACAGCCAACTGATCCTGATTTTAAACCAGTCGTTCTGGGGTATATACCCACCTGGAGTTTTAACTGTTATAAAACGGTGGATTTAAGCAAATTGACGCATATTTGCATAGCCTTTGCAGAGCCGGATACAAACGGAAATTTATCCCTGGATGTATCTGATTCTGATATTAACGGGTGTGTCGCAATGGCACATGCCGCAAATGTAAAAGTGCTTCTTTCCCTGGGAGGCGGCTCAGGTAACCCTAATTACAAGAACCTGCTTACATCTAAAAACCGTGCGGCTTTTTGTGATAAGATTGTGCAGTATATGAATAAGTATAAGCTTGATGGGGTGGATGTGGATCTTGAAATTAATCAATATAATAACATCGATTCCAACTGGGAGCCCTTTGTCAATGACCTTTATTCAAGGCTAAAACCGCAAGGAAAGCTTTTGACTGCTGCTGTTGCTGATTGGGAGGGTGATTTACTTCCAAAGACAGCGTTTTCTAAATTTGACCTGGTCAACATAATGGCTTATGAAGATTATCAGGCAGCAGTGAGAAATCTCGATTACTTTGTAAACAAGAAAGGTGTTGACAGACAGAAGGCGGTTCTGGGCATAGCGTTTTTCGGATATACCAGTTCAGGACAGTATATCGGGTATAAAGATATTATTGCAAAATACCCTGATGCATGGAATGTAGACAGTTATGCCGGTATCAAATATGTGGGGGCGGCATCTGTAGCCAAGCAGACTCTTTTAGGAAAACAATATGGCGGAGTTATGATTTGGGACATGAGTCTGGATGCATCAGGTGACCGGTCTCTGTTAAAAGTAATTGGAACGAATATAAAATAATATCAGTGTATCAAAAGACAAATGGAAATATACGGAAAGACCAGATGAATTTCTGGTCTTTTCATTATCCCCGGTTATATATTGATTCCTGAAATTCTTTTGATGCCTCTTTTAGTAGTATTGTGTTCAGCGGGCGTTTTTGCACTTTCATCGCATTATTGCTTTTGCCGGTGCAGATACGAACTTGGTTCTTTTGGCTATCGCCTTGTTGATTAGAGGAGCAGGGCTCGGTGGTTTGTTTATTGCAATTATGATGTCCGCTTATAATGGACTTCAAAGAGACCAGGTTCCCCATGCAAGTATAACCACAAGGATTTTTCAGACCATCGGCGGGGCTTTCGGGTCGGCCATTCTTGCGACCGTCGTTCAACAGCAGATGGCGGGTTACGCTGACTCCGATCTTCATACAGTTTCCAATGCATTTAACGTCTCCTTTTGGTGGGCAATTGGCTTTACTGTGGTCGCAGCGATCCCCGCGCTGTTTTTGATAATGCGTAAAAAAATCTATGAACTAAAATTTGAGGTTCAGTTGACTTTTGAATAGTATGATAAAATTATATGATGCAAGAGTTTCACTAAGGATTAAAGAAACTATGAAGCCTTATTTCAACAGTATCAATCTGTCCTGTAAATTTTCGGTGGGACTTCGGAAATTCTGTATTGTTTTTCCAATTTTTATGATATACTAATTATGAAAATTCACTATGCACAAAATTTATATTAATGTAAAAAATTTTGAAAGGAATGAGTATATGAAGATAAAGAAAATCCCATCTTTAGCTATTGCGGTGTGTATGCTGCTGAATATAATTACAATTATGCCCATCTCAGCAGCCGGGGAAGGTACAGTATCTGTTACCGAATGGCAAAAAGACGCAATTGTATATCCTGCTCAGGAGCAGTTAATCCCTGCGGGACCTATTTGGATTAAATGGAACGCTGTACAAAATGCGGTAAGATATATAGTGTATCTGGATGACAATCCAGGTGAAGCTGTTAACGCAACGTCCGGCAGCACGATTGAGTATGAGGTATATACTGTTGATGTAAATACGCATACCGTTTGGATCGAAGCCGAGCTGACAAACGGTCAGAAGGTTTTGGCCAAGCAGAGATCATTCTATGTAAGCAAGAAAGGTATCGGTTTTTTTAACGACCTTTCAAACATGCAGAACATGAATCTAAGTTGGTACTACACCTGGAACACAACCAAATCTAATCAAGCAGTCGTAGAGAACCTTGATTTTACCCCTATGTTCTGGAACGGCCAATGCAATCCCGATGAAATTGCTGGCTATAAAACAGTGCTTGGCTGTAATGAGCCGGATCACACAGGACAAGCTAACACGCCTGCAGCTACGGTTGCTCGCAGTTGGTGGCCTAGCTTCGTTAATTCCGGCAAGCGCATCGGTTCACCTGCTGCGGCTTGGGAGTATGAAAACAAACCCGGCCAGTGGCTCTATGACTTTATGGAATTTATTAAGCAGCCGGACGGTTCCTATCCTGTTGATTTTATTACAGTTCATAGCTATCCCGGCTGGCCCGGCGATACAGGCGGAGGAGATCAGATTGCCGGCTTTAAGGTATTGATAGAGGATCTGTGGAACCGTTACCACAAGCCAATCTGGATTACTGAGTTTGCTGTGGCAAACTGGCCCAGTAACCAGGATGACATACAACTTTGGGGCTATACGAAGCAACAAGTGTATGACTATATGAACAAGGTAATTGACTATCTGGACACCTGTCCTTACGTTGAGCGTTATGCGTGGTTCTCGTTCGGCGGTCCGGACGGCAATCCATATGGTGAGAGTGCCGGAAGCCATGCTGCTTTGACTAACCGTACAACCGGTGATCTGACCCGGCTCGGCGAACTTTACAGGGATAAGGGCAATCCGCAAAAACGTTCCGTTTCTAACGACGCTGTTCCTGGCTCACTCGGTGGGTACTAATCCAGCTTGGACACCGCTTTTTGCAACCGCAAAGGGGCTGATTATGGAATATGGCGGACCGGTTAGTCATGGCGGTATTGTAGCGAGAGAATATGGCATTCCGGCAGTTGTTGGTATAAAATCCGCTTCCAGCTTATTAAAAGATGGGCAGAAAGTTAGAATCAATGGAGAGACTGGTGTTATTGAAATACTTAAATAGGACTAAGTATGAATAGCAGGTGCCGAGACGCCGAAAAAATTGACCAACCCAGACGACTATTTTTGAAATATATCCTGCCATCAGGGGGATATCAGCGACATACGGTATCTTTTTAGTATTTCAGGGCATGTTGAGCTGATAATAATGATGACGAAATGTGGTTCGGACAAGAAAAAATAGGCAGTGACCATAGATGTTGTGGTTTGAAAGGCAAAAAATGGAAATATAAAAGCATGTAAAATTGTGTCTTTGAAAATTTTACATGCTTTTATATTTTTTTATCGTGAATTTGAATCAAACCCCGTTGTTTAATAGAATAAACAGATATATTATGTCAAATACATTACTGAAAAGGACAAAAATTAAAGGAACCTGGGAAAGTTAAGTACGGAGTAACAAGGACATTGCAACATCACGAAATGATCCCAGTTTGCGAGGCGAACGGCCATATCGTGATTGGAGGTAAGAGATATCCGATAAAGAAGGGAATGCTGTTTTATATTCCACCAGGTGTAAATTGTACATTGGTGCTTAACACACATTCCTTAATTTTTGTAGAATAAACTTGCAAATTTCCTAATTTTGGATTACACTTAGGATATATAAAATGTTATTTACATAATTTTACACGAATTCTAATGACAATGAGACTATTTTGTCGAGCTTATTTATATTATTGCATGAGATGTGGCTTGTATGAAGACGATAAAGTGTAGCACCGAGAAATTGAATAATGCGGTAATATTTAAGTGGCTTTACAAAAAATCAAAGATGATTTGGCTGATTACACCTTAATGATAAAGCATAGCAATGCTAACCATCTTCATAACTTGAAGACAGGCGTCTACCTTGATAATGAATGGAACGATGTTTATGCCACATCTCTTTCTTGCTGATGGTCACAAAGTTTTTCACGCTGCTAGCTGCTAAATTTGAGGAATTTTGCTTAAAGAATTTACTAAAATAATAATCCTCGTACTTTCTGTTGATTGACGAAAAACAATTGCTATGAACTTTTTAATGATAGTAAATTGATTAATTACTGGTATGACATAACCGTTAAACGCCAGTCTGTCAAAGTGTGCGTAAGTCAACTGTATGAGGGGGAATATAAATGGTAAGAATAGCTATATGCGATGATGAAAATAGTCATCGTACGAAATTGAGGGATCAAATAAATTATTACTCCATTCAAAGAAATATTGATTTTGAAGTAGAAGAGTTCTCATCACCCGAGAATTTAATCCAAAGCAGCTTAAGGTTTGATCTTTTATTTTTAGACATATACCTTAATACAGAGAAAAATGGAGTAGAGTATGGAAAGCTACTAAGAGAAATGGGTAATAATTCTATTATTGTGTTTTTTACATCGTCACAAGAGTTTTCAATAGAGGGCTATATGGTTGGTGCTTTCCGTTATCTTGTAAAACCAACCAGCCAGGAAGACATAACTAAGACGATGGATGCTTTTCTTAAAAAAGTTGTCCATTCATCAGGTAAAATTTCTATTACTTCGAACAATAGTGAATATTATATTGACATAAACGATATCATTTATATAGAGTCACTTTCTCGCAAAAGATCAATATATGTTTGTGATTATTCAATTGAAACTTGGGAACCCCTTGTTTCTTTGTATAATAAATTACCGAAAAATATATTTCTGTATCCACATAAATGTTTCATTGCAAATATTAATCATGTTAAATATTTTAATAACTATCAAATCATCATGAACAATGGAACTGCAATAACTTTGGGGCGAAAATATTATAAAGATTTCAAACATAAGCTTCATATATATTTTGGTGATCATTATGAAAATTGACATGCATATAGTGGTCTGCTTTTTAAGTTTTGTTAAGTGTTTTATTGATTTTTACTTTGCTTATAAATTTATTAATGTATTTTTTCAGCCAAAAGTCAAGAGTTTATTAGCAGATTTGTCTGGAATTGCTATTTCTACGGTTTTGCTTTTTTTAATAAATTCCTTTAATAACTCTATTTTAAACTCCATATTTATGCTGATAATTATTTTTGTCCGATGCAAAATCGTACTTAATGGTAATTGGAGAACAATATTCGTTACTTCCCTTATAGCCTTTACAATTGATTTATTCTGTGAATTCATGACGATAGCCATAGGTAACATCATATTACAGTATACGCCCTACTTACGTGGGACAGATACACTACAAATATTTTTAATCGAGAGCAGTGTTATAATTTATTCTTTTATTTCTTATTACTTAATAAAAGTTTTAAAAAAGAAAAAATTAAAGATACTATATCCCAGCAAATATTTATTGATTTTGCCTGTTACAAGCATTGGAAGTATGTATTATATTTTATACTTACATAATAATTCCTGTAGTACTTATACATTTTTTTCAAATATAATTTATGTAGCAGTGGTTATTGGATTGGGAATGGCTAATATTATAGTACTAGCTGTTCATGACGAAATTAATAAAAAAGCTGCGCTGGAACAAGAAGTTGAAAAAATGCGTACTCAACAGATCACTACTGAGATTTCATATAAACAACAAGAAAGTTGCCTGCAGGAGCTTAGAAGAATTTCACATGATTTCAAAAAACATCTTATATGCTTGTCTGGTTTAATACAATCTAATTCTGGTGTTGAAGAGTATATTTCAAATCTAATTAATGAAATTGATAATTCTAAATTTCAAAATCTTAACAGAAGTGATAATAACGCCTTAAATATAATATTATATGAAAAAGAACAGCAGTGTTTAAAACTAAATATAAAATTCGAAATAGAAATTGAATATAATTTATTATCTTTTCTCTCATATAAAGATACTTGTACAATTTTTGCAAATGCTTTGGATAATGCTATTAGCGCATGTGGCCTTTCACTTGACTTCAATCTGGAGGCATATATTAATCTTAGAATATTTAGAGTTAATTCTATGCTTTTCATTGAAATTTATAATACAAAAGTAAATGATATAGTAATCAAAGGTAATAGAATTAAATCCACAAAAAAATCCTCTGGATCACACGGTTATGGCTTGATGAATATAAAAGATGCAGTCAGCCATTATAACGGAACAATGGATTTTTCGTTTACAGAAAACATTTTTCGACTAAGTCTCTGTATGCCTATACTAGAGGACATTAAGCAGTGATATAGACAGTCTGAGTTTTTGAGACAAGAACATCTGCATTTGCAACAAACAACTGACTTCACAAAAGTACAAATAGTATAATCATTATTGTTACAACTAATTTTATTTATATAAAGGAGAGATTATTATGAGTATAAGAAATAAAGTTTTAGCATCAGTTATGAAGATTCTTTCAATTGAGGCGAGAAGTATCGCCAAACTCAATGTCAATTCAGCATGTGCAGGTCCCCTTCATCAACCCAAAGTACCTGATAGTGCGAAAAAGCTTCGTAAGGTTCTATAAAATTCATGAATAGTTTGGCCGGGTACCTATGTAATAAAGCTATTGCAGTTAATGCAATAGAGTCTGAAGAAAAAGATCTATACATGTATGCGTTTGGTCTGTTAATTTCATCTACATATACATGGGGAACATTTATACTGCTAGGTCTTTTTTTTGACTCATTGCTGGCTGCAATTTGCTTTATGTTACTATTTATTCCCTTAAGGATTTTTTGCGGTGGATTTCACAGAGAAAGTTACATTAAGTGTTATATAAGTTCATTATTTTTATATTTATTTATTTTTTTTATATCCAGGGTTCCGTTCTTGGAAGAAGTTAACTTGGGGTTACTAATGGTTTTACCATTAGCAATTTGGTGTATTTGGAAGTTTGCACCTTTGGAGGATTCAAATAAACCTCTGAATAGCTATGAGGTTACAAAGTATTCAAAAATATCAAAAAATATTTTAACTGTGGAAGTTATAATTATTTTTTTATTATGGTTAAATCATATAAATCCATTGATCCTTTATTTTTCAGTAACCGCCTTGGATGTGATAGGTTTGCTTTTATTATTAAAGGTAATTCAAAATAATTCTAAGCATAATAAATTTTTTACTAGACCGTAAATATTTTTAATAATTTACGGTCTTTTGTGTTTATTTCATTTTAAGTGGAATTTACCTAATACTAAGAATATAAAGGTAAGTCTTTCCCCTCGGACACTATTTTTTTTACAAGCCTCTGAACGGCTAAAAAATCAAGCCGGCAGGCATGATTTTTGGACAGAGTCTTGACAAAATATAAACAGTGTCCTCGGCCGGTCAACGCAAAATTGAATCTATATACACTGTATTCATAAAAAATATTTTGAGAGACCTTTTGAACACTTGAATCATATAATAAATAGATATAGGTTCAATTCTTACATCAGATGAATATTATGTAATGTAGTCAAAAAAGAGAACTCAATTAAGAACGCATATTTATATAATATATAAATAAAATAAAAATGGTAAATATTGTATAATTATTTCATCTCTTACTTGATATTAGCATAAATTTATGATATAATTTCAGAACGAACAATTCGTTTTCACAGAAGGGATAATATTAATGAAAGATTATCGATTTCAAAAAATATATGAAGAAGGAAGTAAGCTTTTTATTAATCAAGGTTATTCAAGAACACAGATAAGGGATATTGTGAAAGTTACCGGAATATCAACGGGTGCTTTATATTCCTTATTTGTTAGCAAAAAAGCTATATTATCTTTTATCTTAAAATGTACAATAGAACCTGATTTAATTGAATATGACTTTAAGTTGCCTATCGACGAAAAATCATTTCCTGATCTTGAAAAAGAGATAATGAAGGCATTTGATGATAATAATTTTAAGTTTGGCATCCATTTAGAAAATGACGCACAGAATTATTCATATGAAATAATGCTATCAGATGCCTTTGATATTTTAGCTCAATACGGTGTAGGTTGTTTATTTATTGAAAACAACCCTAAAGAAAGCGGAATATTGTGGAATCACTATATAGAATATAGGCAAAAGTTTTTTGGCACTTTTTCAAAATATATACAGATATTTATAGAACGTGGTGCGATACGCCAATTATTATATCCACAACATTGTATCCGGCTAATGATCGAAACACTGTCATGGTGGGGTATGCATGTCCACTTAGATGCATTTGAGGTAAAAGAAAAAATATCTGTTGAGGTTGCTAAAAAGGTTAGCATAGATTCATTAATTCATTCATATAAAATTTAAGAGTAAAGATTTACGGGGCTAATAGCTCCGTAAAAAAATAGCAGTTATTAGAACGAACAGTTCGTTTTAAGAAAAAAGAGTAAAATACTATGAAAATGAAACTCATAAAGGAGGCGTATAGGTCACACAATGAAAAAAATTCAGTTCTTTACTTTACCAATTTTCATTTCATCTATTGCAGTTTTGATATTGTATTTTAGCAATAGTTATATATTGTTTAATCTATCATATATCTTCATTTTCGTTTTTGTGTTGATACGGTTAGCGTTTTCTGCGGCTACAATCAATAATAAATTCATATACTTGATAGTGTATATATTTATTATGGTAGTGCAAATAGTGTTTAACACGCTGATAACTTTTGGAATGAACACTAGTGATGGTGCTTTTGTATTAAAGAAGATATCGGGTACTGCTCTTGTATTGGTTCCGTTTGTTGTTGAACAATTGTTTTTCCGTAAACAAAATGGCAACTTTTTTATTCCTTCATTAGAGGAATGGTCTGTTGTCAGCTATGCACAACTGATATACAGCAAGGACATCATCAAGAAAGGGATTGCAAAGATAAATCAATCCGGAAAATCACTTTCTAAAGAAAACATGCTGGAGATTATTAGCGGCCTCTCACGGTATAAATCTTTCCGGTATGTTAGCAATGGAAGTTTAACGGATGAGTACTTTGGCTTAGCTTATGCCACATTAAATGAGGAATATATATATATTATAATCACAAATTCCGGAAGTGCTGCCAGTAGACTATTTTCCGTTTTTACAAACAAGTCGTTCAATGATGTTTTTCTTTCTTTTGATAAAAAATTGAATACAATAATAAGTTACAATGGCGGAGAAAAAATATCTCCACCTGGCCTTAATCCTGAAATGATGGATACTTTTCATAAAAACACTGACTCATCAATTATTGTCTATAGATTAAAGGCAGCCAGTGAACAAAAGAAGAAAATTATTGACAAAGTACATGAAATCAATGTACAAGGAAGCGCATACAACCTGTTAGAATTGGATTTTAAATTCTTATTTAAGCCCAACATTATGTTCTGTTCCCAATTTGTTTATAAAATGCTTGCTTTAGCTAATCTTGTATATTTTCAAAAAGATCTTGCTGATGTTAAACCGACGGATTTTGTAGAGCTGGACTATTATAGAAAACTGGAATTTGCCTATGAAATTAAATTGTGTGAGAAAAGTTCAGATTTGGAGTACAAAACATGAAATTTACAAAAAAAGATAAAAGTATGACCGCAGTAATTTTTGCTTCTTGTGCCTTTGCAGCTTTAGTTATAATCACAATGGTGATTATGTTGCCTTATATTAAAAAATTATCAGATCCAGAATATCAGAATCAATTCAAAGGTTGGGTTGAAAGCATAGGAATCAGAGGATGGCTGATCGTATTAGGGATTCAAATTTTACAAATAATTATTGCATTTATACCCGGTGAACCTATAGAAATACTTGCTGGTATTATATACGGAACCTTTGGTGGTTTATTTGTATGTTTGGTTGGTGCTTCTTTTGCATCAGCAATCACCTTTACTCTATCAAAGAAATTTGGAAAACCACTACTTAACAGGTTTTTCGGAAAAGAAAAGGTAAAAGTGTGGAGATGGATACAAGACAATAGAAAAATTGAAACAGTCACTTTCGTGCTCTTTTTTATACCCGGCACACCGAAAGATATGCTGACATATATTGTTGGACTCAGCAATATCAGACTTTCAAAGTTCGTTATGATATCATCTTTTGCACGAATTCCATCTATCCTATCATCTGCAATGGTAGGATCGACAATGCGGAAAGGAGAATGGGAGATATCAATAACAGTATTTGTACTCACTGGAATTATCGGCCTTGTGGGAATTTTATACAAAGATAAATTGTTAGATTTTTGCAGGACTTTTGGAAAATGTGATGGCATAAACACAAAAGGACAGTGTATGGATTTTATCCAAACCATCAATTTAGAAAAGCTGAAACCTTTCGTATTTTGCCATTTATATGTTGATAAACAAATAGATATAGGACGACTGAAATATGCAGTACAACAGACACTCCAAACCGTACCTCAAATCCTGTGCTCCTATGATCTGAAAAAAGGCCGATGGGTTGAGGGAGGGTACACAATTGAAGATGTGTTTATTGATGGCGATACTGATTTTGGTGACGATTGGTGCTGGAACTTACTGACAGAGCCGCAGTTAAAAATCCATGTCTGCCACAAAGAAATCAAGGATGTTCTTACAATCGGCATAAGCCATATCTTATGTGACGGAGCAGGATTCATACAATATTTATACCTTCTGGCAAATTATTATAACTATAATGATCCCCAAAAAGATCTGTTGAATCAGCGGGATTTAAAACCAATCCTGGATTCAATTAATATCAATACTTCACTTAGAAAGGTTATATCATATGGTGAAGTCAGGGAGCTGCCATTTGATAAATCGGGTGAGATTCCTTTCTGTCTTATAAAGACTATAGAAGAACCTGAATTTTTGGAGATACAGCGAAAAACAAAAGCGTTAAACTGTACAGTCAACGATTTGCTTTTAACCGCATATGCCCGAACTGCAGTTAAATTCCTTAAAACTGAATCTATTACTTTAAACTGTCCTGTTAATTTACGCAGATTTGGAGGGCGCAAGATACAAGAAGAAACTCTTACCATAGCAAATATGACCGGTATATATAAGCTTCATATAATCATAAAATCTAGTGAATGTTTTGAAACAACTTTGCTTAAAATACACAGCCAGATAGCACATTTGAAATTAAACTATAGCTGTTTTAATGGAATACCACTATTACACTTTCTATATAATAAAGTTCCCCTATATATTTTAAATATCTTTGGAAAAAAATTATATAAGATTTTTCCGATATCATATACAAATTTTGGCGTAATAGATAGTGATAAATTAGTATTTAAGGGTATTAAATTAAATCATTGCTACCTGACTGGAACCTACAGGCTTAGTCCGGATTTTCAGCTTTCCGTCAGCACTTACCGTAATACCTGCACACTGAATTGTACTCTGATAGGTTCAGAAAATCGTAAGAAGATGGGAGTTGATTTGCTGGAAAATATTAAAATTGAAATTACAGAATGGTTAAAAAATTAAAATTGATTTGAATAGTTGGGAGGTAAGGATATGTCAGCTACAACGGTAGAGATGCAGCCTGATGGCGTAAAAACTACAAAAAAGCTGTATTTATACAAGGGGGTTTGGATATTTACTATTGGAGGTATCATTGGCTACTTTATTGAGGTACTCTATGGCGTTATGAAGAATGGAGCTATGGAAAGCCGTCAGGGTATGCTTTATGCACCCTTTAGTCAAATTTATGGTTTAGGCGCTTTGATTCTCGTAATTATTACAATTCCTTTAATAGAAAAAAGTAATAGATGGATTTTTAGCATATGTGCAGTCTTTGGTGGTTTATTTGAATTTATATGCAGCTGGGTACAAGAATTTTTTTGGGGTGTACAATCTTGGGATTATTCATCTTTTGCACTTTCACTTACTGGAAGAACATCGTTAATATATATGATATTTTGGGGTGTGTTAGGTGTGTTCTTTATAAGATATGTTTATCCCAGGATATCGTTATTTATTGACAGGATAATAGATAAAATGGGGGGATTTATAACTTGGATATTAGTTATATTCTTCTTATTTGATGCAACAGTAACAACGTTAACCGTTGACCGTTGGGTAGAAAGGCAAGACGGCGTATTGGCGCAATCTTACTATGATGAGTTATTGGATACTTACTACCCTGACGAGCTGCTAAACGATATTTTTCCGCAAATGGAACTTGTAAATAAATGATTTAAGGGAGTGACAATGTATAACAAGGATTTATTACAGTTAATTAATAAAGATATTATGAAAGAGATGAGTATATTTTGTGGACGTGAAAATTTTCCTTGCGCAATATCACATTTTTTGGGGATGATTGTGACGGGGTTAATTACTGCAGAACTAATTGTTAATAATGTTTTCGAAAGGGCTGATCCATGGAAGATAGTCGCATATAGTTTGTTTTGCGCATGCTTGTGTATATATTATTTGATTTCTGTATTAGTTCATACAATCTATATCTCGGAAAGAGTACACAAGGCACTGGAAAGAATAGATGCCTGTACGCTACCGCTCCTGGTCACAGGTATCTATATGCCTATTTGCTTTATTATTCTGCGGGGAGCAGTTGGCTGGATTTTGTTTGGTATGGTATGGGGATATGCAGTTTCAAGCATCATACTGAAAGCTTTAACACATTATCCACGATGGCTTTTGTATTTTTGCCAAACCCTAATGTGCGGTTTCCTGTTTTTCTCGATTATTATCTTAACCCACACCATCCATCAAAATGGTCTCTTTGGGTTAACAGGTGGTGGTTTATTTTATGCACTCGGAATTATGATACACCCATACAAAATATTGCAAATAGAAGATAAACGTATTGGAAATCATGAGCTGTCTCATTACTTAACGCTATTGGGTTCTGTATGCCATTGTATTTTCTTAATTGTTTTTTTAAATTAATTTTTATAAATAACTGGTTAGGGTGCTGATTCCTAACCAGTTATTTATCTAATAGTACTGTGTTTGAGATGCCCTTTTTATAATTCGTTGATGATTCGCAATAAGAAGTCCCATATTATCTATAGTTGGTAAGATTAAATTACGTTATATTCCTTAAGCAGCTTCTCAATATCGGTACCCGCTATCTTCTTAAACACTTCCATAAGAGCTGATTTCTCATTCTTTCCCAGATTCAGCCCGGTTAGCTTTTTTCCATCGTTTAATTTGACGGTGGCATTCAGCAGATCCCGGACGTCATATGTGCTGCCCCAAACTTCGGGTACGCCACGGTCGATGTTCAGGAGCGTATAAACAGCCTCCATGCTTGTGCGGACAGAGTATTCTGTCGTGAAGACCGTATCACGCACAGTTTCGGCAAACTGGCCAAGGAATGCAAAGTTCACACTGCCCTCCGGAACAACGGCGGGACGGTCGCCAACTCGGCGGGGCATGAAGAATGCAGTGATATATGGCATCATATATGGCACGGTAGTGGCGCTATACTCTGCCATATCATCAATTTGGTTTTCCGGTACGCCCAGGTGATACAGCCACTCCATGCAAATCTCCTTGCCGGTGCATTCACGCATGGGCTTTTTTATGTAATTGCCAGGTTTATCGCTGAATAATCCATAAATCCAGCCTACCAGCTGATCCTTGGGTTGATCGCGGAACTGCGGCTGACGGTTAAAAGTCCAACTGAGCAGCCAGTTGGAATCTTTAACGGTTACAATACCACCGGTTACAACTTTACCGCTGAAAGGATCCCGTCTGCAAATCTTCTGCACATAAGGAGGAATCCGGTTGTCCAGGGTCGTTACGGTCGCTGAGATCCAGTTGGTCTGATCAGGATTGCCACAGAATTTGTCGGGATGTCCGAAAGACGGATCTTGCGCTGCTATTTTACGCCATATGTCCCAACCGCCGCCTTCCTTGATTTCTGTGTTAAAGGCTGCCGGATGATTTTGGTCACCGAGAGTTGAGTTCTCAACACAGCCGCCATTAGTGATAAATAATAGGTCGTTTTCGGTAAGAATAATATCCTCCTTTGTATTCTCCCGCAAAGTTACTATGCGATTTGCAGCTTTTTTGTCCATCTGAATATCGAATTCAACATTTAATACACTGACACCATAGTGAAACTGTACATTATGAGATTCCAGATATTTAATTATCGGCAAAATTAAGGACTCATACTGATTATACCTGGTAAATCGAAGTGCCGAAAAATCAGGAAGACCCCCTATATGATGGATGAAGCGTTTAACATAGAGTTTCATTTCTAACGCACTATGCCAGTTTTCAAAGGCGAACATCGTACGCCAGTACAACCAGAAATTTGAATTAAGTACATCTTCATTAAACACGTCAGTAATACGTTTGTCATACAGTACCTCGTCTGGTGTGAAAAACAGTTTCATGATTTCCATCGCCCCCTTTTCCGGCAAACTAAATTTACCGTCTGTCCGTGCGTCCTCACCGCGATTCATAGTGGCACGCATAAGGGTATAGTTCGGGTCGTGCTTATTGAGCCAGTAATATTCATCAAGTACACTGACACCCTCAGTCTCAATAGACGGTATGGAGCGAAACAAATCCCACATGCATTCAAAATGGTTATCCATTTCTCGTCCACCACGCATTACATATCCGATATTGTCGTATTTGTAACCGTCACAGGCACCGCCGGCAAGGGATTCTTTTTCAAGAATGTGTATTCTTTCACCTTTCATCTGCCCATCACGGACAAGGAAGCAAGCAGCCGTAAGGGCTGCAAGGCCGGATCCGACAAGATAGGCAGATTTTTGGTCAATCCCTTCAGGCTTTTCAGGTCGTGCAAATGCTTCATAGTTCCCACTGGAATAATACATAACAAAACCTCCTTTTAATAGATGAGTACTCTCGGAAACTCTCACAGCCTGTATTTACTGATATTTTAGGGGCTGTCGATAAAATTTCACCTCCATTTTCGTGATATCATAGGTATGTTTTTGCGCAGACCGTCTGAGCATAGCGAAGGAAAGGCAAGTAAAAACATACCTATGATAGACAGAAAATGTTCTCAATTATATTCAGCATCTAAAATATCTTTATTGCTACTATTAGTTTCCGAGAATACTC
>JBAVPE010000011.1:0-17121 GCA_049692775.1 Anaerocolumna sp. | reverse complement strand
CTTAGTTTGCAATATTACTATTACAGACCCAAGACTCGCTACTGATGGTGTGGCTACACCTTATCAGATGGGGTTCTCACCCATTAAATATTTCGCCCTTATCTAGGCGCACTGGCGCTCAAATCATTTTAATCAAATAATTATCATGGTTATTTTAATTTCCACTTCATTACCTCTTCTTACTATTCGTTTATTTTACAGCGGCAGCAATAACAGATACCGTTTTTCCCAAAGAAGGACCGCTTGGAGATAGGAAATAACCATTAACACTTGCAGGAATGATTACCGTTTCCGCATAATGGACATCAAAAGCTTTAAAATCCCCTGACAGGCTGGTTATTGTTATTTGCGCTCCTTCCACTAAATTCAGCACATTTACACTATCCTTGCATTTACAGGAAATTGTTTTATGAAAGATATAACGGTATGTATCAATAAATTCCCGGTTATGAAGCCCTGTACGTTCTACTTTCAAACCATCTTCCTTCTGGTATATCTGTACCTGGTCGATTAAATTATCCCTGACCCAGGTTGTATCCCTATCCCATTGTATATTCTTTATACCATGATCAAGGTGTATCGGACGGGGTTTACCGTCTAAGCCATTCCTTCCCCAATCCCATAATTTAAAAGTAAAAATATAAGGTGTGGCACTGATTTCCAACACAACCGTGTTTTTCCCCGAACAGTGAATGGTACCTGCCGGAATCAAGACATGATCATGTTTTTTAACAGGAAATTTATTAATGTATTGATCCGCCGGAAACGGAAATTCACCCTCCTGGGCCTTTCTTAAATCGTCTGCCATCTGCTCAGCATTAACGCCTTCTTTGGTTCCTATATATACATAAGTTTCTTCCTCTTCGGATGTATCTAAAATATAATAGCTTTCATCCTGGGTATAATGCATGCCAAAAGTCTCCTGTATATATTCAGTCAGTGGATGTACCTGCAGGGAAAGGTTACCTCCCTCCATGGTATCCAAAAGGTCGAAACGAATCGGGAATTCTGCTCCAAAGCGGGCATGTACTCTTTCCCCCAGCAGCTGTTTCGGACAATACAGTACCAGGTCCATACATGGAAGCTCAACCATAACCCTTCCAAATTTAAGGTTCAGGCTGTTTTCCTCCGGTACTCCGTCAAAACTCCAAGCATAATTTTCAGCTTCCTGATTAAGTCCGCAAACATCCTTCATCCATTGTCCGCCCCAAACTCCAGGGTCAAAATACGGCTGAAGGCGAAAAGGTTCCTTACTTACTTGATGAAGTGCCCCGCGAAATGCTTCTCCCGTAATCATTTTAGGTTGATTTGAAATATTGGTATCAACTACATAATGAAAGTCTTCAAAATGAGCTTTTTTATGTTTATCTGCAATCCGCCATTCAACGAAAAATCCCCTCTTATATTTATTTAAAATCGGGTCATCCCCGTTTTCACATTTCCAATTAGGCATTCCCTTACGGTAACGCAGCTGTATTTCCCATCTGGACAGGTCAAAATAAAAATACACATCACCTAACGTAATTAATCCTGCTCCTACACCCACTACGAAAATGATCTTCTCCGGGGCTTCGGATATTTTTTTCTGTACCTTTTTTATTTTAGCCTGGTCGAAGCAGTCCTCTAATTTTTTATGGGTCATAACCCCAAATACAAGGTCTTTCGTTAAATTATCTTCAAAAATTCCTGTTATTTCATTCTTGTCATAAGTACAATCCTCAGATTCAATAAACAAACCGGGATTCAATTGTTTCAGCTGATTTATCAGCTCTTCTTTATCCACTCCCGGATATAAATCAAATACGAAAACATGTTTTCCGTTTAATTCCAGCCTGCGAATTTCTGATAATATTGATTCATAGCCTTCAAAAGCCTGATTATCAAAACCATCAATCATTTTAAAGGGTGTTAAATCATAATTATTATAAATTGCATATTTTCCACGCATTCTTTTCTCCTTCTGAATTGAAAGCACTCCCGTAAACTCTCATAGCCAGTTTTTATTGATATTTCAGATGCTGTTAATAAAATTTCAATTCTATACCTATGACAGACAAAAAATGGCTGTGGCTTTATTCAGTATAAAATATCTTTAATAACCTGATTCGTTTCCGCGAGTGCCCTTTAACATGCTTCGATGTCTATAATTCAATTGTATATTTATATTTATCTCCAGGGTAATAGCATATGGTATATTCTACTAATTCATTATACCGGTCAAAGGTTTTCCGGGTTCTTTTAAAGATGGGAGAACCCAAAGGAATGTTTAAGAATCCGCCTATTGTCTGATTAGATAGGGTTGCCTCAAACGTATCCTGTCCATTTACTACTTTAACCCCATACTCAGAATCTAATAATTTATATAAGGAATCCATATAAACGTTCGGGTCTAATGGAAGATTGTAATTCTTCTTCAGATAAGTAATGGAATATACCATAGGCATGTCCTTTGCACATCTGACACGCACCAATTTATAACTTTCCTCCCCTTCCTTAATATTAAGGTTAGAGGCTATGATTTTGTTAGATCTTTGCAGGTTTATGACGCAATAACTGGTTTCCATTTTAATGCCATGCTGCTCCATTTCTTCTGAGAAACTGATGACACGGTTAATATTCTCATCAATTTTTTCAAATACTACAGTAGTACCAATACCACGTGAGCACAGTAAATATCCTGTATTTACCAGAGAACTAATGGCCTGGCGGATTGTGACCCGGCTGACTCCGTATAGTTCCTGTAATTGTTTTTCACTTGGTAAAACCTCCCCGTAAAGAAACTCATCATTTTCAATTTGTTCTTTTATGATAGTTTCAACCTGAAAATATAAAGGAGGAGCACCCTTTTCGCGGATTAATCCCATACTTATTTCCTCATCTGTTATATATTTTGTAACTATTCCGTCACGTCGGTTCTTACTTGTATAAATAACCCTTTCAGGATGCTTCCTGATGTATCTTTCGTTAGCTGTAATAAAATCTGATGTTCTTTACAATACTGATTCAATTCTGCTCCAAAAAAACTAAAACTTTTAGAAATCTGACCACCTAATACCAGACAATCCGGTGAGAATGATTTTAAAAACGGCACAATTGCTTCCGTTAAATAACTTCCGAATTCTTTAAAGGTCAAAAGTGCACCTTCCTCCTTACTTACTGCCAGGTTATACAAATTAATACCGTCAACCGGTTCTTTAAAATATTTTCCTGAAATCTTTTGTAAACCCCGGCCGGAAATATAATCATCTATAATGCTGTCTTTAAAGGGAGTCTTATAAATCCAACCGTTTTCCGGGAAATTATCTGCCGGCAATTTTAAAACCTTTTTATCTTCCGTAAAGGAGGAACCTGAGCCTGTGCCGATGCATAGATACATAACACGTTGACACTCCAGAGCCGTCCCGAAATTACTTTCTCCCATTGCAAAGGCTTCTACATCATGAATGAATACAAAGGTTAAATCTTTATCCAGCCATTTAGCTGCGGCTGTTTTCTGTATACTTTCCATAAGTTCCTTTTTGAAATCACAGCCGTAAATCGCATCGTATTTGCCCAGCCCAATCATCTTGCTGACACCGTTCTTATAATCAAAAGGACCTGGGAAAGCCATTCCGATTCCTGCTATCTGCTTTTGGGCATCATCAATCTGTAAAATTAAATTATCAATGATATCCGCAAAATTATCAAAGATTTCATTCTTTGAACGGTTTGATCCTGAGTCATAAAAACTTATCTTATCATTCAGGAGAATTCCCTCTTTCGAAAGAATTCCCGTCTTTATTTTTGTACCGCCAACATCCAACATTATATAATAAGTCATATACTCTCTATAAGCTCCTATCTGTATGTCCTGTACATTCTCAACTAAGGGTGAAAGAAAATAGGTTTTGTCTATAAATTTTCAAACGTTCCCATTTACTTGATATGAACTAATTTGGTGGCTGAATAACCCCCTGATTTTATTATATATAAAATGAGATCAAACCTTCATTCATAGCTTCGCATACAGTCATTGCTTCTTCTTTTGAGGTTTTATCCGTCGTTGTTATTGTATAGGCGAATTCATAAAATCCACCCAGATCTACTTTAAAATTCGTTTCCCAATAGTTATTCATTACCCAGGAATAAACGGTACTTTGATTCAGTTTTACATCTTCTCCGTTACAAAGCCTGATTGGCTTTGCTTTCAAATCCCCAAATGTAACCAGTGGGGCATCCTTTACGGAAATAACTATATTTTTATCAGGTCCTTCTATAACAATACCATTCTGTATCAGATAAAATTCTTCATTGGTACCGGGAAGCTGGTCAATTCCCGGTCTGATTATACAGCCGCTTTTATCAAGATATTTCACTTCCCCGTTACCGGCTGTAAAGGGGAGGGCTATATACAGATTCTCCGGTTCATATACACTTTCTTTATGAATACGGACCATTGCTTCCATTTTAGGAATTTCTTTATAGATCTTCAGGAATACACTATAAAACTTTGTTCCTTCCAATTGATAGTCTAATTGAACAGCAATATAAACATCACCATTTTCTATAATACGGATATTTTTAATTTTAGAACCATAACGTCTGGTAGAAACATCTTTCCGGTTTCTGCCCATCCTTCTGCGTTCTTCACAGGCATTTGTTTTAATATCTGTTACTTCATAGATGCCGGAAAAAGGAGTATACAAGTCACCCTGGCGGACTAAATCCTTCTGGGCCCGTTTATCAATAATGGAGCGTATACCGCATTCTTCATCAATCAAAACTTTGTAATATGAAGTTTCGATACAGGAGGTATTCTCCTCAAAACAGTCCGGCAATACGATATCACGGACTCCTTCTGCACCAATATGGGCATGATTTTGTACCGTACCGTTCACAGGCTCCCTTGTGGGATAAATGGCAATCGTTTTTTCTTCTTTTGGCAGCATGGTAACGGATACTTCAACCTGGATGGCACGGGCTATTTGTTTAATTTGATGGCTAAGGACTTCCTTTGTATTCATATCAACAACTTTAACCGGTATATCAAGCCCAAAATTAATACCATCCATATACTCCCAGAACTCTATATATACCAGTGCTGTTGTTTTAAGCGGTATATTATGCGGATTCATAATTCTATATATCTGGGGTCTATCCTGTTTTATTGTGACTTCTCCCTTTTTCTCTAATATCAGATCCAGGTTTTTAGATATCTCCGTATTGCCGTTGATTGCATAAGCAGATTTTTTTAATTCTAAATCACCCACCATGGTTTCCCACGGTTCTGAGACAGAAGACGAATATCCCCAGGTATGTTCCGCATACAACATTAAATTTTCAGAAGCATTTTCAACCAGTTCAGAATCTCCCAGGGATGCCTCCGGATCTATTTTTTTACACAAGTTATATTTCCTCTGGGCATCCCTGAAATTCTTAACCACGGCAGGTGTTGACCCTACTCCGTCAGCCCACCAGTCATTCCAATCACCTTTATAGGTCGGTATATCCGTGCAGTTTTCTTTTACCTGTTCAAAAAACTGATCTAACGTAACCATTTTAATGTTGACCTGTCCGGCAAACTTTTTATTTAATAGATTAACCCTTTTTGCAATACTTACACTTGGCGGTGCATTATCCGTAATTGCACCGGACACCATAAATGGTATTAGGTCATAGGGATAACCTTCTTCCTCCAGGTTATTTAAATAACGTTCCAATCTATCACACAATACTTTTAATTCCTCTTCTTCCGTTTCCTCCATACCGGTTTTATACATGGTATTTTTTTTCATTTTCTCTGTAATTTCATCCTGAATTAAATAGGAGGTACCTGCATGAGGTGCAAATTGAAGTTCATTTCCAAAGTGGTAATGTTCCCCGTTCCATACTAAAACTTTATTTCCCTTTGGACTTTCCCAAAAGAAAGGTATCTGCTTTTTATAAAGGGGAAACATCCCATGATGGGGGTGAAGGCAGGAGAACAAGTTTTCTATCCCGTTTTCATATAATGCATCCGCATACCCCCAGGCAAACCCATTAATATCGGCAGTCATTCCGCTCTTAACTTTAACTCCTGCCTTTTCTCCATATTCTTTTACCTTGCCTGTCCTGGATTTTAAAATATCATAGTTAATCAGTTCCGTCATATTTAAATAGTTGCCGGATAAACCAATTTCACCGCTTTTTACATATTTTTCGAAATTTTTAATATAATCCCTGGCAGCATGGGTATAAAAATTCTGCACCTGCCAGAAGTTTTCACATTGCCATACGAAACCATTACAATTGGTTTTATGATTGCCATGAATATCATTTAATATATCAATTGCCTGTTTTATAAAATCCTTCTGATAATTAATGATTTTATCCTGACGCTCCGTATAGCCGATATCCGTATGGGAATGGTGAATCAGGTAAATATTCCATTCTTTACTTAAATTCATATGCATTGCCTTCTTTCTATTAATAAAATTAAAATATACTTTAATTTCTATCTTGTTTTCTTTCATGTAATTACTTTTAAATAATCATACCCCAGTATTCTTTACTTTCATTATTATTTACTTTGATAAGCAAAACCGGCTTCAAAATTCTTTTGAAGGAATATAAACAATAATATTGTTGGGACAGAGGCAATAATACAGCCAACTAAAAGGGCTGGGATATGGGCTTTACCCATTAGGGAAATTGCTGCCATTACAGGTCTTATCTTAGAAGATTTTGTAAAAGTGATACCAAACATAAGGTCATTCCAGACCCAGGTAAATTGAGATAAAAGCACAATCGATAGTGGTGCTTTCGCCATTGGTACAAATATTTTGATTAAAATTTGCATATTGGAACAACCATCAATTTGGGCTGATTCAGAAATTTCATTTGAAATTCCAATAAAGAAATTTCTAAGTACAAACATACTAAATGGTATACAAATAGCAGTATAAAATAAAATCATTCCGGCCCTGGTATCATAAAGATGTAATTTAGAAAACCCCCGGTATACCGGAATTAAGTATATCTGAAACGGAAAAATCGTTCCGCAGTAAATGAACAGGAACCAGAACATCCTGAATTTGATTTCCAGCTTGGCAATTGCATAAGCTGCCAGTGTTGCAATGATTACCGAAAACAGTGCTCCGCTGGCGGCATAGAACAGGCTGCTTAGCATCCCCCTGAAAATGTCAGCCCCCTTACTTAAATACCCAAGATTATCGAATAGTAAAAAGCTCTTTGGCAAATCCCATATGTTTCCTAAATTATACTCCTGTTTTCCTTTCAATGCTCCTAAAATTGTAAATAGTACCGGAAAAATCCAAATGACTGCAAGTACCGACAGTATACTATTTATGATAATTTTTGTTTTCTTTTTTTGCCTTCCCATCTTAACCTCCATACATAGTCTGAATGAATCAAAACGATTTTTGTCATACTGTCAGGTTATTATCTGAAAAGGTGTTTTTCAGGTTAAAATAAGCCACAAATAAGATAACAATCGTTAAGACAACTGCAACCGCTGAACCAACACCGAATTGATTTCTTATAAAGGATTCCTCATACATGGTTAACGCCAGCGTTTCGGAACTGCGATAAGGCCCGCCTTTTGTCATAACCCAGATTGAATCAAAGGTCTTGAAGCTGTTAACCAGGGACATTAACAAAACGACTATTGTTGTCGGTTTTAACAAAGGGAAAATGACTTTTGTATACATGCTGTACGTTCCTGCGCCCTCAATAGAGGCCGCTTCTATAGGGGATGCAGGTATATGTTTCAACCCGGAAATAAATAAAATCATATTTAATCCAATTCCCTGCCACATTCCCATTCCAATCATGATAAATGTGTTTACATAGGGGATTGCAAGCCAGTCACAGACCAGACTGTCCATTCCCAGAAGTCCGAATAATTGAGGTAATCCATACGTGGATATCATGGATGCAATAATCATACCTCCGACTGTTGCTGATAATGCCGTTGGAAAATAGAATATATTCTTAAAACCCGTCAACCAGGAACTTCTCGATATTAATATTGCAAAAAGCAATGGAATTACAAGAGATATCAACAAGGAACAGACTACCCAGATTATGGTGTTCATTACGGATATCCTAAAATTGCTATCATGGAACAGATATATGTAGTTATCCAAACCGACAAATTTAATAGGTGAAAAACCATCCCAGGAATTAAAGCTTAAATAAATTGTATAAATGATTGATGTAATGAAAAATACACCCGTTAATAATACCGCCGGCATTAGATACAAATAGTTTATTAAGTTGCGGTTACCTTTTTTTATTTTTTTATTTTCAGCCGATTTATCCATTTACTTCCTCTTTCTTATATGGTGTATGAACGATGGATAAAACATCAGGGTCCGGCAACCCGGGCCGCCTGATGCTATATATAAATTATGTGCAGCTATTCCGACGTACCTTTAGAAAATTACGTTAATACTTACATTGGAATGTTATTTTAAACTTTTCCAGACTTCATCTGCTTTTTTCTGGATATTAGATAAGACTTCATCAATATCTGCTCCGCTGTACATGAATCTTGATAATTCATCCAGGGCATAATTCCTGATATCTTCCGGAGTATTTTCATAATACCTTAAATACAATTGATAGTTATCAGAATCCGCACTCATATTCAAAATATTCTGAATGGTCTTATTACTAACAGATACCTTATTGGTATTTGCTATACCATTTTCATTTAACATTACGTTTTGCGTATCCGTTTTATAAAAATTACGAAGGGCAGCCAGTGCAGCATCTTTGTCCTTACTTGCTTTCGCTACGCAAATTGGGGATGCTTCAAAAAAGATAGTACTTTTTTGTCCGTTCATACTTGGAACAACAAAGGAATCAAACGTGGTTCCTGCTTCCATTCCATATTCAAGTACCAAGGAATTGGCAGTTGGATTTGGTTCCAGCATAATTGCAATTTCCCCTTTTGCAAAAGTTTTAGTTACATCACTAAAAGCTTCCGGTTTCGCAAAGTATCCTTTATCAAACATATCTTTCCAGATTTCCATAACTTTTTTAACGCTTTCATCGGTATAAGCTTTGGTTCCGTTACAGACATCCACATATAGCTGGGGATCATAAGCTGCGATTAATTGTTCAAACCAAATAAAGCTTGCCCAGGAATCATTCTTTAAACCAATGGGAGTAACTCCACCCTGCTTAATCTTTTCACAATCGTCTAAAAATTCATCGAAGGTTTTTGGAACATCCGTTATTCCGGCATTTTCAAAAACGGTTTTATTATATATACACGTATTATACAAAACACTGTACGGGGCTGCGTAAGCTTTACCATCGATTGTAAAGGCTTCCTTAATATCTGCGGATACTCCATCCGCTATGTAATTATCCCATTCCGCAGTAAGATCGACTAACTTGTCATTTTTAGCAAGTGTTTCTAACTGTCCTCCGCTCCACCAGGTAAACATTCCTGGTGCGGACTTATCATCAATGGTTTGCTGCAGCGAAGTCTGATATGCCGCTACATCCGGGTAATTAACGATTTTAACATCAATACCGGAATCATTTTTCCAAACTAAGGTTAACTGGTCGATAATAGCCTGGTCGCTTAATTTATCAAGCCAAAATTCCGTATTACCTGTTGCTTTCGTAGTCTCTGCCTTTGTACTCTCTGCCGTAGAATTGCCGACCCCTTCTGTTTCCGTTTTAGTGCCCCCACACCCGGTAACAATGATGCCTATCATGGTTAAACTTAATAATAATGCTGCAATTTTCTTCATTCTTAACATGTAAATACCCTCCAATATGATTTTTATTAATTATAACGTTATGATGTTATAACGTTATAATTAATAGTAGCATATGGACCTTAACTTGTCAATTATAATTTCTTTAATTTTGTTTCAGCTTTCTATATTTAAATACCTCCCAGACTGCATGATATAGTCCTACGATTTTTAAGCGGAAAATAGGCAGGGGTATCATAGGAAAAAGTTTCTATTCTTTTTCCTATGATACCCCTGCCTATTTCTTGATGCCCCGAAAAATGTTATCTTTTTAATATCAGCGTTGTCAACCACCACTCAAAGCCTTGGGGATTATTAAGTCCCCTTTGTTCCCTGGACCTCCCTTTCCATTAAATTCTTAAAGTATAGGTAAGATGCACGGTTAAAAACACCGCCTTTTATCAGAAATTTATAATTCAACCGAATACTTATATTTATCACCAGGATAATAGCAAATTGTATATTCCACTAATTCGTTATGCTGGTCAGTTGTTTTCCTTGTTCTCTTAAAGACCGGCGAACCAATTGAAATACTCAGATAGTTACCAATCTCCTTATCAGCCAGGACCGCTTCAAAGGTATCCTGGCCTTTTACAATTTTAACTCCATACTGGGTATCTAAAAAATTATATAAAGATTCCATGTACCGGTCCGGTTCTAACGGAAGTTCATAATTCTTCTTTAAATAGGTAATGGAATATACAATAGGCGAAGTTTTTGCACTTCTGACACGGACTAATTTATAAGATTCTTCGCCTTCCTTCATGTTTAATTTTGCAGCAACTAATTTATTGGTCTTCTCCAAAGTTATGTTGCAATAACTGGTTTCCATCTTAATACCATGCTGCTCCATTTCTTCTGAAAAACTAATAACCCGATTCAGCTTTTCATCTATTTTTTCAAATATTACTGTTGTACCAATTCCTTGCGAACTTTGTAGATAACCTTCATTAACCAATGTGTTTACTGCCTGCCGCACCGTGATGCGGCTTACTTCGAAAAGTTCCTGCAACTGCTTTTCACTTGGTAAAACATCACCATAAGCGTATTCACCCTTTTCGATCTGTTCCTTTAGAATATTTTCAATTTGAAAGTATAAAGGAGCTGCGCCTTTCTCGTGATTTAATTTCATTCCATTCATCCTTTTCTATATTTTTTGATTTTCGAATTGCACAAGAAAATGCCTGACTTGCCAGATCCTGGCGCTGACGCGCTGTCACTTTAGTGATAATCTGCCTATAGCACGTCATGCGCATCCCCCGGAGGGTTTTTATCTCATAGGGAGAACTTTCCTATGAGATAAAAAACTCCCGTCTTTAAAATGATTTAAAGACGAGAGTATATGCCTCATGATAACACTTTAATTCAACCCATCTTTACAGCCAGAGTCTCACCTATTGTATTAAATCCCAATCTTAATATTAACATGTTTAAAAGATCACCCAGTAATCATTTAAAATGAGCTTTACCGCAATACTATTTGTTAATTTCTCTCATTTAGAATAGCATGCAGCATTGTATTTGTCAACAATCGGTTAAGAGCTGATAGCTCCTGGATACTGCTGCTATGTAATGTGATTTCACCAAATTTATTCTGTTTTCAGGGGATCATTCAATCTGCGGGATAAATGGTTGTGAAATATCTTTAGACATAAGAAGAAAAACAATAAACCCAAAGTAATTCCCGTACTATCTATTAATACATCCCTGAGCTGCCCGGAACGTTCCGGCACAAATAATTGATGAAACTCATCGGATCCGGCATAGAAGATACAGATACCTTCGCACCAGATAAAAAGCTTCCACCTCCGCTTCCGGTGATATGCATATAACGGAAATACCACTGTTACAGCCAGCATGCCATATTCCGAAAGATATCCTAATTTACGGATGGGAGTGTGTATCAATTCAATAAAAGATAATTCTTCTTCCGGGGTCATTTCTATATTAACTGCGCAGATTACCGTATCTACAATATGCTGCGTTAATCCTAAGCTTAATCCAGAGGATTGCTCTCCATCCGCAGTCGAAAACCGAAATATTATTACCATCATAAGGAGGGCTGGCAGCCAGATAAATATTTTTATTTTGCTTTTCATTTTATCACCTGATTATATTCCTATCGTACTTATCTTTTATTTTTATCTGCTTTATACATTTTATAACCTTATCCCAAATCACAACAATTATAACAGGTATCATTGATTTGTCAATATTCAGATTATAACGGTATTATTTTCGATGTATTTATCTATCCTCTTTCAATATTAATAAAAATAATGTAGACTGATACTATACATAATGCGTCTGTGGGATCTATATTGCTATGGAGAATTAAAAGTGATGATTGATTATGCTAAACTAAAAGACGGGGAGCTGATAGGAGTTTAATATGAAGAAAATCCCGGTTCAAATCCAATTATTTATGATACTGTTCTTAGTACTTGTTATACCTATGTCTATTATATCTTATTACAGCAGTGCCAGCATGATGCGTTATTCTGAGCAGGAAATAGCTGATTCTGCTATGACAAAGCTGGACTCAAACATTACACTGAATGAATTTGCCCTTAATAAGGTAATTGTAGATGTATTGCAGATGGTAAAAGAAAATAAATTTAATACCATAAAAAATATAACCTCTTATACCGATTTAAATTCCGACTATAAAACAATTAACAGTGCAATCAATATTATTGACAGCATGAACGAAATGTTGTCTAATGACAGTACCGTATATTCGATCAATTTTTATCTGGATCATGCAGACTACGTCATTTCAACAAATAAAGGAATCGTCCGGCTGGAATATTTTGAAAGCATGGACTGGCTGGAAGCAGCCATGAAAGAAATCAGCGGGGCAGGGGGGGTCTGGTATCCCAGGATACTTAATAAAGCAACCGTTACTGAACTTGAAAAGGGCTTTCAGTATTCCGAGTCCATTAATGTAATATCCTATGTTTACCGGCTCAACCGGCTTACTACATCTACAAAAGGTACCATCGTAGTAAATGTAAACGAATCCAAACTAAGCAGTTTTTTAAATTCAAATAAATTTAATTCCGTATCTGCCGGATACATAATTGACACGGAAGGAAACGTTATTTCCCATAAAGATAAATCCCTCCTTCACCAAAACTTAAGTGATGTTAATTACGTGAAACACATTTTAGAAACCAATGAAACCTCCGGGTATGAATATGTAAATAATGACGGTGAGAGAATTCTATATACTTTTTATAAAACTCCCTTTAACCGTTGGATTTATATAACAACCTATTCCATGGATCCTTTGTTAGGGAAATCAAATGTGGTCAGAACCAATTATATGCTTCTAACTATCATTATTATTGCCATTGGTACCGTAATAACCGTACTGGTATCCATCGGATTTTCGAAACCAATGAAACAGTTAGTAAAAAATATGAAGAAACAGGCAGGCTTTGAAGATAGGGAAAACAAGAATGAACTCGCCTATCTTGCGACTGCTTTTAAAAGAATTAAAGAACAGGAGGAAGACCTTCATAAATTGTTAAAAGACAGGGAAAAGGAAACAAAATATTTGGCCTTCCATAATTTACTGACCGGTGAAAATGCAAACAGTACTGAGCTGGAAGAAATTAATAAAACATTTCCTTATAGCCATTACATTGTTTCACTGATATCGGTTGACAATATCAAATCCTATTTAAAGGAAGCAAATCCAGAAATCAGAAGCTATCAGCGGTATTTATTGTTTGATAAATTTGAAAATGCCTTTCCGGATGATTATCAGGTATGTTGTGCAAGATATGAAGCCGGAACCATTGCTATTATTATAAACATCGAATATTACGATCAGGTAAGGGTACCTAAAACCTTAAAAAATGTACTTACCCAATTAAAGACCATAGCAAAAGAAGTCCGTGGATATACGGTGACAATAGGAGTAAGCGGAGTCCATAATGGTTATGAAGGAATAAAAGAATGTGTTTATGAAGCCTCGGAAGCCGTGAAGCAGAGATTATTAACAGGGCGGAACAGTATTATCTTTTGGAAATCCCAGAAAAAGGGAATTAAGAAGTTCCATTATTCGTATAATAGTGAAAAAAAGATTCTTAATTTCTTAAACAATGGGGATTTTAACAGCTTAAGGGCAGAACTTAAGGTAATCGTGAATCAAATGAAGGAGGAAGAGGATATTTCAAATGATAATATCCTTCTGATTTTTAATCAATTAGTGGGTGCAACCATTAAATATCTGGTAGAACATAATATTAATACCAGCAAGATTTTCAGGAGCAATGTCAATATTTATTCCGTTATCGCCAGTCTTGATACGGTAGATGAAATAGAGGAATACCTGATTGAAGTATTTAATACTATTTTAGATTATACGGCTCCAAACAGGACGAATAATGAAACAAAATATTGTGAGAAGATACTCTGGTATCTCGGGGAGCATTACAAGGAAGATGTGATATTGGAAGATATAGCGGAAGAAATCGGAATCAGCTATTCTTATTTGCGAAAACTTGTCAAGGAAGAAACAGGAAAAAGTTTAATCGATAATATTAATATCCTGCGTATTGAAGAGGTGAAGCATCTGCTGCTCCATTCCAATTTGAACATTTCGCAAATTGCAAAAGAGGTAGGATACCGGAATATTCAAAGTGTAATCCGTTTTTTTAAGAAGTATGAAGGTATATCCCCAAGTGAATTTAAAAGCCTGAAACAGAGGGATCTTAATTAAACGGGTTATCCAACGGCCAAAAACAAATATCTAAAGCCTGCTGCATATTACATATACGATCTGATCTTCGTTTATTCCATATGCAACAGGCTTTAGTACAAAACATCTATAAAACAAGTGGAATCCAACTGTCTTATAGATGTTTTTTTGATCATATACCATCATTTATGATAAAAAAATAAGTTGAATTCGATGTTTATTTTAGTATTCCTTATAATATTTCTCAATATGCTAAAGCATCGTCCGCAAAAAGCACAGTAAAATCAATGATTTATGAAGTGCCAAAAATGATAAACTGTGGCAAAAGTGATACTTTACATATTCAGGAAATAATTATATAGTTCAGATATGTCATATGTATATAACGTATATAATTAAATGACAAGAAGGGAGGATTTTATGAAATCTGCCAAATCCACCAAAATAAAGTCAGACCGCTCTTATTCTGTTTCAAACAGCTTTAAAAGCAGTTATAAAAAAAAAAGTCTTCTTTTCTATTTTAAAAAGGACTGGCAGCTATATTTACTATTATTAGTGCCAATTGCTTTTGTTTTAATTTTTAAATATGGTTCCATGTTCGGTTTAGTTATTGCTTTTAAAGATTACAAAATCCTGAAGGGTTTTTCAGGCAGTGAATGGGTTGGCCTGAAAGTGTTTGAGAAAATCTTTAGAATGAGGGATTTTGGGAAATCGGTTCGAAATACCTTATTATTAAATGTTTTAACACTTATTTTAGGATTTCCCCTTCCTATCATATTAGCACTTTTGCTGAATGAAGTCAGGAATAAATATTTCAAAAAAATATCACAGACTTTATTATATCTGCCGCACTTTTTATCTTTTGTAATTATAGGTGCAATTGCTTACCAGATATTCGGTCTGGCAAGCGGGGTTGTAAATAATCTGATAGAAGCTGCCGGACATGTACGGATACCTTTTCTGCAGGAAGACACCCACTGGCTTGTTAGTTACGTTCTGATCAGCGTATGGCAGACAATGGGCTGGGGAACCATCATCTACCTCGCGGCTATTACAAGTGTTAATACAGAATTATATGAAGCAGCAACCGTGGATGGTGCCGGGAGATGGGCAAAATGCATCCATGTTACCTTACCCTGTATCAAAAGTACTGTTGTTATATTGCTGATTATGAACCTTGGCAAGATTATGGGTGGCTCCTTTGAATCTGTGAATGCCTTAATGAATGTAGCGACTACAGAGTTTACGAATACGATTCCTGTACTGGTGTACCGTTTAGGGCTTTCCAATGGTAAATACAGTGAAGCAACAGCTATTGGTTTATTCCAATCCGTAATCGGATTAGTATTAGTAGTTGGCTCTGACTTCATTGCTAAAAGACTTGGTGAAGAAGGAATATTTTAACTTTAGCAAGCAGAGCAAGCGGATTGTTAATATCCGCTTTGACAAGGAGGAATGAAAATGGCGCCAGATATTACTTCAAAAGAAGTTATTTCCCATAGGAAGCTTTGGACAAAATCAAGAGTACATAATTTACTTACCGATATCTTAATCTATACTTTTTTAACACTTACCGCATTAACCTGTGTTCTGCCATTCATACATGTATTTTCAAAATCCATCAGTGATGAAGCCTATGTAATCGCCAATAAAATTGTATTATTGCCAAAAGGTTTTACCTTAGGTGCCTATAAAAAAATTATTGCTGACTTAAGTATTTTAAGATCCTTGTATGTAAGTGTAATCGTAACCCTGGCTTTTACAGTTCTAGGTATGATCCTTACTATTTTTGCCGCCTATCCCCTGTCAAGAAAAGGACTGAAAGGCAGATCCCTTATTACCTTTCTCTTTATGTTTACCATGTATTTCAGCGGCGGAATCATTCCTGAATATCTGCTGATTAATGAGCTGCATTTACTGGATACCTGGTGGGCTATGATTCTGCCCCTGGCTTTCAGCCCCTATAATCTGCTGATAATGAAAGCCACCTTACAAAGCAGTATCTCAGATAGTCTGATAGAATCCGCAGTCATTGACGGTGCGGGACAATTCAGAATATTAAGAAGTATCGTACTTCCATTATCAAAACCAATTATTGCTACGCTTTCTTTGTTTTATGCAGTTGGCAGATGGAATGCTTATCAGGATACTTTATTTTATATTAAACAAAATACAGAATTAAGGCCTTTGCAATTAAAGCTTTATTATCTGGTTGTTGCAGCAACGGAATCTTTTCAGGCTACAGCAGAAGGTTCTGCACAATTTACCAATCCTGAAGTTTTAAAAGCTTCCTGCATTATGTTTGCAACAATTCCCATTATATGTATTTATCCTTTCGTACAGAAATATTTCGTGCAGGGAACAATGATAGGCGCGGTGAAAGGATAATCCGTGTCCCGGCAACTTGATAGGATTTTCCTTAGCATAGAAAGTTTTATTTGATTAGAGTACTCTCGGAAACTAATTCGGCTATTCAAGATATTTTAGGTGCTGATTATGGGCTGAGAACATTTTCTGTCTATCCTATGTATGTTTTTACTTGCCTTTCCTTCGCTGCGCTCAGACGGTCTGCGTAAAAACATACATAGGATAGACAGAAAATGGAGATATAATTTTTATCGGTAGCACCTAAAATATCAGTAAAATCAGGCTGTG
>JBAVPE010000010.1:0-23624 GCA_049692775.1 Anaerocolumna sp. | reverse complement strand
GAGTATTCTCGGAAACTAATAGTAGCAATAAAGATATTTTAGATGCTGAATATAATTGAGAACATTTTCTGTCTATCATAGGTATGTTTTTACTTGCCTTTCCTTCGCTATGCTCAGACGGTCTGCGTAAAAACATACCTATGACATCACGAAAATGGAGGTGAAATTTTATCGACAGCCTCTAAAATATCAGTAAATATAGGCTGTGGGAGTTTCCGAGAGTACTCTTTTCTATGAAAGGAATATAATCATAATCAAATTTATTATACTGTCGCGTGTACGCATTTAAATCAGGTTGATAAGAAAGAGTCTGGCTTGCCAGACTCTAGCGCTGACGCGCTGTCACCTCAGTGACAAATTTCTCTTGCGCATCATGTGCATCCTCCCGAAGGGGTTTTTATTGAATAGGACGCAATTTCCTATTCAATAAAAAATTATGTGGGCTTTTACCACATTTTATAATTTGTTATTATACACTTATTCGACGGGAATAACAATAATCACTTTTACACATATATGTTACCCTGTTATTAATTTCATGTAAGGCTTATTCCGTTAAAGTATTTTTCTAAGAGTACCCTCCGGTATTCTATTGGGATACCAGTTCATTTAATTTTAGTTTCTAAATTTAGTTATTGCAGCAATTTCATAAAACTTTTCACTTGTATTTATAATGAAATTATGTATAATCTATAAGGTAACCCTTAAGTTACACATAAAAATTCAAGCAAGGAGCATGTATGAGCATCTTAAATGTAACTAATCTCACTCATGGTTT
This sequence comes from Anaerocolumna sp., assembly GCA_049692775.1. Classification (GTDB taxonomy): domain Bacteria; phylum Bacillota; class Clostridia; order Lachnospirales; family Lachnospiraceae; genus Anaerocolumna. The sequence goes on along the minus strand of JBAVPE010000010.1, from coordinate 22,846 downwards.
TGGAGACAGGGCAATTTTTAATAATGTATCATTTCGTCTGTTAAAAGGGGAGCACATAGGACTGGTAGGTGCTAACGGGGAAGGTAAATCCACCTTTTTAAATATTGTAACCGGTAAATTAATGCCGGATGAAGGAAATATTGAATGGGCCAAAAATGTCAGGGTCGGTTATCTGGACCAGCATTCATTATTAGAAAAAGGAATGACCATCCGCCAGGTATTAAAATCGGCATTTTCCTATCTTTACGGCCTGGAAAATAAAATGAATTCGCTTTGCAACCAAATGGCAGATGCAGAACCGGACATGCTTATGACTATTATGGAGGAATTTGGTACAATCCAGGATACTCTGGATTGTAATAATTTTTATGTTATTGATTCAAAAGTAGAAGAAATCGGACGGGCCCTGGGTCTTGATGCGATTGGCTTAGATCAGGATGTAACGGAGCTTAGCGGTGGTCAGAGAACCAAAGTCCTGCTTGGTAAGCTGCTCTTAGAGAAACCGGATATTCTATTATTGGACGAACCTACCAATTATCTGGATACCATACACATAGAATGGCTGAAGCGTTACTTGTCAGATTACGAAAATGCTTTTATATTAATCTCACATGATATACCCTTTATTAACAGCGTAATTAACATTGTATATCATATGGAAAATGCCGGGCTTAACCGGTATGTAGGTAATTATGATAAATATATGGAAGTTTATGAAATTAAAAAATCCCAGCTGGAATCTGCATATAAAAAACAGCAGCAGGAAATCAATGAATTACAGGATTTCGTTGCAAGGAATAAAGCCCGTGTTTCTACCAGAAACATGGCTATGTCCAGACAAAAAAAGCTGGATAAGATGGATGTTATCGAACTGGCAAAAGAAAAACCAAAGCCGGAATTTTACTTTAAAGAAGCCCGTGCTGCCGGAAGATATATTTTCCAGACAGAACATCTGGTCATCGGTTATGAAGAACCCTTATCAAAACCTCTGACCCTTACCATGGAACGCGGTGATAAAATTGTATTAAAGGGTGCGAATGGTATTGGTAAGACTACCTTACTTAAAAGTATTATTGGTCTGATTCCACCAATTGAGGGCAAAGTTACCCTGGGTGATTATTTGTATCAGGGCTATTTTGAACAGGAAATGAGCGGTACTAAAAATAATACCTGTATCGAAGAAATCTGGCGTGAGTTTCCTTCCTTGTCCCAATATGAAGTACGTTCTGCCTTAGCCAAATGCGGGCTGACCACAAAGCATATTGAAAGTATGGTAAGGGTATTAAGCGGTGGTGAGCAGGCAAAAGTCCGTTTATGTAAATTGATTAACCGCAAATCTAATGTATTATTACTTGATGAGCCTACCAACCATCTTGATATCGATGCTAAAGCCGAATTAAAACGTGCCCTGACGGATTATAAAGGCAGTATCCTGCTTATTTGTCATGAAACAGAATTTTATGAGGAATTTGCCACTAAGGTCTGGGACTGCTCTAACTGGTCCACAAAATTTTAAGCTTAAAAGGAAAAAGTGTTGCCTTGGCAAACCCTCACACTGATGTTTGGTATCTTGGCGGCAAACTCAGCTAATTATCCGGCTTTTATTTTATTTACCTGCCATTAAAAATAAACACTTTACTTAGTATATAGTTCATTATAATGACAATAACAGCCAAAGTACCTTTGACAAGCATATTATTAAAACCAATTATATTGGCAAAGATAAATAGTCCGGCTTCTTCAACTATTAAAGATAAACCTCTGGCAAGAAAGAATTTAATTATTTTAATATATTCTTTTCTACCAGTGATTTTGGCATCAGGAAATACAACTCTGGCATTCATAAAATAGGCGAAAGTTACTGCCAGAAACCAGGCTATAACATTTGAAATTAAATTATTGACCCCTAATAAATAGCAAAACAGATAGAACACAGCTAAATTTACAAGCGTAGTCAGAATACCTGATATAGCATAAAAAAAAGTCTCACGGTTAATTATCTTTTTAATCATAAAAAGTCCTCACAAATTTCATTCTTCTGATGAAGCATAGGCAAGCAGCGCCATACATTGGTCAAAGGAATAAATATCGTCACCATTATTCGTACCAAAAGAACCGTTTAATAGGGAGTTCTTATCATTTACACGGAGACGTTCCATTCGGGCCAGGGCATCGGAAGTCATTTTGGCATCGCCGATTTCCTTCCCAATCATGGCTACCATGGCATAAATCGCTGTTGATTCATAATTATATCCTTTTACCACCTCCCCATTGGTTGAATATCTGGCTTTAATACCTCCCGAGGCAACTTTATCTTTAAGCCAATTGATACTGCTTTCTTTTTGTTTGCCGGCTTCTGCCAGATTTAAGATTAAATAAACAGCTTCTGCCATATTAAGTCCCGATTCTTCATACTCTTTTTTCTTATAATTGTACCAGCTATGATAAAAGGGAAAGTCATCACTAATGTAACCATCTTCCACAGTTTCCAAAGCATTATTATAAACAGATTCATAGTCAGTATCCCTGTCCGATAAAAGCTTAAGACTTTTAAAATCAGCAAAACAGAGTGTTAACCGATTTGACTTATATTGTTTTTTAAAATCATAACTGTCCACCAAATGATTGTTTTGAATATTATACAAATATATATTTTTTTTCCAGAATTTGAGCATGTCGTCATAGCTCCCCCAAAGTTCATTGGCTTTCCAGAGACATTTATAAATACGTAAGTCATCTACCAAAGAATTAGAGCTTGATACATCCCCGTCAGCTATCAGCCAGCTGGCTAATTCCGTATTACTTAACATATGCTGTTTTACATAGCCAAAATATTTATCAAACAGGGGTTTATCTTTTTTTAAGAGGGCATATTCCATCATAATCCCCTGTGACTCACTTATAACATCATTCCCGGAAGGACTTTCTTGTATGCCGGTATCCTTAAAATTAACACGGACACCTCCTTCTGTATTTGTTAAATGATCTGTGATAAAAAGTTCAGTAGAATAGGAAGCGCCATACTTCAAATAGTCTATATAAGCCTCCAATTCATTGCTGTCTTTTAAATTCCCCGGGTTACAAAACTTTAAGATGCCGTTACAGTTAACTCCAAGTACCGTAGGTACAATCTTTATACCAAGTTGTTTATATGCAGCTAAATTTTTGTCAAAAAAAGTATTATAAGGTATATTATTATTCTTTAAATAATCAATTGCCTGCTGCTTGCTTTCTTTTTCACCGTCCAATTTATCAACAAGAACAATTTCAACATCCCCATATTTATCAAGCAAATTCTTATACTTTTGTAAACTGTTCAGTTCTTCCCTGCAATATTTACACCAACTGGCCCAAAAAATAAGTATTACATTCTTACCTTTAAACTCTCCCAGTTTAACCGGATTATCATCGGCATCGTAAATGGTAATATCGTTTAGACCAGCATTTAGGATTATATTATCCGGATAATTTGACATGACATCAGCCAGCTCTGTAGACATACTCTCTCCAATCACACCTTCTTCCTCACCTTTTTGCAAAAAAAGTTTAGGATACAAAAGAGAGCCAACTGCTGCAATAAAAATAATTAAGGCAATTATAAATCCAATTCTGCTTATTTTTTCAAGCTTTGTTTCACCGAAAAAGCGCATTTAAGCTCCCCTCCCATTATTCATAATGAGCGTCTATTGTTTCTTATGTTGTTTCTTATGTCTTTTCTTAACCTCTGTACCTCTTAACATAGTTCTTACTGGCAGCATTTTTTTACTATTGTGTCCTTTTTTATTATAAGTGATTCTCCTTTTCACCATAGCTGATAAAGTTGTTTTCTTTTTCAATTTTTTTCTTCTTTTATTAACAGGATAAAGTGCAGTTACCCTTTTATTTATTTTATCCGGTTCCCTTTGTTCTGATTTATCGGGTTTCCTTTGTTCTATTCTATCCGGCTGAAATTGTTCTGCTTCTGTTTTTACAGGCGTTAGTGGTATTTTATCTTCTTTTTCCGGCTGCTCATTTTCATTCGTTTTTTCTTCAAGGCTGTCGGATTTGTTAATATTTCTGTAAGCCTCCGTAGCGGTGATAATAATGTGGCCTTCCTCAATCGCCTTAAGGACATCAATGTGGGACAGCATAGGAACAGCAGGTGCTTCTGGATATGTGTTTTCTTTCATTACATCTTCTTTCCTATTCTCTTCTACCTCTTCCGCAGATTCCAAAGCGGCAGCTACCGGAATTGCATCAAAGGAATATTCCAACTCAGGTATCTTAACCTTAGTCCGCTGCAGATATTCCTGAAACAGAAAACCTATTCCAACTGCCGCCAGAAGTGCAAAATTCCCCAGCAGATAATAATGGTAACGGTTCTGCATTTCTACTAAAATATGAAGAATGGAAGCACCAACAAAAAATACCGGTAAGATCAATCCGTTATTGTCTTGTCTAAAAAGATAAACTACTCCCAGTAAAGACAAAAATACTACAAACAAATAATAGGCATTATTCCACGTTACAATACCATACATGAAATTTTCCCTGGCAGGGGTCAGTATGTTTTGATTATTCATTGTCACAATACTCGTTGTTGTAGCATAATCATCATTGGACCAGATAAGGAAAAACTTTTTAGCAAAAAGTTCAAGGGTTCCCAGGGGATTTGATAAAACCGATTGTCTTGCAATTCCGAGGCAGATTTTATGGGCTTCTGTAGCTGATCCGGTTTCTTCATAGGAATTATTTAAGATATTCATTAAGTCTTCACTGTAACCACCGTCACTGGCAATGTTCACTCCCACCATTAAACTGTAACCCATCGCTCCTGAACCTGCGGCATCTTTTTGTATTGCATTAGAAATTCCGCCATTGATCACCTGGGTACAGATAAGATAACCGGCTATTACAACAATTGCCCTTAACCAACCCTTTGACACAAAAATCTTCCCCAAGGGTAATTCATTTATATTCTTATACACAAGCTTTTTGTTTACTGTCAGCAAGCATAATACTAATGCAATGAAATAAATAATGGACATAGGTCTTATAGCTGACGCTGCGGATAGCAGAATGCCGAGTAAGAAATGTAAAAAAACAGGAGTTACGGTTCCAGTTGTTCTATCCCCATATTCCTTCATCACATAGACGGTTAATAATACCGCTCCAAAAAGAATACAGGTAAAGGTCGCTTCCGAACCATTGATGTTACTGAAAATAATCTGCGACGGCCAGAACCAGCTTATTAAAAAAGCCGCAATACCTCCTATACTTCCTGTTAAATTCTTACCAATCCTATAACAGAAAACGGAAGTAAGAGCTGATATCACCACATTAAAATACAGGCAAACGATTGGTGCTGTACCAAAAATTCTCATAACCCACGATAATACATAAGAATAACCGAAAGTATTAGGAAACAGGCAGATATATTCATTATTGGCCTGGGTAAGCAAAGTATGATTCATTATCATTTTAGCTACATCATAATAAAACTTATAATCTGATTCCATGTTTACGGAATATGTATTAATATATTGAATCCTTAATACAATTCCGCCTGCCAGAATTAACAATACAAACAGCCATTCAATCCATGGACATTTTCTTTTAATATATTCACCTGCCATTACCATTCCAGGCCTTGTCAGTAAATATAAAAGCATATGGATAATGGCAAATACTGCAAACATTCCAAGAATAAGAAGTACCTGGGATAACAGAGGATATTCTTTTCCTTCTTTAAATTGTGTTACTCCAAATATAAGTATTAATACACCTGCTGTCAGATACAAATACAAGGATAAATAAGTGAACCAATTCCTGCGAAAACTCATGGTTACCTCCGTTTTAATTTGAGTACTCCCGGAAACTAATCAGGCTATTGAAGATATTTCAGATGCTTAATATAGTCACGAAAATGGAGATGAATTTTTATCGGCAGCATCTAAAATATCAGGAAAAATAAGTTGCGGAAGTTTCTGGGAATACTCAGTTTATAATTTACTCCGTAAAATTTCTATTATCTGTTTACATGCAGTACCATCTCCATAAGGATTAGAGGCTTTACTCATAGAATCGTATTCATCCTGATCCGTCAATAATCCATTAAATTCCCGGTATACATTCTCTTCCTCCGTACCAATTAACTTCAAGATGCCGGTTCTTATTCCTTCCGGTCTTTCCGTTGTATTACGTAAAATTAGTACAGGTTTTTTAAGCCCCGATGCTTCCTCTTGTATACCACCGCTGTCTGTGAGGATGAACTCTGCCCGATACATTATGTTATGAAAATCATATACACCCAGCGGTTCTATTATTTTTATCTGGGGGGTTTCATTAAAAACATCTAATGCAATCTTTCTGATTACAGGATTTAAATGTATTGGATAAATCACCTTTACATCATCAAATTCTTCCAGTACCCTTCTTATCCCATGAAAGATATCATATAACGGCGCCCCAAGGTTTTCCCTCCTGTGTGCCGTAAGTAAAATCAGACGGCTGTCCTTCGCCCATTCTAAAACAGGATGGGTGTAATTTTCCCTGATATTTAATTTAAGGGCATCCATTATAGTATTACCGGTGACAAAGATTGATTCCCCGGGCTTTCCTTCTTTCATTAGATTGTCTCTTGCAGCTTCGGTAGGTGAAAAATGATATTTTGCACCAATTCCGATAGCCTGCCTGTTATATTCTTCCGGATAAGGTGCCGTTAAATCATAGGTACGGAGTCCGGCTTCCACATGCCCATAAGGAATATTTAAATAAAAAGCAGCGAGAGATGCTGCAAAAGCTGTGGTCGTATCCCCGTGTACCAGTACAAGATCCGGTTTTTCTGTTTCCAATACTTTTTTCATGCCATTTAATACTAAAGTAGTTATATCAAAAAGAGTCTGTCCTTCCTTCATAATACCCAGATTATAATCCGGCATGACTTCAAAACAGTCAAGCACCTGTTCTAACATCTCTTTATGCTGTCCTGTTATACAGACTGTAGTCTGAAATCCAGCCGTCTTATATAATTCTTTTACTAAAGGACACATTTTTACAGCTTCCGGTCTTGTACCAAATACAACCATAATCTTTTTCATCATTAACACCCATTACATACTGCAAACATGTTTGCAGTACTGCCACAACGTGGCATCCTTTTTTATTTATATTTTCTTTCACTCTAGTTTTCCTCATTTTTTCTATGTCTTCTTGCCCTGATTAAAATAATAACAGCTGCAAAGAGAATCATAAACAGGGCTGATGCCGCTACCACCGTAAACATTACCGATTGTTTATTCTGTTTTACAAATTCTTTTATTGTGGGTTTTGCTTTCGTGTTATCTTTTATAAATTGAAAGCTTTTCGTATCCATCGTATTATCAATCAGAACACAATCCCCTTCTAATTTCCCGCGGTTTTCACTGGAGCTTAAAAAATTCATGGCAATGTCAATCGTATTGTCACTTGTACCGCATACGGCAAGTATTGCCCTGCCCTCTGAAAAAGGAGACTTTAACAATTGAAAAGCTGCTATGTCCTGCGCATAATTATCCGATAGAACAAGCTGGCTGCTGCTTAAAAAGGTGTCTCCTCCCTTATCATACGGAAAATATAAACTACTGTTTAATTTCTGAAGAAATTCATTACTACGAAAGGTACCGGCAGTAATCATGTTATAATCACTGTCTTGTTCAGAAAATTCCTTAGCTTTTTGCACTTTTAGAGTACCATAAGCTCCAACGTTCTCACCATACAGGGAAAGAGTTTTTCCTAATAGGTTTAATTCCCTGCTGTCAGGGTTATTACTGGTTATAACCCTGACAGCAGAAAATCTGCCGTCACTCTGGTAAGGTGCCGGCTGATAATCAAAGGATACCTTAGTACTTGCCTGGGCAGGAAGATATAGTACGGAATCTCCGCTGACATATGCCCAGGGCATCTCATCCTGTCTTAGGGTACAGAATAAATCCTGTAATTCAAGATCAAAGGCTATTTTTATACTATTAGCAGAACTCCCGACAATATCAGCCGGAATAGTAAAGGTCAATTCGTCACCACCAGCATTTTCCTGGGTAAGTTTTTTACTTGCGATGGGTATTTCACCCCAATAAACACTAATCAGCGAACGGTTAAAATCTAAATTATCGCTATATCTGAACTTTAAAGTGATTTTACCTGAGGAAGCTAAAATATAGTCGTTCTGAAAGGGCAGATACAATGTAGATTCTTTATGGAAAGGTCCCACAAAAGTAAGTCCGCTTCCCATAATATCATTAAGGGTATAATTATCAACAACTAACTGACTTAATAATCTTGATTCATAAACAGTTTTGGCACTTCCTTCTTTCACATAGGCGGTAGATACCTTTTCCTGGGATAACCGTTCATTATCTAACAGCATATTAACCGCTTCCATCAGATTTTCTGCTTTATCCGCTACAATCAGCAGTAAAGGCCTGCCATCTATGTCATCTTCAAACTTAACCATAGCACGCCCGTTTAAATCCAACCCGCCGCTGTTTTCTCCATCGGCTTGTAAGTAACCTTTATATTCCTCCGGCAGATTTTTTAGCAAAGAAATGATTATTTTTCTGTCGGTACCTGAGTTTTCCGCATCCTTTAATAAACCAAGGTATATTTCATTTTCTTTCACAGCTTCTGAACTTATGTCAGACATAAGATAGAGTGCTGCAGCTATTTCACTGTTATCGGCTTTATCGGATACAAAAACACCTGTTCCAAGACCCGTAGGATTGGCAGTAGAAATAAAAGGATAAGGGAAATAATTAATTTGATTGTCCGTTTCTTTTAATTCATAGCCCGCATAAATATAGGATTTTTTATCTATATTGACCCAATTTGCCCAGGAACTGTCTTCTTCACAGCCTTCATAATCATAAAGTCTGACATACGAGGTGATACTAAGCTGATTATAGCCAGTCTTAATGGACTCCGTCGGTATTTTCACATATAGAAGCTGGGTTTCACCATCTGCAGCAGAAATCCTGCAGGAGGAAAAAGGCTCATCATTGAGCATAAAAGTCAGGGAAGCCGGTAAATCTTCATTAATCAGCTGACTGACACTAAACTCTATTTCTGCATACAAAAACTTGGTATCCCAATATTCAGGAATATAAAAATATAAACCTTCCGTGGAGATAACACCTTTTAAAACTCTATTATAATCAAAAGAAAAATAAGTCTGGTATGTGGTTTCAGGTACTTGGGGTTTTTTTAATTCAGGAGCCTTGGCATCCACAGGATTTGAATTTATAATGCTGCTTACAGCCTCCTGATAAGCTTCCCCTTTCGCTGTATTTCCATTTAATTCTGGAGCTGTGGGCTTTTTATCTTCTCCGGTATTTACCTCTTTCTGGTTCTTATCTATATTAGAGCTTGCATAGGTCTTCATTTCCCATGAAACGAATAAGCCCATAACCAGGATTATAAAATAAATATTTTTTTTCCAATACTTTTGCATTTATTTTCCCTTTCTACTCTTCCTGGTGTCTTCCGGTGTTTCTGCATAACGCACCGTTTTTTCCCACTTAACTTCCCTTTTATACATAGTATCTCCTATCGATTGTACGATAGAATTCAGTACGACCGCTACCCAAAGCTTGGAATAGGTAAAAAGCATAATAAAAATTAATACGGCTGATTCAAAATTAAATTCATTTTCTTCTACAGCCATAGTAATAAGCATGTTAAGTACAAAGACTAAGATGGCCATTCCCCACAATACCGTGGAAAAACCACTGATGGAGACATGAATAAACCCTAATACACCAGACAGGAAAATAATATCCGAAATGATGAGGGAGGAAAGCATCAACAGGTAAACCAATAAATAATAGAATACATCTAACCTCATTTTACCTGCCTCTTTATCAAATACATATTTAAAATTCTTAAGCAATACATAGATATTCCCTTTCGCCCATCTTGTCCTCTGCTTAAACCATACCGGAAGCAGATGCGGCTCCTGTTCCCACGTCACAGCTAAGGGCATCATCTTGATATAGTATCCCATTCGGTAAATGCGGAAACTGATTTCGGTATCCTCTGATAAAGCCTTGGGATCCCATCCTCCCATTTCTTCTATAATACTTCTGCGGATTACGAAATTAGTACCTGGGATGGTACATAATTTAAAAAATAAAAATCGGCCGGCCTGGTTCATACATTGATATGCTAAAGTTTCTATATTAACAAACCTGGTAAGAATACTGGCATTCCGGTTTCTTGTCCTGAACTTGCCAATCACTGCACCGGCTTTATCATCGGCTATCAGATTTTCAACTAATAGCGTAAGTGCCTTTGGTTCCGGAGTATTATCAGCATCATATATGGCAATTACACTCCCCCTTGCAACAGAAAAACCAATATTTAAAGCATTGGATTTTCCTTTTCCCCCGGATTCTTTATCCGTATTAATGACTAACAACTGTCTGTCCGGATTATCCTTTTGCATTTCCGCTAAAACCAAAGCAGAATCGTCACTGGAATTATCATTAATTACAATAATTTCATATTTGTCACTGGGATAATCAAAATTTAAAAGGGCCCTGACTGTTCTTTGTATTACAACACTTTCATTATGGGCAGGCACCAGAACGGATACCATTGGATATGCCTTCAACTTAATATGCCCGTCTGTCTTTTTTATTCTGGAATAATAGATATATCCGCCGATGGACAATACGATATTAATTGTCATCAGTGTCCATATTACGTAGATGGAATACATTGATAATATGTCAGCCCATGTCATTTCTTCTGCTCTCTTTCTCTGGTGTAAAGGAATTTTTTTCTGTTAAATTGTCTGGCCCTTATTATAAAAAAGATAAATAATATTGAAGAAATTATTACGATAAACACAAGGATTTCATTAAGCCCAGCTAAATCCATGGCAATCAAGTGAAATACCCCATTATTATAATCATAGTTTTCATCATAAACAAAAGGAACATAATCCAGGGACATTTTTTCATTATTAAAATATACCTGCCCTCCGGTTGTATGAAGGTATAAATTATCTGCATATACAGTATTGTCTACTTCCCAAAGACTCTTGAGTGGAATTCCCGAAGCCTTTTTGTCATCCAGCTGCTCTCTGATTAAGTCAACACCTCCATTTAAATCAATATAGGTAGCTGTGGAATGCACCATAATCTGATTATTTAAAAGATCATCCAGATAAATGGAAGATCCGATCATATTATGTCCGTCACTGTAGATAGAATTATAATGTTCCGATAAGTCTATGGATATCTCACCTTCATCTTTATACCAGAATATAGTTGAGTACCGTCTGATGATTTCCCTGCTTGTTTCTGTAAACATAAAGCTTTCCGGTACCTGTATCCCCAAAGGATAGACACCATAATTGGTATAAGCCTCTGTAGCTGTGGTAAGATACTTCCATATCTGACCGACATTCTTATCCTCTTGAAGCGTAATAGGGGTATGCATGATTACAGCTCCCCCATTCGCCTGTGCATACCTTAATATCTCGCAGAAATGCTCCATAGCCGGGTATCCGCCATTCTCATAAAGAGGCATAACTGAAATGATAAAAGGTATTTTACTATCTATAAAATATTCAATTATTTCCATAAGAGTGTCCGCCGGAGTAAATGGATATACTTCATCCAAAACCATATATTGCGCATAGGTGTGGGGCTGTCCATTGTATGGCCAAAGCCACCTGGCTACTTCCTCCGTAAAGGAAGCTAAAACCAGTGAATCTGTGAAATCAGTGACCGGGGTATACAAAAAAGAACCATAACCGGAATATAAACCGGCTGAATGACCGGCCACTGTAATACTGCCTTTTTCATAAGTAAAGGAACCATTTAATAAAAATCCATTATTCAGATTAGTCAGTGTATTATAACTGCGGTTTTCTGAAAACTCAAAATTAGCAGAGGCAATTGCATCTGAATATTTAACACTGTTGAAATCATAACCTTTTTGCTTGGCATATTCTTTGGCAATATCACCTCCCAGAATAAAAACTGCCTTATCAGTCCCTGCAAGTGCTGTTATAAAAGAATCCGGATTACCCGTAATATTATAGCATATTATGGAATCATAATTATCAACCACCGGCAGGCTCTCATCCACTGATGCAAACACTACACTATGCTGTAAATAGGTTAACACCTTCACGATTGACTGGACACCATACAGTTCTTCTTTTGTAGGATTATTATTATAAACGATCAGCATCTGGGCAGACTGTAAGGATTCTTCCTGCCCCCTGACCGTTAACGGAATCCATAATGCAATCATAAAGCAAATAAAAAGTAACCTCTTATACATCATATTGCAGCTCACTTTCTACTTTTTGCTTATATCCCATTACATCTTTCCCATATAGCTCTGTCTGATATTGCAGATAGGCAAACTGAAAATCCAATTTTATTGTTTTATGCTCTATAATTTCAGAAGCAGCTTCTTTTGAATTCAGGTTATATTTTAACCGGTTTTTTACTATCTCTGCACCGGCACTGTCACATAAAAGAATCATGGCCAGGGTGCCCTTGTCATCGATTGCATATACTTTATCTTCCACTCTTAACGTTTCCTGAACTAAAACAGCCAATTTTTGTTTTAATGTCATATAATTATTTCTGCCAAGAATTTTCTTGAGTTCAGGTTCATATCTCAGTTTTACAATCATCAGGGTAATGTCCGTCTTTTTTCTGGTTGCCAGGGCAATGGAAGACCCAAGATCCAGATATAAACTTTTCAAATTGTATAAACCCGTTAAGGAATCAATCAAAACTAAATCTTCCACCTGTTCTCTTAATATTCCGATTTCTGACTCTATTTTGATACTTCTTTGTATAAAAAGAACCATTGCCCCTACAGTTATGAACGGATAAAAGAGCCATACATAATTAATTACCTCTATAGGTACCTCCAAGGTATAATTAAAAAATATTTTATAGGCTGTATAGACAACTACCTGCAGCCCGGCACACACAATACTTGAGATGACCAGCCGGTAAGCTGCCAGCATGACTGCCGTAAAGGTTACCAGAAGCATTAACGTGTACTCCATCTTTTGACCTGCCGGAGAAAGGGACAGTATGATTGTCCCGGAAAATAAACAAATTAGCAGAAGCAGCATACCTAAATCTTCCAATATATAGCCCGTTGTTTTTTTATCCGTTATTTTGTTTTCCAATCTATTTACCCTCCCGTTCTTCGAGTATACCAAGTCTGCTAAGTAAATCTGCCACTACGAAATATAATATGATATCCATAGCGGCTCCCAGTAAAAAGCCATGCTGGGTAAGCAAGACATCTCCACTCATTATAACGGTTATAACCGCCTGTGATATACCAATACCTGCTACTATAACTACCAGCTCTAACATAAGCTTGGAATCTTTTTGTTTTCTTTTTGAAAATTTTGGCCTGATTCCACGGCCGTAAAACAAAAAGGCGATAACAAGTAATAAAATGAAATAACCTATGGTTTTTGGCATGGACCTTTCTTTAAAGTTACTCCAGCCGGACCAGAAAAGACTTTTCGCCATTACCGGCATACCGGCAGTTTTTTCGTAATTACCACAAAAACTCCTTCTAAGATTTGTGACACTTTTTACGGCAATATCCATCATGCCTATGAAGCTGCCCGGATGTTTGATATAATAAAGAGCGATATCATAAGAGGAATATTTATCATAAAATCCTTTTTGTAAAGCTTTGTCATCAGGCAAAACCTCTGGATAATAATCATATGCAGAAGTATTCGCCAATATGGAAAAGGAACTGTCAATACCAAATTCTTCTAACGCTTTTTCCGGATTATCTGCCTGAAACAAAACTCCTCTGGTCATGGCATGGTACTTGCTTGTAATTGTAAAGTCTGACTCCAGCCGGTAAAAAGATACGATACCTGAAATGCTTAATACCAGAGCTAATAAAATACAATACAATTTCCACAGCAGCATCTTATTAAAAAAAGTTGAGCGGATAAAAAATCCGGCCAATAGTATACCAATAACCCAGCACTGCTGTCTGGATAAGCTAAATGCGATACCGGAAAACATTAAAATAAATAGTTTCAAAGAACTGTATTTACCCTGCAGGGTACCTGTTAATCCTGCAGTATAGAGCAGACAGATATACCATAGGGCTTCCGGATACAGGGAAGCAAAATATGTCAGGTACGTGATATCTCCAAATATTAAGACACCAAACAGCGTGAGTGTAAAAGCCTCCGAAAAATTTGAAACACGGATGCAGGCTTGTTTTACAATTATATACACTGCAGGCAGAAACAGGATTCCATATAAAACAGCCAGGAAACGTATATCAAAAACTTTATCTTTGGTTATTAAATCATCTAAAAAAACAGCCGTTCCAATAAAAACATCCTGAGCATTTTTAGTATCACTTGAAACACTGCTGTTATGACTATATACCCTGACATAATAATTGTTATATCTATCCGCACTGTCTTCCTGTGTATAAGATAGTCCAGCCTTCTCCATTGCCTTATAAAACGTCCCGTCATCTGCAACTCCCAAATAAGGCGGGATAAACAGGGCATAAGCCCATATCAATCCAATTAAAACCACAGCAAAAACTGCCATTTTATGAGGAGTATACTTATCTTTCATATTAAAATTCAGCAGTTGTCTTTTATTTAAGAAAAATTTGACACCTGATATTAATTTGCCTAATATAAAAAGTAATTGCTTTTTAAACTTCATATCTGCTCCTGCTGTTTATATACTTCTGTTTAAAAAATTTTTTTAATTTCCTTTTTTTCTGTACAAACCTCCTCATCCAGAAAACTTTCTATAAAATAACGGGGGCGCTGCTTTGTTTCCAAAAAAATCTTTCCTATATATTCACCTATTATGCCTAAGGATAATAGTATCAAGCCGCCGATTGCCCATAGGGAAACGGTTAAACTCGCCCATCCTACAACTGTTTCTCCCGTAAAATATCTTACCAGAATATAAATCAGCATTATAATACTAAAACTAAAAATTAATATGCCCAATGTAGAAATTAACCGGATTGGTTTTATGCTAATAGAAGTTATACCGTCCCAGGCGAAGGAGATCATTTTTTTGAGAGGATATTTACTCTCGCCGGCAAAACGTTCGTTTCTTTCATAGGTCACAATACCGGTCCGATAACCTATCATTGGGACAATACCCCTTAAAAATAAAGTGACTTCTTTGAACTCACTTAACCCTTCAATTGCCCGTCTGCTCATCAGTCTGTAATCTGCATGATTATAAATGGTATTCGCATCCAGAAATTTCATAAGTTTATAAAAAGCCTCTGCAGTAAAACGTTTAAAAAAAGAATCCCGCTCTCTGCTGCTTCTGACTCCGTACACAATATCACAGCCTTCCAGATATTTATCTGTCATTTTTTCAATGGCGCCTATATCATCCTGTAAATCGGCATCCATGGTTATGACAAAATCGGCAAGTTCTTTTACGGTGAGCATCCCGGCAAGTAGGGCATTCTGATGTCCTTGATTTGTGCTTAAATTTATTCCCGTGAATATATTGTTATTCTCACGTAAATTACGGATTATATTCCAAGTATTATCAATAGAACCGTCATTAACAAATACGATCCGGCTTTTTTCACTTATTTTCCCGGATTTCATTAAATTATCTAATTTTACTTTTATCTGTGCTGCCGCTTCCTGTAAAACTTCCTGTTCATTATAACAGGGTATTACAATATATAAAATATATTTCATATCCACGGCTCCTTTTCTAATAGAGTACTTTCGGAAATTATTGCTGCTATTAGTTTCCGAAAACACTCTATTATTCCTCGATAATTTATACAAAAACAATATATATGATAATTATAATGAGTAGCAAAAACAAAGTCAACGTCAAATCTTGTTAGTAAAACTTTTTTAAATACCGGACAAAGTACACTGGATAAAGGAATATTGGCCAAAAAGTATCAAATTCAGAATTTTATCTCCAAATTCGAAGATTTCATACTAATTATAACATAATATGTTAAATTATTCCATGTTTGTTTGTAATTTATTTTATTGATTTTAAATAGAAGTTTTATTAATATTTAATAATTTCTTTATCGTAAATAAAACAAGCTGTTACATCAAGTATAAACCATTTTTGAATGTAACAGCCAATTTTTAAGTTAATTTTTTTTAATATCTTTATTTTCTTTCTCGAAACTCTCCCTTAGTTTCTTAAGGGCCTTTTTTTCAATCCTGGATACGTACGATCTGGATATACCTATTTTGTTGGCTATCTCCCTTTGGGTGATTTCTTCCTGCATATTTAGTCCATAACGCATTTCAATGATCTGCTTTTCCCTTTTAGTCAGTACCTTATTCACTAACTCATACAGTTTTTTGACATTTCCCTGTAGTTCCAGTTCATCTACAATATCCGTATCGGAACTCTCAATAATATCTAAAAGATTAATTTCATGACCTTCTTTATCCGAACCAATCGGTTCATATAAGTACACTTCTTTAGCCTGCCGTTTTCCACTTCGAAGCATCATTAATAGTTCATTATCAATACACCTGGACGCATAGGTTGCAAGTCTGATACCCTTATCTGCATCAAAGGTGTCTATGGCTTTAATTAAGCCAATTGTGCCAATGGATATGAGGTCATCTATCTCTTTATCCGCTGTATTATATTTTTTAACAATATGTGCAACCAGACGGAGATTTCGTTCAATCAGGATGTCTCTAGCTTCCTTACTGCCTTCCATGCATTGGTTTAAGATTTCCGTTTCTTCCTTGGCGCTCAGTGGCTTGGGAAAGGATTTCACTGAATAAGCACCTCTACGATTAGGGTTTATTACTAGTCTATGATGTGGGTACTAATTAAGTGCCTTTCCTATTTATTAATACTATAATAATTTTAAATAAATATAAAATTTATGCTTCTGATGAATTCATTTCAATATACTTCTTTATACTATTTATGACAGCCTCATTTTAAAGTCTTCATACCCAAAACGTCTGATTATCCTTATACCCTCTTCCGGATTCCAGGCTGCAATAGAAGGTAATCCGATTCCATTAAAAGTATTATTTTTAACCATGGAGTAGTGGGCCATATCACAGAAAACCAGTGTATCTCCTGCCTTAAGTGGTGCTTTAAAGGAATAATCCCCAATAACATCCCCTGCCAGGCAGGTTGGACCTCCAAGGCGGTAAGTAAATGGATATTCTCCCGGTTTACCTGCATCTGTCACTTCAGGCCGGTAAGGCATCTCAAGGACATCCGGCATATGACAGGCAGCAGATGTATCAAGAATCGCTATGTTCATACCATTAACCATGGTATCTAATACTTTTGTAACCAAATATCCGGTATTAAGTGCCACGGCCTCACCCGGTTCTAAGTATACATCCACACCATATTTATCTTTTATAAACAGGATGGAACGAATCAGTACCTCTATATCATAATCCTGCCTGGTTATATGATGGCCTCCTCCAAAATTAATCCACTTCATCTTATTGATATATTTGCCGAACTTTTCATCCACTATCTTGATGGTGCGTTCCAAAACATCAGAATTCTGTTCACACATTGTATGAAAATGGAATCCGTCAATACCCTCCAGTTCCACCGTTTCAAACTGGGATAAGGTAACTCCGAATCTGGAACCTGAGATACAGGGATTATAAAGTTCCGTCTCTATTTCGGAATATTCCGGATTAATACGGATTCCGCATCGGATTTGTCTTTTAGAGTCTTTTACTGCCTGCTTATATTTCTTCCATTGATCAAAGGAATTAAATACCATATGGTCACAGACCGAAACGATTTCCTCAATTTCATCTTCCCGATAAGCTGGTGAAAATATGTGTACTTCACCTCTCATCTCTTCCCTGCCCAGCCTTGCTTCATAAAGGCTGCTGGCAGTAGTACCCTGCAAATATTCTCCAATTAGAGAATATTCTGAAAACATGGAAAAAGCTTTTTGTGCCAACAGTATCTTGCAGCCAGTCCTGTCAGATACCTGCTTTAAAATAGTAAGGTTTTTCTTAAGCAGTGTCTCATCTACAATATAAGTGGGCGTTGGAAGATTTTTTACATCAAAATTCATGATAAAACTCCAATCTGCGTGCTTTAGCACGCATTGAAATCAAGATGGTGAAAAATACGCTTTTCTATTTTTCACTTTACTCCAATCTGCGTGCTTTTAGCACGCATTGAAATCAAGATTAGTCCACTAAAGCAGGCGTAAAATCTTCTTTCCACGGCAGTCCCTGTTTATTTAATTGTTCCATAAACGGATCCGGATCAAACTCTTCAACATTAAATACACCCGGCATTTTCCATTTACCAGTCAGCACCATCATCGCTCCGATCATGGCAGGAACTCCTGTGGTATAGGAAATTGCCTGAGAACCAACTTCTTTATAACATTCCTCGTGATCACATACGTTGTAAACATAATAGTTCTTACTTTCACCATCTTTGGTACCCTGGTAGATACACCCAATATTCGTTTTACCTTTCGTCCTGGGTCCAAGGGAAGCAGGGTCCGGAAGAACTGATTTTAAAAATTGAAGCGGAACAATTTTTTTACCTTCGAATTCAACGGGTTCAATAGAAGTCATCCCTACATTCTCAAGTACCTTAAGATGGGTTAAATAACGTTCTGAAAAAGTCATCCAGAAACGTATCTTTTTAATTCCCTTAATGTTTTGTGCAAGGGATTCCATTTCCTCATGATGCAGCAGGTACATATCCTTATGACCGATTTCAGGGAAATTATAAACTCTTTTAATGGAAATTGGTTCTGTCTCAATAAATTTTCCATTCTCAAAATAACTACCGTTAGCCGTAATTTCACGGATATTAATTTCCGGGTTAAAGTTCGTTGCAAAAGGGTATCCATGATCACCTGCGTTTGCATCCAATATATCAATCTGATGAACCTCATCAAAATAATGCTTCATGGCATATGCTGAGAATACTCCAGTCACTCCTGGATCAAATCCGCAGCCAAGTACAGCTGTTATACCTGCTTCCTTAAATTTCTCCCTGTAAGCCCATTGCCAGCTATATTCGAATTTAGCCGTATCTAAAGGCTCATAGTTTGCGGTATCCAGATAGTCTGCTTTAGTCGCAAGACAGGCCTCCATAATGGTCAGGTCCTGATAAGGTAATGCTACATTAATTACAATATCCGGCTTAAACTTATTAATTAAAGCAATGACTTCTTCTGTGTTATCTGCATCTAACTGTGCCGTTGATATTTTTGTCTTACCGCCCTGTAATTTTTCTTTTAACGCATCACATTTTGATATGGTTCTGCTTGCTATTAAAATCTCCCCGAATACGTCAGGATTCTGACAGCATTTATGGATTACAACACTGGCTACACCACCAGCACCAATAATTAACGCTTTTCCCATGAAAATTCCTCCTTTTTGGATTTGAGCACTGGATTTGTGTATTCCCAGTGAAAAATTATGCTTTACCAATTTTATACCCTATTCGCCCTCTAACTGTTCTTTTACATAATTGGGAATCGCAAAAGACCCAACGTGTAAATCGGTATTATAATAATTGGTTTTTAACCCTAATTTATTCCATTTATCTGCATCCAGATCTTTGATCGGATCAAACTTTTTAGATGCAAAACCAAACAACCAGTGTCCTGAGGGATACGTAGGAATATGAGCCTGGTATATTCTGGCAACAGGAAAAGAATCCTTAATTCTCTTATGTGCACGTTTCATGGAGGCTGCATAAGAGGAATAATACATACTTTCATGCTGATTCACTAAAATCCCCTCCTCCGTTAAGGCACGGTAACAATTGCCGTAGAATTCTTTAGTAAATAAACCTTCTCCCGGTCCGAACGGATCAGTGGAATCTACTATAATCAGATCATATTTACTTTCCTGTCTGCGGACATATTTTAACCCATCTTCAAAGTACAGCTGTACCCTGGGATCTGCAAGGCCGCATGCTGTTATAGGCAGATACTCCTTACATACCTTAACTACTTCTTCATCTATCTCCACCATATCAATATGGGAAATAGTATCATAACGGAGTAATTCCCTGACAGTTCCGCCGTCCCCGGCACCAATTACCAATACGTTTTTAATGTTCGGATTGGTTGCCATTGGAACGTGGGTTATCATATCATGATAAATAAATTCATCCTTTTCCGTAACCATCAGATAGCCGTCTAAAGTTAAAATTTTACCAAATTCCCTGGACTCAAATATATCAATTCTTTGAAATTCACTTTGCCTGCTAATTAGCTGTCTGTCTATTTTAATAGAGAAACGTACCTCATCCGTATGATTTTCCGTGTACCATAACTCCATTAGTCTACCTCCACCACATTAATATTATTAACTGACATATCCTCTGTTCCTGTAAGAAGACAACCCTTTTCTTTGGCATAAAGAATATAATTTACAATTTCCTCGGTAATCCTCTCGCCAGGTGCAAGTATGGGTATCCCTGGCGGATAACACATAACAAATTCCCCACAGCTTTCACCAACCGTTTTACGTATCGGTAATGATTTTTTGGAACTGTAAAAGGCTTGTTGTGGTGCAAAAACGACATCCGGATTGATATATTCGTGGTCAAACATATCAGATTTATCATCTTTACTATATAGTCGTTTAATTTCTGAAAGGGAAGCAATTAATCGTTCAAGCTCTAATGGTCTGTCTCCTGCTGAAATAATGGCAAGAAAATTACTGATATCTCCGAATTCAATCTGAATCCCGTATTCATCCCTTAACAGGTCATAAACCTCTATGCCCGCCAATCCCATGTCCCTGGTATGAACGGATAACTTAGTCGGGTCAAAATCATAAACGGAAACTTTATCTATTATTTCTCTGCCAAAAGCATAATACCCGCCTAGTTTGTTGATCTCATTTCTTGCATAATCAGCATACTCGACAGTTTTCTTAAATAACTCCCTGCCGTTTAAACTTAAGTTCTTCCTGGCAATATCCAGGGATACCAGTAACAGATAGGAGCCGCTGGTGGTCTGGGTCAAATTAATTACCTGTCTTACATGATGGGGATTTACTCCTTCACCGCACAGCAAAAATGAACTCTGAGTAAGAGAACCCCCAGTTTTATGCATACTTACCGCCGCCATATCAGCACCGGCCGCCATGGCAGAAACCGGCATATCCTCACCAAAATAAAAATGGGTACCATGAGCCTCATCTGCCAGTACTTTTACCCCATGCTCATGGGCAAATTCCACAATACCCCTTAAGTCAGAGCATATACCATAATAAGTTGGATTATTCACCAAAATTGCTTTCGCATCCGGGTTACTTAAAATTGCTTCTTTTACATCGAATAAAGACATCCCTAATGGTATGCCTAAATCCTTATTGACACCGGGATTTACATATACAGGAAGGGCACCGCAGACTACTAAAGCATTAATAGCACTCCGGTGTACATTTCTGGGCATAATAATCTTATCTCCAGCTTTACAGACTGACATAATCATCCCCTGTACAGAGGCCGTTGTCCCATTTACAATGAAAAATGCTGCCTTTGCACCAAATGCATCCGCTGCAATCTGTTCCGCTTCACGAATGACAGAGGTAGGGTGGCAAAGGTTGTCCAGGGGTTTCATGGAATTAACGTCTACTTTAAGGCATTTTTCACCTAAAAAGTCCGTTAATTCCTTATTTCCCCTGCCACCTTTATGACCCGGTACATCAAATGGAACAACCCGATTTGACTTATGTCTTAGCAGTGCTTCGTGAATGGGAGCTTTTTGTTGTAAAAGTATGTTCATAATTCTACCCCCACAACTAATATATATTCATGCCACTGAATATCTCAATCATCTCTTTGCGAAGATTACTCGTTATATCAAGCCTCTGCTTTGGCGGTAATTCATATACATCGAGATTAAAGAGATAATTTTGCAGCTCTATTTCTTTTATCAGCATCTTGGTATGAAAGATATTGGATTGATATACATTCACATCAATCGCATCATATCTGGTTAATGTAGCATCATCTATATAATCCTGAATTGATGTTATATCATGATCAATATAGTATTTTTTGCCCTCAACATCTCTGGTAAAGCCCCTGACTCTGTAATCAATCGTAATAATATCAGAATCAAAACTACCGATCAGATAATCCAGCGCGTTAAGTGGTGATATCTCACCGCAGGTAGATACATCAATATCTACACGAAAAGTGGAAATGGAGTTATCAGGATGATACTCCGGAAAAGTATGCACCGTAACATGACTTTTGTCCAAATGGGCATGTACTGATTCTCTTAATTGTACGGAATATTTTCCCTGGTTACAGGATTCATCAATATGTTCGGATGATAAATCTCCTTCTGCTATAAGTATATTCACAGAAGCTCCCTGGGGGTCATAATCCTGTTTTGAAATATTGAGTACATGTGCTCCAATTGTTTGCGTTACATCACATAAGATTTTAGTTAATCTTTCTGAATTATATTGTTCATCAATATAAGCAATATAATCCTTTTGTTCTCTCTCACTTTTTGCATAGCAAACATCATAGATGTTGAAGCTAAGTGTTTTTGTGAGGTTGTTAAAGCCATACAAAGTCAGCTTTTTTTCCAACCCTAACATCACAACCTTTCTAATTAATAATCGGGTTACATTGTAGCACGTTTGACCTTAAAAATCAATGGATATTTTGCATATATACTTATGGATTGTTACTGGGCTGTTACTACTCACAGCTCTGCAAAAATCAGCAGGTCTGTGAACCGTAACACGCTTCGCGATGCACACAAAACGCAAAACCAGCGTTTTGGCGCTGCTATACTCCGGTTTTCTGTGACTTTCGCTTCG
>JBAVPE010000009.1:0-3112 GCA_049692775.1 Anaerocolumna sp. | reverse complement strand
ATTTTCTGTTTACCTTTTCTGCCAGCTTTTTAAATTCACTGGGCTTGTTTTCTATCACGACTACCTCTAACTTTTCATTCCAGCAGTTCACCATCACTGCGGTATGACTTTCCTTATGCAGGTCAATACCTACATAAAGCAGATTTTCTCTTTTCTGCAATTCTCTCCCTCCAGATCTTGTTTCCAACCAATCAGTTTCCGCACCGGCAACCTCAGATGACAGCGTTAACTCTTTATGAGTCCGCAAGGGGGCGACAGCCTATCTACAACAAACCAATGGGTGAAAGGACAAGTTATTTCTATTATTGGTTGTTGATATTAACTCTGTATGGAATGGATTGCAAGTCATTTCTGGATTTTGTTTTAGGAGAAGAAACGGCAGAAAAAAGAATAAAAACGG
This sequence comes from Anaerocolumna sp., assembly GCA_049692775.1. GTDB lineage: Bacteria > Bacillota > Clostridia > Lachnospirales > Lachnospiraceae > Anaerocolumna. Next base: position 2,712 of record JBAVPE010000009.1, on the reverse strand, counting down.
GAGCCACAAAAAGAGTGTTTTTTTACCCCCTGTAACCCCCGGCAGCACCATTTTACCATAGAATCAGTTTGATGTAAATTCATGGTTCACCATGAACCATAGGGTAGATGATCTGGCTAAGCTTCTGGTGAAATAGAATTAATATACCACTTTTTGTTTGCCCTGTATCGCAAAATACTGCCCCTGTGTGACCTTTAAAACCGATGGTGGAACATGTATGCCATTCAGGCAATTAAACACCTCGTTGGGCAAATCTGAAAAAGATGGATTTTACTCTTTTACCTGCTAAGTGTTTGGATTACCGTTACCTACTGTTCGTCTTCCTGTTGCTTTTACAGAAAAGTATCGCATATATGCCAGTTTTTTATATTTCTCAAGTCGCACATTCGCATCCATTTATAAAATTCCGAACTGGAAGATTTTCAGTCTATTTTGCTACAAAAGCAGGAATGAACCATGGGGTCGAAAATGATGCAGGTTAAAGGCAGGTGCACCTTACGGCGCTCCTGTCAGTTTACAGCAGCCGGCAATGCCGGCTGCTTAAGGATTTGTGGACAATACACTTCTTTTTACTAGGTGGCTGTCAGTAAGGCAAAAGTCACCTGTCAGGTGGTTATGGTCACTCTGAAATCAGCCAATTTAGAGGGGTTTTAAGGTGTCTGTGTAGGTACACCGCATAATATTTCAAAAATTTATTTTTGTTAATATGCATTATTTACCGTTTTACTTCTTCACTAAATTTTCACCTAGTTTACTTATTGATAATTGCTTTAAATGGAGCGTGTCCCGTTTCTACATTCCTTAGCAATGACGGTTTTCTGAAACGCAAACTAGTTTCTAATTTAAATAACGTTTCATTTTCTGTCAATTCCAAAAATGACACATTTATCCAGATGGGTACAAATGGGGCTTTGCATGATAAAAGCCTTGTAGCATCATCCAAAGATAATAACCTAGAACCAATATTTTTTTCACTTAATGCTATAAGTCTCATTGAATCATCTCTAGCATTTAAAGGTTTATCTGGCTCTGAAATAGCAACAATTTTAAATTTAGCCACATTAATATTTAAATTCATCACATTTTTAATCTCTTCAATTGTTTTTAATAAATTATTTTTAAAGATATCTCGATTCATTTCTCTTAATTTTTCCATACATATTCCTCTACTTAGGCATATTTCCGACTGGACCATTATAAAATATTTTTTCATCTATGACATAATTTGAAAGCGATGTTTCAAAATCCCCAATTCTTATCCATGAATTGTCCACGTTTAAATCCATGTTCTTTAGTATTTGTGGATAGTTTTGTGCTTGAGAAACAGTAGGTTGATAGTGCCCTGATTCATTAGTAATATTACGAATATATCCTTGTGAATTTACTTTCATTGTGCCAGCCGCCTGAACAGGTTCTCCATTTGCTAAATAAGAGTGTCCCCGCCCAATATTTAAATTACCTTCCATATCCACTACAAAATCAACTTCTTTGATACCATTGTTTAATTTCAGCTGTCCATTTTCTATTGTATAATCAAATTTTTTACCTATTTGGTTATCTTTAGGGAATTTATTACTTATACTTTGACTCTTACCCGCCCCCTCAGGTGGAGTTCTGAAATATACGACGAACGGTGAAAATTCGTATTCGTTTAAAAAAAGTATAGCACATCTTCGTGCTATTTTTAAGGAAAAAATTACTGTTCTTCTTCTCGAATCGGTTCCCGATATTCTGTCTTATTTTTCATCATTCCGTAAACTATGTTTACCAAACGACGCATAATGCAGACCAGTGCCTGAGACTTTGTCTTCCCTTCACCGATTTTTCGCATGTAATAGTCATAAAATACCGGATGATTGGGTACTCCATTCTTTGGCTTCGACACCATGGTTACTGCCAGGAAGTAAAACAATCCATGCAACTGGCGGTTTCCCTGTCTAGAACTTTGTTCCTTGCCTTTCCCGGCAGAGCTGAACTTTACAGGAGCTACTCCTGCAAATCTTGCCAGCTTATCTGCACTGGGAAACCTTCGAATATCTCCGATTTCTGCAATCAACTTACTGGCTATGGAAGTTCCAATTCCTGGCATACTGGTTAGTTTATAATCAAAACTAAGCAGGATTTTCTCGATTTCTTTATCAAGCCCTGCTAATTCTTCTTTCTGATGCTCCAAGTCTCTTACCAGACTTGTTGTAATAAAATCTCTGGATTCCTGATATTCCCGTAGGGTATTTCCATCATTCTGAACACAATCCAGAATTAGTTCTGCCTTATCTTTCTTTGAAATACGAGCTATTTCTTTAAATTCAATTGTTAGGTCTTCTGACGTTTTTCCCTGTAAATGGACAGGGGATGGGTAGTTCTTCCAGAAATACATGGCACATTTCCCGTCTATCTCGCTGAAGAACTTACTGTAGCTGGGATATGCCATTGATATCTGCTCATGCAGTCCGTTCTTAAAACGGATACCATCTTTGACCAGTAAATCTCTTCGATTTACCAGTTGTGACAACGTCCATTCGTTATCTTTGGGCTTTGCATCTGACAAAGTATGTAATTGGTTAATCAGAACCGTTGCAACACAGTACGCATCATGCTCATCATTTTTACGGAGCATAGGTGCACTTTTTCTCTGGTCATAAGCCAGGGCAGGATTAATATCTTTTACAATGTAACCTTTTTCAATCAGCCAGACAGCTAAACTTCTGCCGT
>JBAVPE010000008.1:0-3230 GCA_049692775.1 Anaerocolumna sp. | reverse complement strand
ACCCTATGTTTTTCAAATTTGCCCAACAAGGCTTTTTGTAGCTTGAATGGCATACATGCTCCACCATTGGTTTTAAAGGTCACACAGGGGCTATATTTTGCGACACAGGGCTAAATGGGTATGGGACTTGCTACTGCTATTGGTAAGATAACTGTACCCCCATGGTTCATGGTGAACCATGGGATTTACAGAAAATCGATTCTATGTAAGTGGTAAACTATAACCAGCAGATTTAGGCAAATAAAATCCAGCAACTATTATGAATGAATCGAAGAATGATATACTGTCATTCGGAGGTGAAGAAAGGATGGTTGATTGGATGAATTATTCAAAAATCCAAGAACAAAAGAGAAAGGGATTCAAGAAGAGCCAGGTAGCCAGAAAACTTGGAATTAACCGCGAAACCGTAAGTGTGTACTGGGATATGACACCCGCCGAGTATGCTGCACGAGTTGAGTCTGCTAAGTCACGAACAAAGAAAGCGGATCCGCACAAAGATTTTGTATTAGAATGTCTGCTCAAATATCCAGACATGTCTGCCGCACAGCTCTATGATTGGATCAAAGAACGTACCTGTCTGGAAACACTTGATTATCAGGAACGATGCTTCAGATATTATGTCAGAACGATCCGTGAGGAATACGATATTAAAAAGCCTGAAACATCAAGACAGTACGAAGCAATGGACGAGCTGCCACCTGGCAGACAGGCACAGATCGACATGGGAGAAATCAGTCTTGAAACAATAAGCGGGCGGCATAAGAAGGTTTACTGCTTTGGAATGGTTATGACCCATTCCCGTTATAAATTTATCTTGTGGCAGGAACAGCCTTTTACCACAGACACATTTGTGCAGGCACATATCAAGGCGTTTGATTTTTTTGGAGGGCGACCGCAGGAAATGGTCTATGATCAGGACAAGGTTCTTGCAGTCAGTGAAAACAATGGTGATATCATTTATACCGAAGGATTCCAGAGCTATGTGAATGAAGTGAAGTTTGACATTTTTCTCTGTCATGGTGCAGACCCGGAATCAAAGGGACTTATTGAAAATGTAGTGAAGTATGCGAAGCATGGCTTCGCAGAGCACCGCATCTTTTTGGATATTGACACGTTCAATGCAGACTGTATTGCATGGCTTTTCAGAACCGGAAATAGAAACGTACACGGAACGACAAAAAAGATACCGGCAGAGGTATTTACTCTCGAAAAGGAATACCTGATACCAGTATCTGAATACAACTTTGCAGTTGCCACTAATGACAGTATAAGCTATCAGATAAGAAAAGACAATATCGTTTTGTATAAAGGAAATCGTTACCGTGTTCCTAAAGGAACTTATGCTGCCGGTAAAAAGGTATTTATGGTGGTAACAGATGACGTGGTTGCCATCACGGATACACTGACCGGAGAAATATATGCAACCCACCCTCTCTGCCATGAAAAAGGAAAGCTAATCGGACAGAAACGGGATGAAAGGGATAAAAGTAAGTCATTATTAGAACAGGAACAATTGCTACAACAGCTATTTCAGGACGATGAACTGGTGACTCCATTCTTAGAACATATTCATCAGAGGAAGCCCCGCTATTACCGTGATCAGCTTGGGGTAATCAGAAAGCTGTTTGAAGACTGGAATACGGAACTGCTGATCAAAGGACTTCACTACTGTTCCGAAAAGAAGCTTTATTCTGCCGGAGATTTAAAGTCCAGTATTATCTATCTTGATCAGCTGAAAGCGGAACCAAAAAAGAAAGAAAACTTAACAGCACTTCCATCCAAGTATCGCGGAAACAAACCGGAAATACGAGATTTGAGCGTATATGAGCGGGCAATGGGAAGGAGTGTTGTGAATGGATAATCTACAAGAAATTCGATCTTACGCCACAACGCTGGGACTGGTACATACAAAGAATGAACTTGAAAAGCTGATTCATTCAGCCGAAACAGAGGAAGTAAGTTATGTTATATTTATGCTGAATGTCCTTGGCAGTGAGATACGTTATCGTCAGGATAATGCAAAGAAAAAGAGAATCAAAGAAGCTGGATTCCCATATCCAAAGTATCTGAAGGACTTCGATTTGAATTTTTGCCAGTCCATTACCAAAAAGCAATTGAACCAGTTGTCGGAGTTGACATGGATTGATGGTCTTTACAATCTAATACTTTCTGGCCCGCCTGGCGTTGGTAAGACTCATTTAGCAATAGCACTTGCATATCATGCCTGTGAAGAGGGATATAAAGCAAGCTATACGACTATGCAGTCCCTAATGCAGTGCCTGCGTATGTCAGAGATTGACCGCCGTAGCAGTGCAAAAATGAACCGGATCCATAAATCAAACCTTCTGGTGATAGATGAGGTCGGTTATCTACCAATCACAGCAATAGAAGGAAACCTGTTCTTCCAATTGATTTCAGAACTGCAGGAACAGACATCCGTTGTAATAACGACCAACAAGGGATTTGAAGAATGGGCAGAGTTTCTGGATGATGCAGCCCTTGCAACAGCCATCCTTGACCGTCTTTCGTACCGGTGTGATCGGATACAGATGTCAGGTAAAAGCTATCGGCTTGAAAATCGGAAATCATATTTAAAGGAAGGATGTGCAACGGATGAAGTTTAATAAACATATATCCAAGGAGTTACAGGAGTTGTTGACAACTCAATTGGAAGAATATATTAAAACGACTCCTATGACAAAGAAAGAATTACGAGCTGTACGGGAATGGGTAAAGGATGGACACAGTGTATATGAAAACATGTCAGGAGCTTTCTATGACGGACAGGTTCCAGTGGAGTTCCTGACAGAATGGCGTGATGACGAATACATCCGCATTCATACGAAAGGGATGGCACCAGAAGAAGTCAGGCGGTTTGCACTCTCGTATTATGGCTGGGACGATGATGAAGTATCGCTGCCACAGGACGAGCAGAATCCAAGTCTTGAACCTATAATATTTGGAGACGAAGAACTTCCCTTCAGTTAGAAAAAACCCGCGGATTATTCCGTGGGATAATATAAACAAAAGTGCTGGATTTTATTTGCCAAAAAGTGCTGGAAAATAAATTCCGTTTTTTGCTGGAAAGTACTTGCCGTTTACATGTGGCAACGGTACTTATAAACCAGCTGCATACGTTGCCTGATGCAAAGCCAAAAGATAACGAATGGACACTGGCTCAATTAGTAAATCGTAGAGATTTATTGGTAAAAGACGGTATCCGTTTTAAG
>JBAVPE010000007.1:0-2027 GCA_049692775.1 Anaerocolumna sp. | reverse complement strand
GTTCGTTTGCCCTGATTCAGTTTCCTTTTCATCAGGCTTGTTTACCTGTTGAACTTTCTTCTGTTTCTCGAGCGCTTATTTACTATAACACATTCAGAATTGTTTGTCAACTACTATTTATTTCTTTTACTTTCTGAATATTCACTGCTATTGTTTTGGCAGCGAAATAAATAATATCATGTTTTCATTTTCTTGTCAACAACTATTTTCAATATCTTATATATTTCATCACTACGTCTATATTAAACTCAGAAGTAGCTTAGCTAATATATCGCGCATCAAATTGTTTGTCAACATCAAAATATTTAATTTGTTTTCTGATCATTTCATTCCGCTCCCTAAGAACGGACTCATAGAATAACATTAATATACTTATTTGTCAATGTCTTTTTGGAATGTTTAAAATATACTTTAAACTCCTTCTTTAATATGGATAATAAGCATATTAAAATTATAACCATAAATGCCATGCCATAATCATTTGTAATCGTGTCTCTTTTATTATCCTGTTTCTAAAATATCCTGAATTAGATGCGGGTTGAATTCTTTGTTTTCAAACATGATTATTTCATGCTTATATGGCGGAAGTGATTTTTTACTGTTACCGGGTATTGGTACATACGGTGTCTCTAAAATTTTAGGCACTTCCTCAAAATTCTTATGATGAACAATGTAATTCAGGGCATCAAACCCAATCTGTCCAAACCCAATGTTTTCATGACGGTCTTTTTTAGTGCCCAGGGAATTCTTACTGTCGTTAATATGGAATACTGCAATTTGATCTTTGCCAATCAATCGGTCAAAGTCGTCTATAACCCCATCAAAGTTATTTATAATATCATATCCTGAATCAAAGGTATGGCATGTATCAAAGCAGACACGCAGTTTTTCATTATATTTTACACCATCGTAAATGCGGGCCAGTTCCTCAAAGTTTTTACCGATTTCACTCCCTTTGCCTGACATTGTTTCCAACGTGATATACACTTTAGTGTCTTTGTTTAAAACTTCATTAATCCCCTTAATTATCTGAGCAGTTCCTAATTCTTCACCCTCCCCAACATGGGATCCGGGATGAAGTATCAGATATCTGCTATTTAAGGCTTCTGTTCTCTTTAACTCAGACGCCAAAAATTCAGTTGCTAAAGAAATTGTATTTTCCTTAATTGTATTTCCTAAGTTAATAATATACGGTGCATGTACAATAATATCTGAAATATCATGTTCTTTCATATAACCATGACCGGCAGCTATATTTAAATCTTCGATTTTCTTACGTCTTGTATTTTGTGGGGCACCGGTGTATATCATAAATGCATTTGCTCCATATCCTGCTGCCTCTTTAGCAGATCCAAGCAACATTTCTTTTCCACTCATCCCTACATGGGAGCCTATTTTAAGCATTCTTATACCTCTCTTTCAATATATATTAGGTAACCTCAAATCCTATAACAAAAAAATGACTATTATCCATATATAAAACCTTACTTTTCGCATTGTTTTTATATATGGATAATAGTCACCCTTTTTATAATAATCCTATACTAAATCCTTAAAGTAAAGTTCTAAGATATAGAACTACGCTACATCAACATTTGTTGCCTGCATCCCACGATCACCGCGTGTTATATCAAATGTTACTTTTTGGCCTTCTTTAAGCGTTTTGAATCCATTGGATGCAATTCCTGAAAAATGTACAAATACATCCTCGCCGCCGTTATCGTTTGTAATAAAACCAAAGCCTTTTTGTTCATTAAACCATTTTACTGTACCTTTGTTCATAAAGATACCTCCTCAAATTTATTATATTTTACCAGTAAATAAAAAATCACATATTTTTGAAAATCATTAAACGGGTCAATGATTTACAAAAATATGTGAAATCAATAAAGACATCTAAATATAATTTTACTATACAATACTTATTTCTTAATGTCAATAGGTTTATGTAAAATATTGTAATTTCAATAATTGATAACATAAACCGCTTTATTTACTAAATTTTGAACTAAGCCGCACAATAGGGG
>JBAVPE010000006.1:0-12564 GCA_049692775.1 Anaerocolumna sp. | reverse complement strand
CCCTAAAAGCAAATGTGGATATGGGTGACGGTATTATTGATATGAAGAAAGTCAAAGAGGCTTCGGAATATGCCAGGTACTTTATAGTTGAACACGAAGAATTTGATAAGCCGGTTTGGGATAGTATTAAAAATGACTTCGACTATTTAAATCAGAAGGTATAAACAATGGTTTAAGCTATATTAAAATTATGAAAGAAAGCCTTGATTTCAGGGCTTTTTTCATTTGAAGTAACTTACATCCTTGCTATAGCGAACGATGATACAAAATTGATAGGACGGAGAATTATGTCAAGGGCGTTGCCCTACGGGAGCAATTCAGGTGGATAGGGCGAAGGCCACCTGGAGTATTGACAGACTTAAGCGTATTCAATGTAATTATTGTAATGAGGTTTGCCCTGAGAAATGTATGAAAATGGGCAATGAATACACTTCACCTTCATTTGGAACTGTAAGGGATGAATATACCAATGCACGAATATCCGATAACATAGAGAATAATTGAGATTCCTGAGGAATATGCTATAAAGAATGGGGCCAACGAGGTAAAACAGATTAATCTGGTGGTAGGGGACTATTCCGGTTATGTAGCAAGCTAAAATTTAACTATTTATAAGAAAGCCCTTTTCCTTTGAGTGTCCTTTCTGGAGTCTGTCAAGCCAGACTCTTTTTTGTTAAATCCATTGAAGTATGAAAGGTTTGGGGGTAATTGAGGAAGCAGCAGAATGGATAAGAAACAAATTAAAATAGAAACGAAAAAAATAAAGGTATTTGGAATGATACAAGGGGTTGGTTTCAGACCCCTTGTATTTCGACTTGCCAGAAAATATAACATAAGCGGAACCGTCAAAAACATTGGCGGAATCGTAGAAATTATCGCACAAGCTGCAGAGCCGTGCATTACGGAATTCATAATGGAATTAAACAGTAATGGGTGCCATGATTATGAAATTGTACATTTACAGATAGAGGATGTTGAGAAAATAGAATTTACTGAATTTAAAATAATTAATAGCAGTATGGATCGTGAAGTTTCTATTATACCTCCGGATTTGCCGGTCTGCCAGAAATGTCAGGAAGAACTGGAGGAGGTTGGTAACAGAAGATTTAAAAATCCCTTTATCAGCTGCACTTCCTGCGGCCCCAGATATACCATACTAGAGCACCTGCCCTATGACAGACATACTACCAGCATGAAAGAATTCCCCATGTGTCCGGCTTGCAAGGATGAATATACTGACGCGGAAAGCAGACGGTTCCATGCACAGACGATATCCTGCGATGACTGCGGGCCTTATATCATATTGAAGGGGCTTAAGGATCAGAAAGCCTTAGAGGAAGCCGTCAGAATCCTTAAATCAGGCGGTATCCTTGCTGTTAAAGGAATTGGCGGTTATCATTTTGTGTGTTCCCCTATGATAGAAGAGACGGTTCTTAACTTACGTAAATTAAAAGGGCGTGAGGAGAAGCCCTTTGCAGTTATGTTTGAGAATATGGATTCAGTAGAGGAATTTTGTATTGTAACCAGGGAAGAAAAAGATTTACTGGAATCAAAAGCAAGACCCATAGTATTGCTTTATATGGGAGAGAAAAGCATGGCGGAAGCCACGAATAAAGGCGGAATCTACTGTGGAGCTTTTTTACCCTATACTCCTTTGCAGATACAATTGACGAAAAGCTGCGGTCCCTTAATCATGACCAGCGCCAACCTGTCTGATCATCCGATTATCAAGGATGATAATAAAATGTTAGATCTTAAATCACCTTATCTGAAGGGTGTTTTATATCATAAGAGGAGGATAGTCCGTTCGGTGGATGATTCCGTGGCTAAGGTGATTGATCATAAACCACAGCTGATCAGGAGAAGCAGGGGGTACGTTCCATATCCTGTATTCCTTACGCAGGGTAATAAGGATATGGAAATCTTTGCAGCGGGAAGTGATTTAAAAGCGGCTTTCTGTCTCTATAAAAAAGGGAATGCAGTGGTATCACAATATTTCGGTGATTTGGAGGAACGTTCCGTATTAGAGGAATATAAAGCTTCTTATACTGATTTATCGGGGCTGTTAAATATTAATCCTGAATTGGCAGTATGTGATTTACATCCAGGTTATCATTCTACGGCATATGTAAAAACCCTTGGTGTTCCAATACTTCCTGTACAGCACCATCATGCCCACATTGCCTCAGTAATGGCAGAGCATGATTTAAAAGGCCCGGTAATCGGTATTGCTTTTGACGGAACCGGATACGGAAGTGACGGTAATATCTGGGGCAGCGAATTTTTGGTATGTGAAGGAGCCGAATTTAAACGGGCTGGACATTTGCGGTATACGCCTATGCTGGGCGGTGACAGTTCCATACGTGACGGAAAAAAGACCGCTGCCTGTTTTTTATTAAAGGCAGGGTTGGAGAACAAGATACAGGATGAACGGCTTACTATGATAAAAGCAGCCATAGACCATAATATAAATACGGTACTGACCTCAAGTATGGGGAGATTATTTGATGCGGTTACCTCAATCCTTAATCTACACCATGAAAACCGCTATGAGGGAGAATGTGCGGTAATGTTGGAAAAGGAAGCTGTCCAGGCAGTCAGAAAACAGATAGAACCGGTAAAGCTTACTTTTGCAATCAATCAAAAGTGTGACATAATAGAAATTGATCCGGCACCAGTTTTACAAGCTATCTGCAGCTTAAAAGCCACAGTGGGAAAGGGCGCCTTAGCACTGGGGTTCCACTATGGACTGGCGGAGGTTGTATTAAAGGTATGCGAAATCATAAGAGAAGAACAAGGCATTCGTACCGTTGCCTTAAGCGGTGGTGTATTTCAAAATACTGTACTGACAGAGCAGATTCTGAAGCTTTTAAGGAATAAAGATTTCATGATATATGTAAACATGGCCGTCCCTCCTAATGATGGGTCTATCAGCCTGGGACAGACCTACATCGGATTAATGAAATAAGGAAAGGAGGTTATTGTGCTATGTGTGTTGCGGTACCTGGTAAGATTGTTGAAATTAATGGTGATATAGCTAAGGTTGATATTATGAATAATATTTGTGAAGCAAACATAAAACTGGTGGATGCAAACATTGGTGACTATATATTAATTCACGCCGGTTTTGCCCTTGAAGTTATGAAGAGGGACATGGCAGAAGAAATACTTAGTATATTTGAAGAACTTGAGGAGGATGGGAATGAAAACCCTCGCACAGGTAAAAGATGAATTAATAAATTATTCAGGCAGGAAGATAAAGATAATGGAAGTTTGCGGAACACATACCTCCAGCATCTTTAAGAATGGAATCAGGAGCTTATTATCCCCACAGATACAATTAATATCAGGTCCTGGATGTCCGGTATGTGTGACCGCTTCCGCCTATATTGATAAATTAGTGGAATATTCCATGACTCCTGATACCTGTATAGTAACCTTTGGTGATATGATGAAGGTAAAAGGTAACCGGTATTCCTTAACAGAAGCAAAAGCAGTAGGAGGTAACGTAAAAATCCTGTATTCCCCTCTTTCTGCTGTTAAGCTGGCAATGGAAGATAAGAACATGGATTACATATTTGCCGCAGTGGGTTTTGAAACAACCACACCGGTTTATGCTTTATTGATAGAAGAGATAATCAACAATGACATTAAGAATTTAAAACTGCTTACGTCTTTAAAAACCATACTTCCGGCGCTTTCCTATATTTGTGAAAAGGAAGAAAATATAGATGCTTTTCTTTGCCCGGGACATGTCAGTGTAATTACCGGCTGTTCCATATATAAAGACCTGGCCGCAAAATATCAGAAACCTTTTGTTGTAGCCGGATTTGAAGGGGAACATATTTTAGCGGCGGTGGATGAAATACTCCATCAGATCGAAAAGAAACAATATTCCATGAAAAATATGTATACCAGTTCGGTAACAGAAGCAGGAAATCAGAAAGCAGCAGCCCTCACCGGCAAATATTTTGAAGGTACGGATGATTATTGGAGAGGTATCGGAGTAATTAAGAATTCCGGACTTCAGTTAAGAGACGAATATCAGAAATATGATGCAGGCAGCAGACTATCAGATTACAATGAAAATGTACCAAAGGGCTGTAAATGTCAGGATGTTATCTTAGGGCGTATTAATCCGGTGGACTGTCCTTTGTTTAAAACGGTCTGTTCGCCCTTAAATGCTGTCGGACCTTGTATGGTTTCAACGGAAGGTGCCTGTGGTATCTGGTATAAGAACAGGTAGTTAAGATCATCCTGATATTTATGCGTGCGAGAGCACGCAGATGGGAGTTAAGGTGAAAAATTAATAAAACATAATTTTGCACCATCCTGATTTGTATGCGTGCCCTGGCACGCAGATGGGAGTTAATCAATGAAAATAGATATGGCTTACGGCAGCGGAGGCAGGCAGTCAAGTAATTTAATTAATGACATATTTTTAAAGAATTTTGATAATAAAATATTAGAAAAAATGGAAGATGCAGCAGTATTACAGGTAAAGGGAAAGATAGCTTATACTACGGATTCCTTTGTGGTCACCCCTATGTTTTTTAAAGGCGGTGATATCGGTAAAGTAGCCGTCTGCGGAACGGTTAATGATCTTCTTATGATGGGTGCTTTACCTAAATATCTGACTGCCGGTTTTATAATTGAAGAAGGTGCCGATATTGATACCATTGATTGTATCGCCAAATCCATGTCCCTGGCAGCCAAGGAAGCAAAGGTAAAAATCGTAGCCGGGGATACAAAGGTCATTGAAGGTAAGGGCGGAGTCTATATTAACACCTCAGGTATCGGTGAAATCCAAAAGAAAGGTGTTAGCATATCTAACTGCCGTAAAGGAGATGCTATCCTTTTATCAGGGAATCTGGGTGAACATCATGCCTCCATCCTGTCACACAGAATGGGCATTGAAAATACAATACAAAGCGATTGTGCACCTCTTCGGGCAATCGTTAAAAACCTTATGGAGAATAATATTAGGATACACTGCATGCGTGATGTAACAAGGGGAGGTCTTGCCACAGTCCTTAATGAAGCTGCTTCAAGCTCTTCCTGTGCAGTGGAGATTTATGAGGATTCCCTTCCTATAAGTGATCCGGTAAAGGGATTTTGCGATATATTAGGACTGGATCCACTTTATATGGCCAATGAAGGTAAGATGATTGCGGTTGTCCCTGAAAGTCAGGCTGAGAAGGCAGTTGATATTATAAAGAAAAGTAAGTATGGCGGAAATGCTAATATAATAGGTAAGATTAAAGAAGGAAGCGGGGTAACTATGACCACCGCTTTACAAGGAAGCCGTATAATAGATGTTCTATATGGTGAAGGACTTCCACGTATCTGCTAATCATACTTGCAGAACTTAATTTGCAGAACTCAATTTTTCAGATCTGAATTTTGCAGAATTCAATTTTGTAGAATTTCATATGTCCGAATTATAATGAAACTATAATAAAAAGAAGTTGAATAAAAAGAAATTAATTTTTTCTAATATTTATGTAGATTTAAAGCTGATCATCCGCGGTATACCTAAACGCTGATCAGCTTTTTTACATGTATCCCATAATCCCCATTTGGGGCATTAAGGCCGAACCATCTTACACCAAAAGGTCTCCGGGATTAATGGCTCTAATACAATATAATTCTATTACATTTAATTTTTAGTTAAAGGTGACAGGTTGAAATTGGGTAAATATTACTATTCACCATACTGATTTGTATGCATACAAAGGTAGGGAGTAAAGAGTATTAAATTGTTCCCAATTTATTAATATATGAATAAACTGTTAATGAAAAATGAACAAAAATTGTGAAAGAAGGGTGAAAAAGGTTGATAATTTACGAGTATTATGCTAATATAGTTCATTGTTATAAATAGAAATGATCAGAGGAAAGGTTTATCAGTATTCTGGTTTTTATAGATTATAGCGAATAAATTGAAAGATCAATCGTAAATTAGATTTTTCGACGTCCTTAAATGAACGCGTGCAGGGGACATGGATTCTTCAAGTTATCCGCTTTTGAAAAGAGGAATTATTATAGACAATAAAGCAGCCATAAGACGTCAAATTGATGAGTCGTTAACATATACAAATATAATTATAATTACAGTTACCTCCATATTTCTGCCTTATATTTTCGCAGGTATTGTATTGGTAAGTTTAGGAATTTATCTTATATTAAATAAACAGACCCGTAGAATTATATTTTCACAAAAATATTCGAACTACATATTTTCGTTTTTTACCTTTTATCTTCTGGAAGCTCTTTTTTATGGCAACTGGTTTGGTGTGGGGGCAGGCTTTGGATTGATACTTGCCGTGGCTATAGGCCTGTTTCAGCGTAGTTTTATGACAACGGAACTTTACGAAAGAGTATTGACACTTGTGTGTATCTTAAGTATAACAAGTTCAAGCTGTGCGATTACACAGAAATTTGTTATTTCCCTGGTAGCTGACTTTTACAATTATGACAGAATATCAGCAATGTTTTTACATCCGAACTATTTCGGTACAATTACGGCTACGGTTATTATCATATGCGCTTATAAAGTGCTTTCAGGTCAGGGGTCAAAGTGGCTGTATTATATTGTTGGGGTAATGAATGTTATCAGTATCTATTTATGTGAAAGCATGTTCGCCTGGGTTGAAGTTTTTGTAGGTATTGCTGTATTATTGATGGTAATGAAGAAACATAAACTGCTTTTCATATGGATATTTGGAGCAATTGCAGCAGGATTTATAATCTTCGCATTGAATGTTGATCTTATCCCTCGTTTATCAGATGCAGGGGAAACTTTAAGACTTCGGCTTAAGATATGGAAATTTGCCATAAAACAAATTATCCTTGAACCATTATTTGGGCATGGCTCCATGTCCTGTGCGTTCTTAAGCTATAAAAAAGGTAACCTTATACCACATGCCCACAGCATTTATCTGGATACATTAATGAATTATGGTATGATTGGAACTTTACTGATAGTACTATTTTTCATAAAATATTTTATACGGATAATTAAGATATTTTTAAGAGAAAAGAAGAATATGATTACCTCACTTATTTTAGGCGTAACGGCAGCAGCCCTGGTACATGGTGTAACAGACCTTACTTTATTTTGGATACAGACTTTGCCATTGTTTATATTTATACTGGCAGGGATTGGTGCATATGAGAATCGTGAAGACAAAAAAGTTGTCAGCCTTCTTATCAGACAGCGCTATACAAGGTAGTTACTTAAGCGGGGCTGTTGAAAAGTCATCATTTAGTTTATGGTTTCTTATATCGGGCAGATGGAAAATTAAAACCATTCATTTGGAGGAGTATTAATATAATACATAAAAAGATTAAGGCGTCTGTTATTGGCAGACATCACATTTTGGCACCGTTAAAAATACTGAACATGAATACATGCAGGAGAAACTATATGCCTTTAGCTACTATTGTCTTAAATCAAATCCTTATTATGTTTGTCATAATCCTAATAGGTTATATATGTTATAAATTTAAACTAATCAATCAGGAAACGAATAAAAAACTTTCGGATCTTTTATTAACACTGATAACTCCTTTACTGATATTTAATTCCTATCAGAGGGAATTTAGTAAAGAACTGCTGATTGGTTTGTTAATTTCTTTAATATTAGCTATTGCAACACACGTATTTGGTATCGTAACGGCTTATGTTTTTTTAAGGGGCAAAAAAAATCCGGATGTTATAATCGAACGTTTCTCTACGATATACTGCAACAGCGGATTCATTGGATTGCCAATCATAAACGGGATATATGGAAGTGAAGGGGTATTTTATATTACTGCTTATATGACTGTATTTAATTTATTTGTATGGACACAGGGTCTTATTATGATGAATGGAGTACAGAGCAGAAAAACTATGATTAAAATATTTATTTCTCCTACGCTCATATCCGTTTTCATAGGATTTATATTTTTTATTTCACAAATACGGATACCAACTATTCTTTTTAAATCCCTGGATTATATTGCTGGTATGAATACTCCATTAGCGATGCTGATTGCTGGTGTTACCATTGCACAGACAAATATATTGCGAATATTTTTAAAACCCCGGATATATCTTGTCCTGTTTTTAAAACTTATATTCATCCCGATTATCTTAATGCTTCTTTACAGCAGATATCCAATAGGGGTTCCGGTACTTGCAGCAGCAGTCCTGGCGGCGGCATGTCCTACGGGTGCTACCGGTACATTGTTTGCAATCCGTTATAATAAAAACGCCTTATATTCCTCTGAAATATTTGCCATGACAACACTTGTATCTTTGATAACCATTCCGATTATTATGTCATTGGTCGATTATCTGGATTATTTAAAATAAAGCAGTCCGGTATATTATAGTTACTATTCACAGCCGTTATCACGCGAGGTGTTTTCGTGTGTTTTTTACCGTTTCTGTGCATCGCGAAGCGTGTTACATTCACAGTTCTGCCCGCTTTTTAGCAGGACTGTGAATAGTAACATATTATATAAAGTTATGACAAAAAAAGAAAGCTCCATTTAAAATGGAACTTTCTTTTTTATGAATAAGCAAATCAATTTGGATGGATTGATTATTCTAAACAGTTTAAATTAATCCTGAGCTAATTTAACTAACTTAGCATATTTTGTTTTTGCATTCTTTGCAGCTTTTGCAAATAATTCAGTTGCTCTTTCCGGATTAGAACGTGCAAGTGAGCTGTAACGGACTTCGCTGGTAATGAATTCCTGATAATCAGCTGTAGGCTCTTTGGAGTCTAACTGGAATGGATTCTTGCCTTGTTCTTCTAAACGGGGATCGAAGCGGAATAAATGCCAGTATCCTGCCTGAACAGCACGTTTCTCCTCTGTCTGGGCACCCTTCATACCGCCTTTGATGCCATGGTTGATACATGGAGCATAAGCGATGATGATGGAAGGACCCTGATAGCTTTCAGCTTCTACAAATGCTTTCACACATTGGTTGTAATCAGCACCTTGTGCAATTTGAGCAACATATACATAACCATAGCTCATTGCGATAGCAGCTAAGTCTTTCTTCTTTACCTCTTTACCGGCAGCAGCGAATTGAGCGATTGCACCGGTAGGAGTAGCTTTAGAAGATTGACCGCCTGTATTGGAGTAAACTTCTGTATCAAATACTAAAATGTTAACGTCTTCACCGCTGGCGATTACGTGATCTAAACCACCGAAGCCGATATCATAAGCCCAGCCGTCACCACCGAAGATCCATTGTGATTTCTTGGATAAGAAATCTTTGTTTGCTAAGATATTATCTTTATCAGCATTATCACAGTCACAATTTTCTAAAGCAGCAAGAAGTTCTTTTGAAGCAGGACCGTTTGTAACACTTGAGCTTTTTGTTGCAAGATATTGATCACATGCAGCTTTTACTTCAGCTTTATCAACTACTGCGGAAAGTGCTTCGACAGAAGAAATTAAGCGGTTTCTTAAAGCTTTCTGTGCAAGAGCCATACCATAACCATATTCGGCATTATCTTCGAATAAGGAGTTAGCCCAAGCAGGCCCCTGTCCGTCTTTATTTACTGTATAAGGTGTAGAAGGTGCAGAACCACCCCAGATAGAAGAGCAGCCGGTAGCATTAGAAATATACATTCTATCACCAAATAACTGTGTTGCTAATTTAGCATAAGGAGTTTCGCCACAACCTGCACATGCACCGGAGAACTCAAGTAAAGGTTTCTTAAACTGGCTTCCCTTAACGGTTGTTTCTTTAAATTTCCGGACAACTGCATCCGGATATCCGATTTCGACGCCGTAATCAAATAATTTCTGGGATTCTAATTGCGTTTCTAAACCATTCATTACTAAAGCTTTTTCACCTTTCTTACCTGGGCAGACATTTGCACAGGAACCGCAGCCTGTACAGTCAAGAACAGAAATGGAAATTGCAAATTTATATCCCTGCATACCGTTTAAATCCATACTTAATGAACCGGCAGGAGCATTAGCAGCTTGTTCTTCAGTCATAGCCACAGGACGGATTACAGCGTGAGGACATACATAAGAACAGAAGTTACATTGGATACAGTTATCAGGATTCCAAGTTGGTACGTCAACTGCAATGCCACGTTTTTCAAAGGCAGCAGAACCCATAGGGAAAGTACCGTCCGCAGAATTTACAAAGGAAGAAACAGGAAGACTGTCTCCGTCTTGTGCATTCATAACGTTCTGGATGTTATTTACATAATCGACAACATCTTTTCTTGTTCCGGAAGCTACTGTTGATAAATTTTCATCAGCTGCATCAGCCCAGGAAGCTGGAACTTGAATTTCTTTTACATCAGTGATACCGCGGTCGATTGCGTCATGGTTCATCTTAACGATAGCATCACCTTTTTTACTGTAGGAAGCGGTTGCAGCAGCTTTCATGAATTTAACTGCATCATCAACCGGAATAATATTAGCAAGTTTAAAGAAGGCTGCCTGAAGAACCGTATTGATACGTCCGCCAAGACCGATTTCTTTACCAATGCTGATACCATCAATGGTGTAGAATTTAATGTTATGTTTTGCTATGTAGCGTTTAACCTGACCTGGAAGGTGATGTTCAATTTCGTCCATCGTCCATCCGCAGTTAAGAAGGAAGGAACCGCCTTCTTTTAAATCCTGAACCATGTTATATTTTTTAATATATGAGGGATTATGACAGGCAACGAAATTTGCTTTGTTTATTAAATAAGTAGCCTTAATCGGGTCTTTACCAAAACGTAAGTGGGAGATTGTAACACCACCGGATTTTTTGGAGTCATATGAGAAATAAGCCTGTGCATACATATCAGTATGGTCACCGATAATCTTAATGGAGTTTTTATTGGCACCTACGGTACCATCTGCACCAAGACCCCAGAATTTACAGCTGATTGTGCTTTCAGGAGTAGTGTTAGGATTTTCAGTAATGTCAAGGGAAAGGTTAGTTACATCATCCACGATACCAACTGTGAAAAGTTTCTTTTCTTTATTCTTGTATGCAGCAATAATCTGTGCAGGTGTTGTATCTTTAGAACCTAAACCGTAACGTCCTGAGAAAACAGGAATGGAATCAAATTTAGTTCCTTTTAAAGCAGCAACTATATCAAGCCATAATGGTTCGCCAAGTGCACCCGGTTCTTTTGTCCTGTCCAATACAGTAAGCTGTTTTACAGAAGCAGGAATAACATCTAATAAATGTTTTACGCTGAAAGGTCTGTAAAGTCTTACTTTAATTACACCAACCTTAGCGCCGGAAGCCATAAGGTAATCAATGGTTTCATCAATGGTATCACAAACAGAACCCATTGCAATGATTACGTGTTCTGCATCTGCAGCACCATAGTAGTTAAATAATTTATAATCAGTACCGATTTTAGCATTGACTTTATTCATGTAATCTTCAACAATACCAGGTATTGCATTGTAATATGTATTGCTTGCTTCCCTTGCCTGGAAGAAGATATCAGGATTCTGCGCAGTACCGCGGGTTACAGGATGTTCCGGATTTAAAGCACGTTTACGGAACGCAGCAACCGCATCTAAATCTGTGAGTTCTTTTAAATCGTCATAATCCCACATTTCAATTTTTTGAATTTCGTGGGAAGTCCTGAAACCATCAAAGAAATGAAGGAATGGAACACGTCCTTTAATCGTGGATAGGTGAGCGATGGCACCTAAATCCATAACTTCCTGTACATTACTTGAGCAAAGCATTGCAAAACCTGTCTGACGGCATGCGTATACGTCGGAATGATCACCAAAGATTGATAAAGCGTGGCTTGCTAATGCGCGGGCAGATACATCGATAACGCATGGCAATAATTCGCCGGCAATTTTATACATGTTGGGTATCATTAACAATAAACCTTGAGAAGCAGTATAGGTAGTTGTTAATGCACCGGCTGCTAAAGAACCGTGAACAGTACCAGCTGCACCAGCCTCGGATTGCATTTCAGTAACCTGTACTTCGTGTCCGAAGATGTTTTTTCTGCCTTGGGTAGACCAGGCATCTGTAACTTCAGCCATTACTGAAGATGGTGTGATAGGATAGATAGCAGCAACATCGGTAAATGCATAGGACACATGAGCAGCTGCATTATTTCCATCCATGGTTTTCATTTTTCTAGCCATATTATATTATCCTCCTTATGAATGCAGTAATCAGGGTTACCTTGCTAAAGACAGCAAAAGAGAGAGCCACCTCATAGCGCCCTGGTTACTATGAATTATGTATTTAAAATACCTATATTAGAGGATAGCACTATTCGACACAAGTGTAAAGAGTTTCTTGGAACTAATTAAAAAAATAAATAAAATAAATTACCAAAATATTTATAAAATGGATTATAAGATTATGTTCTATATGGAATAATTTCAAGGGCGGCAAGATAAGATATACAATAGCCACATGGCACATGTAAAATTTATTACAGTTGAGCCTGTGTACCGCGAGGTGTTTTTTGTAAGTGGAGCGAAGCAAAAGTCACAGAAAACCGGAGAATTGCCGCGCTAAAACGCTGTCTTTGCGTTTTGTGTGCATCGCGAAGCGTG
>JBAVPE010000005.1:0-116502 GCA_049692775.1 Anaerocolumna sp. | reverse complement strand
ACATAACATTGCCCTCCTTAAAGTGGTTCATTAAAAGATATGCCTAAGTGGTTCTTTAAAATTCATTATTATATAATATAATTTTATCATAATAATTAAAAAAGAAAAGGGGGATTAAATATATATTAAAAAGAATAAAGAAGGAAAAAGGTATAAAGAAGATAAAAAGAATAAAGAAGATAATAAGAAAGTATGGAATAGGATGCTTCCTATCTTATGAAGGTCAATCGATGAACTATAAATGGAAAGCATATATAGATTTGACACTAGCCATGTTTATTTCCGGCAGTGCGGTAGTAGTAAGTAAGATGATGGTAAATGATATGCCCCCCTTTTTAATCACGGAAATAGGTATATTGATTGGGTTAATAGTTTTACTATTTCATACTTTTGTTATAAAAAAAGAACATTTTAAATTGGATTTAAAAACATACCTGGTATTGTTCGCCCAGGCAATATGCGGAATATTTTTATACCGGATATTTACCCTACTGGGACTTTCCTATACGTCAGCTACCAACAGCGGTTTAATTACCAGTACTTCACCTGCGATGGTTGTTATTTTAGCGTATTTTATTTTGAAGGAAAAAATTCGGCTTAAGGGATTTATTGGCTTATTATTTGTGCTTATGGGACTTTTTACCATTAATATGTATTCCTATTTGGTTGGGGGATCAGCAAAGAATTCATTGTTTGGCAACCTGCTGATTATGGCTGCGGTAATTTGTGAGGCACTTTTCTCGGTGTTAAGCAAGATAGAGTGTAAGAGAATGACAGCATTATACAGGACAACGATAATTGTTATATTTGCATTTATATGCTTATTACCTTTTTCTATTAAGGAAGCTTATCAATATGACTTTAAGACGATGGCATTTAAAACAGGAGCTTGTCTTGTCTATTATGGTGTTTGCGTATCTTACTTATCCTATGTATTTTGGTTCAGGGGCATAGAAAAAGTAAATGCCAGTGAAGCGGCACCCTTTACAAGTATGGTGCCGGTCAGCAGTATATTACTGGCAGCTCTTTTACTGAAAGAAAGCATATCTTTGATACATGTAATTGGGATGCTGTTTATTATTTTTGGAATTTTAATATCTTCAGTACCAGCCAGCAATAAGATTGAAAAGTTGTGTAAAGTTAAATCTTAACCTAAACTTTACAGCGTAGGGATAGAAAAAACTTACCCTTAACAGTTAAATTATTACATAATATGAAATGAAATAAAAAATATTTATAAATATTTACAGGAAAAATATGGTATGCTATAATCAGTATGTCAAAAGAAGGGAGAAAAAAATGATTCATATTAAAAGATTAGATATCGCATTGACGACCCTATGTAATTTTACTTGCAGTTATTGCAGGGGGAATCCAGGGGAAAGAAAAATGATTCCTTACAAAGAGGTAGTAGGGATTATCGATAATTTTTCTGAATTTGGTGTCAAAAGCATTCGGTTAGACGGCGGGGAGCCGTTTTTATATGGTAAGGATATCTTTAATATAATGGAATATGCAGGTGAGAAAGGAATGGAAGTTGGAATCTTTACCAATGCCAGCCTTATTAATGAGGATATGGCAAAAAAATTAAGCCAACTGCCCCATGTAGTTTTATATGTTACGCTGCATATTTTAAACAAAGAGCATGAATTGGAAGCAACCTTGAAAGGTTTAAAAGAAATAGCCAAGTATAATATTCCTGCGGAATTGATCATTATTGTTTCTAAGAAGAGCATGCAGAAACTATTAGTATCCATTAAAAAAGTACCGGATTACAATTATAAAGTTATATTCCGGCCGATTATTCCGATAGGAAAAGCTTTTGATAATATGGACGAAGGGTATGCTTCTTTAAATGAAGAAGATGTTAAAGAATTTGAAGGAATTTTACATGAAATTAAAGCACAGTTTGGCAGGTTAGAAATTATGAACGAAATAACTAATATCCATCAAAAAAAAGACGGATACCATAACAGGAAAGATGGTTTTGTTCTGCATGTCAATACCAATGGAGAACTCTTACCGTCCTTTGCGGCAGGAACGTCTAAATTTTTAGGCAGTGCCTTGGATATGGATATGATAAAAGCAAAATTAGCGGACAGTAAAACATTAGATTTTTTGTTAAATGCTGACAAGGCTGTTTTGAATAGAATCAACGGCGAGGAATTACCTTTGCAGTCAAATATTAATTTAACTTAAAACTGTATGTAAAGTACATTTTTATTGGAAATGATGAGGGGGCTTTTTAATGGAACAGATAAATTACAAGTTGTTTGATAATAATTACATAGCAAGACGAATACTTGAATTATCTACCGGCAAGTATGGCAGAGATGAAATATGCGAAATAATCGGTTCGGAAAGAAGCTTAGAAAGAGTTTTTCTGGACGAAGATGTACAAGCTTACACTAGCCGGTTTGTTAAAGAGAAATTAATATATGAAGCAGACGGCAAAGTATGCGGTAAGGGTGAAATATATACAATGGTAAAGGAACACCTTGCAGAGACAAAAAACAGGGGGATCACAAGAATATTATGGGATATCACCCGCAAATGTAACTTAAAGTGCCAACATTGTTATGCATTTAAAGAAGGGGATTACAGCGAAGAATTAAGCTTGGGGCAGATGTACAAAACAATTGATGAATTAAAAGAATTGCAGCCTTATTTAATTGTCTATGGCGGGGGAGAGCCGTTCGTTCGAGACGACTTTTTTGACATAATAAAACGGACGAAGGAAGTTTTGAAATGCCGGATAAAGGTTCTTACCAACGGAACATTTTTAACACCGGAGGTCATACAGAAAATAAAACCATATGTTGATTTTATCCAGATAAGCCTAGATGGTACCGAACAGAATCACGATTACTTAAGGGGACATGCAGGCAGTTTTGCTAAAGCGGTTGAGGCTATAAAGCTTGTTCGGAAAGCAGGTATTGAGGCAGGAATTTGTATGACGATTAATAAGTATAATTTAGAGGATATTGATTGGGTTATCAGTTTCGCATTGGAACAAGGGGTATATAAACTACGTATTTCACCCTTTGTTGCATCCGGAAAAGCAGTTAATAATTATAAAGACTGGGTTATCCCTCCGAGACAGCTGAAAAAATTATATGCCCGTTTAGCGGAATACAGATTAAAATACAGAACGAAAATTCTTTTTGACTTCCGGGACGAATTATACGGGAAAGCTTTCCTCGGGTGCCCCGGTGATAAGTTAGATGCCCATAATCAATATTTACTTTGTGCAGCGGGAAGAAGTTTATTTTATATAAACGCTGAAGGGTATATAACACCATGTAATTTTATTGATTTAGAAGAGTATTTTGTAGGTAATGTAAAAACAGATGATATAGTCAGCATATGGTACAGTAATCCACTTTTTGAACAATTCCGGAAACTTAAAGTGGGTGAAATAGAGAAATGTTCAGTCTGTAAGCGGAAGTCTATATGTGGAGCCGGCTTAAGATGTAATGCCCTTATAGCAAATGGTAATTTAAAAACTATCGATCCACTTTGTAATTTCTTTGAACAGGACTGTTAAAGGAGGGAATAAATAATGAAAATAACACAGATAGTAATAGAATTACTAACGAACTGTAATTTTGTCTGTCCCTATTGCCGGGATACCTCAGGAGAAAAAAAGGCGCTTTCTCTTAACGAAGTAAAGGAAATTATTAATTGCTTTAAAAAATTTGGAGTCAGAAAAGTTCAATTAGATGGTGGAGAACCCTTTTTATACAAGGATATCACTCAACTGATTGAATATATAACTGAACAGGGACTGGAAGCAGGTATTTATACCAATGCCAGCGTGATTACAAGTGAAATTGCCAAATCTATTTCTAAATATTCTAACATAAAATTATGTGTTACAATACATCCTCTTAATCCGGAAAAACAGATACAAGCAACCATAAACGGTATCAGAAATTTAACAAAAGCCGGTATTTATCCCCAGCTTGTATATGTAATCAATTCCATTTCATACATGAAACTTCCAAATATCTTAAATAAAATACCCGCAGGCTGCTATACATTTTTATTAAATCCCATTGTCCAGTCAGGCCGTGCTTTTGACAATGGTATAAAACCTCTTGATACAGAACAGAGAAAAGCATTTAAGGATATAGTGGACAAGGCGAAAGAAACCTTTAAAAACATAAATTTTATAGATAACGTTTCGGTGGAAAATGAAAATCTTATGATCGAAAAAATACAGATGAATCAGGAAGAGGAATTTGCCTTGCATATAAACACCGACGGATATGTACTGCCCTTTTTTTCTGCTGACAATTCAACCGCCATTGGAAATATTAATAATTTGGCAGAACTTGAAAAACATTTGTTTGCACCGGAGACCATGACCTATCTTGAACATTCCAAACTGGCAATGAAGAAACGAATCCAGGGCACCCAGGAATCGAAACAAAGAAAAATCGGCAGGGATGAAATAATATCTCTCATTCATGTATAAATGGCCGAATTCTCCGGGAGGTATTTATGAATATTGGTTATATCATTCATAAAGAAAATGATTTGAAAAATAAATTATCTATTATAGATACCTGTAAAGAGCAAACTGGACTAACCTATCAGGAGCTGGACAGATTAACGGATAATATGTCAGGTAACCTTATGGAACTTGGTGTAAAACCGGGCGATATTGTCATGGTTATGTTAAGCAATTGCATTGAATTGCAGATTTGCTATTTTTCTTGTTTCAAAGCAGGGGCAATTATGCAGCCGCTTAATTACTTTATTACGGAAAATAATATATATTTTGCGTCCAGCCAATGTAAGCCGAAGATATTTATAACCAATGAGGTATTATGGGTTGATAAAGTCCGGGGGTTAAAAGATAAAATGCCATGGATTTCAAATTATTACTGTGTTGGGCAGTCTGGGGTTCAGGACGCCAGGTCCTTTGAGGAACTATTGGGCTGCTGTTCAGTAAAATTGTTTCCGGTGGTTGGAGAGCAGGATTTCGGTCAGCTGTTTTTTGTGTTTTCCGATAGTAAGACAAAATTTCACCAAAGAGGGGTTTTTTTAACCCATCATGTAATGGAATGGCATTCTTATCCTTATACTCTAATGGGACTGAATGAAAAAGATATTGTTGCAGGTATTCTTCATCCTTATAATGCGCTGACCAGAGCCGTATTTCATTCCGGCGCGACCTATCTGCTCATTACAGATTTTTGCGGTGAGAAATTTATTGAAGACTGTCTTAAGTATGGTATTACATTTTTTGGAGGTACACCCGATCAATTCAGGGAAATCTTAGAGGCTGCAAAAAAGAACAACTGTTTTCCAAAAACCTTAAGGGCTTGTTTTTCCGTCGGAAAATTACTGGATATAAACTTATGGAAGGAATTTGAAGAATGTTTTAATACCAGGGTTTATGGAGGAATGGGATGTAAGGAGCTTGGAATATTTTCAGTGGAACCTTATAATAGCAAACCAAGGTACGGATCCATCGGGAAGATTATCCCTTATATGGAATATAAAATAGAAGAGACGGATAAAAAGGGGAATACAGGATATCTATCAGTTAAAAGCCACTCCCTGATTACCCACTATTGGATTGACGGGGGGGTAAAAAAGGTGGATGAAGAGAATGGCTGGTTTAAAACAGGCATTGAAGTTTCGGTGGATGAGGAAGGTTATTTTTATCTTACCGGTAATGTAAGGGATACAAGTATTTCCGGTATGAAACGCTATTATAATGTGAAATGAACATAGGTTTTTTATAAAGGAGATAAGGCTGTTATGATTAATGATAAAAATATGAAAAGCAGTTTGAACGGACATGTAAGGGAGATGGTTAAGTATCATTTTAACAAGGATACGGGAACACCTTATTGGATTAGACTGGCAGATAAGTTGGGGATTGATCCCATCCGTGATATCACCTGTTATGAAGACTTGAATATATTGGGGTTATTTAAGGATGAAGATCTAAAGACGATTCCGGTAGAAGAATTTATACCGAAAGCAAGGCTGGATTTTGAAAAATACAATCCCCATGTATATGAGACAGGAGGAACTTCAGGAATACCAAAGCGAGTGATGGACACTGCCCATCAGGAGGATAATGCTGCCTGGATCTGTGAAATATTAAAGTATCATGGATTCGGGCAAAAAGGCAAATGGCTCAATTTATTTCCTTCAGGTCCCCATGCGGTATCCCTGCTAACCTATACCATTGCCAGAAAACGGGGTGAAATATTTTACTCACTTGATATTGATCCCAGATGGGTAAAAGTTCTGATAAGTAAAAATAGGCCGGATATCATGGAAATGTATATGGATCATATTATGGACCAGGCCATTAATATATTGAAATCACAGGATATAACCTATTTATTTATAACACCAAAGCTTCTTGAAAACCTGATTTTAAAATATGACCTTAACCGCTTTAAGATAAAAGGAATTGTATGCGGTGGGACCCAGATAACTTCTGATTTTTATAAATTTATTAAGACTGAAGCATTTCCGGGAATTGATTTCTGTGCGCTGTATGGTAATACGCTGATGGGTGTTGCGCCACAAGTACCGCCCGAATATTTACATAAAGGTGCCTTGCCCTGGTCAATTCATTATTACAGCTACTTCCCCCATTTTTTAATTGATGTAGTGTATAAGGAGGATCCTGCAAAAATTGTTGATTATGGCATGGAAGGCAGGGTTAAGATTACAGTACTGAATAAAGATATATTTATACCGGGGCTGCTGGAAAGGGATGTGGGAAAAAGAGTAAAACCTTCTGTCTTATTTCCTTGGGATGGGATTTCTGATGTGGGATGTTATGCACCTATGGAATCCAGTATTATTGAAGGAGTATATTAATGAAAGCATTGCCTGTTTTACGGTTTGGGGAAGCTTATGAGTCAAGTAGGAAAAATGAAATTTATGATTATGAAAATAATGTGATGGACGAAATATCCATGGCGATTCCCCTGATATTTAAGTCGGATATTAAGAAAAAATGTAAGGATGTCTCCTGTAAACTAAGGGATACCGGTATAAATCAGCTGGTGGAATGGATAAAGAAAGCAGGGGAGATATTTACAACAGCTGAATTAGATATAGAGGGCAGGATTGAGTCACCGGAAGCTTACTGTGACAGTATTATGAGAGTCACCGGGCTTCCACGTCATATGTGCAAGGATATACTGCAGGATTTCAGAGGTTATATGGAACATATTGATGAAATTATAATAAAGCAATTTCGGTTGAATGACCTTACGGTGCTGGATACATTCATAACCACTCATAATGGAATGGAATATGCGATAGTCCCTAAAACTGAGATTTTATGTGCGGTTATGCCAGGAAACCATCCCATAGTAAATATGATGTGGATTATCGCCTTTGCCATGAAATATCCGGTTGTTATAAAACCATCTTTTGATGATCCATATACCCCCCTCCGGTTAATTTATTCCTTAATTCAGGCGGGAGCTGACAGAGAATTTTTTAGCTTTTATCCGGTGGAGCATTCAGAAGTCACCGAATTAGTGAAGGCAGCCGGTTATGGTATCGTATTCGGCGGGAATGATGTAAAAGAGCTTTATAAGAATCTACCCTGGATACGGGTATACGGACCCGGTAACAGTAAAATGATTGTGGGTAGGGATTCTGATGTAAGTATTGAAAAAATTGCTGAATTAGCAGCGGTATCGGCATTGTTTCATTCCGGCCGTGCCTGTATCAGTACGAGTGCCGTTATAACGGAAAATCATGGAGAAGAATTGGCAGCAGCGATAGGTAAGATATTCTCAAAAATTGAGTTGAAAGATCTTAACGGGGATACGGCTATAGTGGGGGCAGTAAAAGATAAGCAAAAAGCAGGATTAATGGCAGAAGCTGTACATAAATTTCTTCAATCAGGTAATTTTGTGGACATGACACCAGAGGTAGAGATTGTTCAGTATCTTGATAATAAAGCATTTTTAATGCCAAAAGTCCTATATTGCAAAGATATAAGAGATCCCGGTTTTGGAATTGAATATTCTTTTCCCTTTATTATAGTGGGAGAAAAGAGGGAAACAGAATGGAAAGATATATTAAAAAGCACATTATCCTGTTTAGTAATATCAGATAACCCCAAATTAGTCCGTGAATTGTTACTTTTACCCGGGGTTGAGAAGATATATCATGGTTTTGTGGACTCCTGGCGGATGGATTTCGGAATGCCCCACAATGGCTTTATGTCAGAGTTTCTCTACAAATACAAGGCCTTTAAATGCTCATCGGAAGGGGAGATACCATGGTCTTCATAAATGATAATTATAGTGAATTAAATGACTCGTTTTTCTTTGCGGACATAAGAAAGAAAGTTAATGATTTCAAGACTTGCCATCAGGAAGTTAATCTAATCCATATGGGTATCGGAGATGTGACTCTGCCACTGGCACCGGTGGTACTTGCAGCCATGCATGAGGCGGTGGAGGAAATGGGAAAAAAAGAAACCTTTCACGGTTATGGGCCTGAACCGGGCTATCATTTTCTTAAGGAGGCCATACGGGACTGGTATGGAAAGCGCAGAGTAACGTTAGACGAGGATGAAATCTTTATAGGAGAAGGAGTAAAAAGTGATATTGGAAATATTAAGGATATATTCAGTAATAGAAATAATGTACTAATACCAAATCCGGTATATCCAGCCTATATTGATGTTAATATTATGTCGGGTGGTATTATCTTTTATCTAAATGCGAATGTCCTGAATCATTTTTTGCCTCTTCCGAAAGATATTAACGGAATTACTCCGGATATTATTTATCTTTGTTCCCCTAATAATCCGACGGGAGCTGTTTATAACAGGGAACAACTTACGGAATGGGTTGAATACGCCAGTCAGGTGGGGGCTGTTATTCTTTTTGATGCTGCGTATGAATGCTTTATTCAGGATATATCACTTCCCAGGAGTATTTTTGAAATTCCCGGTGCAAAAGAATGTACCATAGAGTTCTGCAGTTTATCAAAAACTGCCGGTTTTACCGGTACCCGCTGCGGCTACACCATAGTTCCAAAGACCTTAAGGGTTCCTAATTCGAAA
This sequence comes from Anaerocolumna sp., assembly GCA_049692775.1. Taxonomy (GTDB): domain Bacteria; phylum Bacillota; class Clostridia; order Lachnospirales; family Lachnospiraceae; genus Anaerocolumna. The sequence continues at coordinate 107,429 of JBAVPE010000005.1, read as the reverse complement.
ACAGAAAGGATATCATTACATAAATTATGGCTGAGAAGGCAGACCACTAAATTTAACGGTGTGTCTTACATTATCCAAAAAGGAGCTGCCGCTGTTTTTACAGAAGAAGGTCAGAACCAGATTAAGGAAAACATTGATTATTATATGGAGAATGCACATATCATTGCAGATACTATGAAAGAGAAAGGCATTGAATACTATGGGGGTGATAATTCACCATATATATGGCTGAAAAGCTTACATAACATGAAATCCTGGGAATTCTTTGATTTTCTTCTGAATAAAATTGCAGTGGTTAGTACGCCGGGTGCAGGATTTGGTGATAATGGAGAAGGGTTTTTAAGACTCTCTGCATTCGGCAGCCGTGAAGGTACGATTGAAGCAATGCAAAGGTGGAAGAAATTGTTATAGTAAAATCCCAATTAACGAAAATGGAGATGAAATTTTATTAACAGCATCTATAATATCAGTAAAAACAGGCTATGAGAGTTTTCGAGAGTACTCTAAAAATGAAAGGAGAGTATGATTATTATGATGGGTAAATATAAAATCGTTGTTACGGTTAAAAGTCAATGTGGTACTTGTATAGCAGGACATAAGGAGGGGGATAAAATTTATATAGGGGATAAGTCGGTAAAGGGAGATATATGCATTAGTGCTTTAACCAGTATGATGCCTAAAATCTATGCTATGTATTATGACTGTCAATATCCCTGGCTTAAGGAGAATAAAAATGTTATCACCCATCCGTGCCCGGACGAGGACAATCCGGTAATATTTGAAATTGGACGATTTCTTAAAGATGGAGAGTAAAAAAGGTCATTAAAACAGTACATTAATACAGATTGGAAGTGGATATATGGAGTATGTGAAAAGTTTAAGGAATTATATAGAATTGCTTGAAGAAGCAGGGGAATTGCATACTATTGATACTTGCATAGATTGGAATTTGGAAATAGGGGCAATTATAAGAAAAGTAAATGACCAAAAAGGACCTGCCGTATTATTTAACAATATTAAGGGATATCCGAAAGGATACCGGGTGCTTGGAACCCCTGTGGGAGTATCGAATAAGGAAAATATGTTTTATGCCCGTATTGCGATTTCTTTAGGTTTACCGAAAAACTCCGGAGCAGCGAAAATAATAGAAGAGTTGTCACATCTAAGGAACAATGAATTAATACCGCCTAAAGAAGTATCAACAGGAGCCTGTAAAGAAAATATTTTTTTAGGGGATGAAGTAGACTTGTTATCCTTTCCGGCACCTTATCTCCATGATGGAGATGGAGGACGCTACATTGGGACCTGGCATACGGTGATTACAAAAACTCCCGATGGTGAATGCATCAATTGGGGCATGTACCGTATTATGGTACATGATAGCAAAACATTGACTGGTTTAATCGTACCGACACAGCATATAGGTATGCATTTTGCGGAATGGAAAAAAATTAATAAGGATATGCCCTTTGCCATAGTAATAGGCACCGATCCGGTAATTCCGTTAGTGTCCTCTATGAATATCCCCTTTGGTATATGTGAAGGTGATGTGGCAGGCGGATATATTAAGGAGCCTTTGGAAGTTGTAAAATGCGAAACCGTGGATTTGTATGTTCCGGCAAATTCTGAAATTGTAATTGAAGGTCATGTTTCCATATCGGAAACAAAGCCGGAGGGACCCTTTGGAGAGTACACCGGGTTTATGTCCTTTGCCAGCAAGGAACAGCCTGCTTTCCATGTATCAGCTGTCACCCATAGAAATAATCCGATTTTAACGGCAGTATGTCCGGGAGAGCCCATAGATGACCATGTTTGCATGAGTTTGTCTCTGGCCGGAGATGCTTTAAATATCCTCAGGAAAAGTAATATCCCGGTCATAATGACTTTTATACCGCCAATGGCAGCATTGCACCTTTTAGTTATTTCAGTTGATAAGAAGGCTTTCCAAGGGGAAGACTTAATAAAAGCGATTGGAAAATGCATCTGGTCGGATAAAATAGGAACGCTTTTACCTAAAATTATTGTAGTTGATCAGGATGTAGTTCCGACAAATTTAAATCAGGTCCTATGGAATTTTGCAACAAAGTGCCACCCGGAGCATGGAACGGTAATCTTTCCGCCTACTCAGGTATTCCCTTTATCCCCTTATTTAAGTAAGGAAGAGAAGGCTGCACGAACCTCTCCTACTATCATTTATGATTGCACCTGGCCAAATGAATGGCAGGAGGATTTTATACCGAAAAAAGTGTCAATTGAATCGTTATGGCCAAAAGAAATACAAGATAAAATAATAAAAAACTGGAAGGAATATGGATTTAAGTAAAATCAGGAGGAAATAAGAGTGAAAATAAATTTTCATGCCTCTTTACTTATACGCGTGCAAAGCACGCAGATGGGAGTTAAATATGATACAAATTACAGAGGAATTCAGAAAGACATACCCGGAGGCCCATATTGGGGTTTTACTTATCAAAGGGATTAGCAATCAAAAAGTAAACGAAGAGTTAAGCGGGAAAAAGCGGGAACTGGAAGATAATATCAGACGGCAGTTTGAAGGAAAAGACCGGAATTATATAAGCAGCTTGGATACCAATAAAGCTTATAGTGAGTATTATAAAAAATTTAAAAAAACATATCATGTCTTGATGCAGCTGGAATCCATAGCATTTAAAGGGAAATCCATTCCTGATGTGGATTGTTTAGTGGAAGCTATGTTTATGTCAGAAATTAAAAATCAATTACTGACTGCCGGGCATGATATATCAAAATTAGAATTGCCAATCGAAGTGGGTATAGCAAACGGGGAAGAAAAATTTATAGCCATGAACGGAAAGGAACAGGTATGTACTCAGGGAGATATGTTCATGTATGACCGTAAAGGAGTCATCTCCAGTGTAATTCAGGGCCCGGATTCAAGAACCAAAATTAATTTAAATACAACCGATGTATTATATGTGGTTTATGCGCCGGAAGGCGTAAAGGAGGAGGTGATCTTTAAACACCTGGAAGATATTAAAGAAACTCTTTCCCTTTTAAATAGTGAATTTTCAGTTGAAGAATTGAAAGTTCTTTAACAGGTTAAATGAGGGTTAAATTAAATGGTGAAATCGATTAAAACAGGTACAAATTTAGTCTGGAGCCGATTATTTTAAATCAAGGGTGATAAATTTATGGACGAATTTAATATTACGCAGGGAAGAGTTGAAATTAATATAAAAAGTCTGATTATCGGAAATGATATAGGTATTGTTATCACTGGAGGGGATCAGCCTCATGTCGGATGTGTTGCTTTAAGTATTTGCCGGGAAAATTTACAGGATGAAAATCACTATAGTTATACTACATCCGTTTTAAATTTGTTAGGTCATAAGGACGAAATAGTTGTCAGATATGTGGCGGAAAAAGTGGCAGAAGGATTAGGTAAAAATGTAGTCATAATTGGAGGAATTCATGTGAATGATATAAAAACCTATGAGTTGGACTTTATTTTAAACAGTTTAGATGATATTGTTGAAGGTATTATAAAATCTATTAAATAGAAGCAAGTTATTTTAAAAATACCAGGCATGTTGATGAGATGTAAATGGTTTGTCGGAAGAGACTATTTAATTGATAAAAAGTATTAACTGAAAATGAAAAAAGAAAAGTGCAAAAGGAAATGCGGCTGTTTTTAAAATCAGCCGCATTTTGTTTAAAATAAATTGTAATTGCAGAAAATTTGAAGCAATTGTATCATTAGGTTATGCCAATAGCAGACATAAAGACTTTTATGACATTTATATATTAAACACTAGTAAAATGTCAGTAAAAACAGGCTATGAGAGTTTCCGGGAGTACTCGAATATAAAAAGGGTTTATTAATAACAGCAGTAAAATTTCTTCTTTGATTTATTTCCTTCTATGTTTTATAATAAGAAATCAGGAGGGCTTATATTTGATATAAAACCCCAAACGATCATGGAGGTAAGATATGAATAGAAAAGATGTATTTGAGATAAAAAGCCGGTTAAAAAAAACAGGGTGTACCTTCACTAGAATGAGTGGATGTTATGTTAATGCAGAAAGAGAAATACTGCTAAAATCTAATGAAACGTTTTTAAATCTGGAAGAAGAAGAGTTTTATAAATATTTAGATATTGCGAAGAAAACATTCTCAGGAACCTTGGGAAATAATCTTCTGGAACTGGAGTTTCCGCTAGAAGAGGAAAAGCCGGGTGGCAAACAACAGTTTTTAATGGGGCTTCGGGAAAGTAAATTAAAAAATGAGGAACTGTTAGAAACCTTCTATCAGCTCATTATTGACAGCTATGATTATGCAGGGAATTATCTTATCTTAGTCTTTCATGATGCATATGATGTCATGACAAAAACTACTGACAACACCAGATTAGATGAATCGGAAGAAGTATATGAATACATAGTAGCAGCTATTTGCCCTGTGGCACTAACCAAGCCGGGGCTTGGTTATTTAGAAGACGAAAATAAAATCGGGGCACGGAAACGGGACTGGGTAGTTGGGGCACCGGAGAACGGTTTTATCTTTCCGGCATTTACAGATCGCAGCACCGATGTTCATTCTGTTATGTTTTATACAAAAAATGCAGTAGAACCTCACAAAGAATTGATGGAATTGGTATTAGGCTGTCCGGTGAAAGCCACTGCCACCGAACAAAAAAATATCTTCCAGACAATCATTAATAATTCTGTAGGTGATTCAGAGAAAAGCAATGTGATCTTTAGTGATATCCAGGAAAGTCTTGGTCAAATTGCAGAAGAACATACAACGGATTCTGAATCTTCTGAGGAGCCGGTGATTTTGACTAACGAAACGGTTCAGGAGATTTTGATTGAAAGTGGTTTGGCGGAAGAGATTATGACCAAAATAGAAACAGCCTATGCGGAAAGTTTCAGTGATGCACCACCCGTAATTGACCATTTGCTTGATAAAAAAGTGTTAGCTGAAAATGAAAAACGTAAAGTGCAAAAGGCACTTGTAGAAAAAGTGCAGGAACTACAGGAGAAACTTGATGTAGCGGCGAAAGGAGCCGGTACTTCCACTTCCTATGAGGATATAGATACGCAGTCAGAAATGTTAGATTCTGAATCAGAAAACAACACGGACGAAATTAACTCAAGCGATAATTATGATATCGTTCTTCACGTAAAACCTGAAAAAATGAATCAAATTAAATCTGAAATTATAGACGGCAAAAAATACATCATGATTCCTATGGAGAAAGATGAACAGGCAAATGTGAATGGAGAAAGGATATCTTAAGCTTCTGGATGGCGAAAAAAGAGCTTATCGGTACAATACTGGAATAGAGAGCATGAACATGATTGAGAACTTGCCTGCCATTGGGGAATATGAGGAGACGATAAGTCAATGTCAATGCAGCACTTAATTAAATGGATATAGATGGAAATGAAATGGGCGATGAACTTGACAAAATATTATTTTTTTAATATAATCTTACTAGGACAAAGATGTCTGGACTGATTAGCCTGGACATCTTTTTTATAAACCTTGAAACTGGGTTTGTGGAGAGAGGTGACACTATGATAAAAATGGTAAAAGTCAACAAATTTTTTGGAGATCTGCATGTACTAAAAGATGTCAACTTAGAAGTCGCAGAAGGCGAAAAACTGGTCATTATCGGACCTTCCGGTTCTGGTAAATCTACAGCAGTCCGTTGTTTAAATTATCTGGAAGAGCCGACTAGCGGACATGTTTTCATAAATGGAGAAGAGCTGACATCAAAAAACAAGACAAGACTGGTCAGGGAAACCACGTCTATGGTTTTTCAGCAGTTCAACCTCTATCCTCATATGACCGTTTTAAAAAATCTGACATTGGCACCCCTGAAACTTTACCATAAGAGTAAAAAAGAAGCTGAAGACATGGCATATCACTATCTGGATATTGTTGGGCTTAGGGATAAGGCCCATGTGTATCCTCCAACCCTTTCTGGTGGACAGCAGCAACGAATAGCTATTGCACGGGCCTTATGTGCCCAGACAAAGATTATTTTGTTCGATGAACCCACCTCGGCACTTGACCCTGAGACAATTCAGGAAGTACTGGATGTCATGATTAAATTAGCTGGGGAAAACATTACAATGGTGGTAGTCACCCATGAAATGGGATTTGCACGTCAAGTGGCAGACCGAATTGTCTTCATGGCTGATGGACAGATAATCGAAGAAGGGGTTCCGGAACATTTTTTCAGTAATCCGGAAAATGACAGGGTTAAACAATTCTTAAGCAAGATTATTCGTTGAGAAAGGTCAATCTGATAAGGAGGATTTCTGTTACAGCTTATAATGTAATGTATTAACATTTAAAAGAAGAAATGAGAAGGAGAATTTTATGAAAAATTCAAAGAAATTTGTAGCCCTAATACTTGGTATGTTTTTATTGGCGGCCCTATTTGTGGCATGTAAAGGTAAAGAAAGCGGGACGGATACTCCTGCTGGGACAGAGGATACCAATAATGCAGCAACTGTTGAAAGCACCGGTGATACAGGCAGTGAAACTTCAGAATATCCTGAGGATGTGCAGGCAATCATTGACCGTGGCGTTTTAAGGGTTGGTGTTAAGAATGCGGTTATTGGTTTTGGTTATCAGGATCCATTGACACAAGAGTATACCGGACTTGAGATTTCCTTAGCAAAGCAGATTGCAGAGCAACTGGGCGTTGATATAGAGTTCACTGCTGTTACAGCAGCGACGCGTACAGAGTTGCTTGATTCAGGGGATATTGACTGTGTTTTGGCAACGTTTACAATTACGGATGAAAGAAAGGAAAGTTGGGACTTCTCAACACCTTATTATACGGATTATGTTACCGTTTTGGTTGAAAACGCATCTGGCATCACATCACTGGATGGATTAGTGGATAAGAAAGTTGGTGTTTCTTCTGGGTCAACATCTGCCAAAGCTTTAGTAAAAGCCATGATTGAGGGTGGATTAATCAGTGGGGACAGTTTTAGTGAAGATACATTTGATCCGGCAACCTGGAAAGAAGGAGTATCGTTCCAACAATATGATGATTATCCTACAATCTCCACAGCATTAAGTGCTGGTGAAATTGATGCGTTTTGTGTGGATAAGTCTATCCTTGCTGCTTATAACACGGATAACCGTTCTTATATATCCGATAAGTTCTCACCTCAAGATTATGGTGTAGCCACTAAAAAAGGGTCCGGACTTACCGCTATCATTGAAGGACTGATTACGGGTTGGAAGGCAGATGGAACTATTGACGGATTAATAACTGAAAACGGATTAGAATAATCGTTTTGGCCGTTTACAGGGCTTCGCCTGGTGCGGAGCCTTAATTAAAAATGACAGGAGGAAATGGAGTGGATGGTTTATTTTCTATAACTGCATGGGAAAAAGTATGGACGTATCGTGCCACCTTTTTATTGGGCTTATATAATACCGGCAGAATGGCATTCTTTGCCTTGGTATTATCACTGATCTTAGGAATAGTATTCGGATTAATGGCCACTAGTGGTAAGAAGGGTCTGGAATGGATTAGCCGTGCCTATGTGGAATTGATTCAAAACACTCCTCTGATTCTTCAACTGTGTTTCTTGTACTATGCTTTGGCATTTTCAGGAAAAAGTCTTGGAATTGTTATTACGGGGATTATTTCTATTGGCATCTATCATGGGGCTTATATGGCTGAAGTCATAAGGGCTGGTATTGGAGCTATTCATAAAGGACAATTTGAAGCGGCTGATTCCCAAGGTTTTAATTATATTGAAAAGATGTATTACATCATTTTACCACAAAGCATCAAGATTATACTTCCGCCTATGGTAAATCAGGTTGTAAACCTGATTAAGAATACCTCATGTCTTTATATTATTGGGGGAGCGGATTTAATATCCCTGACCTATAGCTTCGTGACTGGTGCCTCGACAGGAGGGGCATATGCACCGGCTTACCTGGTCAGCGGCCTGTTGTTCTTTATCGTTTGTTTCCCGCTCTCAACTTTGGCAAGTGTATGGGAAAATTCCCTTAAAAAGCGGGACCAGATGACGGCCGATGGCGGAAAAACCATTTCAGAAGGGATGGTGGCTAAATAATGGATACGTTAAAAGATAGTTTATCTATATTGAAAAATCAGGCAATCCTCATCTATATTTTTAAAGGAGTTGCCTTTACAATCATATTATCGATCGTGGCTGTTGGGATTGGTCTCCTTCTGGGATCCATCCTTGCACTTGTACGAAATTATTGTACCACCGGGAAGACGAAGGTTTTCAGATTTCTGGCTGTCGCTTACATCGAGATTTTCAGAAATACGCCGCTGCTTCTGTGGATATTCATCTGTTTAGTATTTTTCCCATTTCCGGAAGTGCTGTCCAGAAAGATGTTTGGACTAACTTCGGTAGAGGTAAAACTCTTATTCAAGGGAGCTACAGCATTAATTTTGTTCACCTCTTCTATTATCGCTGAAATCGTACGCGGGGGATTGAACTCTGTGGCCCAGGGTCAATTTGAAGCAGGACGCTCACAAGGCTTTAATACGGCACAAATTATGATTTATATTGTGTTACCCCAAGCTTACAGGAATATCATCCCGACACTGCTCAGTCAAGTTATCACAACCATTAAGGACTCCTCTTATTTAGCTAACATTGCAGTAATTGAACTAATGTCAAGGGTGAAGACGTTATTAAGTGCGGCCAATAATTACAATGGTACGGGAGTGGTTAATGTATCGGATGTTTTTGTATTGCTTGGTTTTGCGGCAATCATCTATTTCATCATAAATTTCACACTATCTTCCCTGGTAAGATATATGCAGAAACATCGGCGCATACCACGGGAGGTGTCCCGCATATCTTAAACGGAGGTGTGTTAGATGGAAAGCAGGAGGTCAGTTTTATGGAAAATTATGTTGTTACAATTTCAAGGCAATTTGCCAGTTTTGGCCGTTCAATTGCAGAAAAGATGTCAGAAATTCTAAAGATTGAATTCTATGACAGGGATATAGTAGAAACCACTGCAAGACGGATGGGTCAGCCTATTCCCGTAATTAGTAATGAAGAGGAGAACTCGAATTCAATATTTTTCAGGAGGAAGTATCCCTTGGGCATGGGGATTGCGAATATGCAGGATGAGATTTTCAATGTTCAGACAAATATCATTCGTGATTTTGCAAAAAAAGAGTCCTGTATTATTGTGGGACGGTGTGCAGGCAGTGTGCTAAAGGATCATGCCCGTTGTCTGAATATCTTTGTCTATTCACCCTATGAGTGCAGGTTGAAAAACTGTACGGATGTCTTGCAAATGGATCTCAAAGTTGCCAGGAAAATGATTAAAGATGTAGACAAAGCCCGGGAGAATTATCGGTACCGTTATTGTAAGGAAGTAGATAATGTCTATGACGGCTATGACATTATGATTGACAGCAGCCGTTTTGGTGTCGATAAGACAGCGGAAATACTGGCAGACATTGCAAAAAAATCGTTGCAATCATGAATATGAAAATCAAAAAGGGCGTCCCATTTGAGACGTTCTTTTTGTTACGGTATTCGTCGGCTGGAATGTACTGTCAATTCACAGACACCTCTTCTGGTTGGGGGAGAATCGGGGGAATTGATAGAGGTTTCAGAGCTCTATTATCCCACAGTTTTCGCTGTAGATGTTACAGCTTTAATCTCATATCCTCCATCATTCCCAACATAAAATTCAGCATAGGTCCGGTATTTCGTTCCGGGAGTACCATAATAATAGGTATCATAAATATAGGTCCCGGTATCATATAGATAGTTATCCGTTACTAAGACATCAATACTTTGCCAATATCCGTTTTTCATGGCTTGTACTTCCAAAGTAATTATACCTAGTTTATCAACAATCCGTGCGGCACCTAATTTGTTTTCCAGTAGAACCGTACCGTCTTTTTCCGGAAACATATTTACGCTGGTAGAACGGATATATATGCTGGACTGAGGAGATAACACCTTGTCAGCTGCAGCATATGCACCCGGTGGAAAAAGAGTAAATAGAAGCATAACGAATGATAGTAACAGGACGATTATTTTTTTGAAATATTTAATCATTCATTTTAACCTCCATATTATTAATGATTTTTTTCATTTCATCTGTTGTGATGTCTCCATTGATATTATAAAGTGTGTTCGAATCATGCCAGATTGCCTGAAGCTGGTTCTCGTTTTCTAAAATATAGTATTTATTACCGTCCTTATTATAGATTTCCACCAGCCGGTCATCTTTCTCATAGGAAATATCGGAACCTGGATTTTCATGATAAATCGTATAATCAAAGATAATGACACGGTTATTCCACGTTTCATTTTCATAATATAACAGTATGTTGATGCTATCTTTTCTATTGTATTTTTCAATATATTTAAACGTAAAGCCTTCTGGCAGCCAGCCGGGTAACAAGGGATTTTCTTTTATATCTTGCAGGACTTTATTCATGTTTGTGTCAATCACCCGATTGGTAATGTTATTTCCTTGTGTTTCCGGTTCTTGTCCGGTAAATAAATTAAAATGATCTGTCCCCCATTTGGAAACCACATCAATAATGTTATATCCAAAAGAATAAGCGACCACATTCGTCAGGGAAAGAACTAATAAAATACAGGCTGCTGTGATTGAGACGGTTCTAAGGAAGTGCTTTCCCTTAGCTGACCAAAATGACTTTTTATACAGTAACTCAATGTTTTGCCGGATTTCTGCCATTTTTTCATCGGGGATGTTCACCTCATCTCCCTCAATTAAATTAATAGTATCCACACATTCATTAATTAAATCAGTATCCATATTAAATTCATCAACTTCAGAAGCCTGATACAGCAATTTATACAATTTATCTCTTACAGTGATATCGTTATCTTTTTCCAAGAAAATAGATTTAATGATTTTGGTGTCTGACGGGTCATGATTGGCGATCTTCTTGTTGTCCATGCTTGAAAACTCCTTTCACGGTTTATTTAGCATCTAAATAAATATATTGCTTTCATTTAGCAGAATCACATCGTTTATAAAAATTTTTTAAGGCTCTTCCAGACAGGTATGAACGATACCTTTAATTTTTTTCTTTAACCGGTAGATTCTGGTTGTCACAGCAGTGACAGAAATATTATACTTGTCTGACAAATCGTTGATCTGTAAATGCTCTTTGTAATAGTCATGATAAAGAGTTAACTCCTGCCCACTCAAGGAGCTTAGCACTTCGGCAGCTAATTTATCAACGTCAATATCTTCTTCAAAAAGATTCTCAAGATTTGAGTCCGAAACGGCAATGGAAGCACAGGCTTCTTCATCAAAGACGGACTCATATTTTCTTCTGACATACTGTTTCCGAAATGACATATTAATTTGATTTCTTGACGTGGTATACAGCCATCCTTCAATATTGGGATGGCTTTTTAATTTAACTATTTGCTTTCTTGCTTCTAAAAAGGTATTCTGAGTGCATTCTTCCGCAAAGTCAGTGTTATAGCCGTACAGTAGTTTCTTACAAAAGTTATATACTTTTAAATAGTGCTGGTTACATAATTCATCAAAAAATGCGTTATCACTTTGAATTTTTTTTAAAGCCATATAAACCTCCTATCCACCCTCATGGTTACAAGCCAATTATAAAATATCTTGAAAAAAAAGTAAATAAAAACCATAATTTTGTTGAATTAAGTAATCTGTATAAAAAAATTTTGAATTAACATGTGATTTTTTTAATATCGGGCAATATATCAGTTGAATGGACAAATTCTTATAATTAAGAAGTTGCCAATCAATGTAGAACTGCCGAACCAAAGTTCTATTCCTAATTGCAACTGGTATATGCTATATTTATATTTCTGCAAAATGTCTTGCCTGATAAATTAAATATAGGATATTACTACAAAAATCGGATACTTAATTTCAATAAAATAGCCCTGCAAAATAATACGATATAAGGACATAATATATATATATCCTCTAAAATATCAGTAAATGCAGGCTGTGAGTGTTTCCGAGTGTACTCAAAATAAGAAAGGGGGAGTGTAATTAATGAAAAGATTAGTTGTTTTTCTTTTATCTGTTTTACTTTTAAGTCTGTGTATACCGGGTCTTGTGCAGCTTGCTTTGGCCGATAAAACTCAGACGGGGTTACCTGACGGTTCTCCCAGGGAAAAATTTTGTTTTGACTATGATTGGAAATTCATTAAGAAGGATGTGGCAGGTGCCCAGGCAATTGGATTTGATGATTCCGCGTGGCAGGATGTCAGCCTTCCCCATACCTATAACGATACCGACCATTACGATACCTGGGTAACGGGCAGCGGAGATTATGGGTATGCCGGAAAGACTTGGTACAGAAAGCATTTCAGGTTGGATGAGTCTGATTCCGGGAAGAAAGTATTTATCGAATTTGAGGGAATACGCCAGGCAGGAGAATTCTATATTAACGGTACCTGGGTAGGCAGACATGAAAACGGAGTCGGCCCCTGCGGCATTGATATAACCGATTATGTTCATTTCGGCACTGCTGATAATGTACTGGCAGTTAAAGTTGATAATTCCCTTGGGTATAAGGAAACTGCCACAGGTATTGGTTATCAATGGGACACACCTCCGTTTAACCCCATGTATGGAGGAATCGTTAAGAATGTATATATGCATATTACCGATAAGGTATATCAGACTTTGCCTCTTTACAGTAATTTAGGGACATCTGGGACTTATGTCTATGCTGTAAACATTAATCCGTTGGAAAAAACTTCCGATATAACTGTTGAGGCTGAGATTAAAAATGATAAAACAACATCCCAGACAGTCAGTTTAGAGGCAGTGGTTACCGACCGTGACGGTAACCGTGTGATGACTAAGGCCTCCGAAGCGATGATGATACCAGCGGGACAAAAGGCGGACTTTTCTGTTACCGGCAGTTTGTCCGGGATACATATGTGGTATCCGGAATATCCTTATCTTTATAAGGTTTATACCACTTTAAAAATAAACGGCATATCGGTTGATACCGTTGAGACAACCCTCGGAATAAGGAAGGTCAGTTTTAACGCAAGGGATGGTCTGCTGCTTAACAGCAATCCCCTATATTTAAAGGGATATGCGCCAAGATCTACGACCGAGTGGGCAGCAGTCGGCATGGCACCAAACTGGATGGAGGAATATGATCTTAAGTTAATGAAAGAATCCAATGCCAATTTCATCCGGCCTATGCATACTGCTCCCAAAAAAGCTGATGTAGAAGCTGCTGATAAATTAGGTATCATTTATGCCTGCCCTGCCGGTGACGGCGAAGGTGATGTTACCGGGCGTCAGTGGGAGCAGAGGGTTGAACTGATGCGGGATATAACCATATATTTCAGGAATAATCCCAGTGTTTTGTTTTACGAAGGCGGAAACCAATTCATATCCTATGATCATATGACCCAGATGAAAGCGGTCAGGGACCAATGGGACCCCCACGGGGGCAGACTGGTGGGAACCAGGTCAAATTCCGACATCCTTAAGCCGGTTGCCGAGTACCTGGCAACCATGGATAACCCCGGGACTTCGGATACACACCCCGTATGGGATGCGGAATACAGCAGGGCGGAAGCACCGCGCAGGGTTTGGGATAAGTATTCTCCTCCAAGCTTCGGTTACAATAATATAGCCGATACTGCCAATTCAATCAGTGAATATCCGGTAGACGACTTCAAACTGAACAGTTCAGAAGATCTTGCCAGAATGAATGTGAAAAAATATAATGACCGCTGGGTGAAAAGGGGAGGTCAGGGGCTAAGCAGCGTTATGGTCGGAGGGGCAAAGATTATATTTGCCGATTCCATCAGCCATGGACGTATGATCAATACGGAAGTGGCAAGGGTCACCGGAGCCGTGGATGCGGTGAGGCTCCCCAAAGAAACCTATTATGCCATGAAAGCCGCCCAGGGCGTCGAACCGGAGGTTTATATCCTTGGACACTGGAATTATCCGGCCGGTACAGTGAAAAACATCTATGTTATATCAAACTGTGAGCAGGTCAGGCTGGTCAACTATGACAGCAGCGGAAATAGAATAAAGGACTATGGACTGGGTACAAGATCCAACAATTTTGAGTTCGGCTTTCATAATGTGGCCTGGCAGCCTGGAAAAATTATGGCAATCGGCTATAATAACGGGATTCAGGTAACCGAGCAGACTCTTGTTACGGCAGGTGCTCCGGCAAAAATAAAGCTTACACCGATTACTGGCCCTGAGAACTTTCGGGCTGATGGTTCGGATATTGCCATGTTTGATGTGGAAGTAACGGATAGTGATGGGAACAGATGTCCCACGGATGAAGCACGTATCGATTTTACCTGCAGCGGTGAAGGGAAATTCTTAGGTGGGTATAACAGCGGTATTGAAAACAGCATATTTAAGAGCTATTTAAATACTGAGTGCGGTATCAACCGTGTATTTGTAAGGGCTACAAGGACAGCCGGTAACTTCACCCTGACGGCTTCAAGAAGTGGATTGCAGCCGGTTTCTGTTACTGTAACTTCCGTTGCTGTAGCGGATACAAACGGTCTTTCAACTGTTGATCCCCAGGGGTATACGGTTACTCTGGGGGCAGAGCCGGTAGTGAACACAGAGAATCCGGAACCGACACCGACACCTCCGGCAACACCGGTACAGGATAGCAATTCGGTTATGGTCGACTTTGCTTATACAGGTACCCATGGAAGCAGTTTAACGCCGCCTATGCCGGAGGCACATGTGGAACATAATGCCAGTGCCGGAATGAAGGTGTATGTCGATAACAATGGTGTTTTTCCTGCACTTCCTTCCTATCTGGACGGCGGAGATTATATACAGGCATTTTTAAGGGATGCCCCCGATGATTCGTCAACGGACCTGTATCAGTTCTTTACCAACCGGTACTGCTATCTGTACCAGCTTATTGATTCAGCGAATCCCATGCCTGTCCACAATAACAATGAAGTTTATGAATGGACGAAGCTTTCCGATACCATAACGGTAAACGGCAGGGTTCATAATATTTACAAGAGCAGGCTGATGTCTCCGGGAGAAAACGGCTATTTTGCATCAAACGGACATGGGATAACCGCTGCACCCGGAAGCAATTTATACATCGTGTTTGCCGTATCGGCTGAAAGTGAACTGCACATGTCCGGGCAAAGTGTTTCTGCAAGCTCTGTTCAGGCCGGAAATAATGCAGAAAATGCAATTGACGGTAATACAGCCACCAGATGGGCTTCAGCAGATGCCTCATATCCCCAATGGATAAAAATAGATCTGGGGCAAAAATATAAAATAGGAGGTTATGAAATCAACTGGTACAACAGCGCAGGCAGGGCATACCAGTACAAGATCGAGCTAAGTGAGGATGACATAAACTATGTAACTTCCGTAGATAGACAGGCCAATACAACCGTGGGAATTTCAAGTGACCGTGCGGATATGGCAAATGTGTCGGAGGGGAGGTATGTGAAAATCACCGTTACAGGTTCGAATGCCGGATGGGCATCAATGAATGAACTGAAAGTATTTGGTATACTGTCGGATTAAGGGGACAGCCAAAGTAGAATAGAAGCTTTGGGTGCTGACTGGAAATTCCGAAAATCTTAGAGACGAATTATTGAATGATTAGGAGGGGTTAAAATGGAATTAAATGATAATAAGGAACAAGTAAAAAGATGTCCGAAAACAGGAAGAATAATTAGTGAACCTGTTAATGTGCTTAAAAAATTTCAGGGATGGCGAAGATGGTTATTTCCCATCGTTGGATTAGCATCATTGATATGGTTTTTAATCCGCGTCATACCAAAACCCAGCAGGGCCACTTATCCGTGTATGCGTGCCGTGGCACCTACGGCTGCAAGTTTTGTGACCTGGTTTATAGGATTAATTGGATTTGCTGCTTTTATTAAAAAATATAAAAAGTATGCAAAACATGCAAAATATGCATCTGCGGTTGCGGTTGTCGCAATAGGGATTCTATTTACCTTTATTTTTTCAATGGGTACTACAGGATATAAAACCAAAGCGTTTACGCCGCCTGATGCCCCAAATTCACCGATTGGTACCGCAAAGGGCATCTTTCCGGGGAGAGTAACCTGGGTCCGGAACCAAAATGCTACGACCTGGGATGGAAAAAATGGCTTCTGGTGGGAAAGCCAGAATACAAATCAAACCCTGGTGGATGATATGGTTTCTGACTCCGTCAGGGCATTAACGGGACAAACAGATGATACCGCTTCCTGGGATGCCGTATTCAAATATTTTAACCAGAACCACAATAAAGGGAATACAGGATACAGTGAGGGAGAGAAAATAGCGATAAAGATAAACTGTAATAATACGAGGGACAGCCATGCACAGCAGATTAATAATATAAATCCGTCTCCGCAGCTTATACTTTCGTTATTACGGCAGCTTATTCAATCAGCGGGAGTTCCGGAGGAGGATATTACTATTTATGATGCTTCCAGGTATATAACGGACAATATCTATACTTATTGCAAAAATGAATTTCCGGGAGTTGTATTTATAGACCAGAACGGTGGGGACGGCCGGATTGCCAAGCAATGGTCTGCACCTGTTATTGATTATTCACAGCAGACCTATTGCGGTGACCGGATTCCTGCGGTAGTTGCACAGGCCGATTATTTGATTGACATGCCTATTATGAAGGCTCATCCCTTGGCAGGTATGACCTTAAGCGCAAAAAATCATTACGGGACTTTAAATGGTTTGGATCATGACCTCTGCAGGCCATATAATACCTATAACCCTTTTGTGGATTTTATGGGAGATAAGGATCTGGGAGGAAAGACCCTAATCAATATATTGGACGGCCTGTATGGGTCAAAACACTCGGATATCGTGCCTGAGAAGTGGAGCAGTACACCATTTAACGGTGCATGGCCTGCCAGTATATACATGTCACTTGACCAGGTAGCACTGGATTCCGTGGGCTTTGATTTTATCAATGCTGAAATGGGAAGCAGAATGATGGCCAATTCCGACAGTTATCTCCATGAAGAGGCTTTGGCAAATGATCCGCCGTCAGGAGTGGTTTATGCACCGGACGGGGTAAGACTGGGAAGTCTTGGAGTTCATGAACATTGGAATAACGCGGCAGATAAGAAATATACCAGGAATCTGGGTACAGGTAATGGTATCGAACTTACGACAATTGGAGAAAGTAACATATCCCAGGCAGCAGCACCGGTTTTTAGTCCTTCCGGAGGGACTTATGCGTCAGCCCAGAGAGTTACGGTTTCCTGCCCAAGTGCCGGGGCGGTAATTAAATATACAACTGACGGCAGTACTCCGACGGCATCCTCTGCCACCTATACGGGATCTCTTGCGATATCGGAAACAACGACATTAAAAGCCTACGCGGCTGTATCGGGAATGACGGATTCACCAGTAACAAGTGCCCTATATACAATTGCCCCGCTGGTAACAGATATACCGGGCAGAATAGAAGCAGAAGACTACAATGCTATGGACGGCATAGACACACAGGGATGTTCTGAGGGTACCCTGAATATCGGCTGGATTGATACGGGAGACTGGATGGATTATGACGTGGAGGTACAAAAAGCAGGGACATATACGGTAGAATACAGGGTAGCAAGCCCCAATGGAACAGGGCAGATCCAGTTAAAGGCCGGAAATGAAATACTGGATTCAGTCAATGTGGTGAACACCGGAGGCTGGCAGAACTGGCAGACTGTTACCGGTACTGTAAATCTTGCTGCGGGACCTCAGACAATAAGAGTATATGTTAACACAGGCGGCTGGAACTTTAACTGGATGAATTTTACGGAATCGACTGAAGAAGAGCCGGAACCTGTAGAACAGGCTGCCACGCCTGTAATCACACCTGCAACGGGGACGTATGAATCCCCACAGGAGGTAACCATAACAGACCTTACGCCAGGAGCTGAAATCAGGTATACAACCGACGGATCAACTCCGGCGAAAACCTCCGGAACGTTATATACGGGTGAATTTACCGTGTCGGCTACCACTACAGTTAAAGCTGCTGCCTATAAGGAGGGTATGGATGACTCGGAGGTGACTGTTGCGGTAATAACGATTACAGTGCCATCAGGTTCTGACAATCTTGCCTTAAATAAACCGGCGTCAGAATCTTCACATGAAGCTGCTTTTGCGGCTGCCGGAGCGTTTGACGGTAATATGGATACACGTTGGTCATCAGAGTTTTCCGATCCTCAGTGGCTCAGTGTGGATTTAGGTTCGTTAAAGACCATAAACCGGGTTAAGCTGAGCTGGGAAAATGCATACGCCAGGGCTTACCAAATACAGATATTAAACAATGACGGTGAATGGGAGGATGTATATTCCACAACAACCGGAGACGGTCAGACGGATGATATATCTTTTGAGCCGGTCGATACCAGATATGTAAGAATGTACGGAACCATCAGGAACACCGCTTATGGTTATTCATTGTGGGAATTTGAGGTATATGGTGCCCAAGAAGAAGCTTCTGTGGTACAAACGCAGGAATCAGAGCCCGATGTTGATAAAGATAGTGTACATAAGAATACGGAATCTGACGGCAGGACAACCGCTGTAACAACAGGTCTGACAGCCAATCTGACAACCGGTTTGAAAAAAAATTTCATAGGTGCTTCGGTATCCGCTATGGATACCCTTGCCGTAAAAGCAATTCCGGGTAGGATAGAAGCGGAAAGTTATGATGCCATGTCCGATGTAGCTACGGAAGCGTGCTCGGAAGGCGGCTTAAATGTAGGCTGGATCGATACCGGTGACCATATGGACTACAATGTAAATGTGGCATCTACGGGAATCTACACCGTAAATTTCAGGGTATCCAGCCCATATGCATCAGGACAGATCCAGTTAAGGAACGGTACGGATATCCTTGCAAGTGTCCCGGTTCCCAATACAGGAGGCTGGCAGAACTGGGCAACCGTGACGGTTTCCGTAGATTTAACGGCAGGAAGCCAGACAGTAAGCCTATATGCAGTGACCGGTGGATTTAATGTAAACTGGATTAATTTTACCTCAGGAGCGCCGGTAGCTCAGGTAGCGGCACCTGTATTCACACCTGCCGGAGGAACCTACCAGATGGCACAGAACATAACCATCAGTTGTGCCACATTAGGTGCGACAATCCGGTATACCACCGATGGATCGACGCCTACGGAAGAATCGCCGGTATATACAGGTTCCATTAATATAGCAGCTACCACTTCAGTAAAGGCCATAGCCATAAAGGCAGGTATGACTGACTCCGAACCTGCGGCTGCAGCCTATCGGATAACCCCTGAGGCAGGAGGGGCTATGGATTTCCAGATACAAAACGGTACGGGAGGCACCTATTCAGATAGCCAGATCTACTGGGCAGTACTTGGTTTAAACTCTGATAAGCAGTTCTGCTATCTGGATGCAAATGGTAACCTGGTGCCAATTTCCACGGCTTTAAATGATGCCGCAGGCCATCTGACCAAAAACGGACAGAATTATGCCAATATATATCACACCATAAATCAACTTCCGGTTACATCGGTTCCGGCTATATCTTCAGGAAGGATGTATTTAAGCATCGGATCACCCTGTTACATTAAGACTTACGATAACGGGTTTGCCGGACCGGATATCAATAACCCTACGGACCCGAATAATGATGTATATTGGGATTTTGTAGAATTTACCCTTGACGCGGGAGGATATCACGGGAATACGACCAGGGTCGATGCCTTTGGTTTTCCAATTACCCACCGGCTGATTTGTGCCGACGGATATGACAGAACAGTAGGGGAAACCGAAAGCCGTGCAGATCTCTTTGCCGAATATCTGAATGAGGTACCGGATGAATTTAAGACACTGGTCCAGGCACCTTACCGGATTGTAGCACCGTGTAAGGGAGGATTTAAAACAGGCGGACCATATGGGGATTACTTTGACCGCTATGTGGATCAGGTCTGGCATGAAGCAACGGCTAAACCCACTACCCAGGACATTTTCTTAGGTATAAACGCGGCTGCTGACCCTGCTGTCTGTGCGGCCTTAAACAGGGGCGTATATATGGATCCCGCCCACCGTGGGGATGGCGATTATTTTTATCAGATAACACCCAGTAATTTTTATTCCAAGTTCTGGCATGACCACAGCATTGATGGATTATCTTATGGCTTCTGCTATGATGATGTCAATAATTTTGCGGCTTATCTGGAGCATAACGACCCTATGTCCCTGATTGTCACAGTAGGCTGGTAAAAAGTAAAATACAGGCAATAAAAGGCTGTTGCCGCAAAATGGCATCATGTTTGAAAGAGTGAAAGAAAATATAGATAAAGAAAGGGTGCCACGATGTACTTCTTTCGCTCTTTTTTATTAGTGGCAATATCACAGATAAGCCTGTGATATGCAATAGGTATAAATTATGAAGAATAAGAAAGTTATATCACTTTTATTAATAATTTCAATGATAATGAGTATGCTTGCGATTCCGGTGCCCACAATGGCAGCCCAGGAGGGCAGTGTCAGAATAGAAGCTGAAAATTACTCGGATATGTATGGAATACAGACCGAAGACTGTTTAGAAGGCGGACTGAATGTGGGATACGCAGATGCCGGGGATTGGATGGATTATACGGTTGATGCCACGGCTGGGGCTGCACATTCCGTTGATTTCAGGGTATCAAGCCCTTATACCGGGACGCAGTTTGAGCTTATGGAGGGCACAGAAGTATTGGCAACCATAACCGTACCCAATACAGACGGATGGCAAAACTGGCAGACAATCACGGCTGCAGTTGATTTGGAAGCCGGAACCCATACCTTGCGTATATACGCCGTCACAAACGGGTGGAACTTAAACTGGTTTGATATTAATTCCATGACCTCCGGTGAGCAAGTGTCGGCACCTGTCTTCGCACCTGCTGCCGGTACCTATACAGCGGCACAAAACGTGACGATTTCCTGCGGGACACCAGAGGCAGCCATTCGGTATACAACAGACGGTACTACGCCTACTTCGGCTTCCGCTGTTTATACAGGTTCCATTAACGTGATGGAAACCGTTACCATCAAAGCGATTGCAACCAAGCCTGATATGACTGACTCAGCGGTAATAACTGCGGTGTACAATATCGAGCCGGATGCCGCGGCGGTAAATGTGCCCATAGCCGGCCCTTATGCCCAGTATCTGGAGATGGGCATAAGCCCCGCCGACTTAAATGGAGCCACTACGCTTAAAACACAGAATGCGGTTATCAATCACGCGGTAAAATATAATATAGGTACCTCTGTAACCATTGGTGTGAACTATATGGTAGAGCAAAAGCAGGTCTTGTTCCATACTACAGGTCCGGATGGCAGTCAGATATCGGGAAATCCGTTAACCTTCACGGTTCTACCTGATTCGGCGGTAAGTGTAGAAATTGTTGACAGGCCGGCAGCAGCCATACCTGTTTTCACTCCGGGTGCCGGCTCTTATACCATGGCACAGAATGTTACAATAACCTGTACCACCGAGGGGGCAGTGATTAAGTATACTACCGACGGCTCAACTCCTACTGCAGAATCTGCAACTTATACGGATCCGATAAATGTATCTGTAACAACTACGGTCAAAGCAATTGCAATAAAGGAGGGAATGAATAATTCGGCAGTTGCTTCTGCGGCCTATACAATCGGTTCGGCTCCCGTAAATCTTGCATTAAATAAACACGGAATCACTTCTTCTTACATCGGCGGAAATATAGCTGATTATGCTTTTGACGGCAATACAGAATCACGCTGGGAGTCGGAGTTTAGTGATCCACAGTGGATCTATGTAGATCTCGGTTCTATCAATACAGTAAACGGTGTCAAGCTTAACTGGGAAGCTGCAAGCGGAAAATCCTACAAAATACAGGTATCCACTGATGCTACAGAGTGGGAGGACGCATATACCCAGACAAATGGGCTGGGAAAAACGGAAAATATTACCTTTGACCCTAAGGCTGCCAGATACGTAAGAATGTACGGTACGGTCAGAAATATGATATATGGTTATTCCCTGTGGGAATTTGAGGTTTACGGCCAGGCTGGTCCGCCGCTTCCCAAGGTGGAAGTTCCGGTATTTACGCCTGACCCCGGAACCTATAACGAACCGCAAAACGTGACAATAAGCTGTGAAACGGAAGGTGCGGTTATCCGGTATACAACGGATGGTTCAACACCGACAAAAACCTCTGCCGCGTATACGGAACCCATTCACGTTACAATACCAACTACTATAAAAGCCATTGCGGTAAAGGCAGATATGGCCGATTCGGCTGTTACTGCTGCGGAATATAATATAGTGGCCTTTAAGCTTCTTTCTCCGATTAACGGACGGATGGTCACAGATACCAGGACACCGGAACTAACCTGGCAGGGGAAGGATAGCGCAGTAAAATATGAGGTATGGGTTAACGTATCAAGGACTGATTATGACTGGAATGCTTCCGGAAACTTACTCGACCGGTATACCAAGGTTGCGGAAGTAACGGGAACGAGCTGTACGGCACCGGAACTGACAGACCGATGGACTTATAAATGGTATGTAGTTGCTGTTGACAGCGTTGGTGGCAAGAGCCGGTCCGACACAGGCCAGTTCAGTGTATATCTCCCTTACATGGAACAGGTTGAAGATGGGATTAGTATCATTAACGGCTGCCGTGATTTAAATAAAAACGGTTCTATTGAACCGTATGAGGACTGGCATAATACGATTGACCTGCGTCTGGATGATCTGATGTCACAAATGACAGATGAGGAGAAGATTAACCAGCTCTTCTATTCACCGGAATCTATTGATAACTTAAATGCTCAGGCGGGTTTTGTCTTTTCTTACGGAACTACTGATTTTATCAAAGATGCGCAAATAAAAGTAGCATCGTCACAAAGACTTGGAATACCGATTGCATTTGCCGGTGACAAGATACAGGGCTGGAAGACTGTCTTTCCAACCGAACTTGGACTGGCAGCCTCCAGAAATCTTGATCTTACCTGGCAATGCGGGGACCTGCAGCGCAGGGAGCAGAAAGCGTGGGGTTTTACCGGAACCCTTTCCCCTTTAGCAGAAGTCGATACCAAAGTACTCTATCCCCGTTTTCAAGAGGGGACTGGCGAAAATGCCGATTATTCCGCTGCAATGGTACGTGCCATGATTTGCGGAATGCAGGGAGGGCCTGAGGTCAATCCGGGAAGTATTATGATTACGGTAAAACACTGGCCAAGCCAGGGAGCCGGAGGCGAACAGAGTATTGTCTATGACAGTACCACGATCAAATGGCATATGAAAACCTGGAATGCTGCAATGGATGCCAACTGCGGTACCATCATGCCGGGTTACGGCTCAGCACCTTATCTTGATCCAAGCGGTGCCGGGGCAGGTGTAAGCAAGCCTACCATAGATTATTTAAGGGATGTAATCGGTTTCAAAGGCATGGTGGTTACCGACTGGCTTGCATCGTCTACTGATACTTCAATCAAAAGTATCAGTGCAGGGTGTGATGTTATGGGCGGTGCCATGGCTTCCGGTACGGATTTTAACGAACTTATAGACGCTGTTGGCTGGACAAGATTAAATGAAGCAGTAAGAAGAGTACTGGATATTAAAATGAGACTGGGGCTTTTCGAGAATCCGTATGGGGATCCTGAATATCCCACCAGTATATGGCACAGTGCCGACAGCCAGAATATTGTAAATGAAGCGGCACGCCAATCGCTTACACTTTTAAAAAATGACGGCATTCTTCCTTTGAAGGTAAATAGCGGAGAAACCCTTGTGGTAGCAGGAGCCAGGGCCACCAGTGACGATATGGCAAATGATAACATTGCAAATGTTATCTGGCAGTCAATCTATCATGATAATCCTGAGGCGAAAAGCTATTACCAGGGAATTAAGGACAGGGCAGGCACCGGTGTTAATGTAGTTCTGAATGATGCTTCGGAAGCCAAAGCCGCTGTTGTCGTTATTGGTGAGAAAAGCTATACCCATGGGACGGAATGGCCGGATAAACAGATTACCTTCCCGGAAGATCAGATTGCGCAGATCGATAAGTTCTACAACCTCGGAATACCGGTCATTGCCGTTGTGGTAATGCCAAGACCTTATGTTCTGACGGACATACTGGACAAGTGCGCTGCTGTGGTAGTTGTATACAGACCTGGTAACGGAGGGGGATTGGCCACATCCCAATTACTATTCGGAGACTATCTGCCAAAAGGAAAGCTTCCCTTCCAGCTTCCGCGGTCAGTGGAACAGGTAGGAACCGATGTAACCGCTAACCAGCTTGAAAAATGGGATATTCCCTATGATCTTGGTGCAACGGATGCCGAAAGGGCTGAAATCCGCAGTTATATCGAAAACGGTCAGACGGTGCCCACGGATTACGGAGACCCGTTGTTCCCTTACGGATACGGTTTGCAGGATTTCACACCCTCACCTTAAGTTAAATCAGATAGTTGTAAGATATGAGACAAAACTAAAATTTATATACTAAAATATAAAAATCACTCCTTTCCATACAGCAATTCCAATAAGTAAAATATAGATAACATCATAAGAAAAGAAGATGGGGTAAAAAAGTTTTGCTCCGGTTACTTCTTAATATAATGAATGCAAATAAATTCCAAAATTAAAAGGAGGAAATTTATGAAGTGGTTTCAGGAGAAGGGAAAATGCTTTAAACACAGGACATGGAGTCTGGTCCTGTCAATGGTTATGGTTCTGGGATTAATATTATCGCCTGGGTCAGGTGGGATTTTGCAGGTACAGGCAGCAGCAACGATAACCTCAATGGTGTATTTTTCACCGTCGGACGGTCCTGTTATATCACATTCAGGTGTCGGACAGGCAAGCTACGGATTCGTAATGCCTATATTTAATGGGGGAACCGCTGCATGGGAGGATGTTGCAGGTGATCTGGCAGTCAAGGTTAAGGTAAACGGTAATTGGATAAATATTGATGACGATACCGGTTTTACCTATAATGCAAACTGGGGAAACTGGAGCGATGGAGGCTTTTACGGTTACTGGTTTACGGTTTCTGAGACTACCTATATCCAGTTGGCGTCCAAAACAAGCGGGGTTACGCTTGATTATACCCTGGAGTTTACAGGTATTGGGACGACAACCATTACTTCCATGACGGCTACACAGGGACCGGCGATTACGGCGGGAGTTACGGGAGGTGCCGGTTTTACCTATCCTATATTTAATGGGGATTCTTCCATTCCCTATGACGCAGTGGCGGATGACTTAATGGTTTATGTGAAATCTGCGGATGAAACAGAATGGACAGAATTATTTGACAATGCAGCCAGCGGATGGATTTATGACAATAATTTCGGACGGTTTACAGATGGCGGCGGAGGCTTTTGGTTTACGGTAAATGAAACCATCAATGTTAAACTGGAATCCAAATCCTCACAAGTTTCATTAATTTACACGATCCTCTATGATGAACCTATAAGAAATTCCTATACGCTTACTGCATATGACGGAACAACCTTTTCGGCAGATGAATCGGGAGCAATCGGTGTGCCGCTGCCAAAGATTGACGGTGGTGCGGCGGTACAGTCGGAGCTTGGGAATTTTGTCTATGAAATAAAAGTGAACGGGACCTGGGTAGAACTTGGGGACTTTAGTCAAAGTGGTTTTAGTTATTCAGAAAATGGCTATAATAATTTATCTTCAGCCAACCAGTGGGGATACTGGGTAGATTATATCTATGGACTCTGGTTCCAGCCAATACAGGAAAACACAGAGCTTCGGATCGGATATCCGGTTAACGGTCAAAAGGGCGGTAATATTGGTGATAACTATGTTACCTATACTTTCATCGGGAATCCGGATGCACCCCGTCCGGATGAATCCGATCTTGGGAATATTGAAGTCGGAACACCGGATAACCCGGATATAGACGGTATGAGTCTTATCTGGAAGGATGATTTTAACGGCTCCGCGTTAGATACAAGTGTCTGGAATTACAATACCGGGTATTATATTAATGATGATCCGGGTACCTGGGGCTGGGGTAATAATGAAATGGAGTATTATACCGACAGTGAAAAGAATGTTTTTGTAAACGGCGGTAACCTGAATCTTGTTGCTTATGAAGAACCAAAATCATTTCCACAGGATCCGAACCGGTATGCACAGTATTCTTCCGGTAAGATTACCACGAAGGATAAGTTCACTTTCCAATACGGCAGAATCGATTTCAGGGCAAAGCTTCCGACTGGGAATGGTATGTGGCCAGCTCTCTGGCTGCTTCCCAATGATGATACCTATGGAACCTGGGCAGCCTCCGGTGAAATTGATGTAATGGAAGCAAGAGGACGCCTGCCGGGAGCTGCCAGCGGAACGATTCATTTTGGAGGACAGTGGCCGGCGAATACATATATTGGCGGTGAGTATTCCTTCCCGGACGGACAGACAATTGATTCTGATTACCACGTATACAGCGTAGTGTGGGAAGAAGACAATATTAAATGGTACGTAGACGGTAAGTGTTTCTATAAAGCTGCCAGCGATCAGTGGTATTCTAATGGTGCACCAAACGATGAGAATGCACCTTTTGACCAGCGGTTCTATATCATTATGAATCTTGCTGTCGGCGGTTTGTTTGATGGGGGATTGACACCGGATGCCAGTGATCTTCCGGCTGTCATGCAGGTGGATTATGTCCGTGTATATAAAGATGCCGCAGACGGGGAACCGGAACCTCCTGTTGTCCGCGAAGACGTTGCTGCCGGAAAGAATGTTGTATGTTCCGGTGTGGAAAACGATACCTTCCAGGCCGCAAATCTTACGGATGGCAATACAGGCACCAGATGGGCCTCGGATTTTTCAGATAATGCATGGTTTACAATTGACCTGGGGGATACTTATCGTATTAATCAACTGATTCTTAATTGGGAAGCAGCCTATGGAAAGCAATATGAAATCCTTGTGTCGGAAGACGGAGAGAACTTTGAAAGAGTTTTTAGACAGCCTGGCGGCACCGGTAACATTGAAACAATTGATATCGACGCAGTTAATGCAAGATATGTAAAATTCCAGGGGATAGAAAGGGCATTGCCCTATGGATACTCCTTATGGGATGTTAAAGTAATGGGTACTGCGATAAATGAATAGGAAGTACATTAGTATATTAGAATGAACTGCTGTATTGATGCAAGGGGCTTTTGCAAATTAGCTAATTTATTCTTTTGAAAGGATTGAACGTATAAATAATACATTTGGCTGTTTTTCCCACGATCATTCAGGATGCTCCGCTTCACAAAAAGAGCTTGGACAGTCGATGTCAAATATATTATTATACACCCAATCCTGTTATTGGAATTTATTTAGTCTAATCAAAAAATTCGCTAGATGCGAAACCGTTGTTGTAGTGGCAGAGTAAAGATATTTGCCAGGGTATAAATTGCCTGCATGGCGGCGGTTTTGAGATTGAGGCATCAGGAGATAAATCCTGGTGCCTTTGTTGTGTTTAAAGTCCCTTTTATAAATTTTGTTTATACCATATTTTATTAAAATAATGTATAATTAAATAAGCTTGTGCAGAGAAAGGGAAAGAAGGTATGGAAAGTGAAAAGAGGTATATTTCATAAGTATTTTGTGGGTTTTGCATCATTTTTTTTAGTGCCGCTGGCAGTACTTTCCATATGCCTTCAAGTAATTTTATATCAGGATCTTAGTAAAGAGATTCTTAGATATAATGAGAATATCCTGGAACGACTGGGAGATGATCTGGTTACTATGAATGGGAGACTTATGGAAACGGGTAATAAGATAAGTTTTAGTAAACCGGTATTGGCTAAGCTATACACTACCGGCAATCAGATTAAAATGATTGATACTTTAAGGAAGGAAAGCTTAGATAATTCATATATAACAATGGCATACCTGGTTAACCGGGATAATGATACCTGTTTCTCATCACAGGGAAAATATGAAAAAAAAACGCTGCTGGATAAACAGCTCCGTATTCCGGCGGAAGAAAGAGAAGATTTTCTAAATAGGCTTTATTCTGTTAATGAACCGGAATATGATGTGATTCATAAACAATATAATTTAAAAGCAGGGCCTTTAGTACAGCAGCAGATGATTTTTATTTATCCCGTTTATAATTATAACAAAAGGGAAGAATCCTGGGTTATATTAGAATTGAAGGAATCGAAAATAAAGATTGATTCGATTTCATCCACTGGCAGCTATAGCAGTGGATTAATAGTATTAAATCAGAATGGGAAAATGTTGATTACAGAGGGTAATAATTCTTTAGAATTGCAGAATGATGAAATTTTAGATGCACCACCGGAAAAATCCAGCATTATATATAATGGAACAGACAAACAGAAGTTGCTTGTTTATTCTATGAAAAATCCAAAGTTGATTATTGTGGATCAAATTAGTGTACCAAACTTGTTAATGAATATTATTGAAAACAACAGTGTTCTGGTAATGGGAGTTTTAGTATTCCTGATGTTAGGGTGTGTAATGGCAATCTATGTAGCCTACCGCTATTATAAACCCATTCGCCAGCTGGCACAGTATATGAGACAGGAAAATGAACCGGAAACCCGTAAAAATGAGCTGGATTATATTAAAAATCAATATGACAGTCTTAATTCCGTAAAAGAGTCATTATCGAAAGAAATTGAGAATCAGTGGCCGTTTGTGAAAGAACGTCTGATCACAAGGCTTTTGTATGACGGTGTTCAGGAGAACGGGGAGACTGATATTGTAGGCAGGGCTTTTGAAGAACAGATGAACCACAAAAAGCATTTTGTGGCACTGATTATCAGACAAAACCAGTCAAATCAAAATTTTGAGGCAGTTTATAAAGAAAAAGCAGCCGGTATCAATATGGAATTTCAGGATGAATATATGGTATACAGCACTTACATTTATTATTATGAAGCAATTTCCATTATATTAAGCAGGGATGAGATGATGGAGGAAAAACGTAAGGATGTCCAGGCAAAGCTGCAGCAGAAATTTGAAGGGGATGGCTGTATTATTTCCCTGGGAAATATTTATGAAGATGCATATGGTGTGCATGTTTCCTTCCTTGAAGCACTTACGGATATCAAGTACCGGTTATTAAATCCGCAGAAAGAATATAAATTGGATGGAATGGTACAAAAAAGCGAAGAAGAGTATGGAAGCAGGATAAACCTATATCAGACGGAATGCCTGTTGAGTATCAACCGCTGTTTGGATAATGGCAATGTCCATGAAGTTGATAAATCAGTAAATGAAGTTGTATTAAACCTAGGCGAATTGCCCGGTCAGATGGCGCTTATGTGCTGCTATGATATTGTCAGCCAGTTGATTAAAGTGGTAAAGAAAAAGAATATCCGACTGACGGAGATGGATCTGTATCAATTGACTACTTTTAGGACGGTAGATGAATTTGGAGAAAAATTGAAAGCCGCCCTTGTACGCATCTGTGAGGATATTACCGTATCCCAGAGAGAGATTCAGAATATGCTGGCTCAGCAGATTATGGATTATATTGATCAAAAATACCAGGATTCCAATCTAAGCCTGGTGGGAATGTCTGGACATTTTGGATATTCCTCCAGTTATATGAGTAAGTTTATAACACAGAATTTGAACGTGAGTTTTTCGGACCTGGTAGCTGATAAACGGCTTTCTTATACCAAAGAATGCCTGATCAATACGGATAAACAGATTGCACAGATTGCGCAGGAAGCCGGTTATGTTAATCTTTCAAATTTTACCCGCCGTTTTAAAAGCTCAGAAAACATGACCCCTGGGCAATTTCGCAGTTTATATGGAAAAAGCAAAAAATAAGGGCATAAAATATGAGAGGGGGCTGTCGCACTAATTCATTAGTGCGACAAGCCCCTTTCTTGTGCGAGTGTGTGCTAAAGCAAACTCTTTGTAATTTCATAGAAATTACCATCAGGATAAGAAAGTATTATTAAAAAATGAAAATACAAGTAGAAAGATATGAAAGTACTCTTCCTATATGAAGTGCAAATTGACGGAAAAACACAAATAATATATGGTTGTATTATGCAATACAGACAAAATGTTTGCAGAAAAAAATTAAATAATGTTTAGGAGGTTTCAAATGAAAAAAAGAATTCTCGTACTATTAACATGTGCAGCAATGGTTTTAGCCGCACTTACCGGGTGCTCTTCTTCAGGCACCGGATCAGAAAAACAGGATACATCTAAAGAAGAACAGGGGACATCTGATTCGGCCGGGGAAAAAGTCAAACTGAAAGTATTGGATAATTATGGTGGTATGGTTGAGGAAATGATATCTGTTTATGGAAAACAACATCCGGAAATCGACATAGAATATGAATATGTCCCATCAGATACTTACTATTCCAAATTTACTGCCATGAACGTTGCGGAAGATTTACCGGATGTAGTTATAACAAATGCCCAGTTTATCGGCGACCAGGTTCGGAGTGATCTGTTACTTGATTTGACAGATGAAGTAGAAAACGGCCAGAATTATGAAAAAGATGCAGTATGGGGTGATACCTTTAATCCTACTCTTTTAAGTAACTGTAAGGCGACCCTGAAGGCAATCGGTTCCCAATATGCAGATAAATTATACGGTGTACCTTTTACCATGACGACAATTGCAGTTATTTATGATAAGAATGTTTATAAGGAATTGGGACTTACTGTTCCAACTACGTGGGATGAATTTGAAAAAAACTGTGAGGCAATAAAAGCAGCTGGTAAAATCCCGATTTCCATGCAGCAGCAAAATATGGACTGGTGGCCAAGAATTTTCTGGGATCAATATTGCAGGGATGAACTCGATGCAAATCCGAATGCATTTGAAGACGGAACTATGGATTTTTCATCGGAAAGTGTAAAAAAGGGACTGGAAAAGTTTAAGTATATGTGGGATCAGGGCTGGTTCCCGGAATCCGGCTTAACGGGAAACAGGGAAACTATGCAGCAACTTTTTGTACAAAAAGAATTAGTTCAGGTAATGCTGCAGCCAAACTACTTATCTTATCTGACAGAAAATGTTCCTGATGATGTAGAATTGGCATCTTATGCATTGCCTGGAGTTGACGGAAAAACAGCAAGATGTTTAGGGGGATCCAGCAGTATCTGGGCCGTTACCAAGTCATCGGAGCATCAGAAAGAAGCTGTCGAATTTGTTAAGTTCCTAACCTCTAAGACGGCTTTCTCAGAAGATTATGCAAAGTTTATCAATCCCGGTTTAACAAATATAGAATTAGCCAGTGATAATGAAGCTATGCAAGGTTATATTGAAGCAGGTAAGAACGGCTTTATTCCGGATATCTATGTTCCAACTAATATTACGACAGAAATACAAAATGCCTTTTTAACTGACCTGGAACCCAACTATTTGCTGGGAACCTATGATTTGGATTATGTGACAGATCAACTGAACATATTATACAAAGATACATACCTTTCAAATCTGAAATAACCCGGTTAATAAAGGGACTGCTGCAAAACCGGTAAATTTAAGTTTTGCGGCAGTTCTTTCTTTAAAACGGTAAATGCAAGGAGAAACAAATGAAGCAACCTATGACAGTAAAAGAAAAAAAGGAAATGTTAACGGCATTTTTATTAATAGCCCCGACAATTATTACATTTATAATTTTCCTGTACATTCCTTTTGCCAATGCACTTCAGACCAGTTTATATAAATACAATGGTTTAGGTAATATGACAAATTTTGTAGGATTCAAAAACTATATGAAGGTATTTGCTGATCCTAAGTTCTTAAGGTCTTTAAAAAACACCTTTTATTTAATACTTATCAGTTTTTCAGCTGTTCCTATTGGTTTTATTTTCGCCTATGTCCTCTATACAGGAGTTCCGGGGAAAAAGATTTTTAATACCGGATTGTTTATACCATATTTAATATCCATGGTTGTAGTAGGATGTATCTGGAGGATTATCTACGATCCTACCATAGGTCCGGTGGACCAGTTCTTAAAGATGATTGGTCTGGATAAATATGCCATTGCCTGGCTGAGCCATCCAGAATCAGCATTAGGTGCAATTTCTGTTACGTGGATATGGAGATCGGCACCCTTTAATATGCTGATTATGTATGCTAATCTATCGAAAATGCCGGAAGATTTTATAGAGGCAGCTAAAGTGGATGGTGCCAACATCTGGCAAAAATTCTTCTATGTTATAATCCCATATTTAAAACCTACTTTTGGTGTACTGGCTATGCTTACGGTAACCAACGGACTAAGACTTTTTGATTTAATCTGGGTAATGACGCAGGGCGGGCCCGGTGGGGCATCCGATGTCATGACTTCCTATATTTATACAAAAGCCTTTACAAACCGCGACTTTGGAGCAGGTACGGCAGCTTCCGTTATTTTAATGTTTATAATGATATTGATTATGGCAGCCAAAACTTTATACCAGAGAGCAAGGGCAGGAAGGAGTGAATCATGAAGAACAAACTTACGAAAGTTTTCCTGTTTTTATTTATGCTGTTGGCATTTTTAATTTCGGTTTATCCCTTGTTATGGGTGATTATCCAATCACTAAAAACAGAAACTGAATTTCTCCAAAGTATTTGGACACTGCCTTCCAAATTGAATTTTAAAAATTATGCTACTGCATGGAATCAGGCAGGAATGGCAAAATACTTTACCAATAGCGTTGTTGTTACAGTGGTAACTACCTTTGTCAATCTGGTATTTATAACCTGCGCAGGTTATGCTTTTGCAAAACTGAAATTTCCCTGGAAATCATTTTTTTATTATATGATCATTTTTAATTTATTAATTCCCACGGCAATTATTCTTTTACCCATGTTTACCATGATTAACAAGATACATTTGGTAAATACCCTTCCGGCTTTGGTATTCCCATATTTCCAGGGCTTTGCGCCATTGGGACTGATTATCTGCCGCAGCTATTTTGATGATCTTCCGGACGAGTTAATGGAAGCAGGCAGATTGGACGGATGCGGGAATCAGGAAGTATTTGTCAAAATCATGCTTCCGCTGTCTAAACCGATTGTGGCAACTATGGCTATCCTTTCTTCCATGCAGGTATGGAATGAATATTTATGGGCATTGACTTCCATAACGGATCAAACCAAATATACCCTTTCCGTCGGCATTGCCCTATATAACAAAAAAACGGAGACGGTAGGATATACGCCGGTATTTGCAGCATTATCAATTAGTACATTGGTAATTGTGATAGTATATTTACTTTTACAGAAAAACTTTGTAAAATCCATTGCAGCCGGTGCTGTTAAGGGATGAGCGCGTCCAGAAAAGGGCGACTGGTTTAGTGGGTGGAAATCCTACACGGCAAGGCGTAGCGAGCTACCGTTAGTGAGTCTTGGGTGTTGTCTGGTAACAGGCAGGGCTAAGCGTAGACAGTCAGGAAGCAGGGTTGTAATGCTATAGAACTTCGAAATTTTACAAAGTCTTAAAGGTCGACGCAGTTTATCCATGCGGAAGACAACATCATAACAAGCGTTAAGCGAGTTTGTCATGGCTTTGGCGGAGTCCGAGGGCCAATCATGTTTCACAATGACCAGTCAGTCAACTGGAGAGAGCCTGTGATTTCCTGCAGAAATGCAAGTATGACGTACAACGATGACAAGAAGGAAATCAAATGGATTACAGGCAGTCGGATATCTGCATAGTACCGAAGAAACCGCTAATCACGGTGGAGGGAAGGCGGATACATAATAACACTCTTTCTGAGGATACATTTACCGCACTCAGGGACGGAGGTATAGATGGGAACGAAATTAGAAAGAATAGCAGACAAATCAGCCCGTGAATTAAGACCGATATTTACATCATTATACCATTTGCTAAACGAGGAGCTATTGCTTCAATGTCACAAAGAGTTAGACGGGAAGAAAGCAGTAGGAATTGATAAGATTACAAAAGAGGAGTACAGCCAAAATCTGGAAACAAACATCAGAAATCTGGTGCAAAGACTGAAGAACAAGGCATACAAGCCAAAACCCACATTGCGGGTATATATCCTGAAAGCAAATGGAAAGAAGCGACCTCTGGGAATAGCATCCTATGAAGATAAGATTGTCCAATTAGGGTTAAAGAAGATACTGGAAGCAGTGTATGAACCGAAGTTTCAAGAAAACATGTATGGATTCCGCCCAAATCGCAGCTGTCACATGGCAATCAAAGAACTATGCATCAGCATAGTAAGAAAACGTATAAACTACGTAGTGGATGCAGATATTAAGGGTTTTTTTGACCATATGAGTCACGAGTGGATGTTAAAGTTCGTTGAATACTATATACAAGATAAGTTCCATTATTACACAACTTTACTGCTATTCCGCTGGATGAACCGCAGAAGTCAGAAGAAAAGCTACAATTGGGAGGGGTTTAAGAGGATGCCTGATATTACCCACTAGCTTATCCCAAGAGATATAATAATCTCTATGCGTAGCGTGTAGCTGTAAATGTTATTATGAAGAGCCGTATGCGGGAAAGCCGCACGTACGGTTCTGGAGAGGACTTCACATCGTGAGGTGTGATTTTACTAAACGGAGGAAATGAATGGATTTTTTAGAGAATTTTCAACAGCCTGATAAAGCTTACAGTGTTCTCGCCTTCTGGTTTTTGAATGGGGAACTGGATGCCGCAAAACTGGAACATCAGATTGAAGAAATGGTGGACAAAGGGGTATACGGCGGCTTTATGCATCCCAGGGCTTACTTAAAAACACCGTATTTAGAGGAGGAATGGTGGAAAGTTATTTCGGCATGTATTGCAAAATCTAAGGAACAGGGTTTTAAACCATGGCTGTATGATGAATATGCCTGGCCCAGCGGGACGGCAGGCAGTACCTTTGATTATGGTTTCCAAAAGCCTTCCAGAACTCTTGCAGAAGGCAAAGCTAATATGGCAAAAGGGCTTTATGCCAAAGTTTTTGAACACCAGGATGAATTACAGGAAGCCCTGACAGGGAATGTTCAGGATCCGATGATTCAGGTAGTTGAAAAGGATGGAAAGTATTATGCTTTTTATCAGAAAATCTTTCCAAAAGCTGTGGATTATCTTAATCCCGATACGATTACAAAGTTTATTCAATTAACCCATGAGGAATATAAAAATCGATATGGCAGTGATTTTGGCAGCCTTATCCCAGGTGTTTTTTTTGATGAAATTTATATGATGGGAAATCCGATTCCCTGGACAGAGTCCCTTCCTGACAGGTTTTTAGAAAACTATGGCTATAATCTAATGGAGGAACTGCCAAGCTTGATTGACGGAACGGAGGAACACGATAAGCAGGTTCGGAAAGACTATTTTTCACTGATTGCCGGGATGTACGAAGAAGCCTTTTTTATACAGATTTTTGATTGGTGTCAGATGAATAATTTGCAGTTAACGGGACATACAGAAGAATTCCTATGGGAACATCCAAAGCGTCAGGGTAATTATTTTAAAACCATGAAGCATTTAATGATACCGGGTTCAGATTGTCACGATTATCGTTACCGCTATCCAAGACGTATTACTTATTGTGAACCCAAATATGCAGTATCGGTAGCGAGAGCTTACAATAAAGAGCGAGCTATGTCGGAAGCCATGGGAGGTGCAGGATGGAACTGTTCGCTGGAAGAATTTAAAAAGGGAATCAATACCCTGGCTGCAATGGGTACTAATATGTTCATCCTCCATGGTTTCTACTATGAATGTGAACATCAGGGTTCCCAATCAGACTGGCCAACCAGCTTTTTCTATCAGAATCCTTATTGGAAATATTTCAAAGTATTCGCAGGCTATGTACAGAGAATCTGCTATATGAACAGTATTGGACGCCCAATTGTCAATTATGGGATTTTATATCCCGTCGAAGATATGTATGAACATATGCTGGATGGAATGGAAGACAACATAGGGGTTGTAATCAGTAATAAATTTCATGAAGCATTGAATATAATGTTGGAAAATCAGATGGACACGGATATGGTGGATTCGGAGTGTCTTATGAATGGGAAAATCGTAGGGGAAGAACTCTGGATTGGACAGCAGCACTTTAAATTGCTGCTTCTGCCGCAGGGTACCAGTCTGAGTGAAGAATTAGAGGATAAGTTGTCTGCCTGGATGGAAAGGGGCGGTAAGATTTTATTCTATAAGACGAACGGTCAAAATGAACTGGCGGAAGTGTTTAAAACCTGCAGATCGTGTGAAATATTTGAAATCCCTCAGACAGCTTCCAGGTTAACAGCACCGGATGTCAGTGTAATTGATGGAGATAGGGAGAAACTTTTTATTAATCACAGGGCAATGGAAGATTATCATTATTATTTTATTACAAATGGCAGTGATGAAAAGAAACGGTTTGTAATGGAATTTCACTGCACTAAAATACCGTCAGTTTTAAATGTTGAAACAGGTATTATAAAACAGGCAGAATGGGAGGCCGTTTCAGGTGGAATTAATGTTAAATTGATACTTGAGGCCAATGAAGCAATTTATCTTATCTTTGGTTTACAAGATACCGGTTTTGTACCAAAAGGTGATTTTGCAGAAGGAGCGGAAGAGAAACAGGAAGAGTGGATTACGGGAAAATGGAATTATCTTCCGTTATCCGCTGATTTTGATGATAAATGGTCTATTGATGCCAAGGAATCAGAATTGGAGATTCCGTTGGCTGGTTTTGCTACAGATTTAGGCGAAGATTATTCGGTAATACGAATTTGCAATACAAAGCAGGAACTGGGTAATTGCGCAAGACATATCAGTTTGTGGAACGGTAGTTGGATTACACGCAGACCTAGCTGGAATGATGAGATCAGTGCTTCTGATTTATATTTCAGAAAAATTATTTTAGTTGATTATGAGGTTGATAAAGTAGATTTCTGCGTAGCGGCGATTGACGCGTTTGAAATATTCATAAATGGTATTTCAGTTATGAAAAAAGAAAGCAATGGACAGCCGGTTAACTTATGTTTAAAACAATATTTGAAAAAAGGAGTTAATTTAATTGCAATACATGTAATAAATCACCATCCGTTAAATGATGTTTATGTCTGTTCTGCAGAAATTCTGCCCAAAGACAGATTTATCTCCGTATTACTTCAGGGAACAATTAGAACCCCGGACAGGGATATTTTAGTTACCAGTGACCGGACCTGGATTGTTAATGATATCTGTGAAGAAGGCTGGAACCAGTTAGAAAGTGATAAGGAATCCGGGTTAGTGGATTTTGATGTCCAGAAGATAGAGAATTTCAACAAAGGTATGGCAAAGAATGTATGGATTCATGCATGGGAGAGGGGAAAACCTCCCATGCAGCCATGGGGGGACCTGCCCTTATATGGGAACGTTGTACAATATCCTGTAAAACTGTATTATACGGTGACGATTCCGGCCGGTACTTATCGGATATTTAAGCCCTTGGTTTCCGGAACGCCAAGGTTTTTCTTAGATGGAAAAGAAGTATCATGGATTAACGGGGTTAAAGAATTAGAAAGAAATGATCAGGTTCATACATTAATAATCCGGATTGCTGCAAGCCAGGGAAGTGATGGGTTACAAAAGCCTGTGCGTATTGCATTGAAACCATTTAAGGCTAATTTAATGGATTGGGGACAGTATGGAATCCATTGGTTTTCCGGAAGATGTATGTATACGAATATCTGCACGGTAGATTTAAAGTACCAGAGATATACCCTGGATTTGGGCAAAGTTAATTTTTACGCTGAAATCTGGATTAACCGTAAACTTGCCGCAGTTAAAATCTGGCCTCCATACCGTATTGATATTACCGATTTCTTACAGGCTGGAGAAAATGAAATTACCATTGTTGCCGCAAATTCAGAAGGTAATGCCAGGAGGCATATGCTTGTGGATGAAGGCATGGCGTTGGGATGGAATCGTTACTGGAATGAAGATAACATAGACAGGGACTGCCAAAATTATGTTTCCGGCTTATTAGGACCTGTCAGGTTAATTACAGAAAAATAAAAATTATATAGTATAACTAAGAAGAATTGCCAGATTAATGAATATCAAAAAACATTCGGATACATTCTTTGTTAAGGGGACAACAGTTGATGAGTCCGATAAATTTTTAAAATCGGAGTATTATGCTTGACTTAATAATTTACATATTATAACATTAGAGTATCATTACTTGGGAAAAAATAGCAATTTTGGGTGCTGTTTGTCACAAGGTAAATTATTATCTGGGGGGTTACTCTATGATTGAAATATTGGACGGAGTACATGAAATTGTGGATTACCACGGGGATTTTAAGATCCGCATCTATCCAAACAGAGAATATGAAGATTATCCGCAGCACTGGCATACCGACACCGAAATAATCATGCCCGTTGAAAATAATTATAAGGTCATCATAAATGGAATGACGTACAATCTGGATACTGAAGATATTATCATTATTCCACCGGGGGAATTGCACCAATTATACGCTCCACCTTCCGGATATCGAATCATATTGCAGTTTGACTGCAATTTGCTTTACAGTTTAAACGGTTTTAATTCAGTATTTCATATGTTTCGCCCCTGTGTGATTGTTACACCTGCTTCAATGCCCGACATACATAAAGAACTTTCAATGCTGGTACAGAATATAACTTCAGAATATTTTTCAACTCTGCCATTTAGAGAAGCTTCGGCTTATTCCGTGCTCATACGTTTTTTTACTATTCTGGGACGGAACTGCATAAATAGAAATGACAGTTTATCTAATATGAAAAACCAAAAACGACATGAATATATAGACCTGATTTTTAATATTTGCAATTACATTAATGGTCATTGTACTGAGAATGTCAATATGGACGATATTGCAAACATCGCGGGATTCAGTAAATATCATTTTGCGCGGCTCTTCAAGGAAGTTATGAATGAATCCTGTTATGATTACTTAATTAACCGAAGGATTATGTTTGCCGAGAAATTATTGATTGAACCGAATTTACCAATAACACAGGCTGCAATGAAATCCGGCTTTAGCAGTCTGGCAACCTTTAACCGTGTTTTTAAAGCCAAAAACCGATGTACTCCATCTGAATATAAATCTCTTTTCAAAATTAATTAACTTAGTTTATAAAATTTAATTTTTTAAATAAGCTCATATTTTCGATGTTCTCGATTTGGCCAGCAATATTATAAGATATTGCTGGTTTTTGTGGCGTTATAAAACTTTTATCCGCAAAACAACTATTGGTTACTACAAATCAACTTAAAAATCATGAAATTTACACAAAAAAATTAACGGATTTTCGCACTATTTGATTATAAGATAGCAAAATACAAGAAGCTTGTCAGTAAGATGTTTTATATAATCCTAATGTAAACTGTATTTAATTTACAAATTTAGAGGAGGGTTATCATGAAACGTATTATTGCTTTTTTTCTCGCTTGCTTGTTCGTTATGTCTATGACACTTACAGGATGCGGCAAAAACAATGGCTCCAAGGACAGCACGACTAGCGGTCCTGCCGGAGACTCAAGTACAACTATGGAAGCGGAAGTAACGGAACCGGAAGTAACGGAACCGGCAGCAACGGAACCGGCAGCAACGGAAGAGGCGGCTGCTGTACCGGAAGTCACTAACGATCCAAATGTTAAAGTCATCAACCTTTGGAGTTTCACCGACGAAGTTCCTAAAATGTTAGAGAAATATAAAGAACTTCACCCAGACTTCCCTTATGAAATCAAAACAACCATTATTGCTACTACAGATGGTGCTTACCAGCCTGCACTTGACCAGGCGCTCGCATCCGGCGGTGCAGATGCTCCCGACATATTCTGTGCGGAGAGCGCATTTGTTCTGAAGTACACACAAGGCGATGCCGCTCAGTATGCGGCAGCATATAAAGACCTTGGTATGGATGTTGATAACCTCTTAAAAGAGGCCGATATCGCACAGTATACGGTTGATATCGGAACAAATCCTGATGGTAATCTGGTAGGTCTTGGTTATCAGGCAACCGGTGGTGCATTCATTTATCGCAGATCTATTGCGAAAGATGTATGGGGCACGGATGATCCTGCGGCAATCAAAGAGAAAGTTGGTCCCGGCTGGGATAAGTTCTTTACGGCTGCTGCTGATTTGAAGGCAAAAGGCTATGGTATTGTCTCCGGTGATGGCGATATCTGGCATGCAGTTGAGAACAGCTCTGAGAAGCCATGGATTGTTGATGGTAAATTATTTATCGATCCGAAACGTGAGGAATTTTTAGACCTTTCCAAGAAACTTAAGGATAACGGTTATCATAACGATACGCAGGACTGGACGGATGCCTGGTATGCTGATATGAAAGATGCCGGTACACAGAAAATCTTCGGTTTCTTTGGTCCTGCATGGCTCATTAATTATACTCTGGCAGGCAACTCCGGCGGAACGAAACCAGGCGAAGGTACATACGGTGACTGGGCTGTATGCGAGCCTCCTATTGGATTCTTCTGGGGCGGAACCTGGGTTCTGGCAAATAAGGATACCAAGGTTAAAGCTGCTGTCGGTGATATCATTAAGTGGATTACCCTTGACAGCTCCGATACCGGACTTCAGTACTTCTGGGCAAACGGCACTCTTAACGGACCTGATGGAACGAAGGATGCAGTTGCTTCCGGTACAGTTATGAAAAATTCTGACGGTAAACTTGACTTCTTAGGAGGACAGAATATGTTCGATGTATTTGTACCTGCAGGTCAATTTGCAACAGGAACGAATAAGACTCAGTATGATGAAACAATCAATACCTACTGGCGTAATCAGGTACGTGAATATACTGCCGGTAATAAAACACGCGAACAGGCGATAGCCGACTTTAAACAAGACGTTGCTGATAATCTTGATGTTATTGTAGAATAGTTTTACCTGTAATCAGGGGCGGACGGATGCCTTTTCGACCGCCCCAATACGTAAAAATAAAAGCTTAACATTATACTGGAGGTGAACGCTTATGCGACGTAAGAGTGTCAGTTACGCTAAATACGGCTACATATTTTGCATACCTTTTGTGCTTGCGTTCCTATTTTTTTCGTTATATCCCATAATTTATACTGCTGTTATCGGTTTTACCGATTTTAAAGGTTTGGGTAAAACGGATTTTGACTTTTTAGCAAATCCGTTTCAGAATTATGGGCTGATTTTAAGAAACCCTTCTTTCAAGGAGTCATTATGGAATACGGTACTGATCTGGTTAATCAACTTTGTTCCGCAGATTCTTCTCGCGCTCCTGCTTACGGCCTGGTTCACAAGCCATCGCCGCAAGATAAAGGGTCAGGGCTTTTTTAAAGTCCTGTTTTATATGCCGAATATAATAACGGCTGCTACAATAGCTATATTGTTTAATTCCCTGTTTGGATACCCGATGGGACCTGTTAATGACCTGTTCAAGACACTTGGGATTTCTAACGATCCGGTGAATTTTCTGATTCAGAAGTGGACAGCGAGGGGCATTGTGGCATTCATCCAGTTCTGGATGTGGTACGGATATACAATGATAGTACTTATATCCGGTGTATTAGGTTTGAATCCCGAGCTTTTTGAAGCGTCAGAGATTGACGGTGCATCAGGTGCACAGACATTCTTCTACGTAACGCTTCCCAATCTTAGGACTATACTGCTCTATACGTTAATTACGAGTATGATTGGCGGTTTACAGATGTTTGATATTCCCAAGTTGTTTCTTCTTGGAGGCCCGGATAACGCAACTCTTACGACAAGTGTGTTCATTTATAATCAGGCATTTAGCGGAAGTTATATGTATAACCGTGCGTCTGCCGCAAGTATGATTATGTTTGTTATTATATCGATACTGTCTGCTGCCGTATTCTATATTATGCGCGATAAATATGCAGCACAACTTAAAAAAGAGAAGAAGAACCAGATGAAAGCACTTAGAAAAGCTGAGAAGGCAGCAAGGAGGACAACAGTATGAGACATGATACAAAACTATCTCAGCACATATTCAAGATAATAATTTACATTGTCTGCATTTTCCTGACGGTTTTAAGTATATTACCATTTTGGATTATGTTCATGAATGCAACACGCGGAACCTTCGAGATTCAACAGCATGCCATATCTATGTTGCCTTCAAAATATTTAATAAGCAATTTACAAGTACTTCTCGGCAAGAGCTTTAATCCGTTTAAAGGCTTCTGTAACTCACTGATAATTTCTACAGGCGTAACAGTTTGTGCGGTATATTTCTCCTCGCTTACTGCATATGCCTTAGTTGTGTACGACTGGAGATTTCGTCAGCCGTTTTTTACTTTTATCATGGCAGTAATGATGATTCCTGCACAGGTAACAA
This sequence comes from Anaerocolumna sp., assembly GCA_049692775.1. Taxonomy (GTDB): domain Bacteria; phylum Bacillota; class Clostridia; order Lachnospirales; family Lachnospiraceae; genus Anaerocolumna. The sequence continues at coordinate 65,086 of JBAVPE010000005.1, read as the reverse complement.
GTATTGGGTTTTACCAGTTTATGTACCGTATTCATATGACAAATAGTTTTTTGCCGCTGATACTGCCCGCAATAGCCGCACCGGCAACTGTGTTCTTTATGCGGCAGTACTTACTTGCCACACTGTCAATTGATATTGTGAATTCGGCACGGATAGACGGTGCCGGTGAATTTCATATATTTAATAGTATAATAATACCGATTATGAAACCTGCGATTGCGACACAGGCGATTTTCTCCTTTGTAGCAAGTTGGAATAACCTTTTTATGCCGTTAATCCTGCTCACTGATAAAGATAAATATACAATGCCCATCATGGTAAGTTTATTAAGAGGTGATATCTATAAAACTGAGTTTGGTTCGGTATATTTGGGTTTATCGCTGACAGTATTACCGCTATTTATTGTATATTTCCTGTTATCAAAGTATATAATAGCGGGCGTTGCATTAGGCGGAGTCAAGGAATAACAGGGATAGATAGTAGTATAAGACCGGGTACCGGGACGTAAAACGGTAGCTTGGTTTAAGAAATTTGGAGTTCCGCATATTGGAACACCAGTTAAAAGATTTAAAAGTGATTTTTTAAGATTATGATAAATAAGCCCATAATACATATAACATTGTATCGTGGGCTTTTATTGTAATTTGTTTTATCTGTTTAAATTTTTTAAGATTTAATAAGAAGTTTGCATAGGAAGCGGGCTATCATGGTGCTTAGAATTATATGAATAAGGAGCAGTATGGTAATAGAGGTCATTATATTTTGTCAAGTCTCTGGCCCAAAATGGAGCCAATTGATAAAAAAGGAATTGAATATCTGAAAGAAGAAGGTTATGAACTTAAGATGGGTTCCGGTATAACAGAAGATATATTGATAGAAGAAGGCTTCTTTGCTTTTTGTTTATGGAAGGTGATTCTGTTTGACGGGACCACTGGTATAGGATACATGAAATTTCAACAATATGGTAAAGATAATGTTAACTAAACGGAAAGGCGGAGGGATACAAATGAACATAATTATAACGGGAGGCGGATGGGCTGGATGTTCCGCTGCATATTCAGCAAGAAAACAAGGAGCCAATGTTGTCCTGCTGGAAAGAACAGATTCACTTCTTGGAACGGGTTTAGTCGGCGGTATTATGAGAAATAATGGAAGGTTTACCGCAACGGAAGAAATGATTGCGATGGGCGGAGGCGATATCTTTAAGGTGATTGATGAAAACTGCCGTCATAAAAATATTAGATTTCCAGGCCATGAACATGCAAGTCTTTATGACATTGCAAAAACACCTGTTGCAATCTCAAATTATTTAAAAGAAATCGGAGTAGGAGTAAAACTACAGGAAAGAGTAGTAAAAGCACAAGTAGATAATGGGGTCATAAAGAGTATTGAGACATCAAGTGGTACAGTTTATAAAGGGGATGCTTTTATTGATACAACAGGAACAGCCGGACCTATTTATAATTGCAGTAAGTACGGCAATGGATGCGCAATGTGCGTGCTCAGGTGCCCTAGCTTTGGAGGAAGGGTAAGCTTGGCCGGCATTTGCGGGATACCTGAGAAAACAGGGAAAAAAGCAGATGATTCCATCGGTGCAATGAGCGGTTCCTGTAAACTTTATAAAGAGTCACTGGCACCTGAAATTGTAGAAACACTGAATGCTACCGGAGTTGCAGTAATACCGCTGCCGGAAGAACTGATTGAAAACCACTTAAGTGTAAAAGCCTGTCAGCAATATGCCCTAAAGGAATTTGCAGAGAATATTATTTTGCTTGATACCGGTCACGCGAAATTAATGACTCCATATTATTCCCTCGAAAAACTTCATAAAATACCGGGTTTTGAGAATGCCCGTTATGAGGATCCATATGCCGGGGGAAAAGGTAATTCCATGAGATATTTTGATATGTCTCCAAGAACCAATGTGTTACAGGTTGAGGGAATTAAGAATCTGTTCTGTGCCGGTGAAAAAGCAGGACTTCTGGTTGGACATACAGAGGCGATTGTGACAGGCGTTCTTGCAGGATATAACTGTACAAGGTATTTAGGTAATAAACCCATGCTTGAACTTTCCAGAAAAACTGCAATCGGTGAGGCTATTGCCTATGTGAATGAAGAAATGGAGAAAAAAGAGGGACTTGGTAAAAAATACACCTTCTCAGGTTCCGTTTTATTTGATCATATGAAAGAGCTGGGTTTGTATGAGATCGATGTGAAAAGAATAGAAGAAAATATTAAGAAGGAAGGACTATGGAATATTTTTGCATCCTAATTAAGTTGAAGCCATGATAGACCTGGGGGCGGATGAAGTGATGATGCATCCGGTCAGGAGAATCATAAAGAATAATAAAACAGTAGAAGACAGTAAAAATTTAAGAAGCTTATAAAAATCTGTTGAGGTCAACATTCGTACGGGTAACGGATGTTGACCTTTTTAAATTTAAACCTGTAAAATGAGGAAATAATTACATCCCGGTATCTGTTTTGAATATATTAAAAACGTTGAAAATATCGATAATACCATAACCCCAATCCTTATTTGGATAGGTTGAATGTATGTCCCTTTTTGCACCCCTGATTAAATAATTCTTTATTTCTAAGGAATCTAAGTCCGGTTTATTACCTTTTACAGATCCCCACTCTAAGAGCATGGCAACAATACCGGTTGCATGGGCAGCAGCAACACTGGTGCCGGAATAGCTTACGAATTCTTTGTTCTGGTTTGGTGCTATATAATTGACACCTGGAGCTGCTAAATCCGGTTTTACTGTATCACTCCTTGTATATCCGCGGCTTGATTCGATGTATAAACTATTATTATCATCATTATAAGCAGTAATTGATATTGGAATTGCTGCTGATCCAGGTGCTAATAGCGTAGTATAGATATTTGGTTTAGTGAAATACGTACTATTTGATATCATGTTCCCCATGGGTAACCATATATGAAAACCGGCAGATAAATTACTCTGACCGTAAACCTTAAACTTCCAAGTTCCCGGATTAACAGTATGAAAACGCATTAATATCAATTGTTCTCCGGTCTGTGATTCCGCAATTATATTATCGATGTTAATTATGGTACGCTCAAATATAAATTTTATTTCCGAGCTTTCCCGAAGACCGGCTGAGATTCTTGGAATATATTCACCGCTTGGCGAAGTAATATCTATGGTGTAAATACCCGGTGAATCTCCCCATAATTCCATGGTAAACCCACTATCGTTTTTACTCACATTAAGTTCTACGGAATTAAAGCCGGCAGCAGGATCTATAGTACTATAGTAATGTCTTCTGCGATTCCCCTCATTTCCAATAGGCGTAACGATGGCAGTATTCGGAAAATCACCAACGATTGATAAGAAGGTTGATAAGTACGAACGGCCATTATGAGAGCCTTGTGAAGTGCCTATTCCGGTGCAGATTGCAATAGGTCTGTTTAAATCCCTGGCTATCTGCGTACAATACTGCACACCCCACATAATATGATTCTCCTGATAGCAATCAACATCCTCCGGTATAACATAAAAGTCACGCAGATATTGTTTTGCCTGTCGTAATTTTACAATCAGCAGCTCAGCGTCCGGTACGATACCTGTAAAATTTTCATTTATATTTTCATTTCCAGCAGCCACAGCAGCCATCATGGTGCCGTGCCCATTGTCATCCCTGCTTGGTACAATATCGTAGGGATTTGTTGAAGTCAGTGCCTGATTTATCTGCACTGATTTATATTCTGTTCCAAATAATAATTTATCTGTTTGGGGTCCTGTATTCATTGATTGATCCCATATTGATAATATTTTGGTGGTACCGTCCGGTTTTAAGAAGACAGGATTTGTATAATCAATCCCTGTATCAATAATTGCTACCAGGACTCCGCTTCCACGGAGATTAAAATTCGGTATAGCCCTTAACCTGTTAACACCGGATGCTTCCAAGCTTTTTTCACTGGTCAGGCCATATAATTTAGGTATTGCGGAATAGCCATATGTAGTAACCGTATTTATTGATATTTGTGATAGTGGGACATGCACTACGGCATAGGCTTCATTCATATAATGAATAATTGCTCCTGAATATTTTTTTAATAGTTCCGGCCTATTCAGATAAAATACAATCAGATCTGCATAATCCTCATCGTTATATCGTAATTGATCTGTTTCATCCATACATCACCTCATTATAAATGCTCTATTTTAAGAAAGTAAAAATATTATAAATGTCTAATATTCCATATCCCCAATCCCGATTCGGGTATGTCAGATTTATATTTCTCCTTGCTCCGGCGTTGACAAGATTTTTTATCTCAACAGAACTCATATTTGAAAAATTTCCTCTGACAATTCCCCATTCTAACAGCATGGCGGCAACACCGGTCATATGTGCCGCAGAGACACTGGTACCTGTATATGCTACAAAAGAATGATATAAGGTTGGTCCAATAACATCTACTCCGGGTGCAGCAATGTCCGGTGTTATGCCTCCAACACGGGAATATCCTTTACCTGCATTTGGATAGAGACTATCATCCGCAGTATTATATGCAGTTGCCGTAATGGTTGTAGTTGTATTTGCAAGGGATAAAACTGTGGTATAGGGATCTGGTCGGATAAAATAAGTGCGGTCAGAGATAAAACCTTTCATGGGCAGCCATATATGAAAGCTTAGATTTATGTCGCTTTTTTTATTAATAGTAAATTGCCAGATTCCCGGAGCAGGATTAATAAATCGAAAGAAAATTAATTGAATCCCTGTCTGGGATTCAACCATCTGATAGTCTAAATATATGGTCGTATTTTGATAAGGAAACAAAAGTTCCCGAAATTCATCCATGACAGGTGTTATAATGGTTATAATTTCACCGGAAGGAGATATGATATCTAAAGAAAATATACTGGGAACATCGCCATATAACTCCATTGAGAAGTTTTTTTCACTATCACCTACCTTTAGCTGGAGCGTATCCAAACCAGTTATTTCACTTACAATCCCAAAGTAATGCCTTCCGGCATTTCCTTCATTTCCAGCACCGACCACGATAGCAATACCAGGAACCCTGGCGAGAAATGATATATAATCATTAAGTGTACCACGTCCATCATGAGCTCCTTCTGAAGAATTAATAGCTAAGCAGACAGCAATCGGCCTTGAAGAAACAGTCAATTCATTTAGAACATAATTAAGTGCAAAAGCAACGTCATTTTCCTGATAACCAATGGCATTTTCCGGAATACAAAAGAATTTTTTCAGATACTTCTTCGCCGGTTTTAATTTGACGATGATAAATTCAGCATCCGGAGCGGCACCATAAAAATTATTTTCCATGGATTCCTTACCTCCGGCAATTCCGGCCACCATAGTTCCATGTCCGATTTCATCTTTGGAAGGAACAAATTTATATGGGGTCTCACTTTGTAAGGCCAGATTAATCTGCTCCTTTGTATATTCACTGCCATATAAAAATCCTTTTGGCGGATTACCGCTTTGAAGGGTCTGGTCCCAAATTGCGGCAATCCTAGTGGTTCCATCCGCATAACGGAATATAGGATTCGTATAGTCTATGCCTGTATCAATGACGGCGATAAGAACGCCCTGTCCACGAAAATTGTGGTTTGGAATATTCCTGAGTTTTTGTATCCCGGAAGCTTCCAGACTAGCATAACTTATTAATCCAAGTATAGCGGGAAATACGCTGTATCCTAAGTGCTGAACTGTGTAATTTGTGATAAAATTTACAGGAACATTTACCAGGGATAGTAAAAAATTTATTGGATGAATTAAGGCATCCGGATAAATCTCTGATATCGCTTTCGTTTTGCTTGATTCGATTAATAAATCAGCATAATCCTCACTGATTATCGGATATCCGTCTTTAGTTGCCATGTTGTTCCCCTATCTTTATATTATCTTGCATTATGTATATGATGCGGATACAAAGCATATTACATGGAAATGTTTCTTGGGTTTATGAAAGAAGGCTATTTCACCGGTTCCATTTATTCCTTAGTCCTTAAGCTGTCAAATACATTATAAATGTCCAGGATACCATATCCCCAATCACGGTTGGGATAAGATATATCAGGGTCGCGCTTTGCACCTCTTTCCAGTAAAATTTTCATTTCTACAGTGCTGATATTCGGTAAATTTCCTTTTACAATTCCCCATTCCAGAAGCATGGCTGTAACTCCGGTCATATGGGCAGTTGCTATACTCGTTCCTGAAAATACGGTGAAAGTATGGTCAAGGGTTGGTCCAATGACATTAACTCCCGGTGCGGCTATCTGCGGAGAGATAGTTCCATTTCTTGTATATCCTCTGCTTGCTTCTTTATAGAGGCTATTGTCAGCATAATTATATGCTGTTACCACAATTGATACAGGATTTGTACTAAGGCTTAAAATAGTTGTGTCCGGATCCGGGCGGATAAAGTATACATTATCTGAAATAAATCCATGCATGGGCAGCCATATATGAAAACCTTGTTTTAGATCTCCTTTTTCATAAACATCGAATTTCCAGATGCCCGGAGCTGGATCTTTAAACCGGAACATAATAAAAGGATCGGAACTCTGGGATTCCATCAATTGATAATCTACATATATGGTGGTTTTTTCGAAGATAAATCGTATCTCCTGAAACTCAGAAGTTCTTGTTGCCAATCTCGGAACATATTCTCCTGAAGGGGATATGATATCTACCGAATAAAGGTTTGGTTGCCTGCCCCATAACTGCATACTAAAATCGGATGCGTTCTCACCTATATTTAATTCAACTAAATTTTTGCCGGATTTTTCGTTCGGCATTCCATAGTAATGCCGTCTGGCTAAACCTTCATTTCCGGCCGGAAGTACACATGCAATACCCGGTGTTGACGCAAGTAAAGAAAGGTAGGTACTTAAGGTGCCACGGCCGTCATGAGGTCCTTCCGGACTGCTTGCTGCAATACAAATTGCCAAGGGTTTTGATAACTTTGTAGCAACAGTTACTAAATATTCTAATGCGAAAGAAAAATCGTTTTCCTGATAAACGATTGCATCTTCCGGGACGAAAATAAATTTTTTGAAATATTCCTTTGCCGTTTTCATTTTAACAACAACAAATTCTGATTGTATAGCCACACCATAAAAATTACTTTCAAATACCTCATTTCCACCTGCTATCCCTGCCACCATGGTTCCATGTCCGTTTTCATCCTTTGATGGGACTATATCAAAGGGAGTTTTACTTTGTAAAGCTTGATTGATCTCATCTCTTGTATATTCTGTACCGTATAAAAAGCCTGATGGGGGATTGCCGCTTTGAATTGTCTGGTCCCAAATCGAAACAATTCTTGTGGTTCCGTCTGCATTTTGAAAGATTGGATTCGTATAATCAATACCTGTATCAAGAATACCGATTAAAACTCCCTGACCGCGGAGATTTAAAGAGGGAATATTTCGTAGTCTTACTATTCCTGATGCCTCCAAACTTTCCTGACTGACCAATCCAACATAACCGGGAAATGCACCATAACCTAATTTACTAATGGTTTGGTTTGTAAATAATGCAACAGGAATATTGACCAGTGAAATAAGATAATTAATCGGAGTTATAATTGCATCCGGATAGGTTTGCAGTATCGAGTTGATTCCTTCTGATTCAACTAATAAATCGGCATACTCTTCACTGACGATTGGATTCATTTCATCTGCCATATAGATATTCCTCTCTTATATCTCTTTATTACAATATATTATATGAGGAGGCGGTTTAGTTGCCACTAAGTAAATAGGAGTCGTGATTGCCCTGTGCAGTAATTTATATGTTACTGTTCACAACACTGCTGCTTTTGTGTGTGAACAGTAACATTTATATCAATGATAATGTTATTTATAGTATATGTTCTAATTGACTGTAAATAGTGTTTATTATAATATAAAAGTTAGGAAAATTAAACTTAGTGGTTTAATGATAAACAAAAATAAAAAATATCGGTTTTCCGGTATCTGAATTAATTTAAATTAAAGATTGGGCTTATTGTCAAGTTAAAAGGAGATTATTATGGGTAAAACGATGAACATAAATTTATTTCATTTATTGGAAGGCGAAAATATAAGCTTTAAGCCAATCAGTATAGATGATGTTCAGGCAATACATAATTATACATCGGATAATGTGGTTTCACGATTTATTGGTTGGAGATTAATGAATACTTTGAGTGAAACCAGGGAACATATTCAAACAATGTTAAAACGTGAGGCAGCAGGTACTCATCTATATGCTTCTGTTTGTATGAAATCAACGCAGGAAATCATTGGGACTGCAATGATTTTTGATTTTGACCATGCAGCAAGCCAGGCAGAAATTGGATATGTTTTTAACAAAGGCCATTGGGGTAAGGGGGTTGGGACGGAGAGTGTTGCTTTGATAAGTAAGTTTGCCTTGGAAACATTGAATTTGCACAAACTCCACGCCAGCGTCGTTGACGCAAATGTTGGTTCTGCCCGGATATTGTTAAAGAATGGGTTTGAGTTAGAAGGACGATTAAAAGACAATTATTATATAGGAGATAGATATTATGATGCATTACTTTTTGGTAAAATTCTCATTTCCAGATGCACCCAAAGTGAAACCAACAGTTATGGTGGATTCAGGATACTTTAAACTAAATGATAGAGTTGGTTCCGTATTCAAAGTCTGTAGCGGAAATAAAGGTGCTTTATAGGAATATCAAAACACAGCTCTAAAAGGTAAATGTTTTCGCACTAATAAAGCAAGAAAACTAAGGTTACAGGCTATACTATGACGCTGGAAGTTTACCTTTCAATGCTGATCAAAATAAATAGTATATTGAAATAAATTATATGATGTGACAGAGTAGCTTAGATATAACCGTAAGTGAAGGGGATTTCATCGATTAAGGTACGGAATCATTGTATCATAACAAACCATATAAACATTACCAAAACTCCAAGAAATAAATATAAAAGTCGGTTTTATTAAGTTTTGATAGGAAAAATCGCAATAATATGTTATAATATCATCGGATGAAATTATAATTAACAAAGGAAACGGTTATGAGTAGGTCGATAATTATCAGACGTTTATTAGCGTTGCAATTTTGTATCATGGTTATGTCAGCAGGAATGTATGCTCCGAATATGGAGATAGATTCCTTATTTTCTTATTCTGATGTATCTGATACTAAGTCCACGTCCTTTGTTTACATTCACAAAATGGATGCTACGGATGAGATATTTGGAAATGTAACAGGTGAAGTCACAGCCAATGTATCCTCCGGATTAACTTTTTCTTATAGGATTATTCCTATAACAATTTCTTTTTTATTGGCAATTCTGCCATTTGTTCCGCTTTTTAATGGGATTACTTTAAATGTTTTATTGCAGGACGAATTTGTAGACAGGATGTATCTGATTCTTTTTATACATAATTCGGACGGTAAGAAAGGAGATAGGACGGACATTTTAGTGGCATAATAAAAATAAAGAAAAAATAATTATAAAATAGAAAAGAGGAAAATTTATGAAGCCAGGTAAAAAGATGCTTGCTGCCATACTTCTTACTATAGCAGCGTTCATTTGTATTGCAGTATTTGGTCTTGGAAGTAAAGTGAAGGGTGTATTTAACATGCGCTACGGTATCGATATACGTGGTGGTGTAGAAGCGATTTTTGAACCTCAGGGATTGGACCGCAATGCAACTGAAGCTGAACTGGAAACTGCAAGGGAAGTTATAGAAACCAGACTGGATGCCCAGAATATTTCGGACCGTGAAGTCACGGTAGATAAAAATGCCGGATACATCATCGTACAATTTCCATGGAAATCCGAAGAGACTAATTTTAATCCGGAGGATGCAATTTCAGAATTAGGAGCCATGGCAGAACTTACTTTTCAGGATCCTGATGGCAAAGTGCTGGTTGAAGGTAAAGATGTAACAAGTGCATCACCGGAAGTTAATAATTCTGACGTGACAAGAGATTATCAGGTAGCATTGACATTCAATGCAAAAGGAGCTAAAGCGTTTGAAGAAGCTACCGGAAAACTGCTCGGTCAGAGAATGAGCATCTATATGGATAAGAATCTGATATCAAGTCCGACGGTGCAATCAAAGATAAGCGGTGGAAAAGGCGTCATTACAGGTCTTAAAAGTTATGAAGAAGCAAAGAGTCTGGCTGATAAAATTAATGCAGGGGCGCTTCCTTTTTCATTGAATACGACAAACTTCTCAACCATCAGCCCTTCCTTGGGCAATAATGCATTAAATATCATGGTAATGGCCGGAATTGCTGCTTTTTTTGCTATATGCATTTTTATGATTGCTTATTATAAGCTATCAGGTGTAATAGCCTGTGTCATTTTAGTATTACAGATGGTATTGCAGCTTCTTGCATTATCTATTCCACAGTACACACTGACTCTTCCCGGTATAGCAGGTATTATATTGACACTGGGTATGGCGGTAGATGCCAATATTATTATTTCTGAACGTATTGCGGAAGAAATAAAAAAAGGTATTTCTGTCAGAAGTGCTGTAAGAAATGGATATAAGAGTGCCCTTTCATCCGTACTGGATGGAAATGTTACAACAGCCATAGTTGCAGTAATATTGATGATCTTCGGTTCAGGGTCTATGTTGAGTTTTGGATATACACTCTTAGTAGGTATGGTTGTAAACCTGCTAGTTGGTGTTAACGTATCCAAACAGCTTCTTTTATCTGTAGTTGAATTTAAGCACATGAACAATAATGCACTTTTCAGGAAAAAGAAAGACAAGAAAACAAAGCAAATTTATCAAAAGAGATATATATTTGCCATTATTTCAGGTATTGTTATGGTTGCAGGTATTATTGGATGCTTTACCAAAGGGGTAAGGCTGGATACACAGTTTACCGGGGGCGCTGTATTAAGCTATACGGTATCGGATACTGCGGATACGGATAAAATAAGGGATGCCATAGAAAAGCAGACCAACAGGCCGGTTACGGTGCAGATTAAGGCAGATAATACTACCGGAAAGGAAAGACTTTCGGTTACCCTTGCAGGTAATGAAGGTATTTCTCCGGGTGACCAGAAGTCGGTAACGGTAGCAATCAACAGTACTTCGGATAATGTAAAAGCAGAACTGGCAGAGACCTACGTGGTAGAACCATATATTGGTGCAAAGGCACTTAAGAATGCAATTATAGCAATTGTTCTTTCGGCAATATTCATTGTTGCTTATGTATGGATACGATTTGCTGCAATGTCAGGACTTCCGGCTGGAATAACGGCGCTGATTGCACTGATCCATGATGTATTCGTGGTATTCTTCGCATTTGTTTTGTTCGGTATACCTTTAAACGATGCGTTTGTGGCTGTTGTGTTAACAATTATCGGTTATTCCATCAATGATACGATAGTTACGTATGACAGAATCCGTGAAAACAAAAAAAATAATAGCAAAATATCAGCTGTGGAACTGATGAATGAAAGTACGTCCCAGACACTGGGCAGATCTATTAATACATCTTTTACGACAGGTATCTGTCTGCTGATTATTTTGGGGGCTTCCGTAATGTTTAATATCAGTTCTATTGAAGTATTCTCGCTGCCGATGTTATGCGGTGTCATTACCGGTTGTTATTCTTCCATCTGTGTTGCCGGTACATTATGGGCAGGCTGGGAGAATAGAAAAGAAATAGCGAAGTAATAACTGAGAAAGACTAAGTTCATTTTTACTCTGGGTCTTCAATGGATGACCTGGTATTAAAAAAACGAATCAGAGCTTCAGCTTAAGAGCCAATGACTCTTAAGCTGAAGCTTTTTGGGTGACCGGAAGCCACCCCGTCCCGGTTAAAATTTAATGCCAACGGACTTTTTACTGGTAGTTTTAACTCCAGTTTTTTCTGAAATAACGTTCCTTATAAGAGCGCGGTGTCATATTGGTATATTTTCGAAAGATTGCGGTAAAATGGCTTTGGGAACAAAAACCGAGATACTGGCTGATTTCCGATAAATTATATTCGGAATAACGGAGAAGGCTTTTTGCTTCTTCGACCCTTTTTTGATGTATAAACCCTGTAATGGTCAGACCGGTTTCTTTTTTAAATAAGGTTGTAAAGTAAGCCGCCTGAAAGCCGGCATGTTCTGCCAGTTCCGTTAATGTAATCTTATAATGGAGATGGGTATAGATATAATCCATGCACAAAAGGATGGGGGCAGAATGGACTTCCTCTTTTTTTGATTGTTTTACATGGATAGCAAAATCAGAATACATTTTGCTGTATAAATCCATAATTTCAGCGGTTTTGGTACAACTGTCTGCCCGTTGTATATATACATCACTTAAATGGTAAGCATCCCTTTCTTCAAATCCGCCTTCGATGGAAAACCGGGTAACTAATGTAACGATGGCAACAAAGGCATACATCTGCTGGCGGATGGGGTTTCGTGACATGGAACCAAGTGTTTCCTCTTTAAAAGGAGAGCTGTGACCCTCAAAATATGTTACATCCCCATCTTTAATATGATTTAATAATTCAATCTCCTGGGAATACCGTCCATGGTTTTTTTCTAATTCACGGTCTTTAAATATGGTATTATAAAAATCTGTAATTAGCTCGTTGTGTAAAGTGGATTTTGTGTGCTGGCTGCTCATGATTGGCTCCTTAATACGCTCTTACAAAGTACAATTTGTATATAAATATAAGGAATGTCAGGCGGTATTCTTATATTTATATACAAGAACTTTCAACTGAATTCTTATCCATACAATATAATGTCTATAATTAATTGATGTTATGTCCTTTACTGTAAACCATACTTTCCTTACTGTCAATCCAGATATCAAAATAATATGATAAAAAACAAAATAATGCAATAAACCAATATACAATTCTGGTGATAGACTTAGAATAGTAACAAGTATCTTTCTTTACAGGTATTGTAAAGTTACAGGTAACTATTCAGTTGCCAGTACCGCGAAGTGTCCTGCAACGCAAAACCTGAGGACTGCAGTATGGAAGCACATGTTTTTATGTGCAGAAAGGATGAGATTATGAATGTAAAAGAATTAGTGAAGCAGATGACATTGGAAGAAAAAGCAGGTATGTGCTCCGGGCTTGATTTCTGGCATACAAAACCGGTAGAACGATTAGGAATTCCTGCTGTTATGGTAAGCGATGGGCCTCACGGACTTCGTAAACAGGCAGGGGATGGTGACCATCTGGGACTGAATGACAGTATTAAAGCAACCTGTTTTCCGGCGGCCTGTGCAACAGCATGTACCTTTGACCGTGAACTGTTATATAATATGGGACAGATTTTAGGAAAAGAGTGTCAGGCAGAAAATGTATCCGTATTACTGGGACCGGCGGTTAACATTAAACGTTCTCCGTTATGCGGAAGAAACTTTGAATATTTATCAGAGGATCCTTATCTGGCAGGTGAGTTATCGGCAAGTTATATTAATGGAGTGCAATCCCAGAATGTCGGAACCTCCATCAAACATTTTGCGGCTAATAACCAGGAGTATGAGCGGATGGCGGGTTCCTCCGAAGTGGATGAACGTACTTTCAGGGAAATATACCTCACCAGCTTTGAAACAGCTGTTAAAAAGGCCAAACCTTGGACGGTTATGTGTTCTTATAATAAAATCAATGGAGTGTTTGCATCTCAAAATAAATTCCTACTTACCGATATATTAAAGAAGGAATGGGGGTTTCAAGGATATGTCATGTCGGACTGGGGAGCTGTCAGTGACAGGGTAGCCGGATTGGCAGCCGGAATGGAGCTGGAAATGCCGGGAAGTAACGGTACCAACGATACCCAAATCGTAGAAGCGGTCAAGGAGGGAAGCCTTTCGGAAATAATTCTTGATGAAGCCGTTGAACGTATCTTGAATATGGTTTACAAATATGTGGAAACGAAAAAAGGCAGTACTTATGACAGGGAAGCTGACCATAAACTTGCCGCAGAAATAGCAAAACAATGTATGGTTCTCCTAAAGAATGACGGGTGCCTTCCTTTAAAACCCAAGGAAGAAGGAATCGTATTTATAGGCGGTTTTGCTAAAAAGCCACGTTATCAGGGTGGCGGAAGCTCACATATCAATTCCTATAAAGTAAGTAATGCGGTGGAAGAAGCTGGTAAGTACGCAAATATTATTTATTTGGAAGGATTCCCTGCAGATTCGGATAAAATGGAAGAAGAATCCTTAAAGGCAGCAGTGGACGCGGCGAAACAGGCAAAGACAGCAGTAATCTTTGCAGGTCTGCCTGATTCTTATGAATCAGAAGGATATGACAGGAACCATATGCAGCTTCCCGTCTGCCAGAACCGCCTGATTGAAGCAGTATGCGAAGTACAGGACAAGGTAATCGTAGTACTGCATAATGGTTCACCGGTAGAACTTCCCTGGGTAGATAAAGTAAACGCTATACTGGAGGCTTATCTAAGCGGTGAAGGTGCAGGAGAAGCCATTGCAGACCTTCTTTTTGGAGCGGCAAATCCCAGTGGAAAGCTGGCTGAATCCTTCCCATTAAAATTAGAAGATAACTCCTCCTTCTTAAATTTCCCCGGAACCGGCAAAAAAGTCGAATACAGGGAAGGGATATTTGTAGGCTACCGTTATTATGACACAAAGAAAATGAAGGTCTTATTCCCCTTTGGCCATGGTTTAAGCTATACAACTTTTGGGTACAGTAATTTTGTAATTGATAAAAAGCAGGCCACAGACCAGGATATTATAACTGTGACCCTGGATGTTACTAATACGGGAAAGGCAGCAGGTAAAGAGGTTGTCCAGTTATATGTGAAAGACAATACGAAAGCAGCCGTTAGACCGGAGAAGGAATTAAAGGGATTTGAAGCTGTCAGGTTAAATCCCGGCGAAACAAAAAAGGTTTCCATGACCCTTAATAAGCGGTCCTTTGCCTGGTATAATACAGATATTCATGACTGGTATGCTGCCTCCGGTGAATACACTATATTAGTTGGAAAATCCTCTGGGAATATTGCGTTTGAGGAGAAGGTTCAGGTAGAAGGGACTGATAAGCCGCCTTTTTCTGTAGATAAAGACACCATGCTGGGTGAATTAATGCAGAACCAAAAAGCTGCTGATTATGCTAATACCCACATATGGCCGGAGATGAGCGCTTTCCAGGCTGAAAATGAAAGTGGGGAAATGGAAGAGATGATGAAAGCGCTTATGATTAGCATGCCCCTGCGGACTTTAAGGAGTTTTGCTTCCGTAACCAATGAACAGATAAATAAGTGGGTTGAGGATCTAAATGGGTTATAAAGAAGACTGGACCATCAATTCTCTTGTATTTGTAAATTATATTGATTTATATAAGTCAAATGTGGTGGTTAATATTGCAATATAATTACTAACTTAAGAATATATATTAAAAAACAGCATCAGGTAATTATATATTGAAACATAATTATTTTAATATCATTTTTCTTTGTGTGGTATTATTGATATGTAGTTTATTTTCAGAAAAAGGTATCGAAGCAATTAAACGTATGACAGGATCTGAACAGGGGGGATAACGGTGGTTATTGATGCCGGTCACGATGGATTTGATTCGGGTAAGATTGGTGTTAATAAAGTACTTGAAAAGATATTAATTTAAGTATTGCATATAAACTCAAGAAATTTTTGGAACTAAACGATATTAAGGTTATCATGACAAGGGAAGATGGTAACGGTTTATATAAAGCATCGGACTATAATAAGAAAAGTGTGGATATAAGTAAAAGAGTTTCCATCATTAATTCCAGTGATGCACTCATTGCAATCAGTATTCATCAGAACAGTTTCTCTCAGGAAAGCTCAAGAGGTGCACAGGTATTTTATCATCAAAACTCCGGACAGGGTAAAATTCTTGCGGAAATAATACAGGAACAGGTAAAAAATACCATAAATGACGGTAATCACAGACTTGCAAAATCGAATACCAGTTACTATATGTTAAGGAAAACCAGATGTCCTTTAGTCATTGTGGAATGCGGATTTTTATCGAATTGGGGTGAAGCGGCTCTGTTAAAGGATGACTTATATCAGGAAAAAATGGCATGGGCAATTAATTTGGGAATTATGGAGTATATTAATAAGGTAAGGTCAGATAAAAAAGCAATTAACTGAGCCTGATTTGTATGTACACTGTGGTGCGATAGGAGTGAAAGGAATGAAACCAAAAAATAAGAATTTTTTTGAGAGGGTATATGATATCGTTGCCAAAATCCCGGAAGGTCAGGTTGCTACCTATGGCCAGATTGCATTAATGCTGGGAAATCCATGTGCTTCCCGAATTGTAGGTTATGCAATGAACAAAGCTCCTTCAGAGCGGAATCTTCCTTGTCACAGGGTAGTAGGCAGGGAAGGCAGAATGGCACCTGGCAGCATATTCGGCGGACAGGAGGTTCAACGCTTAAGGCTTGAAAAGGAAGGGATAACCTTTTTGGAAAATGGCTGTATTGATATGGAGAAGCACTTAGGGAAATTTTATGTATCTGAAGATATCGAACAGAAGGAGTAGCATGTGTTCCGAAGAATAAAAATTGAATAAATGTAAGAGGTAACGAGGGCATCCTTTTTTTGATGCTCTTTCATTTTGTCTTTATATTAAGGTTTAAAATTAAAAATAAAATCATATGATAAATTAGTTATTTCTTAATAATAAGGAATAAATGGATGGAAGGTGTCTGTATGAAGAATATTAAAATTGAAAAACTTTCTAAAAGTGATGTTACAGCAAAACCTTTTATTATTTTAGCAGCTTCCGTTATATTAATATATTTATTAATTTCATTATACTTTAGTAATCATTTCTTTTTTAATACTGAAATAAATGGGGTTAATGTATCATTAAAAGCATATGATGGTATAGATCATATATTTAAAAGTTTTATTAAAGACTATAAATTGCAGTTAATAGAAAGAGATAATGAAACCGATGAACTAACAGGGCAGAAAATAGGAATGCAATACAATGAAAAAAATAGTCTGTCAAAAATTCATCATATCCAAAAATCATTTCAATGGATAAGTTCCTTATTCAAGGGCCAAAAATATTATGTAAAGGATTTATGTATTTATAATAAAGATAATTTAATAAAGGAAATAGGTCAATTACATTGTTTAAATAAGGATATGATAGAACCTCAAAATGTAAGGTTCAAATATTCAAAGGGTTCCTATGAAGTAATTAATGAAATAAATGGAGATAAAATTATAAAAAATAAACTAAGCAATGTTATAAAATTGAGTATATTAAAAGGGGAAATAAAATTAGATTTGAATGAAAAGCATTGCTACGAAATCCCTAAGTACACCGTGAACTCTGATAAAACACATAAAACCAAAGAGTTGCTAAACCGGTATGTATCTACCCATATTAACTATAAATTTGGTAGTGCAAATGAAATATTAGATGGTAATAAAATAAATAGATGGCTTAGTGTTGATGAAAATTTAGATGTAGTATTAAATGATAAAGCAGTTAAGAAATATGTAAGTGAATTAAGCAGTGAATATGATACTGTTGGAATAGCAAGAAATTTTAAAACATCTTTAGGTAAAGCAGTAGAAGTAAAGGGTGGACTTTACGGCTGGAAAATCAATCAGGAGGATGAAACAAAAGCATTAATAGAAAATATAAAACTTGGGAAAGCAATTGAAAAAGAACCGGTATATACTCAGAAGGCTTTCTCAAGGGAGGGCAATGAAATCGGCGATACCTATATAGAATTAAATATAACAAGACAGCATCTTTGGCTTTATGAAGATGGAAAACTAATAGTTCATGGTTCTGTTGTAACAGGCAATCCTAATAGAGGTAATTCAACGGTAGTTGGTACCTATACGCTCAATTATAAACAAAAAGGGGCAACTTTAAAAGGGGCAGGTTATGAAGTTGGAGTTTCATATTGGATGCCTTTTTACGGAAATATGGGAATACATGATGCCAGTTGGAGATATGCTTTTGGAGGTGAAATATATAAAAGAAATGGAACCCATGGATGTGTAAATGCCCCACTATATTTAGCAAAAAAGATTTTTGAGAATATAGAAGAAGGAATTCCGGTTATTAGTTATGAAGAATAGGAATTGACAGGGGAAATGGCATTTTTGGTAAGGTACCAGTAATGATGCACAATTAATATCTATTTATCATACTATAAAGGGGATAATGATATTTTTTGGCGAATTAATGAATCTGTCCTAACAGAAACATAAAAAATATCGTTGCAATAATTCCCAATAATCAAAATGGGAGGATATAGTATGAGTGATATCGCTTTACAAATAGAACGTTCTATTGCTGGTTCTGTACTTGCTGGGAATAACGTTGTTTTTAATACAGTAGTGTATTCTGCTGGAAATATAAGCTACAATAGTGGTACAGGCGTAATAACGTTTAATGAAACAGGAAGGTATATAATAAATTGGTGGGTGGCAACCCAGTCAACTCTATCTACAAATGGTATAGTGTTTGCATTATCTTCTTCGAGCGGTGACTTCCTTGAGGGAAATTCTCCTATAAAAACAGGAGAAGTTGTAGGAACCGGTATTATTGATGTTGTTGCTGCACCTGTGACAGTATCACTAATAAATGGTGGTATGACTGAAGTATTTTATGCAACCAATGTTCCTCTTACAGCAACGCTGGTTGTGGTAGAAGATGATATTCCCATGGAAGGCCCAACGGGGCCAACCGGTCCAACGGGTCCGATAGGCCCGATAGGTCCGACAGGAGATACCGGTCCAACGGGGCCGTGTTGTACAGGACCAACCGGTCCGACGGGAGATACCGGTCCAACGGGGCCGTGTTGTACAGGACCAACCGGTCCGACAGGAGATACAGGCTCGACCGGTCCAATAGGAGATACAGGCCCGACCGGTCCAACAGGAGATACCGGTCCAACGGGGCCGTGTTGTACAGGACCAACCGGTCCGACCGGAGATACAGGACCAACCGGTCCGACCGGAGATACAGGATCAACCGGTCCGACCGGAGATACAGGACCAACCGGTCCAATAGGAGATACAGGCCCGACCGGTCCGATAGGAGATACAGGCCCGACCGGTCCAATAGGAGACACAGGCCCGACCGGTCCAATAGGAGACACAGGCCCGACCGGTCCAATAGGAGATACGGGCCCAACCGGTCCGATAGGAGATACAGGCCCGACCGGTCCAATAGGAGATACCGGCCCAACCGGCCCCGGTATAACAACTTATGGTTATGTATATGAACTTGCCACGGTTGCAGATGCAACGGTTACCGGAGGATCAGATGTGCTATTTAGTGACAATGGCCCGTTAAGCGGTGTGACACACACTGCGGCTACGGCTGAAGTGACTGTTCCGACGACCGGATTTTATCAGATTGATTATGGCATTAATATTACAGCAGGTACCGGCGCTGCCATTGCTATTTCTGTTAACGGTACACCGGATGCGTCGACTAATATTGACGTATTGGTAGCAACAGGTGAAACTACTGGAACAGCTATGCTGTCACTTACTGCAGGAGATGTGCTCAGATTGACGAATAATTCAGGTGTTGCATTCACAATGGATTTAGCACCAGGTATAGGTGCACAATTTAATGTAATTCTATTGACTACGTAATATAGAAAATTGTATATTAGCATATAAACCACTTTCTTGGTAAGAAGTAGGAGTAATCTTACCGGGAAGGTGGTTTTTATATGGAGGTTTAGATGTTAATTGTTTAAGCATAAAAGAAACTGTCACAATAAGGATAATCAGAATGGTATCTGTAAATTCCTGCTAAATGCAAGAGAATTCCATCTGTGTTAACACTTATTGTAACAGCCTTTTTTAAAATATTTTTTTTTCAATAAGCCGTAAATTATTTTTCAACCGTTCGTCATTCGGGCTTAATTCGAGTGCTGCCAAGGCATGGCTGCGTGCCCGGTTATACATGCCAAGTCTGTAAGAACTGATTGCGCCAAGGTCGTGGGGGGTATAGTCCCAGGCATAGCCCATATTGACAAAGTTCTTAGACTTATCATGAATTTTTAACGCTTCTTCAGCCATATAAAACGCCATGGGCCAATCTGCCAGCATATAAGCCGTTTTTGCACACTCGACATATGGGTCGCGCATGTACGGAGCCTCTGCGATTGCCCTGAAATACCAGTTATACGCCAGTTTATTATTTTTAAGATGATAGTAGGATTTGGCAATCCATCTCATCGAAGCACAGCGCTCCTCATTCCAGGTAGCAGTTGGCAAGGCAAGATAATGCTTTAATGTGTCAATACATTTCTGCCATTTGCCTTTATACAAATATTCCCTGCCAAGGTAGTAGTTGACGCGGCTTCCATTTGGCTCTTCCTTAACCGCCAATTCCAAAAGCGGAAGGTAGGATCCCCTGGATTTTGCCCCATCGGGATAATGGTTTAATACCATTCCATCGATTAAAATTGTTTTCTTCGGCTCCTTGCCGAAATAGCTGAGCCATTCATGGACGGGATGGCTCCATTTAAAGTCCTTTCTGGAATGCACTTTAGAATAATACATCTGGATATCAGGTGAGCCATCGGGCTTTAAACTCCAATTATAAATATATTTTCCTGATTTTGTATCCGGTGTCCAGACCTGTTCCAGACGGTTTCTCCAACCCTTTTCAAATAATTCGTCAAGATCGGTGCAAACACAGATATCGACGTTTTCTGGAACATGATTCAGGGATATATTACGAGCCACATCAAATCGCCAGGGATTTATCTGTTCAACATAAACAATCGCACCCCTGCGGCGGAGGTTTTGAACGGTTGCATCTTCGGAACCGGTATCTGTTACCACGATAAGGTCAGCCTCATTCATGGAATCCATCCAACGGTCTACAAATTTTTCTTCATTTTTACAGATTGCATAAACACAAATTTTATATCTGTTCATGGTCTGATCCCACACTCTTATTTAGTTTCATTTCAATCATCTCCAAATTTCTTTTTAGTCTGTTATCCTTAGGTTCTATTTGACAGGCCTTCACTTCATAACGATAGGACTTATCATACAGCCCCAGCCGATAACAGCAGATGGCTCCAAGATCATACAATTCGTATCCCCAGGATTCCGGTTCTAGAAGATAACTTCCGGTTTTTTCTGTGATATTAAATGCCTTTTCTGTCATAAGGTAAACAAGAGGCCAGTCATTTTCAAGGTAACCGAGTCTGGCCATGTACAGATATGGCTCCCGAACATGGGAACATTCGGCGATTGCCCGATAAAGCCATTGCCTGGCCTGTTTAAAATCCCCTTTGGCCTGATAACTTTTTGCAATAAACCGCATCGATGCACAGCGCTCCTCATCCCACTTTGCAGTAGGAAGATTTAAATGCCGTTTAAGTTCTGTAATACACTTGTCGTGCATTTTATGATACATATATTCCCTGCCCAGCCAGAAGGATGTTCTGTCGTCCTGTGGGTTTTCCTGGGCGGAAAGTTCCAGAAGCGGCAGATACTGGGTTCTGGGTTTTGTATTGTCTGGGTAGTGGTTAAGTACCATACCGGGAACCCAAACGGACAAATCAGGATCCTCTCCGTCATATTTAAGCACTTCATGGACTGGATGAACCCAGCTAAAGCCGTGACGCCTGTGAATCTTCTCCATTGTAAATTGTTTCTTGGGTGTTCCGTCAGCATGATAGCTCCAGGTAAAAACGTAGCGTGCCCGGGTGCACTCAGGCTGCCAAACTGCCTCCAGTTTTTTGCGCCAGTCCTTCTCAAATATTTCATCTATATCGTTTGAAACACAGATATCGACGTTTTCAGGAATGTGGTTCATCGCAACGTTACGTGCAGTGTCAAAACGCCAGGGAACAATGGTTTCAGAATAGACAATGGCTCCCCTGTCCCGCAGTTTCCCGACTGTTTTGTCAGTTGACCCGGTATCCGTGACAATAACCATATCTGCCTCGCTGACAGCATCCATCCATCGGTCTACAAATTTTTCTTCGTTTTTACATATTGCATAAACACAAATCTTATATTTGTCCATTGTTTTATACCTCAAGAATATTTTTGGGTTTTACTTTTTAAAGATCAGATAGTCAAAAGTCCTTTGGGTTTAGAATACTTTCAACATTCTAATCATTTTATTATATGTATCAAATATAAATAGGTTGCTGCTGTCGGGCTACTTACAAAAGTTATATACAATAATTAAGCCTTTATATACAATAATTAACTCTTTACATCAACTTGATTAAAAGACAACTATAATGTATACTATATGGTAACGTTATTTTTTTAAGGCAGAATATCTTGTGAAAAAACAAGTCATCTGTGCTCATAACCATATATATTTAATTCCAAACATTATACTTACGGTAGTTAAAATAATTTGTGAGGTAACTTATGATATGCAGGCTAATGATAAATCTATCATAAATGGTGATTTTAATTCTGGTGAATGTATTGCAAGTACGAAAAGTAAAGAAAGAAAAAGTATTGTCTTTTTATTAACTGTAAAAGCGTTTGTAGCATTTTTAGATGTCCACTGTACCTTAAGGCAGGGATTGGAAAAAATGAGGTATCATGGTTATACTGCTATGCCTGTAATTGCAAAGGATGGGACTTACGTCGGAACAGTCAGCGAAGGAGATTTTTTGTGGCATATACTTGATAATGGTATGTATGCCATGAAATCTCAAGAGGAATATTCTATAGCAGATATTCTCCGGAAAAGTTGGAACCCTGCAGTTAAAATTGATACAACATTGGATGAACTGCTGCTGCGTGTCATGGAGCAGAATTTTGTTCCGGTTGTCGATGACAGGGGAAAATTTATGGGAATTATAACTAGAAAGGACATAATAAAGTATTATCACGATTGGATGCAAGAAAAGAATGTGGACCCTGAAGAATAGTAATAATAATTAAACAGTTGAACAATTAAAAAACGTCAGGATAATATAATTTGGTGTCATAGTTTTAATAAAAGCAACAAATATAAAGCACAGATATCACGTTTCAGAGGAGCTCGGATAATTGCAGATTGAAATAAAATCTTTTAGAATTCCTGCCATTTCTTCCGGTGATTTCTGTACACGGTCGTTCAACCATAGGATAAGGATACGCAAAAATCCACCGGTACTAAATGTTAAAGCATATTTTATGCTTTCTTTGGTAAATGGTGTATTTTCCCCTCTTACTTCATAAAAAGCAGGGGGTAAAAGCTCATCTACCTTTGCAAGAAAAAGAGGAAGCAATTGATGTCTGTTAACAAGTAATAAAAAGTCTTTATGTTTGTGCATCAGCGTAAAAAACACTCTGGCAATATCAGATAAAGATAAGTTTGTTTGCTGTAAAAGAAGAGTCCTATATTCCAACCAGATTTTATAAAAGCAGTCTTCTAAAATTTGATCTTTTGAGAAATAGTTTCGATAAAAAGTCCGTCTGGAAAGCCCGGCATGGTCTGTAATCTCCTGTATTGTGATTTCCTGGTAATTTTCCCTGTGCATTAATTTTAACAGGGCATCTTCCATCCATAATTTTGACTGGTTTGATTTAGGGTTTCCTTTGTTTTTATCTGACATAAATATTCCTCCGTCACATATCTGTCAATCTGTAGCTATTGTGTCAAAAAGATTGACTCTATTTCTACACTTATTATAATAGATATTGTCAATCGACACAAGTGTGACAATAGGAGGAATATAAAATGAATACTATGAATTTTATCGTTTGGATGCTGCCAGTCATTTTTATGATTCATGATTTCGAAGAAATCATTATGGCGGAAGTATGGGGTAAACGCTTTAGAAAGGAAATCAACACAGCTTGGCCAAAAAGGCAGCCCTTTGGGTTAAATTATATACAGAACTGCCATACACCAGCTTTTTCCATCGGAGTAGAAGTTGAATTCCTGCTTTTTTCACTTATTAGTTTGTTATCTGTAATCTTTCAAAGTTATTTTTTTTGGTTTAGTGCTTTCTCAGGGATAATTTTGCATATGGTTTTTATACATATACTGATGTGTGTCCGGTTTAAACACTATATGCCGGGAGTCATCACCTCAGTTATTTTTTTACTTCCCAGTGTCTTATTTATGTATAAAGCTAAAAAGATATTGCAATATGAATTGGGAACAATTCTGACAGCTTGTATGTTAGGAATCGTATTAATCATTATTATGATACCGGTACTGCATAAACTCATGGGTACCTGGTCTGAATGGTTATACCGGTATTCCAATGAAAGGACCAAAGAATAGCGGAATAAGTTCACTTATTGGTAGCAGTGATTATAAAGGAACTGAAGACTGCCGGGCAGTGAATAAAATTAACGTACTCAAACATGGGTGCGTTTTTCTATTGAAAATTAGCCAGGAAGTTGTTTGTAATTCTACCCACCTTAGTATATAATTAGAAATAAAATAAGCAGGAGCAAGAGGGTACTGAATTAAATAAAAAGTAACTATCTAAATAAAAAAACTACTTGGAGGATTCGCGGAAACTAATTTGGGTTTTTCAGATATATCAGATGCTGGATAAGGGTTATAGATATTATCAGGAAAAACAGGCTATGGGAGTTTCCGGGAGTGCGCTGCTTGAATAAAGGAGCTTTTAAATATATGAACTTTTATTTTGCACCTATGGAAGGTCTGACGGGTTACATTTATAGAAATGCCCATAATACTTTTTTCAATCATATAGATAAATACTATTCACCATTTATTGTGGCTAATCAAAGCAATAGCTTTAAAACACGGGATTTAAACGACATTTTGCCAGAAAATAACCGGGGACTGGTTTTGATTCCGCAATTACTGACTAATAATGCAAAAGATTTTATTCAGACTTCAATGAGAATAAAGCAATTGGGATATAATGAAATCAATTTGAATTTGGGATGTCCTTTTGGAACTGTTGTTTCAAAAAACAAGGGATCAGGATTTCTTTCAAAAAGAGAAGAACTGGATCTGTTTTTCGATGAAATTTTCTCTCAGTCTATTACAAAAATCTCAGTAAAGACCAGAATCGGAAAAGATCAGCCGGAAGAATTTTTTGAATTAATTGAAATATTTAATAAATATCCAATCGAAGAGCTCATCATTCATCCCAGGACTCAAAAAGATTTTTATAAAAATAAGCCTAATCTGAAAATTTTTAAAGAAGCCTTAAATTTGAGTAAAAATCCGGTTGGCTATAATGGTGACATTTTTACTGTCAATGATTATAAGAACTTTTTGGCTGAATTTCCAAGTGTAAGTACGTTAATGTTGGGCAGAGGATTATTAAAAAATAATATTAAACTTGATAAAAATTTACTAAAGGAATTTCATGATAAAATTTATGAAGATTATCAAAAAACACTTTTTGGAGACAGAAATATCTTATTTAAAATGAAAGAATTATGGTTTTATATGATTTCAGCATTTTCAGATTCTGCTAAATATGCAAAAAAAATAAAGAAATCGGAAAGATTATATGATTATGAAGAAACTGTTAAGAGTTTATTCAGAGAGCAGGATATTTCCGGATGATTTAAATCTTCTGATTAAAGCCGATAGCCGATATATAATGGATATGGGAACTTTATAAGGAATATGATTGGATAATTATTGGCTTTTAGGAATAACTCATTAGAAATGTTCAGACAATAAGGAGTAGAAATTTTATGAAATATGGAACAATTGGTACAAGTCCAATTACATATGATTTTATTGAAAGTGCTAAATTGGTTGAGGGTATGGAGTTCACAGCCGTTTACTCCAGAAATAATAGGAGATAAAGGAACCATCTTTATTGGTTCGATTTCTGCTTTAACTAATATAAAAATACGTTGGAAGGATGGAACGGAAGAACAGATTATAGGAGATATCCCAAAACACGTTGTAATGAGTGGAGAAGTACTTGATTTTTATAATTATGTTACGAATCATAATAAGTATAAAAGAGAATATCAGTATGCCAGCGAATTTGCAGTAAAGGTATGTGAAGTTATGGAAACCATGAGGAAACAGGCTGATATCAGATTCAGATAAGTGGGGAGTGTTAATAGGAAGGTATCATTAAAGATGATTGGTAAGCAATTAAGATCAATGGGATATTGCCGGTGAGATAGAACCTTTCCGGGATGAAACAATTTACCAATATGCGGTTGAACATTATTTTGAAAATCAATGTTAAAAAATTAATTAAATAATATAATAACAAAAAGGAAGGTGAAATATTATGGAAAATATTGCTCTGCTTAAATGCACAGGATATGATGTTGATCAGATTGAACAGAAACTGAGGGAAGGGTTTGAACTTCTGGGCGGGGATTCTTTTTTAAGAAGCCTGATACCTGAAAACAGCAAAGTTCTGCTGAAACCTAATTTACTTAGTGTAATTGATAAGGGTTCCCCGGTAATTACGCATTATGCATTTTTTGAAGCGGTTATAAGGATTGTAAAGGAGTATAGCAGTAATATAGCGTTTGGTGATTCACCCGGATCGGAGGATACCAAAAAAGCGGCTGAAAAATCAGGACTGATGGAGGTAGCTAATCGATACGGTGTCAGGTTTGCTGATTTTAACGATGCCGTACATGTGGAGCTTAATAAACCTCTTATGTATAAGTATTGGAATGTTGCAAGGGCAGCATATGAAGCTGATATTGTAATCACTCTTCCGAAGCTAAAGACCCATGCCATGATGTTTTATACCGGTGCGGTTAAAAATCAGTTTGGCTGCATACCTGGCTTTCAGAAGGCTGAGTGGCATACAAAGCAGCCGGATGCGTTTAACTTTAGTAAAATGCTGCTGGATTTAAATTCTGTTGTAAAAACAAATTTTGCAATACTTGACGGAATTGTTGCCATGGAAGGTAATGGACCCAGAAATGGTAATCCTAAAAAGATGGATACCATTATAATGGGCAAATCCCTTACGGCTGTTGATTCTGTGGCAGTTAGATTAATTGGTTACGATAATGTATTATCCTTACCATTTTTAAAAGTTGCCAATGAGACGAATTGGGGAACGGTGCTTCCCGAAGAGATAGAAATGCTGGGAGAAACGCTTGAGAATATGAAATGCAGGGATTTTAAACTTTCCAGGAGTGCAAAAGTGGTTAATTTTTTAACTCCCACCTTAAATAAATTTGTAACCTCCCTGACTGCTCCAAAGCCTGTTCTGATAGAGGAAAAATGTATCGGCTGCAAGAAATGTGATGAGGTCTGTCCTGAAAAACCGAAAGTAATTTCTTTTATAAACCATAATGGAAAAACTATACCAAAATGGAATTATAACAATTGTATCCGGTGCTTCTGCTGTCAGGAACTTTGCCCGCGGGGCGCAATCGATATTAAGGAAAAAACAATAAAAAAGATCCTCGGATTTAAATAATTATAAGAAATGGATGCAGGATTAGAACCGTAGCGTGCAGGGCACGCGGATGGGAGTTAAGGAGAGTAACAATGGCAGATATTAAATATGACATAGTAAAAGAAATCGGTGTATTATCTGAAAATGCAAAAGGCTGGAAAAAAGAACTTAACCTTATCAGCTGGAATGGCGGTGATCCGAAATATGATATTCGTGACTGGGCACCGGGACATGAGAAAATGGGCAAGGGTACCACTATGACCCAAGAGGAAGTCAGGAAGTTAAAAGAAATATTACAAGCAATTGAAGAGTAAAAGATTGGAGGGACGATTGCAAATACTAAAAGAGATAATTAAATGCATACCATTAAATTGTACCTTAAGTTTATGCTGAATTGCGTACTATTAAACTGGTCGGTAATATTACCTTTTTAGGAAGCAGGTTATAACCGTTAATTCTGGCTATAAGAAGATCTGCGGCAACCATACCAATTTCTGTAGTAGGAATGTCTATTGTAGTTAAAGGAGGATTGGAGAATTTTGATACTTCTATATTTGATAGGCCAACTACTGCCATTGCATTTGGAACAACAAAACCATTGTTACTAAAACTACTCAATGCAGCCATTGCCATTAAATCACTGCCAACGAAAAATGCAGTAGGACAATTCTTCATTTTACATAAATAATCAACCTTTTGTGTACAAAGTTTCTCATCCCATTCACAGTCTATTACCCAATCGGGGTTAACCGATAATCCGGATACGTGCATCGTTGAATAAAATCCTTTATAGCGTTGACTTTCTTTAATATTTTCATTAATACTGCTGCCTCCTATATAGCCGATTTCTTTATGACCTTTTTCTGTAAGATATTGGACAGCTAATTTGGCTGCATTATAATGGTCATAACCGACGTTGTCGATATCTTCATGTTGTGTGTCGATTCCAACAATATTTGGCACCTGTTTTCGTATAAATTCGTAAGTTTCGTTATTCAATGATTCCATTAGTATGAGTCCGGTAACAGGTACGTTAAACGTGTTATATAATTGTTTCGTATCATAAAGTTCAGGACCGGTTTTTATAAATGAAATTTCATAACCATAATCTAATAACTGTGATTCAAGACCGGATAATATAGACATGAAGTAAGGATCATTATATTTGCTCTTTGTTACGCTGAGAACGCATCCTATTTTTATATTGTTATTTAATGTTGTATTCTCCCCGTTTGAGGAGTGATTTTTTATTTTTGAGTTTGCTGCTTTATAATTAAGCTGTGTAGCGGCCTGCAGTACTTTTATACGAGTTTCATCAGTCATCTTATATTTTGTGTCATTGTTTAAAACACGGGATACGGTTGCGATGGATACGTTCGCTAAGTTTGCCACATCTCTTATTGTACTCATTATATTACATAACCCCCTTTGGTTAAGTGGAATTGCTGAAAAAATCCTGTTTTAGGAAATCGAATGAATAAAGGTGTAATGTTACGTTAATTAAACGAAAATTCGTATATATAGATTATATTATATTTATTTAATTGTCAATGTCATTTCACATAATTAATATGATAATTAGTAGAATATGGTTATAATCATAATACTAATAAAAAATTTTATAAAACATATTTACATATGACGAAAAACATGGTAAAATCATGTCACTAAGTTTACTAAACAAACGTAACAAAATACAACAAAAAAATGAAATAAAGATATATTCATTTACATTCAGGAGGAAATAAAGATGAAGCTGGCATTAATAGGTGCAGGACAAAGAGGAATGATATATGCTGAATATGTGTATCTTTCTAAAAAAGCAGAGATTGTGGCCGTAATAGAACCCAATGATGAAAGAAGAATGATTGCTGCAGAAAAATTTCAAATCCCGCCAGAAAAGCAATTTACATCCGATAAGTATTTTTATAGTCAGGGGAATATTTGTGATGCAGTTATTATTGCATCAATGGATCAAAATCACTATTCCCAAACAATGAAAGCTTTAGAGCTGGACTATGACATACTATTGGAAAAACCAATTTCCCCAAATCCGAAAGAATGTTTGGAAATTCAAAAAAAAGCCAATGAAAAGGGCTTAAAGGTGATAGTTTGTCATGTGCTCAGGTACACTAATTTCTTTGCAATGATTAAAGAAATAATTGATAATAAAGAATTGGGCAAAATTATTTCTATCCAGCACAATGAGAATATCGGCAATTTCCATATGGCCCATTCTTTTGTACGGGGCAATTGGAGACGAAGTGATCTGACTAGTCCCTTAATTATGCAAAAGTCCTGTCATGACATGGATATTCTGACATGGCTGGTAGGCAGTGAAGCTAAGCGTATCACATCTTATGGCAGCTTAAAGTATTTTAAAGAAGAAAATGCACCAGAGAATAGTTCGAATCGCTGTTGCACCTGTGAAGCCGCTGAGGATTGCAGGTTTGAGGCAGGAAAGGCGTATCTGCCGACAATAGGTAATTGGCCTTCCACGCTTGTGACTCAAGACCAAACGAAGGAAGGAATCCTGGATGCCTTGAAAACAAGTTCTTATGGCCGTTGTGTATATCGCTGCGATAATGATGTGTGTGATAATCAGGTGGCATTAATTGAGTTTAAGAACGGGGTCACGGTAAGTTTTAACCTCAGTGGATTTACCAGTAAGATGTGCCGTACCATTAAAATTATGTGTGAACATGGGGAAATCCGTGGGGATGATTACCGTAACGTTATCGAAGTGAACCGTTTCCCTTCTAATATGTTAGATAGCTATGAACAAAGGGTGATTCACCCTGAAATTATTGGGGGAGGGCATGGCGGCGGTGATTTTGGATTGATAAAGGACTTTTTAAATTTATTGGAAAATGATAATGAAACAAGCAGGTCTTCCATAAATAAGTCAATTGAAAGCCACATAATGGCATATGCTGCTGAACAATCAAGAATTAGCAGTCAAATTATTGATATGGATGAATTAAAGGAAAAACTAAAGAATTGAGTTTAATACTGCTGAAGGCAAAATCAAATAATTGTATCATCAATTATTTTAAATAAATTATTAAAGAATATAAAAGAAAACGAAAGAAGGAGAAAATTTATGGAAAAACGTAGAATTCTGACATTATTTTTATGCATGGGCTTATTGGCAGCTTTGTTAACCGGATGTGGAAATAACATGACCGGTAATTCGGGCACGACAGAGGAAACAACTACAACAAATATGACTGCAACGAAAACAACTACAGCAGAGGCATATGAAAAGCAGGTCGAAATACGCTATGCAATCTGGGATAAAAATCAGGAGGAATATCTGCAAAAAGCAGCAGATGAATTTATGAAATTAAATCCGGATATTAAGATTACGATTGAAGTAACATCCTGGGATGAATATTGGACAAAATTAGAAGTAGCAGCCACTGGCGGAAGTATAGCTGATGTATTCTGGATGAATGGTCCTAATATTACAAAATATGCAAGGGGCGGAATCCTTTTACCACTGGATAATCTGGTTGCAGATTCTGATTTGGACATGAGTAATTATCCTTCCAGTTTGGTTGATTTGTATACAATTGATGGTTCTAAATATGCGTTGCCAAAGGATTTTGATACCATTGCAGTCTGGTATAACAAAGCGATCTTTGATGCAGCAGGAGTGGATTATCCGACAAACGACTGGACATGGGAAGATATGGCTGAAATTGTCGGTAAGTTGACCAATGCAGATGCAGGTGTTTATGGTATTGCATCTCAATATATTAATCAGGAGGGTATCTATAATACGATATTTGCAAATGGTGGAAATGTTATTTCAGAGGACAAGACTACCTCCGGTTATGATTCAGCGGCTACCAAGAAAGGCATCCAATGTTGGGTAGAACTTCAGAAAAATGGATATTCGCCCAGTGAAGCTTCCCTTGAAGAGACTCCCGGATATGTACAGTTTGAATCCGGAAAAATTGCCATGATATGGGGCGGTTCCTGGAAGATAAAAGAGTTTTCCCAGGCAGATGGGATTGCTGATGTAGTTGATTGCGTAGAAGTACCGACCATTAATGGGCAAAAAGCTTCTGTCATTCATGGTTTGGGAAATTGTATTTATGCTAATACGGAACATCCGGCGGAAGCAGGAAAATGGGTCGAATTCTTAGCCGGTGAAATTGCAAATACGATTCAGGCAGAGTCCGGTGCGGCTATTCCTGCTTATACACCTGCTACTTCTATTTGGTCAAAGGCATATTCACAATATAATACCCAGGCCTTCCTGACTGCGGCAAAAAATTACTCTTATGCCTATCCGGTATCGGCGAGTACGGCAGAATGGCAGCAATCAGAAGCTGATTATTTAAAATTAGTGTTTAGTTTAGATATGACGGTAGATGAGGCTTGCAATAAACTGGCAGCTGATATGAATAAAGTTTTAGGTGCGGAATAGTATCACTTAGGTGACAGTGCGCAGAGTATGGCGGGTCAGACTCTTTGCTCTAATTTAATTAAAGGGGGCTGTCCTGGAATTCAGTCAGATGTCATTAAATGAATAGAAAGGGTGATTGAGTGGTAGTATCAAAGAAAAAGTTATTTTGTTATTCAAGAAATAAAAAAAATGATTATTTCTGGGGTTATTTAATGATTGCACCAAATACAATAGGCCTTGGAATTTTCTTCTTTTATCCTTTTTTTAAGACCTTACTTAACAGCTTTTACGATACTGGAGCATTTAATGTAACAAAATGGGCAGGCCTATCCAACTATAAAAAAATGATATCAGATACCGTTATGTGGCAATCTTTAGGAAATACATTTAAGTATGTGCTTATCATAGTTCCATGTACAATGGTTTTGTCCATGCTCATCGCAGTATTATTAAATACGAAAGTAAAGGGCCAATCTGTTTTCCGTGTATTATTTTTTATACCGTCCATAACTATGACGGCTGCCGTCGCCATAGTATGGAAATGGATTTATAATGGAGATTTTGGCATTTTGAATTATATGTTGGGTTTAGTCGGAATCCAGGCACAAAGATGGCTTTCAGAACCAAGGTTAGCACTTTTCTCCATTAGTACGGTTTCCATATGGATGGGTGTTGGTTATAATATGATTATTTTACTTGCAGGGATACAAGGAATATCAGGCAGTTATTATGAAGCAGCCTCCATTGATGGGGCTGGTTCATTTAAAAAATTCCTGCATATTACATTACCGCTCGTAACGCCAACATTATTTTTTGTAATGACTACCAGCCTGATTTCGGCCTTCCAGACGTTTGATGTTATCTATATGATGATTAACTCCAATAGTATTGCACTGAATTCGACCCAAAGTGTAGTATTATATTTCTACCGGAATGCATTTGTGTTCTCAAAAAAAGGATATGCATCGGCAATTGCAATGTTATTATTTGTAATTATCATGATAATTACTGTTCTGCAAATGAAATTACAGAAGAAATGGGTTAACTATGATTAGGGGGTTGAAAAGTGCTTGTAGCAGCAAATAAAAAGAACAATTTCAAGGTTGTGTTGGTGATTACCTATGCTATATTAATTTTAGGAGTGCTTGCTACCATCGGTCCCTTTTTATGGATGATTCTTACATCCTTTAAGACGCAGAGTGAAGCAATGCGGATACTGCCCATACTATTTCCATCAAACTGGCATTTTGATAATTATATGGTGATTTTTGAGAAGCTGCCTTTTGGTAAGATTTATTTAAATACGATTATATCTTCAGTGGTTACCGTGGTAGCCCAACTGCTGTTTTGTTCCATGTCGGCATATGCTTTTGGACGTATTGAATTCCCGGGAAGAAATGTTATATTTTTGGCGTTGCTGGCAGTATTAATGGTTCCATCTTCTTTCTTTTTACTGCCGCAGTATTTGATTATACAGAAAGTGGGATTACTTAATACAATACCAGCTTTGTTTATGCCCAATTTATTTAGTGCATTTGGAACGTTCTTACTGCGACAGTTTTTTATTTCTTTACCGGATGAATTAGAGGATGCTGCTAAATTAGATGGATGTAATCATTTCCGTATTTATTCCAGGATTATGCTTCCATTAATAAAACCCGGGCTGACAGCATTGGGGATCCTGAGCTTTAAATTTTCCTGGAATGATTTGATGTGGCCTTTGATTGTAAATACTTCTACGGATAAAATGACTCTGTCGGCTGGGTTGTCCTACTTGCAAGGACAATACTCCACAGACTATCCGGCTATCATGGGAGGCGCATTTTTGTCTATGCTGCCATTGCTCATTATGTTTGCGGTATTCCAGAAGCAATTTATTGAAGGCATTGCACTTACTGGTATAAAAGATTAATGAGCAGATGCAGATTGTAAGGAATATGCCTCAAGCGTCAGCGCAGAGTTTAGTTTGCGTTGCAAACTCTTTAGGTTTTTGGTCAGATGGAAATAGTTGCAGCATTAAATAAATTTAATAGGAGGCAGAAATATGGCAGAACCAGTTTTGGTGATTATGGCAGC
Organism: Anaerocolumna sp.; assembly: GCA_049692775.1. Lineage (GTDB taxonomy): Bacteria > Bacillota > Clostridia > Lachnospirales > Lachnospiraceae > Anaerocolumna. Next base: position 31,249 of record JBAVPE010000005.1, on the reverse strand, counting down.
AGGTATGGGAAGCAGATATGGGGGTCTAAAACAGATAGACCCCATTGATAAAGAAGGGCATATTATAATTGATTTTTCAATTTATGATGCCATTAAGGCTGGTTTTAAGAAAACTGTATTTATTATTAAGCCTGAAATCGAAGAAGATTTTAAGAAAATAATAGGTAATCGAATCTCAAAACAGATACAGGTAGATTATGTTTATCAGCAATTGGATCATTTACCAGAAGGATATACAGTACCGGAGGGAAGGGTAAAACCCTGGGGTACCGGACATGCGGTTTTAAGCTGTTCAGGTACTGTGGTAGAACCTTTTGCAGTAATCAATGCAGATGATTATTATGGTGCACATGCATTTTCTGCAATTTATGAATATTTGACCACTGTAAAGGAGGATAATAAATATCGTTATGCAATGGTTGGATACATTTTGGAAAATACGTTAACTGAAAACGGACATGTTGCAAGAGGTGTATGTGATATGGATGAACAGGGATTCTTAAGTGAAATTCATGAAAGAACAAGAATCGAAAAGCACAGCAGCAATGCACAGTATACCGAGGATGAAGGGAAAACATGGGTTACTCTTCCTGCAGGGAGTACAGTCTCTATGAATATGTGGGGGTTTAGCGACAGTATTTTAAAAGAACTGAAGAAACGTTTTACTATATTTCTTGAAAAAAATGTACCGGAAAATCCTTTAAAGTCTGAATATTTTCTGCCAACTGTGGTAGGCGAACTGTTAAAGGAAGATAAGGCAACAGTAAAAGTTTTAAAATCCAGGGATAAGTGGTATGGCGTTACCTATAAAGCAGACAAAGAAGCAGTTGTAACTGCAATTGCTTTAATGAAAGAACAGGGCTTGTATCCAAAAAAATTATGGAAGAAAACTTTCAGGGGGTGCGACTGAATCGTTACTTATTTTTCATTATTATATAGAATTTAAAAAGGAGTGGAAATATGACCAGAGAAGAATATTGCGTAAATATAAAAGAAGCAATTGAAAATATTGCTTTTGCAGGAACCTGCATTGATTACAAACCCTACGGAAACGGTCATATTAATGATACTTTTCAGGTACGTTTCAGACTGACAGATGGTTCCATGATTCGTTACATATTACAAAGGATAAATCATGACACATTTAAAAATCCGGAACAGCTGATGGAAAATATAGCTGGTGTAACTGAATTCTTAAGAAAAAAAATTAAAAAAGATCAAGGTGATGCAGACCGTGAAACTTTAAATATCATTAAGACAAAAGATGGGAAAAACTTTTTTCGCGACAGCATCGGATGCAGCTGGAGAGGTTATCAGTTTATAGAAGATGCAACCTGTTTTGAAAAAGTAGAAAACCCAAATGATTTTTATCAAAGCGCCTATGCTTTTGGGCATTTTCAGTATCTGCTTTCTGACTATCCGGCAAAGATACTACACGAAACCGTACCTGATTTCCACAATACACCGGTAAGATTTAAAAACTTACAAAAAGCTGTAAAAGAAGATATGAAAGGACGCGTAAAAGAGGTGAGTGCTGAACTGGCTTTTATATTAGAAAGGGAAAAAGACCTGTATATACTAATGGATTTATATGCAGAAGGGAAACTTCCCCTAAAAGTAACACATAATGATACCAAATTAAATAATATCATGATTGATAATACAACAAGGAAAGGTATCTGTGTTATTGATCTTGATACGGTTATGCCGGGATTTTCCGTAAATGATTTCGGTGATTCCATCCGTTTTGGTGCAAGTACCGGTGAGGAAGATGAACCGGATTTGTCTAAAGTAAATTTTGACCTGGAACTTTTTGAAGTATATACCAAGGGGTTTCTGGAGGGCTGTAATGGAAGTCTGAGTGAAACAGAAATAGACATGTTTCCTTTGGGGGCAAAGATGATGACCTTGGAATGCGGAATCCGTTTCTTAACGGATTACTTACAGGGGGATACCTATTTTAGGATACATCGTGGGGAGCACAATTTAGACAGATGCAGGACACAATTTAAATTAGTGGCTGATATGGAAAAGAAATGGGATGCAATGAAAATGATTGTTAATAAATACCGTCAGGAGGGAAAAAGATGTCTATTCTAGTCACTGGCGGCGCCGGTTATATCGGAAGCCATACCTGCGTCGAACTATTGAATCAGGGATATGAGGTTGTTGTAGTAGATAATTTATCAAATTCAACTAAGGTATCTTTAGAAAGAGTTGAGCGGATTACAGGGAAAAAGATTACTTTTTATGAAGCTGATTTATTACATAAGGAGGTCTTAGATAATATTTTTAAGCAGGAAACGATTGACTCCGTGATTCATTTTGCAGGGTTAAAAGCAGTGGGCGAATCAGTTCAAAAACCACTGGAATATTATCACAATAACATTACCGGGACTTTGGTTTTATGCGATGTCATGCGCAGACATAAGGTGAAAGATATTGTATTCAGTTCCTCGGCAACGGTATATGGGACACCGAAAATCGTGCCAATTAAGGAAGACTTTCCACTTTCTGCAACCAACCCATATGGATCAACAAAGCTGATGTTGGAACAGATTTTAACGGATCTGCATATTGCCGATTCGGAATGGAATGTTATTTTATTGCGTTACTTTAATCCGATAGGAGCCCATAAAAGCGGGTTGATAGGGGAGAATCCAAAAGGGATTCCCAATAATCTTGTGCCATATATTACACAGGTGGCAGCAGGTAAACTGGAATGTTTAAATGTATTTGGAAACGATTATGATACAATGGATGGAAGTGGTGTCCGCGATTATATTCATGTTGTGGATCTGGCATTGGGACATGTAAAAGCTATAGAAAAACTGAACAAAACGAAAGGCATTTTAATCTATAATTTAGGTACCGGAAATGGATATAGCGTATTACAGATGATAAAAAACTTTGAAAAGGTTAGCGGTAAGCAAATTAAATATGCCATTAAACCAAGACGTCCCGGAGATATTGCCATTTGTTATGCAGATGCAACAAAAGCCAGAGAAGAATTAAACTGGGAGGCAGTACGAGGTCTTGAAGAGATGTGTGAAGATTCCTGGAGATGGCAAAAGAATAATCCAAACGGATATGAAGAAGATTGATTCTGTATTAGGAAAGCAACCGTTAAATCAATGAGATTACTAACCACTTTTATGCATAGGGCATACCTTTCTTTATGATTTTTTTATTCCTGGCCGGATAAAACTTATCATGAAAGCGGTATACCCGTTTTTTTGCTCTATACCATTATTTTACAGCTGCCCGGGAATAACTTTACCCTAAGATCAATTTCAGAATACTTTGAATTGGTTGTAAATTTTTTATATATCAATACTAAATACTGTAATTATATTAATGTATATTAAGTTTAGGAAATATGGCAAATCTTGTTTGAGTTTGTTTATGTAATGTTATATAATTAATTATTAATATGATAAGTAAAAAATTCTCAAGAAAACTATTAAGATATCAGAAACTGGTGAAACTTAGAGAAAAGGAGGGAGTCCTATGCCAACAAATTCACTGGATATATTTGACCAGCTCACCGTTCGCTGGTTTACTAAATTACTTGGCACACCAACAGCGGTACAGGAGGCGGCCTGGCCTGCAATTGCTGCAGGCAGGCATACGCTTGTGTCAGCTCCGACCGGTACCGGTAAGACACTGTCTGCTTTTTTGGTCTTTATAGACCGGCTTATGGCAAGTGCCAGGGAAGGTGTCCTGAAACAGGAACTTCAGTTAATTTACGTCTCGCCCCTTAAAGCACTGGCAGGGGACATTCATGAAAATCTGCGAAGACCCCTTAACGGTATATTAGAGGAAGAATACAAGGCGGATCCATTATCCGGAAACACTCCATCTGATATAAGCGTTGCAATCAGAACAGGCGATACTCCTCAAAAGGAGCGGCGAAAAATGATTAAAACCCCTCCCCATATTCTCATAACGACTCCTGAATCCCTATATCTGATGCTGACCAGTAAATCGGGACAATCTATCCTGCATACAGCCCGGTTTATTATTATTGATGAGCTGCACGCACTTATAGATACTAAACGTGGTGCCCACCTGATGCTCTCCCTTGCCCGGTTGGACAGGCTGTGCCAGGAACCTCTGCAGCGGATTGGTTTATCTGCCACTATAGAACCCCTCAACAGGGCAGCCGAATACCTTTCGCCGGATCCGGTAACCATCATCGCACCGGAAATGCACAAGGAGGTCAGGCTGGAAGTGACAAGTCCCCTGTCTGATACGAAGGTTAAATTAAAGGAAAGTGTCTGGCAGGAAATTGCAGCCACAATCTATAAATACTGCATGGGGGCACACAGTGTCATAGCTTTTGTTGAAGGGCGGATGTACGCGGAAAAGCTTGCTTATTTCGTTAATCAATTGGGAGGGGAGGGATTTGCCAGAACACATCACGGCAGCTTATCCAAAGAGCAGCGTTATGAGGTGGAGCAGTCCTTGCGAAGCGGTAATCTGCGGCTGTTGTGTGCAACCTCTTCTATGGAGTTGGGCATTGATGTGGGTGATATCGACCAGGTATTTCAGATTGGCTGTCCAAGAACCATATCCAGCACCATGCAGCGGCTGGGCCGTGCCGGCCATAATCCGGACCGGGTCAGTGTCATGTATATGTTTCCAAGGACAGCGGTGGAGGGGCTTTACATGGGTCTGACGGCGGGAGTGGACAGGAGATGAGGCTGAAGAAGTGTTAAGTGCATTACGTAACCTGGGCAGTGCAGTAGAAAATGACGGGCTTTATTATCATGCAGAACTTTATGAGCGGGCACGGAAGGAAACGATAAAGAGCAGGCGGAGTCAAATCAAAACCCTGCCCTCAGAGAGCTATGCTGCACTTTTGTCCGAGCGTATCCGTCTGGGCACTCCCGCCAATGAACAATTAGAAGCGGCCTTAAAGCTGTTAAGTGACCAGTCTTATCCGGCAGCCTTGTGGGAAAGTGTCCTGCTTCCGTCACGTGTGGGAGGATACCGTCCGGAGCTGCTTGATACCCTCCTGGCCGGGGGCAGTTTTTTCTGGCATATAACCCCGGGTGCAGGAGTAAGCTTTCATTTATATGAGGATATTAACTGGGAGGCTGATCTTTCAGCAGTTCAAGCTGATTTAGAAGGTAATGAAAAAATAGTCTATGAGGAATTGTTAAAACGTGGTGCAAGTTTTATGCAGAGATTTTCAAGTCTTTTAGGTGGAATTTCACCCTATGGTACTTTTTAAATCTTGCTGAAAGCGGTCTTGTTTATGCGGACAGTTTTTTGCCGGTACGGCAATGGCTGAACCGGGAAAAACTTGAAAAAACAGCAATAAGACAACGTGTAAATGCACGTACCAAGGCAATGACCACCGGTAGATGGGAGCTGGCGCGTCCGCTTACCCCGCTTACGGCAGAACAGCAGCTGGAGAGAATATTTGACCGTGTTATAATACTTTGCAGGGAAAACCATCCAGGGGCTGCCCTGGAGTACCGCCCTGGAGGTTTTGCGTGTATGGGAATACACAGGACGTGTAAGGCGGGGATACTTTATCAAGGGATTATCGGGTGTACAGTTTATCAGGGATAAGGATTTTACCAGAACGATGTTTTCACTTGAGCACCCAGGCGGGCAGATCATTTGGATACCAGCTGTTGATATGTCACAACCTTGGGGTAAGAGCCTGCCCCATATGCAAGACAGGTCATTTCTTAATGTAGCCGGCACTGTTGCATCACTCAGTGTCGGTGTTCCGGTAGCGGTATTTGAGCGGCAGGGGAAAGTACTTCGTGTATTTGATGCTGCAGCATTGCCTGAGGTACTGCAGGTTTTCGCCCGGGATTATGGGAAGCGGCGCCTGTTTCCATTGCTTAATCGGCTGCTGGTCAAAGAATATCCTGCAGAAGCCGGCGATGCACTGAAAGCCGCCGGTTTCATAAAGGAAATGCAGGACTATGTGCTCTATAGAAATTAATGTTAAGGAACAATATGTTTTTTTCAGCAGAGGTGTACTGGATAAATAATTATTGATGGCTGGCAGGATGGTTTTCAGTCATTGGAATCAGACCAGAATATAGCGTCAAGCTTAGCTGCACGGATTTTATTACATCCAAGAAGTATCATAATAATGGAAATTAACCTTTTTATTTTCATTTCTATCCATTCATAAAAAAAATTTTGTTTTTTTAATCTTGACATATGCTGTCAAGGTTATATGTGTTAAAATAAAATGTCGACGGAAGAACATAATATGGAATGGAGCTTAAGAAATGGATTCAAGAAAGAGAAATATAGTAATAGCATTAATGGTGGCAATGTTTTTAGGAGCAGTTGAGGGGACAGTAATAACTACGGCTATTCCAACTATAGTAAAGGACTTACAGGGATTTGAATTCATTAGTCTGGTTTTTTCAGTTTATTTATTGACTTCTGCCATTTCTACGCCTATATATGGTAAATTATCAGATCTATATGGAAGGAAGAATGTACTTTCAATTGCAATTATAATATTTTTATTTGGAAGTTTTATGTGCGGTTTATCACAGAGTATGTATATGTTAATCGGTTTCCGTGCAATTCAGGGTATTGGTGCAGGTGCCATATTTACAGTTACTTATACCATTGTGGGAGATGTATTTACCCTGGAGGAAAGGCCGAAAGTTCAGGGAAGTTTAGGTACCGTATGGGGGATAGCCAGTCTTGCCGGGCCATTCGTGGGAGGAATCTTAATTGATACCTTGTCCTGGCATTGGATATTTTTTATTAATATTCCGTTTGGTATCTTATCAATTATATTGATTCAAAAAAATCTGAAGGAAACCTTTCAGAAGATAAAACATAAAATTGATTTTGCAGGAATCATTACTTTATCCATAGCAATGATTGTATTTTTGAATATATTCCTATCAAGTGAAACGATAAGTTCCAATCAAACTATATTTATTGTAATATCAATTGTTATCACTGTTTTATTTCTAATTGCCTTCTATAAAATAGAGAGAAAAGTAAAAGAGCCGATTATTCCTTTTGATATATTTACAAAAACAAGTACAATCATTAATTCAATCAGTTTTTTGGTATCGGCAATCTTAATTGGTTCCGATGTTTATTTGCCAATCTATATACAAAATATACTGGGCTTTAGTGCGAAAATATCCGGATTAGCATTGGCTCCCATGTCAGTTGCCTGGCTTATGGCTTCTGTTATTCTGGGAAAATGCATAGTAAAATACGGTGGAAAATCGGTTATAATGATATCTATTGTTATTTTACTTATTGGAACAATACTTTTGCCGACACTTGGAATAAATTCGCCCTTGGTATTAGTATTAATATATGTTTTTATAATGGGATTTGGATTTGGCGGAGCCTTTACTACTTTAACGATAATTGTTCAGGAATCCGTAGATTATGGCAAAAGGGGAGCTGCAACCGCTGCGAATTCATTGCTTCGGACTTTGGGACAAACAATAGGTGTAAGTGTATTCGGAAGTATATTTAATTTCTATATAGTGAAATACTTTATTAATATTGGCATACCTGGGGTAGACCCCGGTAATTTGTATAAATCCTCTTCCCATGCCGTTGCGGTTACCAGTGAGCAGGTAAAATTTTCACTAAACAGTTCGCTGCATGTTTTATTTCTAATATTGATAACGATATCCGCCCTATCTTTGATTTTATCTTTAGTAATACCTAAAATAGCCGGAAAAGAAAGAACTAATTAAATATATCAGGACTTGGTCGTAATGGCAAATATAAAAAAGACCGTGAAAAAAATGGTCTTTTTAGTGTTCCATTAAACAATAACAGATATCTGCCATATCCCCGTCACTTTCCTTCATACCGTTTTTCGCCCATTCTATCAGTACTTTATAAAGTCCTCCTGCTGCAAATTCAATAATATATTTTTCTTTTAAAGGTAAATGTGAATCGCTGCATACTATATTACGGGATAATGTATAGAAAAATTCAATACATCGTTCCAGGATTAAATAGTTTAAATTTGAACTTATCAGATTCGTAATTAATCTGTTATGCTCTCTAAAGTAGGCAAAGAATAATCGAACACTTTCTTTATTATACCTATCTTCACAGCTTAGTATCTGCTTAGAATAACCTTCAAAGAGCTCATCTAAGTAGTCTGTTATAATATCCTCCATTATATTATAATTTCTGTAAAAAGCCATTCTTGAGACTCCGGCCCTATTGCATACCTCGGTTATTGTTATTTCTTTAAAATTTTTCTTCTTCATTAAAATCATAAGGGCGGTAAAAATGATTTCTTTTGTCATCCTGTTTTGTAAATTATTGTTTTTTTTAATTGCCATAAACATTATCTCCATTTTTGTAACACTTGTTCTATAAACTATTGCATTGTTCAATATCCTATATTATACTATATTCATAAAAAGGTTACAAGTGTAACAGTCAAATCATCAATTAGAGTACTCTCGGAAACTAAATGAGGTTTCTGAAGATATTTTAGATGCCGCAAAGCGGCATTATTTTGAAAAATAAAAAAAATTTAAATAAAGAAAGGACTTGCGGTATGCAATGGGTGTAAAAATGAAAATATTATATTTTACAGCAACAGGAAATAGCTTATATGTAGCAAAAAAGATTGGAGGAGAAGCTTTATCCATCCCCAGATTACAAAAAGAAGGCCGCTTTGATTTCAAAGATGAAAAGATTGGTATTGTTTTCCCGGTTTTTAACAATAGTGTTCCTAATATAGTTGAAGAATTTCTTGATAAAGCGAAGTTAAACAGCAAATATATATTTGGAATAGCAACTTACGGATTATTTTCCGGAGCATCAACAAGACACCTTATAAAAATCGGGAAACGAAACGGAATCGAATTTTCTTATATAAACGAAATCGTTATGGTAGATAATTACCTTCCCGGGTTTGAAATGAAACAACAGATGGAAGGACAAGGGAAAAAACATATAGAAGAAAGACTTGGTGAAATTATTAAGGATATTAAAACCGGACGTATATATATCAAGAAACACGCTGTAATGGCAGAACCGATTCGTTTGCTTAATTTAAAGATGTATGACAATGAATTTGATAAGAAATTTACTGTAAATAATTCCTGTAATGGCTGCAAGACATGTGAGAGGGTCTGTCCTGTTGATAATATAAAAGTGGATAAACGGCCTGATTTTAACGGTAATTGCCAGCACTGTATGGCCTGTATTCAGAACTGTCCCCAGAAGGCAATACACCTTAAAAATGAGAAAAGTGCAGCGAGATTTGTTAATTCCAATGTTACTTTGAACGAAATTATGGAAGCCAATTAATAATCCTAAGCTATTTGATCTGAACAAAAGTGTTTGGCTAAAGTAATAGAAATTGATAAACTTTAAAAAAGGACAATTTATACAGGAATGACTAAGTACCCCATCAAATATATTTTAATAATATATATTTGGTGGGGTTAGTTATGAGACTGTTAAAAGATAAAAAGATACCAATTTTCATACTTTTATTTGTGTTTGCGTATCTTTTTGGCGGAGGAATTGCGATGCTTGCAAATGCTTATGAGAAAGATACCTTGATGGAGGCGGGGGGAGAAAACTGGGGTCTTGGATTCTCTGCGGAAGGTCAGCCGCCTACCGCGAATGCTACCGCAGATGAATTAAAAAAATATGATACGTATTATATTGGGGATACAAAAGAAAAGGTTATATATTTGACGTTTGATGCGGGATATGAAAATGGTTATACCCCTGCGATTCTTGATGCATTAAAAAAACATAATGTACATGTAACCTTCTTTCTGGTTGGCAATTTTATAAAAACAAGTCCGGATCTGGTAAAACGAATGGTGGCAGAAGGACATAACGTAGGAAATCATACATACTCCCATCCCAATATGTCTAATATATCTTCAATGGAGTCTTTTCGGAAAGAACTAGGTGATTTGGAGACTTGTTATGAAGATGTAACAGGACAAAAGATGGTAAAATATTACCGGCCGCCGCAGGGTAAATATAATCAGGATAACTTGAAAATGGCGCAGGAGATGGGATATAAAACCTTCTTCTGGAGTCTTGCCTATGTTGACTGGTATAATGATAAACAACCTACAAAAGAAGAAGCATTTAAGAAGTTACTCGGAAGAATTCACCCGGGTGCCATCGTTCTTTTACATTGTACATCTAAGACAAATTCTGAAATTTTAGATGAATTACTTACGAAGTGGGAGGAGATGGGATATTCATTTGGAACATTGGATGATTTAGTAAAAAACTCACAAAATCAATGATATACCGATAGATTACGCTTTAACTAACAATCGTCCGGAAAGATAATGCGATACTTATAATCTATAAAACATAAGGGACTTCTGGGATACGGAAAATGTGATATTTAAAATCTTATATTATTGACACATTAGAAACATATTGCCGGAACTGGCTTGACATAAATAAATATAGACCTACCGGAAAAACAAAGATTATTAAATCACCCATAAAAATATCTCCGGAAGAATATATACATCATTTTTATCGTTTCGACTATAAAATTACAGCTGATCTGTCTAAAATACCGATGGCAAAGTGGGTGGAGGATGAGGCTGACTACCTCTGTTTAGATAAGATGCTGACCTTAAAATTAAATAAGATGGACGGTTATTCTCAATTCGTTAGAGATTTACCTGCACATCTGTCAGGTGTTTTTAATAGAAATTACTGTACAGTATGTGGTTTTCAAGGGGCTACCAAGGATTTTTGTAAGTTTAGGCTTCACTGGAACCTGAATAATAAGGAGTATGCAGGGTGTGCCTATCTGTGTTTTAATTTCCCTAATCCGGAAGTTAAAGATTTGAATTCTTATATTTCTTTTCTGGAATATGAATACGGTTTACATGTGATAATAAAAGAATGTAAGTAAGTTATCCATAAACATGACAGAAGAATTTAGTATAGGGGAACTTTAAGAAAAAAGCTCCCCTGTTAAGTTTTGTCATATCAAAATCCGAACCGGATTCAAGAAATTAAGAAATTTCTAAAAAGTCTTGCCAAATCGGTAAAAATTCCAGTCCAGTTTATACCTTGCTTAGAATAACTTTTTATAAGTTTATCCTGGTAAAATGAGTAATTATATTTACATATTTATCTTAAATTGGTATACTAACAAAGATAGGCGAAATCAGGAAAATAAAACAGCATCCGGTTAAGCCGGTTATATTAAAAAGATTTATCCGGAGGATAAGAATGTTAAAAAAAATTTTTGCCTGTGGAGTATGGTTGTTAATCATTATTTCATTTACAGCATGTTCCAGAGAAAATGAAGAATCTGATAAACAGGCTTTTAAAATGGATACCATCATGGATATAAAAGCTTATGGCCCAAAAGCCAGTGCGGCCATCGAGGCGGCTTATAAAAGAATTGATGAAATCGAACAAATGGCAAGTACCTCCATTGAAACCAGTGATATAAGTAAGATTAATCTTGCTTCTGGTAAAGAATATGTTAAAGTACACCCTGAAATAATTAAAATGATTAAAACCGCAGTAACCTATTCGGGGTTAAGTGACGGTACTTTTGATATAACTGTGGGACCTCTTATTAAGCTTTGGGGGATCGGAACGCCGGAAGAAAAGGTTCCTGCTGAGGCTGAAATCAACGAAGTATTGCCGTTGGTTGGTTATAAAAATATAAGTATAAACGAAGCAGATAGCAGCATTAAATTATTAAAAGAAGGTATGTCAATCGACCTTGGTGGAATTGCCAAAGGTTATGCGGCAGATGAAACGATAAAAATCCTTAAAAATTATGGGGTAAAGAATGCGATTATAAGTCTTGGCGGCAGCAGTATTTATACAATGGGTCAGAAACCGGACGGTTCACTTTGGGCTGTTGCGGTGCAGCATCCAAGAAAGGCTGAAGATAAGAAATATACTTGTATTATCCATATGCCTGAACAGGCACTGTCTACTTCCGGTGATTATGAAAGATATTTTATAAAGGATGGAAAAAGGTATCATCACATTTTGAACCCATTTACCGGTTATCCTGCAGATGCAGGTGTTATGAGTGATACGATTGTAATAGACAGTAATATATCTGACTGTAATATGTTAGCAGATATTTTGACTAAGGTTACTTTTGTATTTGGTATAGAGAAGGGGTTCAAAATTATTGATAATATACAGGGAGTGGAATGTATGGCTATAAGTACTGATAATAAAATTTATAAATCTTCCGGATGGAAGTATGAACTGGAAGATAGAAGCCCCGATTTTTTATTGGCAAATTAGGGTAAGCTATTATGGATAAAGAGTGATGACTTTGAACAATTAATGAAATGATGACAGGGTTGCATTATCTTAGAAATGGAAGCTGATAGATTTATGAGTGTTTTCTTGCGAATTGATATAAATATAGCCGCAATGGTTTTACTTGGTGTAGTGTATCTGATTGCATGTGGCCGACTTGACAGACAGGATATATTAAATAAAAAATTCTTAAGTACCTCCAGAATCATTTTGCTTGGGATTTTATTTGAGACATTGACCTGTATTATTAATAGACGTCCGGAATTATGGTTGATACCGGTTTCTGTTCTCATGCATATAGGTGTATTTGTAACTGCTCCGATTTTAACATATTTCTGGTATATTTTTATTTATAGCTGGATTATCCCTAATACTGTTATTTCACGCAAAAAACAGGTGCTATTATTGATTCCTGTAGTAATTAATGCAATTATAACGGTTTTATCACCGGTTTTTGGGTGGGTATTTTATATTACCAGTTCTAATATATACCATCGGGGAAATTTATTTGTTGTATCCTCTGCTATCATATATTTTTATTTATTATATGGTTTAGCGTTGGTTTTAAAACGGAGGAATAAATTTATAAAACAAGATTTTATTCCTCTATTTTCATATGGCATTCTTCCAATAATCGGTGGGTTGATTCAGACGTTATTTTATGGAACGCTGGTTATGTGGAGCAGCTCTGCGTTTTCAATGGTTATCATATATATTTTTTTGCAGCAGAGAATGATTCATTTAGACAGCTTAACAGGTGCTTGGACAAGGGAATCTTTTGATAATTATATTCCCCAAAGAATGAAACAGGGTACTGAGGATAAATTTGGAATCATTTATTTGGATTTGGATGGACTGAAGCAAATTAATGATGAATATGGTCATTTAGAGGGAGATAGTGCTATTAAATCCGCTGTGCAGCTGTTAAAAAGTGTGCTCAGGAAAAAGGATATCATTGCCCGCTTAGGAGGTGATGAATTTGTAATTGTTGTTGATTGTAATACAAATGAATTCTTGGATGAACTGATTGAAAAAATTAATACCAGGTTTATACAATATAATGAAGGATCTGAAAAGAAATACAAATTGGAATGCAGTATTGGGGCTGATATCTACAGTGACAACTTTAGCAGCGTGGAACAATTTTTACATCATGTAGATAACCTTATGTATAGTCATAAAAGAATGAAAAAGACAAATTGACGCCTGTTAAAAGAAATTCAGGAATATGTGGAAGGATCGCAGGATGTGCATGACGTGCTATAGGCAGATTATCACTAAAGTGACAGCGCGCCAGACTCCTTCTTAATTAGACAATGTATGTTGGTTCCATATGATAATGGAATATGGTATAATTTATATGGTATTTTGATAAATATCAGGCTTGCATCCTGAGAGTCAGGAGTGATATTTATTTAAGAAAGAAATATCAGTAAAATCTGGCAATGAGAGTTTTAGAAAGTACTCTTATAGAAAAAGGAGGAATTAAAATGTTGGGAAATGCTGAAATGAATCAGGTAAAAAAAGTATTAAGAGAAAGTATAAATAAAAATGAATTAGCCGGCGGAAATTTATTGGTTATGAAAGGCGGAAAAGAAGTTTTTTATCATGAGGATGGTTTTGCCGATATGGATGCAGGACTTCCAATTAAAAGAGATTCCATTTTCAGGCTGTATTCCATGAGTAAACCGGTTACGGCAACTGCCGTTATGATACTTTTGGAACGCGGTGAAATAGACCTATATGAACCCATAAGTAAGTACCTTCCAGGTTTTAAAAATCAGATGGTTGAGGAGGGTGATTTTCTGGTTTCAACTGGGAGGGAAATGATTATTAAAGATCTGCTTTCTATGACCTCAGGCTTAGTATACGGAGGTAATAGCAAGGCAGGCCAGGAGACAGAGGCTTTATTTCAGGAGATTGACAAGAGGTTATTAGGTGACTCGCCCTTAGGTACGGTAGAAGCGATGAACAAACTGGGTCAATGTACCCTGGCTTTTCATCCGGGTGCTTCCTGGCAATACGGGACATCAGCCGATGTACTGGGTGCCATTGTGGAAGTAGTAAGCGGTATGCGTTTTGGAGAATTCTTAGAGAAAGAATTATTTGTACCTTTGGGTATGGGAGACACAGGTTTTTGGTTACCGGCAGAAAAAAGGAACCGCCTTGTAAATACTTATGCAGATAATGGTAAGGGGGGGGTAAAACTTTATACCGGGAACCATTTGGGGATTATTGGACGGATGGATAGAGATCCGGCTTTTGAATCCGGAGGAGCCGGTCTGGTTTCTACCATTGATGATTATGCCAGATTTGCAAAGATGCTAATGAATGAGGGCAGTTTAGACGGCGTTCAGATTTTGCGGCAGAAAACTGTGAAATACCTGACTTCAGCTACTTTAAATGCCGAACAGCAGAAAGGCTTTGATCTGTGGCTTACTTTATGCGGACACAGTTACGGCAATTTAATGCGTGTTATGACGGATTGCAGTAAAGCCGGTGATCTTGGTAACCTGGGGGAATATGGATGGGATGGATGGCTTGGTGCGTATTTTTGTAATTGTCCTAAAGAGGAATTAACATTCCTTTTCATGATGCAGAAGACTGATGCAGGTACTACTTCACTTACCAGAAAACTTCGAAATATAATTCTAAGTTCAAATTGATAAAATGAAGTAGAAGGCGTATTAAAAAAAGATAATTACCTTTCTGACGGAAAATTCTACGATACGGTTATTATGGGTGGATTTTAATGATTAAAAAATAAAACCTGGTGTTAATTTCTTTATTTGTTAAATACAATCTTAAAGTAGATAGTTTTAAATTATATTTATTTATTTTGGAAAGAGGGGTGTTCCGTGAGACAAACAATAGCGAAATATATATCAACGATAGGGCATCCTATGATAACCTTTTCGGTTTTTGTAATGATTGTGATGTTTACATATGAAGAAATACATAAAGCTTTCCTAATCTCTTTTTTGATAGTTGGAGGAGTAATTACCCCAAATGCTGTCAGAAATTATTCCAAAACGAAAAAAGGTGATTATACCAATTTTGACGTATCGGTTAGAACCCAGCGATATTCCATGTATTTGTTTGCAATAATCCTTTTATCAATCTTAACCGTTGTTTTATTCTATACAGGACAATCCAGGAA
This sequence comes from Anaerocolumna sp., assembly GCA_049692775.1. Lineage (GTDB taxonomy): Bacteria > Bacillota > Clostridia > Lachnospirales > Lachnospiraceae > Anaerocolumna. The sequence continues at coordinate 15,801 of JBAVPE010000005.1, read as the reverse complement.
TTTACGCATGGGAGTATTATTTGGATTAGTACTTCTTGTAATTTCATATTTGGTTAATTTTTTTATTAAATGTTCCGGGCATGTATCATTAACAATCTTTTTGTCATTTTTAATTTTGCCCATAAATTCGGTGATAGGTATATTGGTCCTGCTGTATTCGATATTAATCGGCTGGTCGAGGGTTGAGTTAAAAAGACATACCAAAAAAGAAATTTTTGCAGGGGCTGCCATCGGATTATCTATTGGTTTAATTATGGTGATTGCAGAGGGATATATCAGATAAATATCAATATACTGGTTTAAGAATGAATGTATTCACACCTCTGGCCGGGACAGAAACAAAAGAATACTTTATGATTCAAACGAAGAATACCAAAGACATTTTTCTTTCCACTGGCAATTGCCACAAATACCATTAAGTTGTGAGCGTTTCTTAAATTTGCTATTAACAAGATTAATAAAATACGATGCTTTGCCTCTATCACCAGACTTTAGCCCCAACACCTTTATAATTTCCATATCCATATTATGTATCCTGGAATTAGAGCTTTCATCCATTTGGCACTCAGACTTACATAAATGAGGACAACTGCTGCATATCAAGTCATTTTCTGCAATTACCTCTATAAGCAAACCGGGATTAGATTTTATACATTTGATAATTTCATGCAGATTGTTTTCGAAAACCTTACTATAACCATAGCCCTGATAGCCCTGCATACATAAAAGATGATGCGCCCGTATTTTTATAGGAAAGGAATAATACATCCTATACCTCCTTTTATTCTTCGAGTGCTCTCGGAAACTCTCATAGCCTGTTTTTACTGATATCTTCAAGTGCTACTATTAGTTTCCGAGAGTACTCTCTTCAATAAATATAAAATAAAACAATTAATGTAATTAGTAGTGAAAAAACCAAAATTAAATAGTCTCTGGCTGTTGCTGTTAGAACAGCTCTTGTACGGTTTTCCGAATAGCACCTGGCTTCCATTGCGAATACCATCTCGTCAGCCTTTCTGAATGTCTGAACCAAAAGCGGAAAAGCAATAAACATTATGCGCTTTATTGGATTTCTTCTTCCCTCAACGCAGCGGGCCTTCTGAGCGTCGGACATTTCGGAAACCGTATCTAAAATAACAGGAATGAGTACAATAGTAAGATTAATCATAGTTGCTACTCTGGCCTCAGGAATAAAGGGTATAGGGCGGAGATACCATTCAATGGCATTTTTTAGGCTTGTGAGAGATGAGGTTCCTGTCATGATAGTGCAGATCATAATAATTAATATAAGGCGCCATGCAAAAAACAACCCCGTGGTTACACCTTCTGCCGAAACTCCGGGCAATGAAAGGATAGGAATCGGATTACCAGGGATAGTGAAAGAATCGATAACAATTACAAATATAATAAGAATGGCGAAATTCTTCAATTCCTTCAACAATGTCATGATAGGCAGCTTAGATGCACATAGGACAGTTAATAATACAACCGTCAGGACAACAAAGTCAGGTATATCTGATGCCAAGCTGGAGGATACACTGAATAAAATCATGCATAACAGCTTTATCCGTAAGTCCATCCTGTGGAAGATGGAATTTTTATGAATATAATGAAAGATAACTATTTCAGCCATGTCATTGACTCAACTCCCATATTTTTGCCTAGAGGCATCTTGATTCCGTATTTTTCTGACCTGCCAATTATTTCTTCCGGAACACCGTCCTCGACAATTTTACCCTTGTATATAATGATCAGCCTGCCGGCATGAGCTAAAACCTTTTCAAGCTCATGAGTTACCAAAATAATAGTATGACCAGTTTTATGAAGAGATAAAATCTGCTCAAGTACCTGGACAACTCCCGGATAATCAAGTCCGGTAAAAGGTTCATCAAGCATAATAATTCTTGGCTTCATGGCCAATACACCTGCTACCGCAAGTTTTCGTTTTTGTCCACCTGACAGCACATGTGGGTTTTGATTGGCATACTGACTTAAGCCTACAACTTCCAACGATTCTTTTACTCTTTTGTCAACTTCCTCCGGAGGCAGCTTAAGGTTTTCAGGACCAAAGGCAACATCCTCCTCTACCGTTTGGCCCACTATCTGACTATCGGAATCCTGAAATATCAACCCTATTTGTCTCCTTGTATATGTAATATTTTTCGTTATTGGTTCTCCTTCTATAAAGACCTTACCTTTTGTGGGGGAGAGGAGCCCGTTTAAATGTCTTATAAAAACGGTTTTTCCTGAACCATTAGCTCCTGCGATAATAATGAACTCCCCCGCTTGTATTTTCAGATTTATATCATCAATAGCAATAGTCCCATCGGAAAACACATGTGTTAAATGCTGAGTTTCCAAAATAGTCATTTACTCCTCCGGATTTTACGACTGCTGGGTAGGTGTGATTGTCCGTTTGAACTGGGGCATGAGAATTTGCGCTAAAGCCAATGCAACGATTATTTTTATGATAATCCCTGGTATAAAAGGTATTAAACCCGCAGCCAAGGCTTTCCCCCATGTTAAATGCATCACAACTTTAAGCCATGGTACTCCAAATACATATAAAAATATATTTCCGATTATTAATGCAGTCATATTTTTTAATAATGACGGTTTGCCCATTCCGGAAATAAAGCCGATAGCAAAGACTAGAGCCAGATATCCAAACAGAAAACCTCCTGTTGGGCCGAAAAGGACAGCCAGACCGGCCTTTCCGCTTGCATAAACCGGAAGTCCAATGGCTCCCAGAAAAATATACAGGACAACACTTGAAAGTCCCCATTTCTTACCGAGAAAAAGCCCTGTCACCATGACAAAGAAATCAGCCAGCACTATCGGGACGGGACCGACAGGAATTGGTACACTGAGATACCCCCCTATAATAATCAGAGCCGTAAACAGTGCTGCATAAACTGTCATTCGAAGGTTCATAGATGAATCTTTACTCATTTTGATACTCCTTTCACAATATTCATAATTTTTTTGGTACTGATATTTATACTCTTTTTATATTGTCCCAAGACATTTTTCAAAACTTTTATTGCATATACAATATTAATGTTTAGCCTGTGTTCAATTTTTTTTCTCATTTTTCGATAATCAAGCCGAGGTGACAATTTTGCTCCTACGATCGGACTATAGCAGTCATAATGGGTGAAATCCCCAGAATCCAATAATCCCTTTTTTTCACAATCTTTATAGAAAGGAGTTCCCGGAAAAGGAGTAATGAAATTCAAATATATATGATCAAGCCGTAGTTTCTTCAGTTCCCTTAAACCCAAAAGCAAGTCATCATTCGTTTCCCATGGATAGCCAATCATGTAAGTACCGCCTATGAGCAACCCTGTTTTATTGGCAATCTTTATTGCTTCCCTGATTTTTTCTACTGTAATCTTTTTGGCTATTTTTTTCAGGGAATCATCATGCATTGCTTCAATACCAATCATTATGTTAATACAGCCTGCTTCTTTCATTCTCCGCAATATAGTTATCTCAACATCGGTTATCTTTGAGAAACAGAACCAGGCAATTATGATTTTACGCCTGATTATCTCATCACATATTTCATATACCCTGTTTTTATCTTTCATAAAATCTTCATCAGCGAAAAATATGGATTTAATATGATAGGTCTTGATTAGCTGTTCAATTTCATCTACGATGTTTTTTGCACTTCTTGCAATCCACCCACCTTTATAAAGTACAGGAGTGGTACAGAAAGTACAATTTCCCGAACACCCCCTTGCCGTATGAATGGTTGCCATCCTTCTGTTAAACAGGTACTTCAACTCACGGCCTCTGTATTTACGCATAGGCAGACTGGTTCTATCCGGAAACGGCAAATCGTCAAGATTGGTTATTCGTTCCCTTGGGGCAGTTATAAAAACCTTACCGTCTTTTAAGTAGCTTATTCCCTTTATCTTTTCAAAATCAACCGCGTTTTCTTCCAAAGCATTCACTAACTCAAGAATTGTTTTTTCACCTTCCCCAATTGAAACAAAATCAATTGCCTTTTCTTTCACGATATCCGGCATTCCAGATGCATGCACTCCTCCGAAAATGATAGGTATATCTTTATATTCGTTTTTAATTCTTGTTGCTAAAAGTAACCCTTTGGGGTAATTGTATGTCATTGTCGAAAATCCGACTGCATCAGGTTTAAATGTATGTACTTCGTCTATTATATCATCGTCGGATTCCCCTATTTGATCGATAACCCTGGTTGTATGTCCATACTTTCTCAGATACGCCGATATATAACATACACCTAGCGGTTCTTTCCTTCCCTGCCTGTTTTCAATTCCAGAGGAAGGAAAAATCAGAAATACCTTCATTATTTTCCTCCTTATAATTTTATACTATAAAGAACAGTTGATTGAGTTATAGATTGATTTCTTTCTCAAATAATTTTAAAACCAGCATTTATAATATTTTCAAAGCACAAATAGCAGGTGAGAATTTTCGTACTTACCATTTACTTATTATTGCATCTTTGGGAATTTATGTATTTAATTATACACTACTGGATTTTTATGTCAATACATATTTTACCATTTACGTCACTTTATTCATTTCCACAGCATCTTAAAAACCAAATGAGTGTTAATAGTAATCAGTAAGCAATTTTAAATAAAAATCGATTGCCTGATTTATGAAAAGCCTGTAAAATGATTATATATTATCATTGCAAGCCTGTTAATTTTTTAAGTTTAATATAGAGATTAGTATTGCGGATGAACGTAAACCTGTAAATAATAATATCTATAATGTTAAATAATAAGTTCATATCTGATATGAATTTTAAGAATATAGTAAACTGAGACAGGGAATAAGGTGAAGTGTGAAAGAAAAACGCTTTCACACTGGAAGAACCTTACAATGAGTGCGGAGGGTACTCATTCCAAGCTTCTTCATCTATTATTTGAGATGCCGCCAGAGCGGCATCATGTTTGAAAGGTTGAAAGAAAATTTAAATATTGAAAGGATGCCACCTATGGATTCTTTCAACCTGTTTTATTTGTGGCAATACCACAAGCAAGCTTGCGGTATGCAATGGGTATAAAAATGATAAAACGTTATTTTTTACCTTACTGGTTTGTATGCGTTCCGTGTGCGTAGAATACGCAGAAGGGAGTTAATTATATGTTTTATAAAAATGAGTTGAGACTTGGGTTATTTAGGATAATGGGCATTGTTGTTTTATTGATAACAACTGCCTGTGCCAATAAAACAAACGTGAAAGAAGAAACAGAAACGTTTGATAATACAATTTTACAGGGAACTAATTTTGAAAACCTGGAATTGCCTGACAATTATAATGTGAAACAATTTGAAGGCGTTACATTGAATTTTATTGTTGAAAATAATCTCTATGCCAATATATTAACCCATGAGAGTGAGGAATTTTCGGAAGTAACAGGTATTAACATTAATATTAAGGCAGTGGATTTTGATACACTGGTTCAAAAGATTAACCTGGATTTCATTACTCAGGCCGGTAAATATCAAGTGGTTTATGTAGATCCTTATCAGACCTTAAACCGGTTTTATAATTATCTGGAAGTATTAAACCCTTATGATTTATCACCGGACCAACCCCATATGAAAGGGTTTATGGATGATTTTATTGATTTTCAGACGGAGGTTTGTTCTTATTTTTTAAATAAGGATCAAGTTTATACAATTCCTTTTGACAATACAACGATGATTCTTTTTTATAGAAAAGATATTATGGATAAATATAAATCAAAGTTTAAAAAAGAAATGGGATATGATCCTACACCGGGTGCCTCTGATTTTACCTGGGACAGATATTGTGAAGTTGCAAAATGGATTAATGAAAATGTTCCGGAGGAAGAAGTAAAATACGGCAGTGGTCTGATGGCACAGGAACATAATTCGATTTTTTGTGAATTCTCTAATATATTGGATGCTTATGGAGGGGATTATTTTATCGATGACAAGATTAATACGTTGGGTACGAATGACTATAAATTAATCAATACCCTGAACGCTAATTTCATACAAGCATTGGATATGTATAAAAAAGTTGCCAGTGTATCGGCACCAGAAAGTGTAAACTGGAACTGGTCAGATTCTGCGAATGCGTTCCGGAACGGTGAAATTGCAATGATGGCTAATTGGGATGAAAATTATACGTATGTAGAAGATGCAACACTTTCTAAGGTTGCAGGCAAAGTCGGTTACTCCATTTTACCATATGGTGATACCAAACGCGGTAATATATACGGCGGTTCAGGCATCGGTATTAATAAATACGCTTCCGATATTGAAAAAAAAGCGGCGTGGCTGTATATTGTTTGGGCAACTTCAAAAGATATGCAGATAAAAGTGCTTAAACACCCGGATGGAGGCAGTTTGCCAACAAGGAAATCTGCATATGAAGACTTGAAAATTGGAGATCAGTCTGAAAGTACAGAATTAAATTTTAATGAAGATATTATGTTAAAACACATGGAGGCAGTTCAAAATGCCTGGAAACCGGAAAATCTTTATTTAAGGCCTAAAACCTCTAAATTTTATGATGTTGAAAAAGTATTGACAAGTAATTTACATGAAATGATAGAAAATAATCTGGATAGTCATGAAGTCAGTACGAATATCTATATTGAACTGAAACCATAAAACCTGTTTAAATAAGAGTACTCAAATTGAGTACTCTCGGAAACTAATAGTAGCAATAGAAGATATTTTAGATGCTGAATATAGGCTGAGGACATTTCCGTGATATCATAGGTATGTTTTTACTTGCCTTTCCTTCGCGGTGCTCAGACGGTCTGCGTAAAAACATACCTATGATATCACGGAAATGGAGATATAATTTTATTAACAGCATCTAAATATCAGCAAAAACAAGCTATGAGAGTTTCCGAGAACACTCAAATTTACGAAAGGAGAAAGCATGGTTAAAATAAAATTTTATAATGCACTAAGGGTTAAGATTGGTTTTATAGCAATCATTCTTATTGTCCTGCCCATAATAGCGGTCTCCTTAATTTATTCGAAAACGGTTAAGAAAATTATTCAAAATAAATATACAGTAACTGAAACCCAATCCGTATATGAAACAGGCGAAAAGATTGATTTTTTATTTGATGACTTAGAGGAGTTTTCAACTTTAATTATTTCAAACAGTACCCTGCTTAAAATGTTAAAGAATCGGTCGCAATATTCTCAGGATGAGTTTAATAATGTTTTAAGGACGTTTATTACATCCAGGGATGACATTGAATCTATCGATTTGATAATAAATCATAATTATTATTCTGCCGGTGTTAATAAAATAGGGAAAGCGGTGCAAATCAGTTCAGAACTTGCGAATTCCACCGGACAACCTGTCTGGCTGCCTACCACCCATAAGATGATTGAAATCCTTTCAGGGAAGTTTGAAAAATTATATTTCACCATGGGTCGGAAAGTCATAGATTTTAACACTTTGGATGATTACGGCTATATCCGTTTTGATTTAGAAGAGAATATGCTGCAAAATGCTTATTCCGGTTTGTTGGATGCTGAACCGGGTGATTACGAGGAAGTTTTTATCTGTAACGATAAGGGAAGGATTATCAGTAATCCGGACAAAATACGGATAGGACAATCCATAAAGGGAGAACCTTATGCAAATCAGATGTTAGGGGATAAAAACGGGCATAATTATGTTCTTTACAAAAGGGATACGGATCAGATTGCCATATATTCCACCATACAAAGCAACGGATGGAAAATCATTAAAACCCTTTCTACCAAGTATCTGTATCAGGAGATTAATCAGATTCAAGCCTACTTAATTTTAGGCGGTGTTATTTATGTCTTTGTAATCCTTCTCTTTATGCTGATCTTTTCTATAAGATATACGGAACCTATGATGAAGATGATGGCAGTCATAAAAAAGGTTGAACAAGGTGATTTAACGGCCAGGACGGATATTCAGTCAAAGGATGAGCTTGGACAGTTAGGCATCAGCTTAAATAATATGATCAGCGAAATGCAGGTACTGATTGATAAATTAGTAAAAGAAGAGCAGGAGAAAAAAGAAGTTGAATTGGAAGCACTTCATGCGCAGATTAACCCACATTTCCTCTACAATACGTTAAATACTATCAAATGGATGGCTAAAATCCAAGGAAATACAAGTGTAAGTAAATCCATCACGGCACTTATAAAGCTGTTAAGAATCAGTACGAATCTCGGAAGGGACATGATATCTTTAAGAGAAGAGTTAGACTATGTTGTAAATTATATCATAATTCAAAAATTACGTTTCAATCAGGCGATAAATCTGACACAATCCATAGAAGAAACCTGTCTTGATTTATCCGTTCCCAAATTGATTCTGCAGCCCATTGTTGAAAACTCAATTATATATGGATTAACAGAAGAAAGGCAGGAAATTAATATAGAAATAACCAGCTTTATAAAAAACAACCAGTTAATTATCGAAATCAGGGATGACGGACCGGGTATCGAAGATGAGGTCTTAAAAACCATTTTATCAGGCTCCGCAGACAGGAATAAATTCAGCAAAGTGGGTATCAACAACGTTAATCATAGAATACGCCTCTATTGTGGGAATGAGTTTGGTATTCATATTGAAACAGAACTGGGGGCAGGCACGTTAGTACAGGTAAAATTATCTATAAATCCAATGTAACCGGATAACTCCGATAAGAAAGGTCAGATGTTTATGTATAAAGTTATGATTGTTGATGATGAAGTCCTTGTGAGGGTTGGTCTTAAGACTACCATTGATTGGGAAGCGATTGGTTTTACAATCGTAGCAGAGGCCGCAAATGGGGAACAAGGGTATGAGAACTATTTAAAATATAAGCCGGATGTGATTATTACAGATATAAAAATGCCAAAACAGGATGGCCTCTGGTTAGTTGAAAAAGTACAAAAAGAGAATGCAGATGCTAAAATATTAGTTTTGACCTGTTATGATGAATTTTCTTTTGCAAGAAAGGCATTAAAAGGCGGAGCATATGATTATATATTAAAATCAGAAGTAGAAGATGAAGAACTGATTAAACTCATGGTTTCTTTGAAAGAAAAGATGGATAAACAAAACAAAGAAAAAACGGGGAAGAATGTGAAGTCTAATATTGAGGATTTAAAACCTTCCGTTGTATCAGGTTTAATAAAGGAAGGTTTTCAGATGGATGAAAGATTGCTTAAGTTACTTAGTGAACTTGATTTTCCTACTACCAATTCAGCGTATGCCTATCTTAGTATTTCTATCCATCATAGTCTGGAGGCACAAACAGATATGGCAAAAATAAATTACGCAGTTATGAATATACTTTATGAACAATTCAAACAATATGCTATTTCCTATATTGATATACAGCAATCGAACCAATATCTGCTTTTTATATCTTCACCTGGGCTTAAAACTGCAGATATAAAAAAGACATTTGCCTCCGCAGCCAATGGGGCGGTACAATATTTTAATGTTTCTTTGAATGCAGTTTATTCGGAGGTATTTAATCAAATTGAACAAGTGGGAAATATTTATAAGGAGTTTACAGACAAAGCCCAGGTTTTATTTTATAAATTAAATAAAAGCAATAGGATTACCCAAATGGATGCCATAAATTTTAAAGAATCCAATGTATTTGATCTGAAAATTGCTTATAATATGAATTTTATTGAAGCAATTGGTCATGAAGACTTTGATAAAGTGAAAGAATTAACCCGTGAGATAGGGGAAAATTTTGAAAACGAATATGTTTCACCTATGATAGTCAAAATATTTTATTCTAATTTGATTGGTGATTTGTTCAGCAGTTATGGACTTTTTCTTTCTAACAGGGAAATATTTGAAACACATAAAACATATCATTATCAAATAGAACGTTCCGACCAGCTTAGGAATATCAATAAACTGCTCATTGATTTTTCAGGGAATCTTATAAAAGAGATCCAAAACATAAGGTATCATAATTCTAAGTCTTTAATAAACCAGGCTTTGAATTTTATAAAGTATCATTATACAGAAAAAATATCTCTTGATGATGTGGCTGAAGAGTTAAGCGTTTCAAAACATTATCTGAGCAGTATTTTTAAAAAAGAGACCGGTGAAAATATGTCCCTCTATATTAATAAATTAAGGATTGAAACGGCAAAACAATTATTATTGGAATCGGATATTAAAATTAAGGAAGTATTTGAAAAAGCGGGGTATTCCGATCAGCAGTATTTTAGTAAAGTTTTTAAGAAGATAACAGGTTTGACCGTAATTGAGTATAAAGAAGGAATGGGTAGAAAATAGATTGATAGCGCGCAATGGTGCTCATACTTAAATCAGAAATTGAATAAAGATGTATTAGTAACCACCTCAGATTGAAAAAATACCTGAATTTAGATTAATTCTAATCCAGCGGATTTTCAATCTGAGTTTTTTTGCGTATAAATATGGCCAGCTACCTTAATATAGTACAAAAGAATATTAATCCGGTATAAGATTTCACGCTGATATAGGTAAAATTATTCAATTACGAGTAAAAAATTTAGAAAATGAGTAAAATTGTACATAAAATACTTAACGCAAAACATTATTTTGTTTAATATTTTAGTGTATTATTGTACTTACAGAAAGCAACTAAGAAAAGATGCCTAAAATAATTAGAAAGGAGCAGCGATTTATGAGTAATACAGATATTAAGTTAAGAGTATCCAATATTGATAAATCCTTTCCGGGGGTAAAGGCATTGAATCAAGTAAATTTTGCAGTAAGAAAAGGAAGCGTCCATGTTTTATGCGGAGAAAACGGAGCAGGTAAATCTACATTAATGAAAGTCATCAATGGCATTTATCAGCCGGATGCAGGTGAAATCCTCATTGATGAGAAACCTGTTGAAATAAAAAATCCAATTCAGGCAAGAAGTCTTGGTATTTCAATGATTTTTCAGGAATTGAATTATATTCCTGAAATGACCATTGAAGAAAGCCTTTGTGTTGGGAATTGGCCCAGGGACAGATATGGAAGAATTGATTGGAAGGAAATCAAAAAGCGGACCAGAGAACTTTTAGCCAGGGAAAATTTAAATTATGATCCGGAAACAAAGCTGAAAGATTTAACGGTGTCAGATATACAGATGTTAGAAATTCTAAAAGCCATATCCTATAACTCAGACATTATCATTATGGATGAACCCACCTCTGCGATTACCAATAAAGAAGTTGAAGTATTATTCCAAAAAATCAATGAGATAAAGGAACGTGGTGCCAGCATAATTTATATCTCCCACAAAATGGAAGAGATATTCAAGATAGCAGATGAAATAACAATATTCCGGGATGGCTGTGTAGTAGATTCAAGACCGATAAAGCAATACGACTTAGAAACTGTAATATCCCAGATGGTAGGCAGAAAATTGGAGAGTAATTTTCCGAAAGAGGAGATTGAGCTTGGCGGGGAAATTTTAAAAGTCCAAAGCCTGACCCAGAAAGACAGATTTGAAAATGTCAGTTTTCACGCCAGGGAAGGCGAGATCATAGGCTTTGCCGGGTTAATGGGAGCGGGCAGGACAGAAGTTATGAGATGTTTATTTGGCCTTGACCCGTATGAATCCGGAGAAATCTTTATAAAAAATCAAAAAACAAGAATCAAAAATGTAAAAAGCAGTATTGATAAAAAAATGGTTATGCTTTCTGAAGACAGAAGAAGATATGGTATTATTCCTGCCAGGAGCATCAAGGAAAATGTTACATTAGCAAGTCTTAAGAAATTTATTTATAAAGGCCGGCTTCATGAAGCAGAAGAAAATAAAGCAGTTTCGGAATTTTGTGAAAAGATGAATGTGAAAGCCCCTGACTATGAAACAAAAATTGAATCCTTAAGCGGCGGAAACCAGCAAAAAGTCATACTTGCAAAGTGGATGGTTACTGACCCGGATATCTTAATTGTGGATGAACCTACACGTGGTATTGACGTAGGGGCAAAATACGAGATTTATAAATTAATGACTGAGTTGGCAAAGCAAAAGAAAGCCCTCGTAATGGTTTCCTCTGAACTGCCGGAATTGATAGGTATGTGTGACAGAATATATGTCATGGCTAAAGGTAAAGTGACTGGTATGATAACCAGGGATGAGTTTACGCAGGAAGGCATTATGGCCTACGCTACCGGTACAAAAATCCAGAAAGAGGTGAAATAAATTGAATACCAAAAGCATGACAAATAGTAAATTTTTATCAAACATTAAAAGTAAATACAGTATCTATTTTGTATTAATTGCATTATTTATTTTCTGCTGGATGGCTAATAAGAACTTTGTATCTATAGCCAATTTACAGAATATTTCAACACAAATTACAGTAGGTACCATTTTAGCATTTGGTCAAACCATCCTTATTATATCGGGTATGCTGGATTTATCCTCTGCCTCCGTACTGGCTTTAGCAGGTGTGCTCTCAATTTCTGCCTATACCTCAACGGGTTCCTTAACAATTAGTTTTATCGTTGCGGTGCTGGTGGGTGTCGGCTGTAATGTATTGAATGGTTTGATGGTTACTAAATATAAAACCCCTCCCTTTATTGCAACCTTATCTATGATGGCTATGGCAAGGGGAGCAGCCCTCCTTTATACCAACGGTCAGAATATTTACCAGATCGGCGATTATGTTAAATTCGGCCAGGGCAAAATCTTTGGCATCCAGACACCCATGATCTTTCTGATAGCTGCTCTTATTGTTACCTGGTATCTGTTAAGACATACTGTATTCGGCCGTTCCATTTATGCAATCGGCGGCAATGAAGAAGCTGCGAATGCTTCCGGTATTAATGTAAACCGTATTAAGATGAGGGCCTTTATTATCAATGGTATTTTAGTCGGTATCGCCGGTGTATTGTTTATGTCACGTGTTAACGGTGGTATGCCAAACGGAGCCGTCGGTTATGAATTTAAAGCCCTTACTGCTGCCGTTATCGGCGGGACAAGTTTTTCAGGCGGTATTGGAACTGCTGCCGGAACTCTTGCAGGTGCTTTTATTGTTGGTTTCCTGGACAATATCATGGTATTAATCGGCGTAAACTCTTACCTTCAGCAGATTGTCCGCGGCGGTATCATAGCACTTGCAGTTATGTATGATATCTGGGCAAAGACAATGAGAAAGAAACGTTAAGGACACTAAACTATCTATATTAGGGAAAATCCCTATTTAGAATAAAAAAACAGGAGGAAAGTGTGAAAGAATAACGCTTTCACACGGAAAGAACCCGCAAGGCGGCTTCTTTCATCGTATTTTATGCCGCCGTCTGGCGGCGGAATGGAGGAAAAGTATGAAAAAATTGTTAGTTATGACAATGGTAGTAGCATTATTAGCTTCATTATTATCGGGGTGTTCACAGACAAAAGATCAAGGTACCTCTACCGGTACACAGCAAACCGGCAAAGAAGATACGAAAACAGAAGAACAGGGTAATGGGGATAAGGTATTTCGAATTGCTTATATAGCAAGGGCACAGGCAGATTCCTTTGCAGCCTGGCTGGCAAATGCAGTTACGGAAGAGGCAGCGAAATATCCTAATGTGAAATTAGATGTGTTTGACGGTCAGGCTTCTGACGATACAGAAAATTCATTAATTGAAAATGCCATCACAAACAAATATGATGCAATTATTGTTCAGCCAAACAATGGTGAAGCTCAAAGAACTTATGTGGAAAAAGCAGTTGCTGCAGGTATTGTTACCATCACAACCAATGCCCGTATCAGTGGTATTGAAGGTTCTTCTTCCGTTGATGCGGATCCATATGCACAGGCAGCCGTGAATGCAGCACTGGCCCTTGAACAGGTTCCGCAAAATGCTAATGTAGTTGTACTTTTAGGACCTCCCGGAAACTTCCATGCTGATCAGAGGGAACAAAGCTGGCAGAAAGAATTTTTCGATAAGAGACCTGACGTAAAAGTCGTTGGTAAGGAAATTGCAAACTGGAACAAAGATGAAGCTATGAATTACATGGAAACATGGGTACAGGCAAATGATAAAATTGATGCTGTTATAGCAATGAATGATAACATGGCAGCAGGTGCACTTGAAGTTGTAAAAGATGATCCTAAATTTGCCAATGTATTAGCTTACGGTGTAGATGGTACAGCAGAAGCATGTTTATTAATCAAAGATGGTAAAATGACTTCCACAAGTTTACAAAGTGCTTATGATCTTGCAACATCCTTACTTGATACAGCGAATAAGTTATTAACCGGTGAAGAAACTCAGATTGATATCAATATCGATTGTCCTTTAATTACGAAAGATAACGTAGATCAATATATTGAAATGCACAAAAAATCCGGTGCAATAAAATAAGATCTGACTAAATGAATTACCTGGTGCGTGGAATGAAAAGTTCCACGTACCATTAAGGAGACTTTTGGAAACTAAATGAGATTTATGAGGATATTTTAGATGCTGAAAAATAGGTTATTAGCATTTTCAAGGTATGATATATATGTTTTTACTTGCCTTGCCTTCGCTATGCTCAGACGGTCTGCCGGGAAACATGCCTATGTTATCACGAAAATGGAGGTGAAATTTTGTCGACAGTATCTAAAATATCAGTTAAAACAGGCGGTGGGAGTATCCGAGAGTACTCTCATTATGAAAAGGAGGCTTATAGAATGAAAAATAAAGCAATATTTATGCATGGCACAAATGATATGGTATGGAAAGAAATTGATATGCCTGTCGTACAGGATAAAGACGTTTTAGTTAAAGTAGACATCGTTGGTATCTGCGGTTCGGATGTGCATTACTACCAACATGGCAGAATTGGTGATTTTGTGGTAAATGGAGATTTCATTCTTGGACATGAATGTGCCGGTGAAATTGTAGAAGTGGGAAAAGATGTTAAAAACCTTAAGGTTGGCGACAGGGTAGCACTTGAACCCGGCAAAACCTGTGGTAAATGTGAATTCTGTAAATCGGGTCAATATAATCTGTGTCCTGATGTTGAATTCTTTGCAACACCGCCTTATCATGGTGTATTTGCTAATTATGTTGCACATCCGGAAGACATGTGCTTTAAATTACCGGAGAATGTATCTAATCTGGAAGGTGCACTCGTTGAACCTCTTGCAGTAGGACTACATGCAACGGGCAAAGGGAATGTTAAATTAGGAGACACGGTCGTTATATTCGGAACCGGCTGTATTGGGCTTGTAACACTACTTTCTGCTAAGGCAAGGGGTGCTGCAAAGATAATCGTCGTAGATGTTTTGGCTAACAGGCTTGAGACTGCTAAAAGACTTGGTGCAACCCATGTTATCAATGCGAGGGAAGAAAATGTACTGACTAAAATTGATGAAATTACAGATGGTCAGGGAGCACATGTTGTTATTGATACAGCAGGTGCTGAAATTACAGTAAAACAAACAGCGGATGTAGTAAAAAGCGGAGGTACCATTGTACTTGTGGGTATGACACCAAAAGACGAAATAGAATTTAATTTTATGAAATTAATGGGTAAAGAAGGCGAATTAAAAACAATTTTCAGATACCGTAATTTATATCCTGTTGCCATTAATGCAATTGCAAGCGGGGCAATTAATGTAAAGGATATCGTAAGTCATGAATTTGATTTCGAACAAACAAAAGAAGCCTTTGATTTTGTAGTGAATAATGCAAAAGATGTTGTAAAAGCGGTTATTAAAATCAGCTAAGTAAAACAGGAATAGTTTAAAATTTAATCAGAATAATAAAATAGTAGTAACGGAACGGCGAAAACCGTTCCGTTTTTGTTTTATAATGAGAGTACTCTCGGAAACTAATAGTAG
>JBAVPE010000004.1:0-1856 GCA_049692775.1 Anaerocolumna sp. | reverse complement strand
ATGGCATCCTCATCAGCACACAGCGCAGCCTGCTGGACCTGCAGATGGTGCATGGCTTTCTCACAACCAGCTACTGGGCGGAAGGGATCTCACGCGCCCAGGTGGAGCGCCAGGTCGGGGCATCACTGCCCTTCGGACTGTATATCGAGGGCCGGATGCTGGGTTTCGCCCGAGTGATTTCCGACTTCACACGCTGGGCCATGCTCTGCGACGTACTCGTACTGCCGGAGTTCCAGGGGCGCGGCCATGGGCGCAGGCTGGTACGCGCGGCCATGGCGCATCCCGAGCTGCGCGATGTCAACCGCTGGATTCTGGCAACGAAGGATGCGCACGGGGTCTACGAACCCTGCGGCTTCACTGAGCTGGGCAAGCCGGCCATGTGGATGGAGCGCAAGCTGCCGAAGGACAACCGGCGCTGGGTCTGAGTCAGAAAAAGTGCCTGAAAATTCCCTTTTGAATCCTCCGTGCCTCCGTGCCTCTGTGTCAAACTGGCAGTCGCATCAGCATGAATTTCCCGAGCGTAGCGAGCCTGTTCTGCGCGAATTCGCGCACAATCAGATTTACTTTGCCAACGGTTCTGAATGACACGGAGTCACGGAGACACGGAGACACGGAGAATTCAGATTTGATTCAACACTGACAAACTCGATGCAGATCACAATGCGTACTCAAACCTGCAGATCTCCGGCGACTCATGCACAAGCGCGTTGTCAACGTAGACCCGGTAGCCCGGCAGGGTGCTGCCAGCGCGGTCGCGGTTCCACTGCACTTCAATCTCATGCCTGGCCACCAGGCAGGTGTTGAGGATGAAGCTGTCCAGCCCGAAGGGGTAGGGGTCGAACAGGATCGTGCGCCGCACGGAGACGTTGTCACGCTGCTCCGTGACCCGCACGCCCGCCACATAGCGCAGGATCAGGTCCGCCACCCAGGAGTGCATGTAGTCATCCACGCCGCGGTACTCGCAGGCCGTGCCATCCTCCGGATGGTAATGCTCGAAGCAGTTGGGGCGCAGCAGGTCCTTGCCGGCATGGCTGCCAGCGTCCTGCTTTTCGAAGTGCAGCATTTCGATGTAGCGCCGCAGGAAGCTCGCGAGCCTGGGCCGGTACTGCTCCGGGTCAAGCTCGGACAGCCGCTCCAGCACTTCGCAGACGTGGCTGTTGACCATCGGCCAGACGCGCCCGTTCCAGGGGCAGTTGGCCCGCTCCCCGCGCCAGTCCGGGTCCGCGCTGTAGTACGGGTCGTCCTGCGGCACCGTTGCCAGGGGCCAGGTTGTCCACAGTCCCGCGGGTTCGCCAAGCCGTTCGCCCACCCGCAGGGCCCGCTGCGGCGCGGCCAGACCGAACAGCACGGGGTAGCAGCCCACGCTGGCGACGTAGTGGCTGTGCTCCTTCTTCTGGGCGCTGTAGTCCATGTACCAGCCGCGCTCTGCGTCCCATAGAAATGCGTTGACAGCGGCCTGGATATGTGCCTGCAATTCGCTCAGCACGCGGATGTCGTCCACGCGCTGCTGTTGCCAGGCCAGTTCCAGCAGCTCTGCCGAGAGGCCGTATACATAGCTCGTCACGTCCACGCCCTTGAGGCGCAGCCTGTGGTCCCAGCCGTAGCTGTCGGCCCTGTCATCGGCGAAGAAATAGCGGCTGGTGTATTCCTGGCCCGTCTCAAACTGGTCACGGATGTCGTAGAGGTCCATGCCCTCGCGGTCGCGGTCCTTCTGGTAGAAGTCCAGCAGGCGCCTGAGCGGTCCGTAGACTTTTGCGGTGTACTCCTCATCGGGGTGATGCAGGCGCAACAGCTTCAGGGCCCGGCCCACATCGGTGTGGTAGAAGCCATCCGCATTGACATGCTTCGCGTAGATG
>JBAVPE010000003.1:0-22370 GCA_049692775.1 Anaerocolumna sp. | reverse complement strand
TACTGCCACAATATAAAAATGTGAAACAAGTTTCACTGGTTGTTAGAACTTAATGTGGCACCTTTCTGTTTTAAATTTTCACTCAACCTTTCAGACATGATACCGCTTTGAAAGCCTTTTCATCACATTTTAAATCCTATGCCTATATGTATTTCGCCGAGGCTTCCATAATCTGAATCTGGGTAACTTCTTTCGAATCAAAAATATCTGACTGACGTCCATTGCTCATGACCAGAATACGATCGCATATACCAAGAAGTTCCGGCATTTCTGAACTGACTACGATAATACCTTTTCCCTCACTCGCTAAGTTGTTCATTAATTGGTATATTTCATATTTTGCCCCGACATCGATACCTCTTGTCGGTTCATCTAATAGCAATACTTCCGGCTCCGTTAATAACCATCTTCCCAATATAACCTTTTGCTGATTACCACCGGACAAATTACCAATTTTGGTTCTGTCAGACGGCGTTTTGACATTTATTGTTTTTATCATGTTATAAACATCATCTTTTATTTTCGTATTCCGTAATAATCCATTTTTAGTATAACGATTTAAATTCGTAATAATCATATTAAAGGAAACACTCAGATCCGCAAAGATTCCATCTGACCGTCTTTCCTCTGTCAGCATTGCGAATCCATTTTTCATTGACTGAATAGGTGAAGCATTATTGATTTCTTTTCCATGAAGAAGTATCCTGCCTTCTCCTTTTTGGCGTATGCCAAAAATTGTTTCCAATACTTCTGTTCTTTTCGACCCTACTAAACCGGAAATTCCTAAAATTTCTCCTTTATGTAATTCAAAACTGACTTCATTAAATGCCTGGTTTAAAGCAGATAAATGATGTACCTGTAATAAAACTTCACCAGGTTTTGTTGCTTTCCTGGGATAACGTTCTTTTAAATCCCTTCCAACCATCATCTTAATAATACTGTCGGTAGTCAGGTTGCAGGCAGGTTCTGTTGCTATCCATCTGCCATCCCTCATAACGGTTACATCATCTGATATGCGCAGAATTTCTTCCATCTTATGGGATATGTATATGATGCTTGTATTCTTATCCTTCAATTTACCAATAATTCGAAAAAGATGTTCTACCTCATTTTCTGTCAGGGAAGAGGTTGGTTCATCCATTGCGATTACCTTTGAGTTGTAAGATACCGCTTTGGCAATTTCAATCATCTGCTTTTGTGAAACAGTCAATGCTCCAACTTTTACTTTAGGATCAACATCAATATCTAAATCATCAAAAATACTTTTTGTATCATCATACATCTTCTTTGTATCGATAAAGCAGCCTTTCATCGGATAACGTCCGAGCCAGACATTTTCCATTACATTCCTGTCAGGGACCTGATTTAATTCCTGATGAACCATGGATACATGATCTCTTAGTGCCTCAGACGGGTTTGCAAAATAAACCTTTTTTCCATCTAAAATAATTTCACCGCCATTTAATGAATAAATGCCAAACAGGCAATTCATTAATGTAGATTTACCCGCACCATTTTCGCCCATTAAAGAATGAACGGTTCCCGGTCTTACCTTTAACGTAACATCATCTAACGCCCTTACACCAGGAAAAACTTTTGTAATATTCCGCATTTCCAAAATGTACTTATCTGTCATCCTTAGAGTCCTCTTTCTATCCATATTTTAATATACGGAAAGGTGTAGGCCCTTCCGTATATTCATTCTTATATCAAAACGGATATCACAATCCGTATCGTTATTTGCCCATAACTCCCATTCATTTACTATTCGGCATAGGTAGACTTTGCAACATCCAGGTTATCAATCGTAATAGCCTGATAGGGAACACGGACAGCTTTTGCATCATC
The DNA here is from genome assembly GCA_049692775.1 of Anaerocolumna sp. Lineage (GTDB taxonomy): Bacteria > Bacillota > Clostridia > Lachnospirales > Lachnospiraceae > Anaerocolumna. The sequence goes on along the minus strand of JBAVPE010000003.1, from coordinate 20,522 downwards.
CTCAAGTACGGCATCCACACCGTCCAGAACCTCTCTGCCATTTGCTAAGTTTTCTGCCATCTTAACAATAGTCTGTCCCTGGGTCTTAGCATCTTGTAATACAGAACCCATTACTTCACCACTTTCAATCTTATCGAGCATTTCCGGTAAGGCATCAATACCAATAATCGGAATATACTGGCTGCTCTTTGTACCCTCAGAATTAAATCCGGCAGCTTCAATTGACTGTAATGCACCAAGTGCCATAGCATCATTGGCACATATAATACACTCAATTTCATTACCATGTTTCGATATCCAGGCATCCATCTTATCTTTTGCCTTCGCTGTATCCCACATACCGGTATCTTCTTCTAATAATTCGTATTCTACGCCGCCATCTTCAATCGCTTTTTTAACATAGACTGCCCTGGGCTGTGATGCTGTATGTCCGGGATCGCCCATGAGATCAATTATCTGAAGTTTTCCATCTCCGTTTTTATCCATGCCGGGATTCGCTTTCCAATAATCAACTATCATCTGTCCCTGAATCGACGCACCGTAATCACCACCCGTAGAAGTTACCTGATAAGCCTTGTCATAAGAATTAATAATCACCTGGTTAGTGATTTCTTTATTAAAGAAAATAATCGGAACATTACCTGCATCCTTACATTTCTGAATAAGTGCAGGTGCAGCAGTTACATCAACAACGGATACAGCAATACAGGCAGCACCCTTTGCCAGCATGGTATCGACTTGATTGTTCTGTGTAGACTGGTCATTCTGTCCATCTTCAATATTAGTCTTGAATACTCCATTGCAGGCATTTGCAATTGCTTTACCAATATAAGAATTGAAGTTATCCGAGGATGAATAAATACCAGCTCCTAAAATCGGTAATTCACCTGATGCTTGTCCTGTACTTTCTTTTGTTGTTTCATTCGTTGTTTGTTCATCTGTAGTAACTGTTGTTGGTTTATTTCCACAACCAACCAATAAGACAGATACCATTGCTGCAATTAATAATGTGCTCAATATTTTTCTTTTCATACTTAATTCCTCCCTGTATTTAATTTATACAATCAATATAACAATTTGTTCTTTTTTATTCAACATTCTATATTTAGATTAGGGTAGTGTATTTTTAGATATTTAACTCATACAAAAAAAGCAATAGTACATATGCCAAAATATACAATTTGCATATATACTATTTGTGAGACTATTCAATCACAGCGATTCTTACGAATTCCCCGAGGCAGCTGAACAGATGCCTATTTGTTATACAAGGTCTGATAGACTTCATCTTCATCAATGATATGACCCTTTTTAATATATAATACTTCCCCGTCAACCTTATATAATTCCGAAAAATTTGGTGTCAATATAATAATAGAAATCCCGCGTGCTTTCAGAAGGGAAATCATTTCTATGGTCATTTCCTGCAAGTGAATATCCGCTTCGGTAAATGGTTTAATACAGACAACTACCTTTGGTGCATAAAGGTACCATTTATAATATGCGATTTGCTGCAAAATGCGTGGTTCCAATTTTCTTAACTTAATTTCAGCAATATCCTTACCCCAAAAAGATTTAATAAACTGATCAACACTTTTGATATATCTTTTTCTTAACCAGAACATAGTTATTTTACCCGATAATGCCAAACTCAAATTATCCCTGACATTCATATTATAAAATAACATATTCGCATAGGGAGATTCTTCAATAAAACAGATTCCCTTCCCTACGGCCTGATAAACATCATTTACTTTATAATCCTGACCTGCCAGGCTTATTTCCCCGGACAGCGGTTGTCTTAATCCTTTCAGCAGATCAACAATGTGCTCACAACTTTCGTCATCCATATAATATATTTTAAGGGTTTCTCCGGCTTCAACCGCTATATTTAAATTGGATATCATATTCGTGCATACTTCCTTAAACTCAAGGATTGGTATATTTTCATTTTCTACACGTAAATCAATCTTATCTATAGTATCCACTTTCTTTTGCTTTTGGTTTTTCATCAAAACAGAATAAACCATATGGCGATTGATGGATTTAGGATCAAATATTCCTACTGTTTTTCCACGTTGTATAATTACCAATTGGTTCGTCCATTCAAATACAATATCCTCAAACGATTCTATTACCACAAAAGTCATACCTGTGCTTCGCAACTGCAATAGCAGCAAATAAATATCATCCAGTTCCTTTCTCTTTAAAAACCCGGTAATATGGGTTAATACTATTATTTTTTTGCCTTCAACATAAGCTTTTATCAGTTCTACAATTACCCTTTCTTTTTGGGTCAGCTTTAAAACCGGTTTACTTCTATTTAGGTCTAAATTAAACTGCTCTATTATAATACGAATATCATTCTTATATTTTTTGTTATTAACCATATTCTTTTTATCAGCAAAAATAAATATATTTTCCTCTATATTCAAAGTTGAAATTAACTTACTGCTTTTTTCAATAATAGTAATATTATTTCTGCAATATTTATCATTATCACCTAAATTAATTTTTTCACCTTCAATATAGAACCTTCCTGATTTTAAGAAGTAAGTTCCCTTAAAAAAGTCAAGGAGGCATTTGCGTTCTATAACACTGTCAAAAATAATTCCTAAAATCTCATTTTTATAAATAGGTAAATACAACCCCTTAAATATGGGGTTACCTCTCTTCTCAATTATTCCGTTTTCAATAACTATTAATTCTTCCTTCATCATTAATATCCCGTACTTTCTTTAAAACAGGCAGCATAATACGCACATCCGTTCCAATCCCTGGCAAGCTGTAAATATGTATTCCATACTCTTCCCCAAATAATAATTTAATTCTACGGCATACATTCCTTAAGGCAATTCCTCCCTTTTTATTTTTATTTTCCTCTATATGGGCTATGGATATATGTTCTAATTTTTCATTGATAACACTAAGGGCTTCCTCTTCGATACCCACACCATTGTCCTTTATACTGATTAATACTTTATTATCTGATAACTCTATCCCGATTCGAACTGTTCCGCCTTCTACTTTTTTTTCCAAACCATGAAAAATGGCATTTTCAATTACAGGCTGCAATGTAAGTTTAGGACATTGTAATTGCAGTATTTCAGCTTCATTTTCTGTAAATTCATATACCATTTCTAATTTTTCACCAAACCGGTACTTTTGTATTCTGAAATAATTATCTACATTATCCAATTCGTCGGCCAAGGTTACAAGATTTCCCGTCTCAGTAATCGTATAACGGAAGAACGTTGACAATGCTTCTGTAATATCCGCTATATTGTCCATTCCTGCACAAAGTGCATCCCCTCTTATGGCTTCTAAGGTATTATACAAAAAATGTGGATTGATCTGGTTTTGAAGTGCCAGAAACTCAGCCTGCTTTGTTGATAACTGAATTACCTTCTGCTTATCAATCACTTTGTCAAACCGCAGCAGTACCCCATCCATTCCGGGGAAAATATTATGTGACTTATTTATCAATTCCTGATAAATCTGACCATTTATAAATGTTTTGAATAAATTTTTATAATCTTGATAAGGAATAAGGATCCACTTCTTAATTAAAGTACCAAGACCGGCAATAATCAAAACGGCCAGAAATGCCAGTATAATAATTCCCTGCCATTTGATATCTGTCACTTTGTATAATATAACAAGTAAGAGGGAAACAAGAATGCCCAACAATATAGCAAGCGTAATAATGAGAACAATTGCTTTTTCTACAAATGTAAATTTTTCCTTTTTCACGCTAACCTCCATGCATATCACAAGCCCGCTTGCGATATTACTTAAATAGAAAGATTAAAAATGCAACGCATTTTTCAATCTAACTCCCATCAACCATATAATTTTCTGAATTCCGTTGGATTCAGCCCCGTTTTTTTCTTAAATAGTTTTGAAAAGTACTTTAAGTCCGTGTAACCAACTTCAGCTGCAATATCTGCTACATCTTTATTGGTCTGCAGCAGAAAATCCTTTGCATTTTGAATCCGGATTTTCATTACATACTCCATAAAATTTTCTCCGGTTTCTTTTTTAAACAGTGATGAAAAATAGGCCGGATTAAATCCTATAAGATTACTGACATTTTCGAGTTTAATCTCTTTATTATAATTTTCATTAATGTACTGTTTCGCTTGTCTTATCGGCTTGCTATCCATAAACTTTTTATTATCCGTATACTTTTCAAAGTTCTCTTTCAATTGATGTTTTAACCACACAAAAATTTCCTGTCTGGTTAAAAATGTCTTATATTTTTTCTGAAACCACTCATTATCCTGGATTCCATTATAAAGCATATATTTTTTAGCTCCAAATAAAATAATATTAACCATTTCATTATAGCAGTTATAGATCAGTTGACCATCGTTTGAATAATTATCCAATTTTCTATCTAATTCAGAAATTTCCTCCAATATACCATCAATATCCAACAATTCAAAGTATGACAAAATGATATCTCTTTTATTACTATTAATAATAATCTCTACTGTTCTGTCTGATATAAAAGAATCCTTATATTCTATGATATACTGACCAGATTCCCCAAATCGGTTCATAATAGATATTTCTGCCTGCTGTATACTGTTCGCTAATTCTGCCAGGTTGTTTACTATTTTTCCAATACCCACTATAACATTGACATTCTCAAAGATTTCCTTCAAATTTAAGATATCAATTTTCATCTTATTTAATTGCTTTTTAATCGCTGTTAATGTAGAATCATCTGTATTTATCAAACACACAATCTGATCATCCCATATAGTATTGATAATCTCTTTACAGCATACCTCTAGTTTTTCGTTTACCATATGCTGTATTTTTGATAAGAGCAGGGAATATATTTTTTTGTTCTCTTCCCCTGTCTTTATAAATGGCCTTATTTTAAGTATCGTATAAAAACTGTCTTCAAAATGACAATAAAACTCTTTATTTAGAGTTTCTTTACCCAGATTAAGTACTTTACAGTCCGGATCGATTAATATTTCAGCCAATAAATTCTTTTTAGCTTTTTCTCCTGATGTATGTAACATCCTCTTCAATTCTTCCTTTTCTGAAAAAACATACATTAATAAATTATACTTTTCAATAATTTTAATTAATGTATGTTGCAGTTCCTTCTTTTTAAGAGGTTTTAAAAGATAATCTTCTACACCGTATTTAATTGCATTCTGCGCAAATTCAAACTGACTATAGCCGCTTACAATTATAAAATATACATTAGGTAAAATTTCTTTTGTTCTTCGAATAAGTTCAATACCATCATAATTAGGCATCCTGATATCCGTAATGACAATATCCGGTTTCTTTTCGCAAATTTCTTCATAAGCTTTTTTTCCATCATTTACAATTGCGGCTACTTCCAATCCCATGTCTTTCCAATCCACTAAGTGATATATTAACTGACATACTTTCATTTCATCATCTGCAATTATTACCTTTAACAAGTCAATTCCTCCAATTTTACTGTGATAGTTCGCACTACTTAACGTCTGATGAATAGGTTAAGTGTTTCAAGTGGCCTTTTTTTAATTTTATATAACCCTAAACAAGATAATCTTTATCTCAATTGGCGTCATGTAATAAAAAACGGATAAAATATTGAGTGCTGGTATTGCTTATGTCCTTATGAATAGTTTTAACAATACTTCCATTTTATTGCTGCAGTTATAACATTTTTTAGGCATTCTGCCATATATGATGTAAACCAACGTGCTTTACTCACTACTATATTAACATAATTTTATATGTAATCCAATATATTTAGAAAAAATTCGACATTTTCAGCAATTCAGTAAGTCTTGATAAGATAAATTCTTTATATCAAAAAAGCCATAACATGCTTCGGTCTTATTGGAATATATAGATATAACAAATCACTATTATTCTCATCCGATATTTAACCTTTCCCTATAGCGCTTTACAACTATATGATTTTAAACGTAAAGAGAAAGAGTCTCACCTACCAAGGTTTAACTCTTTCTCTTCCGCTTTAATCTAATCACCGGTATGATTTATGGCTTCTTAGCACCTTATTGATGCAAACGCATATAGTGAACTCATTTCTCCAGCTTTATCTTCGCAAACGCATCTGCAAAGGCATTATTGATGGGTTTATCTGCTTCTCTTTTTTGTTGATTCAAATAATTAGCAACATCCTTTTTACTGACACCGGCACCTCCTTTTTTGCGCCTATCCTGAAATGCCGATAATTTTTCTTTATATCCACAGACACAGGTAAATATCTGGCCTTCCCCTTTCCCTTTTAGTTCCATCTTCTTGTGGCACACGGGACATCTTGCATTGCTTGTTCTTGCTATTGTTTCCCTATGTCCGCATTCACGGTCCTGGCATACCAGCATTTTACTATTCTTATTGCTAACTAACAACATTTTTTTACCGCATTCCGGACACTTGGTATTTGTCAGATTATCATGACGAAAACTTCCGTCATTCTCTTTAATTCCAATTACAAGCTCTTTTGTATAAGATACCATTTCATTCATTAATTCTTGTTGTTTTAAAGTTCCCCTGGCTATTTTCGCAAGTTTCATCTCCAACCCGGCCGTTAATTCCGGCTTTTTTAAATCTGCCGGGACTAATTCTAATAACTGCTTGCCCTTGGATGTTATAAAGATCTCTTTACCCCTTTTCTCCATTAAAAAGGAGTTAAAGAGCTTTTCTATAATGTCGGCACGGGTCGCAACAGTTCCGAGTCCACCTGTTTCTCCTAATGTTTTTACCATCTCTTTTTCTTTCCGTTCCATAAAGTTGACCGGATTTTCCATTGCGGTCAGGAGACTTGCCTCGTTAAAGGGTGCCGGCGGCTTTGTTTTTCCCTGGGTAATGGCAAATTCTATATTCTCTAAAATATCATTTTTATTAACCTTTGGTAATATTTCATTTTCTATTATTTTATCATAAATTTCTTTATACCCTAAAGACTTAATAATTTTACCCTGTGCAAAAAATTCTTCTTTTTCTACCTGCACTTTTATTGTTACCTGCTCGTATTCGCAAGGCGGATATAAGACGGAAAGGAACCTTTTTACTACAAGATCATAAATCTTCCTCTCATCCGTACTCATATTTTCCAGATTAACATATTGTTCCGTTGGTATAATCGCGTGATGATCGCTTACTTTTTGATCATCCACAAACGAGGAATTCGTAACGATAGGTTTTGTCATTAACTTTCTTGCTAAGGTTTTATATGGTCCAACACTAATTGCCCCTAATCTCTCCTTCAGGGTACCTACGATATCGGTAGGAAGATATCTGGAATCGGTTCTTGGATAGGTCAGCACTTTATGATTTTCATATAAACGCTGCATGATATTTAAAGTTTCTTTCGCGGAGAAGTCATATTGCTGATTGGCATCCCTTTGTAATTCGGTTAAATCATATAACCCGGCAGAATACGTCTTTTTTAGCACGGTATTTAGTTCTGTAATGAGTCCATTTTTCCCTTTTACTGTTTTTAAGAGATCTTCCATTCTATTTTTATCAAAGCTAGTGTGCTCTTTTGATTTTTGATCTCTCCAGGTAATTGTCATTCCTTTTACTTTTCCGCTTAGTCCATAATAAGGGACAGGAATAAACTTTCTTATCTCTTCTTCCCTTGTTGCAATCATAGCTAACGTAGGCGTTTGAACACGCCCGCAAGAAAGACTTGCATTATATTTACAGGTAAGTGCCCTAGTGGCATTCATTCCAACGATCCAATCTGCCTCTGCCCTTGCAACTGCTGCCTGGTACAGATTCTCATATTCTTTTCCGCTCTTTAGGTGGGAAAACCCTTCTTTGATTGCCTTATCCGTGACAGAAGAGATCCATAATCTTTTAATCGGCTTATTATTATTTGCTTTTTCCAAAATCCATCTGGCAACCAATTCACCTTCACGTCCTGCATCGGTAGCAATGATGATTTCTGACACATCCTTTCGATGGATCTGCGTCTTTACAACATGGTATTGCTTACTGGTCTGCTTCATTACAACTAATTCAAACTTCTTTGGTAACATGGGAAGATGTTCCATTTTCCACTCTTTATATTTCTCACCATATACTTCCGGGTCCGCTAAAGTGACCAGATGACCCAGTCCCCAGGTGACGATATAACGTTCCCCTTCTATGGCTCCATCTGTTTTTTTCGAACATTTTAATACTTTTGCTATATCTCTTGCAACGGAGGGTTTCTCAGCTATTACTAATGATTTCATGTTGGCTCCTATCTTACTGCTTTATCTAACATACATTTAACATAAACATTTCCTCTTCTATTGTACCATAAAGATTCAAGTGAGGAAAACTTTTTAGGATTAAATTTAGACAACTACAATAGAGGAGTTCTAAAATAGATCGAACAATTAGATGAATATCATAAAAGAATGCGGTATCTGTAATTTTTACATCTTAAAAAAAACAGGCCGTTGGACAGTCTGTTTTTTTAGGGTGTATATTTATTGGCTGAAAACTTCTACTAAACTAGCTTCTATAATCCCAATTGACTCTAAAAGTTCTATTTCAGTTATGATAAGGGGTGGGCCAAAAGTAAGTACATTGCCTTGCGATACTTTAAAACTCAATCCTTTATTTAAACAGCTGTATAACGTCTTTTCCGCTTCATACACTGCTTTTTCTTTCGTTTCTCGATTGGTGACAAGTTCAATGGCAAATAATAAACCTTTTATTCTATAGTCACCGATGAACTCATATTTATTTTTTAATTTATCAAACTCTTTTATTAATAGAACCTCCATGTTTTTCACATGGGCAATTAAATGATTACTCTCAATATAATCAATGGTTTCTAGAATAGCTCTACACCCTAACGCACTTTTTTCATGGGTATAGTGTCCTAAAGCCACATCATTCGCTACGTTGAGCTCCTCTCTAACCAGCACTGCGGATATAGGAATAATACCTGCACCGATGCCTTTACCTATGACTAAGATATCAGGGATGATGCCAAAGTTTTGATACACATAAAACTCTCCTGTCCTGCCAAAAGCTGTTGGGATTTCATCAAAGATGAGTAGCACACCATATTTATCACAAATTTGTTTCAATTTTTTAAAGTATGCTGCCGGTGGAACTTGGACATCTGTAGCCCGAATTGGTTCTAAGATGATACCACCCACGTCGCCTTCACGCTCAAGTATGTAATCTAAATAGTCAAGACATTTAAAACCACAGTCTTGACATTCTCCAAATATACAACGATATGAATTATAAGGCATAATGTGTTCTGTTCCAGGCGTTAATGGACCTATATCACTTCTGAAAATCTTCTCTCCACCTATAGAAATGACATCTAACCCAGCCCCATGGAAAGAATCCCATAAGGAGACGGTTTTAAACTTCCCTGTGGCTTTACGCATAATTTTAAGAGCGAGACCAATTGATTGGGAACCGCTTGGTGTAAACAGAACTCTTGTTAACTCATGATTGGTGAGCCCTACCAGTTTTTTAGCCGCATTCACGGCAACTTCATTGGTGTAGCGTCTTGGTATAAAAGATAAGGTATCCATTTGCTCTTTTAGCCCTTTCATGACAGTTTGGTTGTTATAGCCTATCTGATGCACACTATTACCATGAAAGTCCATGTATTTTCTACCTTCACCATCGTAGATATAGATCCCATCTGCTTTTTCGATGGTGTTCAGACAAGGCGTGGATAAAGATTGATGAAAATAATAGTTGGCGTCTTCCTTGATCAGTTCTATAGTCTTAGAATTAAGATTCTGTGCTTGCCATTTCTTACGTTCGTCTGTTAAATTAATATCCCCTTCAATTTTAAAGCTTGTATCCATTCGGTTTTTCTCCTAACCCGACTAGTATATTTATTCTTTCAATTAGCTCCGGTAACTTACCTATTTCTTCAAGGACAAAATCAGCACCCGCTTCTAAATATTGGTCTTTCACCTTTTCTTTGATACTTTCATCCTTTAGCTTTCCATATTCCTCAGCACTTAGGCCCAATGCCGAACTTCCTTTGATGACACCAACGCTCCATACACCAGCATGATACCCTTCTTTAATATCTGAAATGGTATCGCCTATTTTTACAACATCTTCTTTCTTTCCAATGGCAAACTGTTTCATATTGTCATAAATCATCTCTGGGCTTGGTCTTCCTTCACCTGTTATATCCGCTGTACTTAGATAATCAGGGCTATACCCTTGTAGCCTCGCAGACTGACAAACCACTTCCATCATTTTACTTGTATACCCTGTTGTACTACCTATTTTTATGCCTTTTGTTCTTAACTGGTTGACCACCTCCACCACATTTTCTATTGGGGTTGCATATTGGTCCAGGTCTTTCAGTAATTTTTCTTCAAAGGCTTTGTAAATGTTGTTGATATCCTCATCTGCAGGCTCCCTCTTATATGTTTCCTTCCATAACTTCCAGATTCTTTCCATGCCAAGCATAGTTTTTATATGATCGATTTTTAACATTCCCATAGGTTGTCTTACTTCTTCTATTGTCGGGTCTACCCCATATTTATTAAATGCATCTGCAAAGGCATGAATAGGGGCAAAACAACCAAAATCTACTGTAGTGCCAGCCCAGTCAAAGATACATACTTTAATTGACATTATAGTTCCTCCTTTACATATTGCGCTATGATATTGGTTAAAAGTTCCATGTCATACCTATTTATATCGCCAATATTTCCTATCCTAAAAGCTTTAAAATTTGTTAATTTACCGGGATATATGACAAACCCATATTTTTTTATGTATTGATAAAACCCTTCAAAGGTGAATTTTTCTGATTTATGAAATAAAAATGTGGTAATAATAGGAGATTGATAAATCTCTTCAATACAAGGTATAAATCCGATATCTTTCATTCTTTCTACTAATGTTTTCTGGTTGGTGACATACCGTTCATACCGTTTTTCTATACCACCTTCTTCAATCAATTCGTTCAGGGCTTGCTCAAAAGCTTTTACCACATGGGTAGGAGAGGTAAACCGCCATTTGCCTCTGTCTTTTTCCATCTCCTTCCATTGATCATATAAGTCAAGTGATAGAGAATGACTGATGCCTTCACATCTTTTAAGTTGTGATTGTTTCGCTATAATAAATGAAAATCCCGGAACACCTTGAATACATTTATTCGCACTGGAAACGATAAAGTCAATACCCAGTTCATCAATGTTCATAGGGATACCGCCTAAACTACTCATGGCATCTACAATTAATATTTTGTTATGTTTTTTTACAACCTGGCAGATGGCTTCTAAGGGATTTAAAATACCTGTGGTCGTTTCACAATGCACAAACGCCACATGCGATACCTCTTTATTTTCTTCTAAATACTGTTCTAATACCTCAGTCCTTACAATCTCTGTGTCAGCAAAACTTAATACATCCACCTGCTTGTTAGCCTTCCTGGCAATCTCCTTAATTCTGTCTCCATAGACACCATTAACTAAAACAAGTAATTTGCCTTCCTCTGAAATAGTTGATACAATGGTGCTCTCAACACCAAAAGTACCGCTGCCTTGCATTAAAACGGTAGTATAGACCCCCTGATCTAAATGGTTGATTTCTAATAATTTTTTTCTTATTCCTTCTACTAAGTCTTTATAGTCCTCATCCCAAGTACATAGGTCAACCAGCATGGCTTGTTTGACTTTATCCGATGTGGACAAAGGACCTGGCGTTAATAATTTATAATGCATCTACTTGCCTACTTTCTCTAATGGTTTCAACCTATAGATAGTCAATATTAATACCTTCCTGCTCCATATCAAATAAGTTGATTTTATCCTTATCAAATGTAAGATAACATATCATCCCTATTTTATAACTGCCATTGTCTTCCCTTGTAAAACGTAATGTGGTCGAACTTCCAATACTTACAGCTTTAATTAGTACTTTATGACCTAAATACTCCACCAACTCAATTTTTACCTCATTGTGTGAGTGTTCTTCCAAATTTATATCGTGAGGATGTACTCCAAGACGAATGGCTTTTCCAATATAAGCATCTGGAATTTCATCTTTTAATGGCTGTATAATGCCTTCTGCTTTAAAAAGTTTTTTACCATCCTTTTCCGTAATGACTCCATCGATAAAATTCATAGGGGGACTGCCTAAAAAGTTAGCCACAAAATAGTTTCTTGGACTATGATACAAATTATAAGGAGTATCAAATTGCTGGATTTTCCCTTTATCAAGTACAGCTACTCTATCAGAAATCGCCTGCGCTTCCTCTTGATCATGGGTAACAATCACAGTGGTGACACCAATCTTTTGTTGCAATTCACGAATTTCATCTCTGACATCTAGTTTTAAACGTGCATCTAAGTTAGACATAGGCTCATCTAATAATAAGATATCCGGATTTTTAACTAAGGCGCGTGCAATGGCTACCCGCTGTTGTTGACCACCTGATAGCTGATTCGGTTTACGCTCCAATAACTGCTCAATTTGAAGGGTTTTAGCCATGGCTCTCGCTTTTTCATACGCTTCTTTTTTACCCATACCCCGTTCAAATAACGGAAAAGCAATATTATCTTTCACTTTTAAATGCGGATAAATTGCATAGGATTGAAAAACCATTCCAATGTTACGATCTTTCGGTTCCATATGGGTGACTAGTTTATCACCAAAATAAATTTCACCTTCTGTGGGTTTTAACAGACCTGCTATCATCATTAAGGTTGTGGTCTTTCCGCATCCAGAAGGTCCTAATAAAGCAACGAACTCACCCGTTTTAATCTCTAAGTCTACACCATCCACAGCCCTTGTTTCTTCTTTCGTTTTCGTATTTAGATATTTCTTAACGATACCTTTTAATCGGATCATACGTGTTTCGTCCCTCCTATATTAACTCGCATAAAAATTTTTTGACTAAAAATATAAAAAATAATGATGGGCAGAGTATAAAACAATCCAATGGCTGTAATTAATCCGTAGCTTAAAATGGAGTTCTCTTTCGTAACCAGCTTGGCTAAATAGCCTCCCATGGTTAAGGCAGTATCATCAAAGATAAACAGTTTAAATAAGAACCATTCTCCATAAGCGCCTAAAAAGGCAAATACGGCGATAGCACCGATTCCTGAACTTACAGTTGGAAGTAATACCTTTCTAAAAGCACGCCACCTTGTCGTACCATCCACCATAGCAGCCCATTCTAAATCCCAAGGTACCTCATCAAAAAAACCTTTCATGATATAGATCTGCCCTGGTAATGACCCTGATACGGCTACAAGAACCACCCCTAAATAGGTATTGATAATCCCTAATTTTAAGATAATCAAAAACGTAGCAATAATTAATGTAACCCCCGGAAATGCACGCATTAAAAACAAAAACTTCAAGGCTGTTTTGCGTCCTTTAAACTCTAAACGAGAAAATGCATAAGCTGAGGGAACGGCAATCGAAACTTCAACAACCACAATGATTGTGGCATAAATCAAGGTGTTGAGGACAATAGGCCAAATCATAGGCAAGTGCATTCCTTGAAAGCTTATATCCTTTACTAAGAAACTAAAATTTTTTAATGAGAATTCTCCTGATGAATAATTGTATGAAGATGAAAGGATATACCAGGCCACCATAAAAATGATAGGTATCGCTAACATGGTCATAAACATATGCACGAAGATTTTTCTCAGATGTACTTTTCTATTCATACTGATACCAATGCCTTTCAATTTTTGACAACCTATTCAAATTTGAATAGGCCTAAATAAGTAGGACAGAAAAACTTTTATTCACTTACACACCTAATCTTCTATACGGGGCGGTTGAATCATGCTGTCAAAATCAAATAATCGAATTAACACTAAGGTTAATATAAGCGCAAAAAAAACAACAATTAAGGAAATGGACGCCCCATAACCATACTGTCTCATATCAAAGGCTTGTTGGTATGCGTAAAGGGAAATTGTTGTTGTCCGTCGTAATGGTCCCCCACTGGTTAATAACATAATAAAGAAATAACTTGCAATATAACCAATCGAACTGGATATTGTAATATACATCAGCGGCCATTTTAAGGTAGGTAGTATAATTTTTCGAATAACAGATTTTTCTGAGGCACCATCCACCTTGGCAGCTTTATATAAATCTTCCGGAATGGAGTTAATAGCAGCAGATAGCAAAATAACACTGCCGGACACTGAGGCAACAACAGTTGCAATAATCACAATCTCCATGGAGAAGTTATTAAACCAGGCTATGGGCTGATTGGCGCCCAGCGTCTTTGCCAGTTTGTTGAGAAAGCCATCCCAGGTTGGGTCGAAAAACCATTTCCAAAAGGCCACATAAACTACCGAGGGCATAACACTTGGAATTAGCCAAACCACACGATAAAACGTTCCGGAAATTTTGCCTTTTAAAAAATATTGAGTACTAATGGCCATAAGCACGGCTAGCAGTAAAGTGAAGAGTAAGGCAAAACCACAGAATTTGAAGGAGTTCAAAAGAATCATTGGTAAATTAGGATCACTTAATACTTTTGTGAAATTGTCCAAACCAATAAAATGAACTTTTAAAGATTCCTTCATATCAGTAAAAGCCATTATAATAGTATAAATAGCCGGTAAAATGAAAAACATAAGTGTTAGTACTGCGAAAGGCAGTATAAAAAGATAGGGATAGATAACCTTAATAAAAGGCTTTTTATATTTGGTTCTTGCCATAAATGGCTCCTTTCTAAGAATTAACAAATAATGAGTTATACTTATGGTTAAAACAACTTATTTATAAATTATAGTATCATCCGGAATATATTGTTTCGTATCTGCTAAGTAAGCTTCGAACGCTGCATCAGCACCTTTCTTACCTACTAAAATGGTATCAACACCTGTCAAATACCCTTCTGTAAATCTTGCATAGTAAGGATGCGGTGCACGAACAGCTGTAAATTCCGTCAAATACATCTGATTTTTATAATAGTCCATACTTTGGAAACGTTCATCTGTATAAGCTTCCGGTGTTACAGGTAATTTGCCGCTTAAAAGAGTATGTTCAATTTGTAAATCCGGAGACATCATTAATTCAATTAATCGTTGTACGTAGGGCATTTTTTCTTCATCAACATCAGCACCCACAAAAATCATCGCCGGATTACTATAGGAAACCGGTTTTTCACCTTGTTTTGCGTTTGGAACCGGAATCCATACCACATTCTCATTAAACCATTTGTCAAATCCGGCAGAATCCTCTTCCATACCTTTTGCTGTACGCAGTTCAGAATAATACTCTGTTCTTGCAAAAGAAGCAAAAACCTTTCCTTCTACAAATTTAGGTGCTGATAAATCTGTACCAATATCACCAATGGATTCACTAATAACACCTTTGTTATAAGCATCTTCCCAAAATCCAAATAATTCTTTTACTGCTGCTTCATCAAAGACTAATTTATTTTGCTCAAGGTCATAATTGTAAACTCCATAAGCATATTTAAAGCCCTCAAAACGCTTATCTTCTACTGCAAATCCAAGTTCAACTAATCCTTGATCCATTGCTTTTTTCGCTAAATTTACTAAATCACCTAACACAAATTCACCCTTGTTTACTTTGTCTTTTAACCCATCAATATCAGCATCTGTCATGCCTAATGCTTTTAAAGTTGAACGGTATAAGAAAACCGGTGAAGTATCCATATCTTGAAGAACACCATAATAACGGCCATTAAAATACATGATATTCTTTAAGTTGTCAGAAGTTGTACGAAATAACTCTGAATCTTTAACCCAATCAATGTCTCTAATAAGTCCTGCATCTAATTGCCAACCAATATCTACACTTGAGTTGATAAAGATATCCGCTTTTTTTCCTGCTTGCCCTTGCAGCAGTAATTCATCATCATCAACTTTTGGCCATTCTTCAATGGCTACTTCAACATTTTTGTCTTCCAATTCTTTGTTCAAACGGATGAGGGCTTCATCAAAGTTCGCATCACGTGCTCCCCATTCTGCTAAACGTCTTGTTATAGTTACCGTCTTTTTATCTGACCCATTATCTCCGGTGTCCTGGCGCACACTTTCACCTATGCTTTGATTTGACACGCTTTCACTTGTGCCCTGCGCTTTGCTGCAACCACTTACCATAACTGCCAACATTACCATGCTAATAACAATACTAAATATTTTCTTCATCTTACACCATCCTTTTTAGTTTTTTATTTAAAGTGTCTGCGACACTGATTTTACTTTAAATCTTCTATAAAAATTGGGTTTGTCCAGGCTGCCTTACCATGACGGTCGATACATTCCACACGAATATATGTCATCAACGGGTCAATCTCTAATGTTGCCCCAGTGAAAGGCTTAGTTCCCTCATTATCGACTAAAAAATCACCACGGACCGGCCACGCCTTAAACATGATATACTGTACCTCTGAACATTGGATTTTCACTTTGCCATCCTCAACTCGAAAATCATATATCTCCGGTCCGGTACTTGAGTAATAATTACCAGCTTCAATATTGTTCATCAATGCGGTGTGGGTCAATTGATCACTATCTGCTACAATCCATCCGCCACCATAATCTAAAATTTCTCCACCTTTATGGTAACTGTGAGAGTCATCTGCTGCGATTGCAAATAAGCGTTTCCCATTTTGCAGGGCATAATCCCAATAAGCTGTCCCATAGCTGGTTGAAAGGCTCCATTCGGTAGCATGGTTATAGATTTCTACTGCAAAAAAATTATACTTTTTCATCACCTCAAATGGTGTCATATGCCATTCCGGATGATTTAAAATTACTAAGTTACCATGTTCCTCCATACACTTGATACACTCCGTAACACTATGATCTCCTTCCCATTTCTGGGGATACTCAAATTGCTGCAGATGAGCATAGCACTCCTTTACATCAATATTAGGATTATCTAATACCGTGAAGTGAAAGCCTGGATTGTCATTGGTGTCAAAAGTAGGATTCAAGCCGCCTCGTTCCATCCCTGGAATAGTAATAAATAGTTCAGAATCAAATTCTTGTGTACGAGTATAGACATCATGATCACTAAAACACAGAAAGTGATATCCGATCTCTTTAAAGCGTTCTACGACTTCTCTTGCCTCTAAGCTGCCGTCGGACCAGGTCGTATGTAAGTGCAGATTACCTTTGAATTTTTGCTTTTTGGCATTAAGATATACTCTATTCTTCATGGTTACACTCCTTTATAAAGATTGGGTTACTCCAGGCTGTATGCCCTTTTTCATCAATAGCTTCCACTCGTATATACGCTTCCTGTCCATGAATTTTGTATTCAGCAAAAGTAATCAGTGAGCCGTTTTCTGAAAAATGATTGCTGCCCAAAGCTTCAAACACAACAAATTTAATATACTGTACCGCAGAAGTTTCGACTTTTAAAACACCTTCTTCAACACGTAAGTCATAAATCTCAGGACCTTGGGAGGCATAAAAAGCACCTTCACGTATACTATCGATAATGCGTTCTTGTGTAAGTTGTTCACAATCACACACAATATAGCCTCCAAAGGCTTCTCCTATTTTAGCTTCAGGATTAATATGGTGGGCATCGTCTGTGGCCACACCAAAGAGTTTTTTACCTTTTCTTAAACAATAATCCCAATAATCCACACTATAACCTACGGCTTCCTCGATTTCGGATTGATGATTATAGATTTCCATTATGTGAAAGCCTTTTAATTTTTCCAGGGTTTCATAGGTATTACGTGACCAGTTCGGGTGATTAAAAATAATTAAATTCCCACGATCTTTCATGCCATCAATCAGGTCTTGAACCGCCGTTAAGTCACCCTCATAGTCAGGTATGCCATGATACTCATCGTGCTGAAAAGGATTTTTTCTTTCTAACGTATGATCCCAAAGCCCGTGTATATGAAAGGATACATTATCGACTTTGTTTTCCACTCTCATTTCATACCCATCCAGACAAATAAAGTCCTCTGTATCTAAGGCTGTATCTTTATAATAGATTTCGTGATCGCTTAAGCAAATAAAATCATAACCTTTTTCTTTATACAAACCAACAACATCTTTCGGGTCATGTCTCCCGTCCGAACGATTTGAATGGGTATGCAGATTCCCTTTGTATTTGTTTTTAGCTTTATTCAGATAAACTTTATTCTCCATAACAACTCCTTTTTTAGTCGAAATTTTTTATTCTTCCATTTCCTTTGTTAAGTTCACCGCCCAACGTTTGGATTTATATCGGAAGAAACCAATAATTGCTTTGCTTATTTCTTCTGTGCAAAAAAGAAAATGCACATATACTATGCTAATAATAAAAGCGGATATAATAGTAATTTGGGTTAACTTTTTAGCATACTCAATACCGGATTCCTCAGAAATGGCTAATTGTTTTCCCACCATAACCTTTGCAGCGTCTACAAATCCATAAACGCCTATCATCATATAATTTAAAAAGGTTTTACCTAATTGAAAAGAAGTCAAAACACTTCATGAAACAAAAGGGGTGTAATACGTTTATAAACCTTACGAAAGAATAGGTTATCAAATTTCATATAATCTTTTAAGGAAATATTAAAATAATACTTTTTCTTATATACATACCCAATTACAAGGGACATACTGATTAGGACAGACACGAAACTAGCAAGGGCTGAGGATTGAAGCATCAGCACGAAAGATTTTCTTGTATTCTTCCAGTCTTCTATCCAAAAAAATTGTGTAATATAAACGGTAATACCTGATATGGAGCTTAGAATCATACCTAATATAAAACTTAATTGTCCTACTACCGCTAATGCAGATACTTTAACATCACCCAGGTTTGAGACCATAAGAATATCAATAAAGGAAAAGGAGTTACTAAATATGCTCTGGACCATAAAAGGTAATGCAAGAGAAAGTATTTCTGCTTTAAAACTTGATTTGTTCATCTTTGAAGTCCTTTTCAAATGTTTTGATTTTCTTCCATACCAATTTGACGTAGTTATTACCCTGACAATATAACACAGCTTTATTAAAATAATGTAATCAAAGTGTTATACGTGTGTTAATTTATGTTTTTATGTGTTTTTATGTGTTTTTTATTCACCTCATTAAATTTTAAGATTTTTGGAATCAAAAAAGACCTATGTAAATAGAGTAGAAATATGACAAAAGGGTTGGAATTGTATAATAAGAGTAAAAGACAGACAAATTTTCTACTGAAAGAATCAAAGAAATTTACTTTTTAAGTTGGGGAATAGTCAAGTAATCCTACAAAGATATTACTAGAACAGAAAAAGGCAATTGAAAATAATTAAATTTTCAATTGCCTTTATAAGAGTTAATTCCAATCAAGGTATTTAGAATTAACTGGGTGACATTGATGTATGCGTAGGTAACAAGGTTGGGAATAAGCAGGCCTTACCTCAGTTCGCAAAAGGTCTTTATTTTATCCATTTAATATTATGTTCTTCTAATAATTTTTTTATATTTTGCGGTAGTTCACAATCATCGGTAATCAGATAGTGTACTTGGTTAAGGTCACAGTATTTATAAAGTGAACGCTTTTGAACTTTTGAAGAATCCATAAGAGCAAAAACTTCATTAGCATTCTCAACTAACATTTTTTGCACATATCCTTCATCGATATTATAGGTCATTGGACCAGCTTCTGATAAGCCAGTTACCCCGAGAAAGACTTTATCAAAACTTAATGTTTTTAACTGTTCCATCAAGCTTGGACCAGCAGTCATCAAACGGTGGCTATCAACAGATCCCCCTATAAAGATAATTTCACCGGTAAAATCTCCCTTATCTCTCTTTTGGATGAGTATGTATAGGGCTGGTATTGAATTCGTGATAACCTTAATCTCTGAGACACCATTAATATGTTTCGCCACTTCTAAAGCTGTGGTACCGACATCAATTTCTATGACATCAAAATCTTTTATATAGCTGGCCGCCAGCATCCCAATTCTTTCTTTGGCTTTAATATTAATCCTTGTTCGATCATTATAACTAGGTTCATAAATGGAAGAATCTGCTATTACCGCCCCACCATGGACTTTTTTTAGTTTATTTTTTTTATTGAGTACTATCAGATCTCTTCGAATGGTTTCTGAAGACACACCTAGTTTTTCAATGAGTTCGGGTACTGTAACCTTACCCTTATCCTCTATCATTTTAAGTATAATGTCATACCGTTCTACCGCTAACATGTTCCATCTCCCCTCGTCATTAGTCTAACACTTACCCCTATCATACATGATTATGCTACGGATGAAAAGATATAATATTATAAAATTGCTTAAAGTAATGGGAGAATTTCACTCCATACTGCTCTTAGAATATCATTGGAATTTACTTCATTATGCGCGGTTATTATAATGATTGCCCGCTTATCCGGTACCACTATAGAAAATTGTCCATACTTACCATCGGCGCGAAAACATTTTGCGGTGTACATTAAGTTCATAGTTATAGTCCGCCTTTCTGCGAAAGGCACCGATGGGGTTATGAAACCCTTCAACTCCCATCTTCCTTTCGTTCTTTTTTGTGCTATTCTTCTCTTGTAGGTCGCTGGCATACTACAGAACC
>JBAVPE010000002.1:0-63521 GCA_049692775.1 Anaerocolumna sp. | reverse complement strand
GCTTCGCGATGCACACAAAACGCAAAACCAGCGTTTTGGCGCTGCTATACTCCGGTTTTCTGTGACTTTCGCTTCGCTGCACTCACAAAAAACACGTCGGGTATATCGGCTGTAAATAGTAACACATAGTTCGCAACATTAGTTTCTTAGTTGTCAGTCATTTAATGGACTTCCCCGTCATAGGTCAGTATTGCTTTATATAAATCGGGTCTTCGATCCCTGAAAATCCCCCATTCGATCCGTTGTTCGGCAATTGCATCTAAATCAAATTCTGCAAGTAAAACCGTTTCTTCCGTTCTGTCTGCTTCTGCTATTTTTTCTCCCACCGCATTGGTTATAAAAGAAGAACCATAGAACCTGATTGTAGAATCTCCTATCGTTTCATTTCCCACCCGATTGGATGCAAGGACCGGCATTAAGTTGCAGGCAGCATGTCCAATCATACACCTCTGCCAATGACCTTTAGAATCTACTTCCGGATTTTCCGGTTCGGATCCTATCGCTGTCGGATAAAATAAGAGCTCAGCACCCATAAGTGCCATACACCTGGCTGCTTCCGGGTACCACTGATCCCAACAGATGCCAACACCAATTTTACCATACCTGGTATTCCAGACCTTAAATCCCGTGTCACCGGGATTAAAATAGTATTTCTCTTCATAGCCAGGTCCATCTGGAATATGGCTCTTACGGTATACTCCCAAGACTTCACCATCGGCATCAATGACTGCCAGGGCATTGTATCTGGCATTATTTTTTTTCTCATAAAAGCTGATAGGAAGTACGATACCAAGTTCTTTTGCTATGCTTTTAAAATGATTAATCGCCTTATTTCCTGAAACTTCAGTGGAATAATTGTAATACTCCGGTTTTTCTTTCTGGCAGAAATATAAAGTTTCAAACAACTCCTGTATTAATATAATCTGCGCACCTTCCTGAGCCGCCTTGCGTACTAACCCCTCTGCTTTTAAAATGTTATCATCTATATTATCCGTACAGCTCATCTGTGTAACTGCAACTTTTACTTTTCTCACAATAATTCCTCCTTTAAGTCAAGTACCGATTTATCAGTACTTGTTATATTTTTACAACTTAGATTTCTTAAAGTATAAGAATACGTTCTCTTTCTAAGGGAGTCATTGCTCCCAGCTTTCTTCGTTCTATCTCATCATGAGTCCCACTATGCTTTAAAGCTTATCGTAACCCTGCCGGCATCTGCTGGGTAATACAATGTACATTACCGCCCTCTTTAATCAGGGGCATCCCGTCTACTTTTACAATTTTCCGGTCAGGAAAAACCTTCTGGAGGATTTCCTCAGCCATTTGATCCGTCTTTTCCGCATCTCCTCCAAAAACCGGAAGGATAATACCATGATTCACAAAATAAAAATTCAGATAACTTAAGGTTAATCTTTCTTTATTATAAAAGCGGACAGGCGGCTGTGGTATTTCAATAATTTCCAATTTCCTTTCCTTAGCATCTGTCGCTTTTTTCAAAATATCCAGATTTTCCATGGTTATTTCATAATTGGGATCCGTTTTATCATGGCAGGTTTGAATCAGTACTAAGCCCGGCCCGGCAAAACAGGCAATATTATCCACATGACCATCTGTTTCATCACCAAATAAGCCATAATTCAGCCAGATTATTTTGTTGATATTTAAATTTCTTTTAACTTCTTCTTCTATCTGTTCCATTGAAAGCTTGGGATTACGGTTCGGATTAAGCAGACATTGTTTTGTGGTCAGTAAAGTTCCTTCACCGTCTGCATGTATGGACCCCCCTTCTAAAACAATAGGTACATCTATAACAGGTACCTTGTAATGACTTAAAACTTTAGAGGCAACTTCATTATCCAGATCATAGGGCTTATACTTTTCGCCCCAGGCGTTAAATCTCCAACTTACTCCCTGTAATTCTTCCTTATTATTTTTAATAAAAGTCGGCCCATTATCCCTGCACCAGGCATCATTATGAGATATTTCAAGTATTTCTGCAAAGGAACCGCATAAATTCATTACTTCATTCATATCTTTTTTATTCACAATTAAAGTAACTGTTTCAAATTCTGAAATTGCCTTTACTACAGCGGCATATCCTTCACATACTTCTTTATAATTATCCGGCCATACTAAAGATTCCTTAACCGGCCATTCTATTAAAGTTCTTTCATGTTTCTCCCATTCACCGGGCATGAAAAAGTCGTTACCTTTTAACATTCTGACACCAATTGCATATCACATCCCCTTGCAGAAGTAATACTGCCGCAGACCTTTCTAAATTAAAATTTTCTTTCAACCTGGTTCCCATGGCATAAATCATCTGCGGACAGATGATTTACTGCCACCAATCAGTGTGTGAATTATGCTCTTTAATAATTCACACTAACCTCCGGGAATTACGCTTTATCTTTGTCCTACTTATTATACCTATATAAGCGGGATATGACAATCCCGGTTTTATGATTTATCAGTTTATTAAACTAAAATCAGACTCTTGCCGGGCGGATTATTCTAGGATTAGCCCACAAAAGTCTGATTTATACTTTTTAACCTGCGGTAACAACACTTTTCTTCATTAACATCAGAAATTTTTCGGTAACGGCGGGATCAAAGCTTTTACCTGATTCATTCTTAATTAAATTCAATGCCTCCTCCCTGCTCAGCCTCCGTTCACTATACTTGCCGCAGACCATGGAATCATAAGTATCCAAAATTGCCATGATACGGCCATTTAAAGGAATATTCTCTCCCGAAAGACCTTGCGGGTATCCGGACCCATCCCAATGTTCATGATGACTTAATATATCACCGGCAATATGGGCAAGATCAGATGAGGAACTTGCAATACGATAGCCTATTTCACAATGGCTTTTCATGGTATTCCATTCTTCTGAATCCAAACTGTTATTTTTGGAAAGAATAGAATCCGGAATACCGGTAATTCCAATATCATGTAGTAGGGCTAACAATTCTAGATTTCGAATCTTATCTTCTGATAATCCTATTGCCTCTCCCAATTTATGGGACAGTTCAATTAGACGGCTGCTATGTTCTTCGGTTTCATTGGAACGCTTATATAAATCATTTTGCAGGGAAGTTATTATTGAACTTCGGATACTTTTACTTTCCACCAATTTATTATTATACATAATATCTTCCGCCGCTTCATAGACATCAAAAATACTTTGATCTTTTTCTTCTTTAGCAGCTAAACCCAAAGAAATACTGGGCTTTATGGGATCGCCCTTTTCTCTGGAACATCTTTCCCTTATTCCGCTTACAATCTTCTGTGCCTCTGCATGACTCATCTTTGGAAGTAACATTACAAACTCATCCCCGCCAAAACGGGATACCACATCATCCTTCCGGCATTCACTTTGAATAATAACTGATATTTTATATAGTAATTTATCTCCGGCTTCATGGCCAAAGGCATCATTGGTTAGTTTTAATCCATTGACATCACCGACAATAATGGAAAAAGGCAGATTATTTTCTGTATCCAGCCGCTCCATTGCTTCTTCGCAGTATCTCCTATTACAAAGTCCGGTTAATGTGTCATGGTAGCTTAAAAATATGATTTCTTTATTTCTTTTCATAAGTGCTAAGGCATTTTTTGTCTTAAGCGGTAATGATATTTTCATGGCTTCTTCGGTAAGGGGTTTGGAAAAATAATCAAATGCGCCTAAGGACAAAGCCCTTTCAATTGCACTTTTATCATTAATCCCGGTGCAGACTATGACAGGTATGTCACTTAATGCAGGTTCCAGCTTCATTTCCTGCAATATTTGGAATCCATTTTTCTCCGGCATTAAAATATCCAATATGCACAATTCAATATCATTATCCCTTAACTCTTCATTTAGATTCATACCATTTTCCATTTATACCGGTTCTTTTAAACTGACCGTCAATTATTTTAAAATTCGGTTCTTCATAGGAATTAGCAACCAGATTCCCTGAATCTTTTTCAAGAATATAAGCAATAGCCTCCTTGTCTTCAACAATATCATTTAAACATTTATTTAAACTTGATAGGGTAATATGTGTACCCATAACCCCTTTTAACCTACCCTCTGAATAAATAGGATAAGCTGCTGAAATAGCCAGGTCATCTTTAACAAAATGCTTATAAATAGGTGAAAAAATTGGTTTTCTTTTTTTCTTTGCCAAAGCATACCAATCTCTCGTCCGGGGATCAAATTTACCGAAATTCTTAACAAAATCCCCTTCTGTCAGATCTTTGGTTACAGTATAATAAACCGAATTACCACCCGTTGTTTCATCACTGCGGTATATTTCAATCTGTTTATCCTTGTTTCTGCGGGCTCCGTAATATTCACCATTTTCAGTTCCATAGCTAAAGCTGTAAATTTCTTCACTGTTTGACTGTATAATACTTGCAAAATATGCTTCACGTTCTTTTTTATCATTAAGATCAATTATGTCTTTTTCGATAAATGTATGATTAATTTCATTTATATATAAGGGTGCACTGACAAGTGCTTCAATCTCATTATAGATCTCATCGCTTGTCTGGTCCTGCATTTTGATGATTGTAGTATCTACCGACTTCTTCCAATTCCCAAAAACTATGTAAGCAATAATAGAAACCGTACTAATCATAAGTACAATAAATGAAATACTGATAATTAATCGCATGGAATATCTTTTTCTGCTCATTCTAGCACCCATTCCTTTCAATTATCCAGTTCCTATCCGCTAAACTAAACAGGGCTGAAAAGGAAGTTATTAGTAATAAAGTCCTATTACGTAAGTTTATCAGAATTGATATTATTTTGTCAAGTATTGTAATTAAACGGCAAATTTTCCGTTTATACGGTTACGGAAATATATTGACGGGATTTTTTATCGCAGCTGCCCTTAATTGCAGCTGTACCTTTATCAAATTGTATCATTATATAATCCGCCCGACAAAAGACTTCACAAAATATTTTATAATATAGATACCTTCGTATTCATTTATAAGATTAATTGGACTTTTGCCGGGTAACTTCTTTATATTTAATTTAGCCGTAAATCAATGAATATTATAATAAGCTTTAGTTTCCATGAATACTTTTTATTTTATCTTTATCCAGAATAACCTCCTGCCCATAAGCAGCTTCCGAAAAAATTTTTTCTGCTTCATTCAAAGGCAGTCCCTTCAATATCATGTTTCGTGGATCTGTTTCACCTACATTACTTTTATATAGCGAATAAATATACTGGACTCCCTGGGGTAAAAATCCTAAAAGCCTTGCACCAATTGAGTCCGCTGCCAGTGCATCTGTAGAAGCAATCACAAGACCTTTGGTATCCACAGCCTTCCCCTCAGATGGTCCGGTGCCAATCATAGCCTTATCTGCACTGATTACAGCTAGATCAATGGGTATTTTTTTTGCCATAGCAGTAATAAAACCATGTAAATCTTCGTGGATTCCAAGATTCTTTTTAGGAAAACCGTGTATTTCTGCTGGGGGCCAGCCCAAAGCTATATTTTTAATCGAGGCAGTTACCGTTGCTTCTTCATGTTGTTTTAACTGACTAAAACTGATTAGTACATCGACTCTGTCCAGCAGGTTATTAATTGGGGTTTTTTGAATAATCGGATGCTCCAGTACCAACTCCGTATAAGGACCGTAATTCAGGTCTACGAACCTCACTTTTTCATCTTCCAAAATTTTATCATAACCGTTTGATTTAAAGATATTACCGGTTTCACCTCCGCCGGAACCCGCAGCAACAATTATTTCTTTGGGTTTAAATCTTTTTACATATTCAATCAGGGTTTTTAAGGTTTGAGGTCCCACAACCGTACCTGTCCCGGGAGGTTTTGCATTGACCCAGTTTGGCGTAATTACTACGGTTTCTCCCCCTTTTATTATTTCATTAACCGGTAATAAATCTAAAGCCTCTATCAGGGATAGCTGCTCAGATTCATTTCTTATTATGCTTACATATGGCTGCTTTATTTTTCTTTCTCTCATTACGGCTCCTGTTGTATCCGGTTTGTGTTAATTTATCCTGATACCCTGTTTTTTGTTATATTTTAAGTTTATTTATTACCATTAGTATGAATTCATATACATCCCTAAGATTTATAGAGATAAAAATACTGGTTTGCATTTTTTTATAATAAAAAATTCCCTTTAAAAACAGGGAATTTTTTATTATTACTATTTTGATTTTTTGGAAGTGCCTGACGAAGCTGATGCTGAAGACTGGGTCGCAGATTTTTCAGCTCCTTGTTTTTTCTTCGGCGCTTTTTTGGGATTTTTATCTCCCATATTCATTCACCACCTTTTATTATTATTAAATGATATTATAAATTATTGTATCGCTTATAATATATATTGTCAAACTAATTTTCCCAGTTTGTCCCATATTTTAACTGTGTTTTCTCTTCAATATAAGACATTTATTTAACAATGATGATTTAAATGGAATAAAAGCCACGGCAATCTATAAATGAGGCTGCTGCAAAATTAAATCACCCTAATTAACTTGCGTACAATAACTTCTCCTGCAAGTAATAAAGTACTTGATTTTACAACAGCCATTCTATATATTTATTCTATTATTTATCAGCCTTTTAAGTATCGGATACTCCTGCCTACATCTGAAATTCCATCCGGAGTTGGTTTATCGTCTTCAACAATAAGCCATTCCATACCAATTCTATCTGACATTTCCCTGATTCCTTTTATGTTATTAAAACCTTCACCGATTGCACAGGGATATCCTTCAAAATTACCGTCTTTTAAATGAATGAGTGAAATCTTTTCTGCATGTTCCCTAATATAAGAACATGGCTCAATTCCTGCATGAAAAACCCAGTAAGTATCTAATTCCAGATTGCAGCTTTCTGCAATTAAAGATAACGGCACACTGCCATCTTCCAATACCTTGAATTCATGGGAATGATTGTGATATAATAATTCCATACCCTGCTCCGTAACCGCTTTTTTCGCTGTGACCATTACTTTAACAACATGATCCGCTTCTTCTTTACTGCCGGTAGCAGCAAAAGCACAAACAATGTATTTACAGCCTAAGGTTTTATTATATTTAATAATATCCCCTAAATTAAATTCCAAATCATTTAAACTCTGATGGCTGGAAATAGCTTCCAACCCTAAATCACTTAAGAAAAGCTTCAATTCTTCTGCTTCCATTCCTGCGTAACCTGCAAACTCTACACCTTCATAACCGAGTTCTTTTACCTGTTTAATCGCAGACTTAAACTCCTCAGCAGTCTCATAAGTATCCCTAATTGTATATAACTGTAACCCAATCTTCATAATAAAATCCTCCTGAAATTTATGTCATTTAATTAAAGTATACCGGCTCCCCAGTTTTCGCAGATTCATAAATAGCATCTAATATTCTGGTAACCACTGCTGCCTGTTTGGGTAGTACGGTTAATTCCCCTTTACCCAGAATAGCATTGGCAAATACTGTTTGTTCTATTACTTGAGGGGAAGAATCTTTGCCATCATAAAATGCAACACCCCCAGCATCAAGGCTAGGTTTCGTTACATATTGCCTGTCATGTTTTACACCGTTAATTCGAAGACCATCCTGCATATCAGCACCTGCTTTCGTACCGCAGAGTACTGTCTTGGCTTCCATAACATCTAATGAATTTAATGCCCAGCTGGCCTCTAGTGTAATGGTTGCACCATTTTCCATCACAATAAACCCAAAGGCACTATCTTCTACACTGAATTCTTCCGGCTTCCAGGAACCAAAGGCATTACCCTGGTCAGTGTCTTCATTCAATTTATGATACGTTGTCCCAACTGCATATTTGGGTTTATAATTATTCATGGTCCATAAAGTTAAGTCAAGGGCATGGGTTCCGATATCAATTAACGGTCCTCCGCCTTGTTCGTATTCATTTAAAAACACACCCCAGGTTGGAACTGCACGACGACGTATTGCTTTCGCCTTTGCATAATAAATATCCCCTAATACGCCTGCTTCACATTCTTGTTTTAAATACTGGCTGTCACTGCGGTAACGGTTCTGATAACCGATGGTAAGGATTTTACCGGTTTCCTTTGCGGCCTCAAGCATGGTACACGCTTCTTCATAATTAAGTGCCATCGGCTTTTCACACATAACATTCTTATCGGCATGAAGTGCATCCACCGTAATTAATGCATGGGAGCGGTTTGGTGTACATACATATACCGCATCTAAATCTTCTTTTAATAATTCCTTATAATCCGTAAAAATTTTAGCATCTTTTGTACCAAAGTCTTTGGAAGCTTTCACTGCCTTTTCTTCAATTATGTCACAAAATGCTATCATATCAGCATATCCTGCACTCTTAATTGCAGGCATATGTTTGCCGTTAGCAATACCGCCGCAGCCAATGATCCCGACCTTTAATTTATCCATTACTTTGCCTCCATACTTTTTTAATTGTAATTTTAAGATATATTGATTATAATAATTTTAATAAGATATGTCATGCCACTTAGTGGTATTATAGTGTCAAAAAATGCTGTATATTGGAGGTGGGGGGCTGTTGCAGAATAGCAAATTAACTTTTTTGAAAGGCTATTCTGCGGCAGCCCCCCTGATTTGAAGCAATAAATCATCTGCGGGCAGATGATTTATGCTATAGGAGTCCCTTATGAAAAATAATTTTTCCTACGAATATGTTCGTGATAATATAAATCAGATTGTGTGTTGGAAGGTAGATAATAATCATTACTGGCCTCATTTCCACAGCAGTATTGAAATCATTTATGTAACAGCCGGCGAACTAAAAATCACCCTTAACGGTCAGATTTTTTTAGTGCAGCAAAATAATTTTCTGATCATTCCCAGTTACTTTATTCACAGTTATGCCACCGATACCTTTTCCAGCGCTTACATATTAATAATCCCGCTGGATTCCATCCCCTCTTATAAAACCACCTTTTCAAAAAAAACTTTCGCATCCCTTTTGGTTGAAAACCCACCCTATGAAGAAGAATTAAAATATTGTCTGGATGCATTGTGTAAAATTTCCAAAGATATAAATCTTTCTGCCTGGGAAAATGTTTTAAAAGGCTATACTTATGTGTTTTTAGGGTTATTAATTAATCATGTTGGCCTGATTGACATTACAGATACCAAAATGATTTCCCTTGCCCAGGAAATCCTTATCTACCTTCAGGAAAATTATCTCCTGCCGTTAAAACTGGAAGAGATTTCAGAACATTTTGGCTACAGCAGAAGCCGCTTTTCCCATATCTTCAATGAATTTTTTGATTGTAAATTGATTGAATATATCAATGGCTTAAGATGCCGCCATGCCCTGGAATTACTGCATGAAAAGAATACCACCATTACTGATATCGCGTTAGCCTCCGGCTTTGACAGTACCCGTACCTTCTACCGCGCTTTTCAGAAATGTTTTGGCTGTACTCCCAATGAATCATTAATAAAATAATACAATTTCCTTAAATTTAGTTAATATCTCCCTATCCGAAAGCCATTATGCTATAATAGTTAATACATATTTTGATCATGTATCAACCAGGAGGGCAACTGATGAAACTGAATAGAATTTCCCTGACTGCAATAACCCTGATAACAATGCTGGCAATATCCGGAGGATGTTCCAAGCAAAATATATCTGCCAATGCAGTCAATAATAATACCACTACAAATAATACTGAAATAACGAAAACAATTATAGAAGCACCAAAAAAACTTGAATATACAGTAGATACACCAGAAACTGCTGAAACTTCCATTCCTTCAAATAATACAAATCTATTTCCCGCATATGAATACATAAACGGAGAAAAACAATATGGATTTATTGATGAAGAAGGAACCTTTATCATTCAGCCCGGTTATTCCTATGTTTCCGATTTTAATGATGGTTATGCAGTCATTACTGCCACGGAGGATTACAAAGTAATTGATAAAAGCGGCGGTATCCTCTACGAAAGTGACTATATCATAAAACCGTACAGTAATGGTGCCGCCGTTTTTTCTAAATTGACCGGCAGCGATTTTAGGGAAGGTTATATTGATACCAAAGGCAAGGTTATGATCGAACTTGCTTATATACTGGCAGACGGCTTCAGAAAAGATAACACGGCTTTCGTATCAACCGCCAAAGGCAGGTATGAAGTAATTGATAAAAGCGGTAATATACTGGACGAATATCAGTTGGATGAAAAGTATAATAATGTCATTGATTTTAAAGATGGATATATTATTTATTCTGATGCTTCCAGTAATAAAGCCGGTGTTATAACTTATAAAGGCGAAGAGATATTAGAACCAATATATGGTAATATAAGTTATCTGGGAAATGATTTATTTGCGGTAAAAGAGCCTGCCCTTAATGCTTATGAACCCCTGGTTACCGGACCTGCAGCAATATACGATAAAACCGGTAAGCAGCTTACGGATTACATTCTTTATGATTTAAGTGAATACCATGATGGTTATGCATCTGCTACTAACAGCCAGTATACTTATTTTATTGATGAAAACGGTAAGGAAGTTACGGATCTTCCCAAAGCAGAAGGCAGAGGCAAACTGACATTACTGGGTAATATCGTTAAGGCTGAAATTGATGATGACCTTATCTATATGGCAAAGGATGGAACCGTTATATGGCAGAATAAACGTACCCAGACCCTCTCACCGGAACTTACAGTAAAGGAATTAAAGTTTAAACCGAATAAATATGCTTATGTATATTATCCATCCATAGAGGGTTTAGCGGATGATACTGTACAGGCATCTATTAATGGCAGATTATATAAACTATTTACGGATAACAGAGCCGGCTTAAAAGAAGAAGACGGCTTATCTGTTGCAGATACTTTTACAGCGGAAATTATGAAAAATATATTAATTATAAAGAAAAGCGGCTATGATTATACCTTTGGCGCCGCACATGGCATGCCACTTAAGGATTATTATTTTATAGATATTAAAACCGGTGAATTTTATGATTTAAGTGATTTATTCATTAAGAAAAGCGATTATGTAAAGAATATTAATAAGATTTTGGGAAATATGATTGAGGATAAAAGCGAACAGGGGGATGCCTTATTATTCCCGGATAGTTTTAAGGGCATTAAGGAAGATCAGTATTTTAGATTAACCCAGGACTCCCTTGTTATTTATTTTTACCCCTATGATATTGCTGCCTATGCTGCCGGATTCCCGGAATTTGAAATTCCTTTTGAACAACTTAAGGACATTATAGATTATAACGGCAGTTTCTGGAACGCGTTTCAGGATACTGGTATAAATTGATTTACTTCCTATATGTGATATTGAATTTACATCTGCAAATGACCGGGTTGCTATAATACCGTGTCACAATTACCTGGTACTAGTGAAAACTATATAGAAAAGAAACAAGTATTAATCTTCTGGTTTATACTTGTTTCTTTTTTTATTTATCCTTATTTACTTTTACCTTACCGGTATTCCATTAATTTACTGATATTTAATGTAAATTTTACCCTACTTTTAATTTATTATGATTTTCTTTAATTACAATGATAATGAAGTGATTATTAGAATATTGAAGGAGGCATTTTTATGTACTTTTTTACACATCTTTTCATTTCGAAAACCTTGTATAAACATTTTTCAGGGGAATTATCCTTAGATAAAAAGGCTTTTGCCTACGGTAATATTAAACCGGATATTTCACGGGAAAGTCTTCATATCTCCCATACTTTAGAAAATTATTTATTTTTTGTGAATGAACAGGCAAAGCAATTAATTGAAAAAGAAACTTCAGTGAAAAAATTTTCTATTAACCTTGGTGAAATCTGCCACTATGTATGTGATTTTTTCTGCTACTATCATTTAGACGAAGAGATTTATAATAAAAAGCTCCACCATTTCTTCTATGAACTCCGACTTCATTATGAACTGTACAAACTATATTACAGACACAAAATAAAAATATCCTCCACCTTAAAAGAGCCAAGAAAAAACATTTCTTCCATCATATTAGAAATGCGCAGGGATTACTTTCTGGAACCGGACAGCTATAAACGGGATATTGCTTTCGCCTTCCATACTACAATCTGGGCTTGTGAATCCATTCTGTTTTATATGAATTATCCTTCTGTATTAATGAAGGAATCAGAAATTGAAACTAAATCATTATTACCGGTTGAAGGAGGCAGATTATGAAAATAGCATTATTTGCTGATACTTATTCTCCCCAGATAAATGGTGTTACAAATACCTTAGGAAAACTTGTATCATATTACGAGGCATCCGGTATTGATTATAAGATATTCGTACCCAAATATGATACGGAGCAAAGAAACAAAAAAATTGAACGTTTCTATAGCTTAAAATTCTTTCTATACCCGGAATCCAGGATAACGTTTCCTAACCTGTTCCGTCTGACCCAGTCCTTAACGGAGTTCAGACCTGATCTTATTCATCTGATGACAGAATGCAATATGGGAATTGCTGGATTATATTACGGCAAAAAGCATGGCATCCCGACTATTTCGAATTATACGACCAACTTTTCCCAATATACCAATTATTATAAAATTAACTTTTTAGAACAAGCTATCTGGAACTATATGAAATGGTTTCATACCCAAAATGATATTACACTTTGCCCTTCGTATGCTGCACAGGATTTATTGAGAAGTCATGGCATCTATAATACAGATATCTTTTCCAGGGGAATCGATTCCGAGAATTTTCATCCAATGTACCGTAATCCCAAATTAAGAGAAGGCCTCGGGCTTGAAAATAAAACCGTATTCCTGTATGTCGGCAGGATTTCTGTTGAAAAAGACTTAAATATTTTATCTGAAAGTTATCAGGCTATTCATGAAACCTATAAGGACCAGGCGGCACTTGTCATAACCGGTGATGGCCCGTATCTCAAAAAATGCAGAAGCATGTTCCCTGATGACACTATATTTACAGGTTTTAAAAAAGGAAGGGAACTGGCTGAAATATACGCTTCCTGTGATATTTTCATATGCCCTTCTTCTACCGAAACCTTTGGAAATGTAGTCCTCGAAGCTATGACCTCAGGTCTGCCGGTTATCGGAGCTGATGCCGGAGGCGTAGGTGAAATCATCCAACATCGAAATACAGGTCTTAAATTTCAGTCAAGAAATTCAGAAGAACTCACAAGATGTATGAAGGAACTTATGTTAAATATAACTTTAAGAAATTCGCTTCGGGAAAACGGACGTACCTTTGGTACAGACCGTTCCTGGAATAAGATTTTTGACGGACTTGTGAATATTTATCAGGATGTACTTATGAAGCGGGGACTAAGCACTCAAAGTGCTTAAACTTATGCGTGCCATGCACGCAGACCGGAGTATTTCCTGATTATTATGCGTGCATAAAGCACACGGATCGGAGTTTAATAATAGATTATGACACAACAAATGCTGAATAGTAAAAATGTTCAATCCATAATAAAAGGCAGAATTCCAGGACAGGTAATCATTCAATATACGAATGGCTGTAATGCAACCTGCCCGCAATGCAGTATGCGCCGTACGGAGACTTTTGAACGCTCCAAATTAGAAGAATCGGAAATAAGAAAAATTATTGACTCAGCTGCCAGCCAGGAGATTCAGGCACTTTCCTTTACAGGCGGTGAACCATTTCTATATCAGGAACAGCTTATTTCCCTGATTCAATATGCTTCAGAACTTGGTATTCCCTACATAAGAACAGGTACCAATGGCTTTATGTTTACCAATACGGAAAGCAATCATTTTATCGATAAAATTGAACGCTTTGCTGAAAAATTAGCAAGGACCAGACTGCGTAATTTCTGGATCAGTATTGATTCCTGTGATCCAAAAACCCATGAAGAAATGCGCGGATTAAAAGGTGTTATAAACGGAATTGAGAAGGCACTGCCAATTTTTCATCAGTATGGCATCTATCCGGCAGCCAATTTAGGAATTAACAGATATACGGGAGGCAAAGATAATATCCCTTTTAAAATGACGGATAAAGAGGAATTTTATGAAGCTTTTCAGACAGCTTTTGAACGCTTTTATCAATTTGTAATTGATATCGGTTTTACTATGGTAAATGCCTGTTATCCAATGAGCGTGGAAAACACCCCGGATTCCCGGATGAATGCCGTTTATGGCGCCACCTCAAATAATGCGGTCATTACCTTCACAAAAGAAGAAAAGATACAGATGTTTAGAGCTTTAATGGATACCATCCCTAAGTTCCGCCATAGAATCCGTATATTTACACCCTTAGTATCACTCTATTCCCTAATACAGCAATTTGAAGGAAAAAATAATTTTTCATATCCTTGCAGGGGTGGTATTGATTTTTTCTTTATTGATGCTGCTGATGGTAATACTTATCCCTGTGGCTATCGTGGAAATGAAAATATGGGTAAATTCTATGAATTGGATGTAAATGCCTTGAAAGCGAAATCTTTTTGTAAGGCCTGTGACTGGGAATGCTTCAGGGATCCCTCCGAACTGATTGGACATGTAATACATTCCGTTCATTACCCCTTTGACTACATGACCAACCGGAATAAAGATTCTAAATATCGTCATTTATGGAAAGAAGATCTTAAATACTATGCGCTTTGCGATTATTTTGATGGGAGAAAAGCAATCAACTTTTGAATCATTCCATATACCACGCTGTAATTATGCCTATTACGCATATATAAACTTCGTGAAAACTATGAAATATACATACACCAAAAAATCCCCGATATCACATAAATTGATGAAATTAAATCAGATTCATAGAAATATTAATATAATTGAAAGGATAATCGTATATTTAATTAATAAAACAACCTTTAGCACGCATCTTTATGAATCAAATTCCAGGATTACATAAGAGCTGTTCAGGAGTCTTAATGAAAGTATTGCATAGAATATTAAAGCATCATGGAGGAGTTGTCTGTATCTGCACTTATCTTATAACCTGGTCTTTGTTCGGATATATTTATTGCTATATTGCAAACATTTCTTATGGCCAATCTTTTGTATTTCAGGAGGATATCCTATTACAAACGAAAAATACTGAATTTCAGAAAAAATTAAATATCAGGATAAACAATGATATAACCAAAGAATTATTTACTAATTATGATAAAGGCTTTATCCTGATGAAATTGACTAAAAATGACAGTCCCCTAATTACCTTTAATTTATCCTCTTCAGGTATTAAACCCATAGGGGTTACCTGGGCTAATTATTATATCGCCAAATGGAAGTCCGAGGGATTTAATTTCTGCAGTGCTGAAATTCTGGCCCGTCATCAGACTATTATTGATAATACGAAATACGCCAAGATTATGTTCAGTATCTATCATATCCCAACTGACACTTTTGATAGCATTTCTTCAAAAGAATTGATTTACCTCCCGGAAATCTATTCCATGTTAATTAATAAGCAGTATGATTTTTATATCTGGGTGAATGAAAATGAATTTGATTTATTAAATGACAACTGGAATTTTACAGGTAACACAAATAAATTTGCTTCTCTGGATTTAGGGAAATTTTTTGTTTCTAATTCCATCAATTATTTTGATGATGCAATTGATATTATTTATAATTATGAGACACAAAGCCAATTTAAATATCCCTTCGTGGATTTTTTATATTTC
Source organism: Anaerocolumna sp. (assembly GCA_049692775.1). Lineage (GTDB taxonomy): Bacteria > Bacillota > Clostridia > Lachnospirales > Lachnospiraceae > Anaerocolumna. The sequence goes on along the minus strand of JBAVPE010000002.1, from coordinate 47,875 downwards.
AGTGCGGTTACCATAACTACTTTAGGGTATGGTGATATTTTACCCAATTCTTCACTGGTGCGGGGGTTGGTTATGACAGAAACCATAATCGGGGCCATTATATTAGCTATTTCGATTTCTTTTTTGTATGATCGGATTAAGAACAGAAAATAATTTGGAGTATTTTGGTAAAATTCAAGAAATTTAAGATTAACCTTGACTTAGAGTTATCTCTAGGATATATAATTAAGCTATGGATTATATACCGTAGCAAAGAATAAATAATCCAGGAAAAGAGGTATATTATGAAAACAATAAGTATGTCAAATGGAGCTGTCCTTGCTTCCGATATTTCATTAGGATGCATGAGAATAGCAGATTTATCTGAAAAAGAAGCAGCTAAACTAATTCAGACTGCATTAGATGAAGGTATTAATTTTTTTGACCACGCTGATATTTATGCCGGAGGTAAATCAGAAGAATTATTTGCCAAGGCAATCGGCATGAATAATAATATCCGTGAAAATATGATAATACAAACGAAATGTGGTATCCGCCCAGGTTCCTTCGATTTTTCTAAAGAACATATACTAGAATCAGTTGACGGTAGTTTGAAACGTTTAAATACAGATTATATTGATGTGTTACTGCTTCATAGACCGGATACCCTGGTTGAACCGGAAGAAGTTGCCGAAGCCTTTGATAAACTACTCAGCAGCGGAAAAGTCCGCAATTTTGGTGTAAGTAATCAGAACCCCATGCAGATTGAATTACTCAGCCGTTATTTAAATCAAAAAATAATAGCTAACCAGTTACAGCTTAGTATTACGAATACCGGAATGATCGATGCCGGACTCAATGTAAACATGAAAATTGACAGTTCTATCGTTAGAGATGGAAGTATCCTTGATTATTGCCGGTTAAAGAATATAACCATACAGGCCTGGTCTCCTTTCCAATATGGATTCTTTGAAGGAGTTTTCTTAAATAACGATAAATTCCCTGAACTGAACCAGAAAATAGATGAGCTTGCAGGCGCGAAGGGCGTACCCAATTCAGCCATTGCTGTAGCCTGGATATTAAGACATCCTGCTAAGATTCAGACTATCGTAGGTACTACCAATGCCAATCGTCTGAAAGATATTTGTAAAGCCTCCGATGTAGAATTAACAAGACAGGAGTGGTATGAAATTTACAGGGCAGCAGGTAATAAGTTACCATAATATCCAAACAAGTTGATCCCGTTCTTAAAATCTGGTAAACTTTACAACTAGTACTACCTTGCATAAATAATGCTTAATATCAGATGCTGAATTAAGTGTTATTTACGCAAGGCAGTACTAGTACAACGTATTCTAAATAACTGGTCAGTTAATTTAAATACGTTGTACTAATACATTGTGACCTATCATTTAAGTGCGGCTCTTTAATATTTCTTAATTTCATTCTACTAATTACACTATTTTTGTAAGTTATTATATAAAGTATCCAATAATATCCGGTTTGGGTCCTGGTTTATTTAAGTAATTAAAATCCGAATAAAATTGGGCTTTTGCCGGCAAAATATATTTATGCTAATTATCTTTCCCAAATTTTTTCCGATATCCACACTTTCTGCATAGTTCCTCAACTGCTTCTCTTTTTGAAAAACCATTATAAATGTTATCCGCCCTTTCATTCATTAAAATTTCAGAAAAATGCATATCATGTATATTTCCCAGTTTCAGGATACCCTCTCCATCAAGGCAGCAAGGTACAACGGTGCCATTCACCAGAATAGCTGCCTGATTTCTAAGCGCATGGCAAAATCCCCTGCCATCGTCTTCTATTTTATTTAAATCCGGCCATTTAAATTCATGATCCTGATTTAGAAATATTCTGTCTCTGATTTTAATGCCCCTGACAGAAGAAACCATTTCCTGTATCGGTTCCGTTAAATTAAATTCCTTCTCTATCATTTCCAATAGGATCCGGTTCTTATTGTCCAAACGATTAACTGCATTGTCTTTTGTTAAATTCCAAAGCCTTAAGCCTATTATAACATCCGTTATTAAACCGGCTTCCTTTATAAAGGAAATTATATTTTTCATATAATCTTCTTTTCCATCATAGCAGGCATTTTCACCGTCTCCTGTCCTTTTATCCGGTACTTCATTTCCATCAAAACTGTGAAGTGAAAAGTTAATCTGCCTTAATGCCGGTTTATTCATTAACTTATCTTTTACCTGGCTAATGAGGGTTCCATTGGTTGTAATGTTAACTTTAAAACCCTTATCATAACAAATATCCAGAAACTGGTCCAGCTTCGGATGAAGCAGCGGTTCTCCTTTAACATGAAAATACAGATGCTCTGTATATGGTTTTATCTGATCTAATATTTTACAAAAGGTTTCTATACTCATAAACTCAGCCTTTCGTTTTGTTTCAGGACAAAAACTACAGGCCAGATTACACACATTGGTAATTTCTATATAAAATTTTTTTAACTTTCTCAAATTAATCTCCTTAAATAAATCGGGTAGTCCCGGAAACGCTGCTTGCTGATTTTACTCATATTTTAATTACTGCCGATAGCATGTTATCTCCATCTCCAATAACCCTGGTCAGTTTCCGAGAGTACTCAAATCATTATCATTTTTCTGCTACGGAATTAGAGTATCAAATTTATTCCATAATATCAACAAGTAAAATATGTTTTAATTTTACAATATGTCAGATTACATAAGAGTAGTAAAATCTGGGTATATTACCTGAATAACCTATATCTTTATCAGTCATGGTAAAATGTAAATGAAAATAGGTAAAGCATTATTTTCACCATCTTGATTTATACGCGCGCCGTTGCGCGCCATGGGAGTTAAGATGGATAATAAAATTTGCGGGGTGATCTGTATGTTTACGGATAAAAGATTAACCGGAGCTTACAAGAAGGCAAAAGTTGAATACTTTGATGATAATTCAAAGTATGTATTCTTTAGCGACTCTCATAGGGGAGATGATAGTGTATCCGATGAATTTGCCAGAAATCAAATCGTTTTCTTACGTGCTCTTGAATATTATAATCACAATAAATATATTTATGTTGAAGTTGGGGACGGGGATGAGCTTTGGGAATATCCGGATTTTAAAGTGATCCGCCTAGCGCACAGCGATGTTTTTTTAGGTCTTAAAAAATTTTCTGATGATGATAGACTGCGTATCCTATATGGTAATCATAATATTTATCTAAAGAATAAATATTATGTTAAGAGAAATTATTATAAGTATTATGATGAATATAATCAGAATGAACAGGATCTCTTTAAAGGAATTCTTCCTTATGAAGCTATGGTACTCAAAAATAAAGCAACAAAACAGGAAATCTTCATCGTCCATGGACATCAGGGTGATCTTATGAATGATCAGCTATGGGTGATTTCTATGTTTATGTTACGTTACTTCTGGCGTTATCTTCATGTTGTCGGTTTTCATAACCCGGCAAGCCCTGCAAGGAATCTATATAAAAGACATAAGATTGAAAAAACATATAAAAGGTGGATACGAAAGCACAAAAGAATGCTTATTTGCGGTCATACCCACAGACCCAGATTTCCCAAATGCAGAGAACTTCCTTACTTTAATACAGGCTGCAGTATTCATACAAAGGGTATAACCGGCATTGAAATTATTGGCGGTAAAATATTAATGGTGGACTGGAGAATACGTTCCGACGAAAAAGGAGGACTGGAAATAAAAAGAACCGTAATGCGTGGGCCGGAACCCATTGAAAAATACGATATTAAAAATTATCCTTATTAGAAACAGCGTAAACTGATAACTGGCAAATTGTTTTAAGTAATAACCCTGCTGTATATTTTAAGAAATAGAATATTTTATTACTGATAACCCACATATACAACAGGGACTTACTTTCACTTAAACCGATTATGTACTGAACTCTTTTGTCAGTTTCTTAATCCAGTCGTAACGGTTAACTTTTACTACGGCAACTGCACATTTAAGAATCTGATCGCATTTTAAACATAAAAATACTACCCAGGTAGGCGCTCCTACCACAAATGCCATGACAAGTGAAAGGGGGATTACAATTACCCATACAAATATAATATCATTTATCAATACAAAGTGTGTTGCTCCCCCGGCCCTTACTATCCCAGTCAGGGTAGACATCTGATAAGCTGTGCCGATAACTGTTATGGATAGTACCGTCATTAAGTTCCTGGCAATATGAATGGTTTCATCTGATACATTATATAAAAGCAATACATAGTCTTTTATTACAAACAAAATGACAGCAGTAAAGACTCCGCCTGCCAGGAAAACAATCTGAAGCTTCTTCGAGTACGCCTTAATTTTATTTATATCACCTTCACCTGCTGCATTACCGACGATGACTGCTGACGCACTGGCAATCCCATAAACTCCGACACTGATAACAGAAAATACAATATTTGCAATACTGACCGCAGCGATAGAGTCTGATCCAAGTCTGCCAACAATTCCACCCTGTACAGCTAAATTAATTCCCCATAGCACATCTCCCATAATAACCGGAAATCCATATTTAAAGAAATCTTTCATTAATACTAAGTTAGTATGTAAAATATCTGAGAAATGCATTATTAATTTTGTATCCTTAAACCTTATGTATAGAATAAAACAGCAAAACTCCACAATTCTGGATATAAGTGTTGCGACTGCTGCACCCTTTATACCCATTGCCGGTGCACCTAAGTTTCCAAATATAAATATCCAATTTAATGTTACATTTAAGAAAAAGGAAACAATAGTAAGATACAAACCAACCTTAACCGTACCGATGCATCGCAAGGAAGCGTTTAAAACGTTACTGATACAGAATAATAAATAGGTAAAGCAAATGACTCGTGCATATTGGCCTGCTTCCCTGATTATCTGCCCATCCTCTGTAAACAGCCCAAGAAATTGACTGGTGAAAAAATATACCAGGACAAAAAATACAATGGCACAGGCAGCTGCAATTTTTAAAGCAATTCCTATAATGCTTTTAACGCTGTCTTTATCATTTTTTCCCCAATATTGAGCCCCTAACACAATGAGTGCCGCTCCAATTCCAGTGACTAACATCTGTAAAATAATCTGTATCTGATTACATAGATAAACCCCGGATATCGACACTTCCCCTAAAGACCCAACCATTAGATTATCCGTTAAACCGACCGAATATGTTATGACATTTTGTAAAGCGATTGGTACGGCAAGAATAAATAAACGCTTATAAAAAGCTTTATCAACCATCGTAAATAATACCTTCACTTTCGTTTTTTTATTCCTATAAGGTTTCTTGTATCATAAACAGATTCTTAATATAATCCAAACTTATCTTTAGATCATAATAATTATCCCTCCCGTAAGCCAGGTCATGGTCTGCCAATACCCATTTTGGACTGCACGCCCTAATCCGCTTCATCAGCGCAGGTATATTTGCAACCCCATATCCTACAGGCCTGAATTCAAAAAAGCTATGTTCTTTATCCCCTTTCAAGGAATTAAGTTCAAATACATTTCCTATTTTAGCAATATCCACTGCATAAAAGTCTTTCAGATGTATAATAGGACAGCGTTCCTTATATTTGTCCAGAAAATATTCCGGTTTTGCACCGCCAATTGCCATCCAGCCTAAATCCGGTTCAAAAGATAGATTCTCAGCCGGAATATGATCTAATATGATTTCCAAAAAGTATTTATCTTCTGTTTTAAAAGTTAATTCACGGTCATGATTATGATACAAAAGTGTAATTCCATTTTCACGGCAGCGTTTTCCAATCTGGTTCACATCCTCAAGGTATTGGGTAACCAGATTATTATCGGTAAATTTTTCTTTCGGCAAACCATTGATGGTGATAAAGCTACAGCCGATTTCTTTATGCATTGCTATTGTAACATCTATATCTTTCATAAATTCGTAATAATCCACATGATTTCCTACCGCTTCCAGCTTAAGTTGTTTCAGCTTTTCATATATATCCTTTGGGGCTTTACCGAAAAAGCCCAAAAACTCAATACCTTCAAAGCCTAAATCTTTTAATTTTTCCAATACAGAAAAAAGATTTTCTTCACATTCCTCCCTTAGGATATATAAGGGTGCTGCTATTTTAATATTTTTCATTTATATACCGCCTTTTAATCAGAATTTTAATTTATAAATTTCTTACATGTAAAGTTAAGCATATACGTAAAATTATTACAAGTCAATAAGTTATGGATAACTATATAAAATACTACATTAGAAAGCTTAACTTATCCATATATATGATAATGCTAACCTATTTTTATCCATAAATGTTCATAATTTTTATTTTCATCAATTTAACCAACTTTCATAATCTTTTATCATTTACCATCTAATAATTTAATAGGTTTCATAAATTTGATAATAAAAAACATTTTAGGTGGGCAACATAAGAAAAGGAGGTGAATCATATGAAAGTCAGAGATATAATGTCAAAAGATATTGCAAGTGTAAGTGCGGAGGATTCTATTGAAAGAGCCGCACAATTAATGAAACAACATGATGTAGGTTCAATACCGGTTTGCAGCCAGGATAAAATAGTTGGTATTGTTACGGATAGGGATATCACATTAAGATCGGTTGCATCCGGTCAAGATATAAAGAATCAGAAAGTCAGGGATATCATGACCTCGCATCCAGCCGTTGGAAGTCCGGAAATGAATGTAAATGATGCTGCCAGAATTATGAGCGACAAACAAATCCGCCGACTTCCAATCGTTGAAAATAATAGTTTAGTCGGGATTGTTGCTTTAGGCGACATCTCACTGGAACCTAAACTTTCAGACAATGCAGAAGAAACCTTGAAAGATATTTCTAAGCCAAACAGTCAATTTTAATCTTTCTACTCCTGCAAACTCCACAAAGTTACCGTTACCGTGGAGTACTGGATAGTCAAAAAATTATAACTTTTTCTTGCGTAAGTATGTGGGTTAATTCGTAATATCCTTACCGCTTAATCCACATTGCATTCGCAAGATCATAAAAAGAAAAGTACATAATTATACATAAATTTCTTTTCGATTTTTAAAATTTATTACTTCTCCAGGTGCAAGTATCCTGGCTCTCTCTTACTGCCATTTTCCACTTTTTCCAAAACCGGTTCAGGATTACCGTATTGTGCAATCAGGCCGGTTTGGCTTTTACGGACTTTAAATCAGTCATCTTTACCTCCATTATGGTGCTTTGCGCCATCACAAAATCTGATGAAAGCAGCCGTCTCACGGGCTCTTTCTGAATGAAAGTGCTTTTTCTTAAACTCTTATGTCCTCCTAGTCCATAACCTCTATATAGCATCTAAAATATCTTATAAACCTTAATTAGTTTCCGAGGGCACTCTATTATTATAGTAGATTTATTCATCCATTCATGATGCTTTTGCTTACAAATTCTTGAAATTAGTTTCTTAGCGTACTTCAAAAAAATAAATTGCATAAATATATATTTTAATTGTATTTTAATACATTTAATGGTATTATATAATTATACTATTTGTTTAGAGTACACCCGGAAACTAAATGAGGTTTTTGAAGATATTTTAGATACTGAGTTTTGGCTGGGAACACGGTCTGCGTAAAAGAATATTAAAAGGAGGAATAAAAATTGGACATAAGACACATGAATATTAAGGATTATGATGAGGTATATCAATTATGGCTCAATTCACAGGGAATAGGTATGCGTAGTTTAGATGATTCTAAAGATGGAATTAATAATTTTCTAAAAAGAAACCCTAACACTAATTTTGTGGCATTGATCGATAATAAAATTGTAGGTGTGATTCTATGCGGCCATGATGGCAGAAGAGGTTACATATACCATACTGCAGTTAATGAATTATATCGTAAGCATGGAATCGCTACGCTGTTAGTTAATAAAGCAACAGATGTACTCCAAAAGGAAGGGATTAATAAAGTAGCTTTAGTGGTTTATAAAGATAATACAATAGGAAATGAATTTTGGAAAACACAGGGATTTGAAAAACGGGATGATTTGGTTTATAAAAATAAATCCTTGAATCCCGACAATATCTAAGGCTTTTTCGTTTCAACCACTCTTCGGAACTACTTATTATATTATACATTTCCATTTATATATTGACAGAACAACTGATTTGTTATATTATTTTTCATATAGAATTACTATGATTATTTATTTTGCAATTTAATTAGTCTCCATGATTAGAAAGAAGGATGGATTTAATGGACATATATGAGAAATATGATTTATTAAAAGAAAATTTAAGGAACTTAGAACGTGTTGCTGTCGCTTTTTCAGGTGGTGTGGATTCTACCTTCCTCTTAAAAACAGCTTATGATGTTTTAGGGACAAATGTCCTTGCGGTAACAGCCCGTTCCTCTACCTATCCGGAAAGAGAATATAGAGAAGCGAAAGAATTTACAGAAAAACATGGTATTCCCCATGAAATAATAATATCGGAGGAACTGGAAGTAGATGGTTTCTCCGATAATCCGGTTAACCGCTGTTATCTGTGCAAAAACGAATTGTTTGAAAAAATCAGCGGTATTGCATACCAACACGGTATATTGCATGTAGCGGAAGGCTCTAACCACGACGACTTAAGTGATTATCGTCCAGGGCTTAAAGCAATCTCGGAACATGGCGTAGTGAGTCCTTTAAGAACAGCAGAATTAACAAAGGAAGAGATTCGCATTTTATCAAAAGAATCCGGTCTTCCTACCTGGAATAAACAATCCTTTGCCTGTTTATCTTCCAGATTTCCTTATGGACAGAAAATAACCAGGGAAAAGCTTGAAATGGTTGATAAAGCAGAACAGCTTTTACTGGATGAAGGCTTCAGACAGGTTCGTGTAAGGCATCACGGGGATATTGCAAGAATTGAAGTATCTCCGGCTGAAATCCAAAAGTTTTTTGATGTTGATTTCATACAGCGTATCAGTGAAAGCTTTAAGAAAATAGGTTTTTCCTATACTGCTTTGGACTTAAAGGGTTACCGGACAGGCAGTTTGAATGAGACCCTGCAAAATATTTAAAACCCCTTTTTCTTATACTCCGGCTTATTTAATGCCATGCGCCATGAAATGAATTGTATGCATTGATTTTACTTTAATTTTCCACCGCTAATAACCTTTTCCGATATAATAAACTTTTTTTCAATCCTTGAACTCACATAGGCAATGATAGGAACTGTCAGGACTATCCCTATACTGCCGGCTATTCCCCGGATAATTTCAATGGCTATAATATCCGTGTTGATTAATTGGGAATATGGAATACCATAGGAATAAATCATAAGCAGTAAATTTAAAGAGGAACCGGTAAAGGCCAAAATTAACGTATTTGCCATGGTTCCCATAGCATCTCTGCCGATGTTCATTCCTGAGCGGAATAACTCCTTAGCGCTTAGGGAGGGTTTTACCTGGTGCAGTTCATGGATAGAAGACGCAATACTCATTGCCACATCCATTACGGCTCCTAAGGAAGCAATTAAAATTCCGCTGATAAGAATATTTTTAATCTTTAACCCGCTATCCCCGGCGATCAGCAGCAAGGATTCTGCCTCCTCCATCTGAAACCCTGTCACATGACCGAAATACCCCGCAATATAAGCTAACCCCCCGGATAAAATTACCCCTGCAATGGTTCCTATCGCAGCGGAAACAGTCTTCACATTGATACCATCTATTAAAATAAAATTTACTACAGTTGAAAAAATTATAATTGCAATTGTAGTTATAATAGCCGGGTACCCCTTTATTAAAAGGGGAAGTGAAAGTTTAATTACAACAATAAGCGTTATTCCAAGGCTTAATAAGGACATAAATCCCTTTTTCCCACCGATTACGCAGAGTGATACCATGAATAAAATAACAAAACCATAAAGAATGGGTGTCCTGTCATAATTATATACGGAAAATTCCGGTCCATCTTCATAAACAGTAGAACGGACTATTATTCTCGTACCCTCCCTGGTGTAAATATTAAAAAGTGCACTTATATAATTATCAATGGTTACGGTTTTTCCTTTATAAGGTCCTGCCGTAATTTCAATCTTAATTACCTGTGAACCCCTTCTTACTCCTTCCGTCGCTGTATCAACCATAGTAGAATCTTCTATTACCTGAAGGACTTTTGCCGGGTAATACTGAATACTTTCTTCCCCGTTTTGTAACCCGGTGATATCAATTAAACGCATACCGGCAATAATTATGATGATTGCTGCACATAAGGTTATTAACTTAACTGTTGAAGTTTTATCCCACTTTCTTTTTCTCCATAACTTTTTCTGATTTCTTATCATTATCCAGGTATCCTTCCCCAATTTTTTCTTCATTTTATTAAGGCAGTTAATCATCTTTTCTTTATTCCTTTCAGCCATCAAAGGAGTTTTATGCCCTTATATTTTTACGGACAATGGGAGTGGCCAATAAATGGAACACTCCCGGGGCAGTCCTATAAAACTTATTTATCTGCTGACAATAACTTTAGACTTTCCGTTAATTCCTTTGACTTTTAGGGTACTCTTTTACGGTAACCTTCGTCTTAAAACTCTTCGTTACACCGTTTATGGTTATTTTTGTGGTTATTGTAGCTGTTCCTGCCTTTTTTGGACTGATATTACCTGATTTATAAACGGCCGCCACTGATTTCTGACTGGATGTATAAGTAATGGCCGCACCCTCTGCCTCAAGTGGTAATTGAAGCCCTATCATTTGGGATTTACCCATATAGATTGTTTTACTTGCCGGAACATTAATCTGCTCAAATAAAGTTGCAACAATCCGGGAATCCGGCTTACCAGGCAATATGACATAACTGGAACAATGCATGATTTCAATCTTAATATAGCCTTTATCATCAACCGCTACTTCTACTTTCCTTCCTTCATCAAGATGTGGCTTCTTTTCTGTCTGTACACCTGCATCTGTAGGAGCATCATAGTAATAAACATATGCTTTTTTACCGGATTCCATCCCTTTTTGATTTCCGACATATACCTTTACTATTGCAGTATCCGGTAATATTCCGCTATGCTTAAAGTTAAGTACAACTCCCAGGTCCCTTACCTCATCCGTTACATGGGACCTTATCAGATTATTAACCGGTGCTGCTTTACTGATCGGTAATACTGTAAGTGCCATATTAACATCAGTAACTTCCCTGGCTGAAGTATGTAAGGTATTACCGTTAAAACTCCAGGAGTAAACTTCCGAGCCATTTTCATATATTGCTATTTTAATATCCTTCTGCTGCTCTTTTGCTGCCTGGATAACTGCCGCAGGAGCAATTATCTGGCTGAATATGACTTTATTATTTCCCGACAGAACCGACGGAATGTTAAAATTCAAATCTACCCGGTCAATTTCTTTCTTTATTATTTGTTTATTAATAATATCCGCAGGTAAATTTACGGTTACTGCAAGCGGTATATTTTCCGTTGTACCAGTTGCCACCGCAGTCAGTGCATTTGCAAACAGGCCTGCATTTACTGTAGCCGTACCATCAGCTGCCGTTATCTCATTCGTTGAAAGATTTACAACTGCATCTGCCTTAGTCACACTTCCTATGTTATCTTTTACCAGGGTAGAAGTTACCGTGGTTCCCGTAGCACGGTCCGTTATGACCGTCTCCGTCACTGTTTCTTTGGGACTGCCTGTTGTCAGGTCAGCAGATAACCTTATGGTAGTTATAACTGCATTTCCATCGGAATCTGTAGTACGGGTTACCGTAGTCGTTATGCTGGTATTGGTATCCCTATCTACTACTACACTGGTTGTATTGTTTGAAGACCCATGGCTGCCGGAATTACTATTACCGGAATGATTGCCGCTGTTACCACCGGAATTATTATCACCATTATCTCCATTATTTTCGTTATCTCCGTCATCACCATTATCTCCGTTATCTCCGGAACCGCCATTCTTAACCAATATAATTTCCGAACGGTCACGAACCCTGAGTCTTTCTCCTTCCGTATCATAGGATACCAGGCCGACCGCACTGATTTCATTGCCTTTTACCGCAATATCTTCAAGCGCTTTACTGGTACTGTCGGAATACCGGATATAGCCGTCGATAAAGATTCTTGCTTCTATCCCACTGGCGTCTTTTACCTTAATAGTTTCTACAATGCCGTTCTTCTGGACTACATCCGTAACCTTACCTTGTACTTTTACAAGCTTACCCCCATTTACGGCGTAATCCATGGATTGTTCTGTTGTTAATGCCTCCGGCTGAATTGGATTCTTTACCGTATCTGTTACCACTGCGTTAATAACCCGTAATTCCATATCTCCAAGGTATTGATCCAGATAACCCGTAACCTTTACTTTCTGTCCGACTTCAATTATGCCTTCATTAATTGGGAAAATATTGATTCCGCCTGTTGCATCCTGAACATAAATCGTATCAAAAAATGCATTATCAGCAATGGTACCTGCCGTAACAGTACCTTCCACACTGTAGATGTCACCGGTATTACCGGTACGGACATCAGCTATTGGCGTAACGTCAATATGTTTCTTAACCGAATCCAATATATTTACGATAATACTTTTATTTATGTAAGGCAAATCCCAAATATTATCCATTTCTACCTTTACTTCAAAATCTGACATGAAAACAGTACCTGCAATAAATACATTACTGCCGCTTGCAAGCTGTTCCCTTGCAAGCATCACAGCATCACCCTGGTTTACCGGTGTATAATTGTTATCAAAGGTCTTACTGTCAATGGAATAAGTGGTCGGATGGCCTTTCACAAGATATTCCGCAGTACCTGTATTAACCGCCGCATCATCCATTAGCAGGGTACAGCCGCTGTAGGCACTGTATTGCTGACCGGATACCACGCCATTGGTGTAGACGGAGGCAGTATTATAATCCGTTAAGTATAAACGATATGCCTGACCGCCGTTATCCGTATCATCCACAGCTTCATCACTGTTAAGCCTGGTGGTGGCACCGATAGCTGCCAGCAGCTTGTTGATTTCCGTTGTTGTCTGCACATCTGCACTATCCTGATAATCAGCCAGGCCACAAATGATTACGGTACCGCCGCGGCCGGTATAGTCTTTTACCATATCTATAAATTCATCCTCAAAATGCGAAACTGTATAAGCTCCTGCATTGGCTGTGCCTGATTTTTTGGCGGGTGCCGATATGATAAGCAGGTCGCAGTCCGATAAAATTTCCGGTGTAATTTTATCTTTCACAATATCTACTTTGATATTTTCCCCTGCTGCTATCTCAGTGAAATTACCCATATTAGCACCATAGTAACCGGTAACATAATCATTATAATGGGTTCCGTCCACAACCACATGGGTTACCATACTTGGATCCACATAATCTAATTGAAGTACCCCCTTATATACCTTCGCCGCACCATCTAAGCTTCCTTTTATAGTCACGTCAATATTAACATTTCCGACATTGTTATAAGTATAATGAAAGCTGTAAGTTTTAGCAGTATAGGCTTTTAAACTGGTAAATCCCGCACTGTCTAAATCCACCTTATGAATTAATTCACCATCAATGGAATATTCAATGGAGTCAATCTGCAGATCGTCTTTTTCATTATTATAAAGTTCCGTATTAATATCAAGTGCCTCTCCTTTTACCGGAAGAACTGCTGATGTACTGATTTTTGATATTCCCACGGATTCTACTTTACCTACCCATACCGGAGCTGTTACCGCAATGTTTTTATCCGGTTGTGTTACCCTGATGTAGTAATAAGAATAGTCAGGAGGCAAGTTAAAATCTACCGTAGCTTCATTGGTATCCACTGTTTTTTGAGCTACACTTAAGCCGCCGTTTACAATAACTTCTACCTTGCCGATGGAAGAATCGGTTGGATCCTTTAACTTAACTTCAATATCTGCCGAGTCCGGTTTTTCATCCAGGATAGTACCCATGACTTCATTGTTTAAGGTATAAGTGATTTCAAGGTCATTATCTTCCGTAGCATACGTCCTCATGTTTCTGATTGCATCATAAATATTATCCCTGGTTAAACTATCAGCTAATATAACTGTCCTGGCTGTATTGGAATCCCCCCAGTAGCCTTTATGATTATCCTGATTATTGGTTGGGGCTACATGCCAGCCTTTATCCAGTGCCCGGGTATAATACTCATAAGAAGGGAAATAACCGGAACTTCCGATAGCACCTTCCCCGTTGCCAACCTCAATCAGGGTAATTAAGCTGTCAATATCCTCGTCATAATGGTCAAAATCACTGAAATCACCAAAAGTAGTTCCAGGATGGTTAAACTGGCTGATGGATTCCGTTTCAGTTTTTAAGGTGGTATAGTAATTGTTTAAGGCCGTTGAATAAGTGGTATAGTCCGACTGGGTACGGCTTTGGAATCCAGGAGTATCAAAAGTATTGATATGACCTAAACCATTAGACCAGGTCATCTCAAAACCATAAAGCCCGACAAAGGTATTATCTGTATATTGATCTGCTAAAGTATGACCTTCCTTCCATTCTTCACTGACACTTCCATCTGCTAATGTCGCATTATCCGCATTGTCAAATGAATTAGAATGATCCGTAACAGCTAAGAAGTCAATCTGTTTTGCCGTATTCTTTGCATAGTCAAAGGCCTGGTCACAGGTGCCTGCACCATCGGAATAATCTGTGTGGGAGTGGAGCTGTCCGAAGTAAATATTATAGTTTTCATTTTCCCTTAAGGTATAGTTAAACTCGCTGATTTCGCTGTCTTTATAGCCGGACAAAACAGCTTTTGCCATGATAGTTACGGGAAATGTTTCCAGGATTATCTTATTTTCATCATCATAAGGGGTCCAGGTCACCCCGCTGTCAAGGGAATATTCTATGTCTGCCCCTTGTGTGGCACAGGTTAAAGTAACTTGTGTACCTGCGGTTCTTGCACCGCCGTTTGGATTTGCTTTTACCGGTGCTGCCTGGGCCTGGGTATATCCATAGGTAATGAGTAAACTGTCTGCTAATCCGGCCTTCGCCGCATAAGCCGTAACCGTTGCCGGAAGTTCGGTAAATACCGGTTTATTATTGTTATCATAAATATGATAGGTTAAACCGTCAAATGAATAGTGTATCGTTGCACCGGCAGTTGATGAAGTCATGGTAATCTCTTCGCCAAGATGGACTTCCCCTGCGTCCGGTGTAATAACCGGATAACCTGTAATATTATCTGACACAACCGGACTTCCGGTAATTTTTATGTCACTTAAATAGTTGGTGCCGCTGGAACCAATGGCTCCGTTATTAATGGAAACACTATCTGCCACTTGTATACGGATATATAATTTTTCCGCATTATCCGCAGCAGGAGGCAGGGTTACTAAAAAATTTTGTGTCGTACTTGCTGCCGCTATGGACAGATTTCCTGCGGTTGCCGCTTCCCAATTGCTTCCGTCCGTACTGTATAAAATCTTAAAATTCTTAGGTCCGGTATTGGAACCTCTCATGGCATAACCTAACTGGATATTGCCATATAATTCAGAATCTGATTCAAGCTGATAATAAGTGCCTTCCGTACTTCCTTTTGTCCCTAAATAATAGGATAAATCCGGACTGCTGCCGGTGGTTATCTGGGGTACCATTCCTGAGGAATGTGTTAAATTAGCGGAAGTATCCAGATAATCATTAGCCGCATATTTATCTGCATAAACAACAGGGCTTGTAATCTGCCCCGTACCTGCCCAGGAAGCCATGGGAAGTACAATGGAAGTATCCACGGTGGTACCGTCAGAACTTAAGGCAATGTAATCCGTTGATACACCGTTACGCAACTGGTAACTGCTATTATATTTTGACCAGGCTGCCAACAAGTTAACTGTATCCCCTGACTCAGTTCCTTCAGGTAATAAAGCACCTTTATAAAGGGAAATGGTACCCGTTGCATCAGTAATTGTCGTATTGCCTCCACTGTTATAAGTACCTAAGGCAGCGTTTTTAATCAGGACATATTCCGATAAATACTGATCTCCTCCTGCCAGCAGCTGTGCAATGGTTAACTCCTGTGGCTTAAAAGGTTCCGTCATATCAATTTTATCGACGGCTGTAACAGCGGTTAACTGACGGACCGTG
This sequence comes from Anaerocolumna sp., assembly GCA_049692775.1. GTDB lineage: Bacteria > Bacillota > Clostridia > Lachnospirales > Lachnospiraceae > Anaerocolumna. Next base: position 31,785 of record JBAVPE010000002.1, on the reverse strand, counting down.
CCATATTCACCTACCGTGCCGGTTACCGTTACTATATCACCTACTGTATAGCTATTGGCAGTATCATATATTTGAAGCCCCATTATCTGTCCATCAATTACATCCTGTAATATTATGGTATTCATACTGTTTGCACCGTTATAAACATTTCCATATTTATAAGCGACTTGTCCCATAACCGTTGCCGTACCGCCTAATGACATGCCATAGATATCGTCAATGGCAGAAGCACCTGCCTCCGTTATCATCTCATCACTGATTGGATCCGTAACTGTCACCGGAGGATTATCATCCTGTTCTTCCGTATAATAATGGAAAGTGGTGTGGGTACTTTTTATCCCGTTTAATTCCGCATAAGTATCAATGGTAAAATCTGTATTCTCCTCATCGGCACCATAATCAGCCAGGGTAAATGGCCCGGTGTATGCATAATATCCACTGTCATTGACTGAAAAGTTAATTGCTCCCCCTGTCACTATAATTGCACTGCCTGTCACAACGGTCGGGGAATACAATTCAATCTCATCCACCGCAGAAACGAGCGAATCCGTATCATAGTTTGAGGTTACCGGTTCTACAGGTACATAACCTTCAAGCGGTGTTCCGGTAAGTACTATGGACCCGATATTATTTACCCCACCGGATTGTACCGGATCATCCGCTGCATAACTTTGTGTGCCGGCACGTGCCGATATCAGACTTGTAGTTATCATCCTAACATACAGGGTATCCAGGTTTGACAGTGTCGCAGGGAGATCAACCGTTACTGTAGCCGCATAGCTGTTTTGTACGGTATATTCTGAATTCTCTACATCATACCATAAATTGTTATCTGTACTATACTGCAATTTAAAGTCCCTGGGACCGGTACCCGATGAACGCGGCATAAAAGAAATGGTATAGTTTTCATAAGCTTTTGGGGAAAATCCGAATTGCCAATACTTTCCCACTGTCCCATTCCACTTGGTTGCCAGAAGAGTTGTAGCATTATTCCCATTATTAAAAGCATATCCATCCGTATTCGTTTCTATTGAAACTCCAAGACCGCTGTTATTATAAGGCAGGGAATCCGGAAACTGCAAAATGCCATTGGCAGAATCCGCTGTAGCTGAAAATTGCAAATTTACTATTTCATCTTTTGCTGTTGGTTCCGCAGCTTTGGCTTTAACCGGATTAACAGCAGACAACACAGTAGTCATTATCATTACAAATACCAGAAGTAAAGATAATCTTTTTCGATTTACACTTGTTAACATTTTTATCCTCCTTTTCATTTTCGGGTATTTCCAGAAACTCTCATAGCCTGTTTTTACTGATATTTTAGATAATGCCCGGCAAGTATAAACATACCTATGATAGACAGAAAATGTTCATGACATTATTCAGCATCTTAAATATTTACAATTGCCACTATTCGTTTCCAGAGTACTCTTTTCATAATTGTCCTATGCAATGATGTATTTGATATAGAATAACTTAAATACGTTAAAAAATGATTATCCTTATATAAATTAATGGTAAAAATTTGTAACTATTATATTTCCATATGATATTTTAATAGATAACTTACTTTAGCCGGCCGGCAGGAGGACATGCTATGTTACTATTCACAGTCCTGCTAAAAAGCGGGCAGAACTGTGAATGTAACACGCTTCGCGTGATAACGGCTGTGAATAGTAACCATGCTATACGTGAAAGATAAGGAACCTTTGGAAAATGCATTTACTTTCAATTGAATTTATGATAAATTAATTAGTTAAGATTGATAAAACGATTCTCATATTTAGGGTTGTAATTTCATATATCAGTCAAAGAAAGGCGCCACATGAATATTATTATTACGGCAGGTGGTACAACCGAGCCGATTGACAGTGTAAGAAGCATTACAAATACTTCTACCGGAATGCTGGGCAGCCTGATTGCCAATGCATTTGCAAAAATATCTAATACGGAAAAAATATATTATATCTGTGGAAAAACTGCGGTTATCCCCCCTTCTGACAAAACAGAAATCATCTTGGCAGATACGGCCGCTAACCTTGGTACTGCGGTTAAAAAAGTAATTGCAACTGATTCCATTGATATTATTATCCATAGCATGGCTGTCAGCGATTATCGTGTAAAATCCATAACCTCCGCTTCTATGCTTGCCGCCTCCGTTCAATCCGGTCTGCCCCTGCTGCAGGCAGATACTATACAAATGGGGGATGATTTGGTGAGGTCTTTAATAGAAAATCCAGAAACGATCTTAAATGATGATGGTAAGATCAGTTCCAATATTGATGACTTAATATTATACATGGAAAGAACCCCCAAAATCATTTCACTATTCCAGACCCTGGCTCCCAAAGCTATTCTTGTGGGGTTTAAACTATTAGACCATGTACCTCAGGAAACATTGATTGATACCGCTTTTCATCTATTGCAGGATAACAAATGCAAATTCGTTCTTGCGAACGATTTGCGTGATATTTCCAAGGAACAACATATTGGATATTTGATAGATGAAAGTAAAAATTATAAACGCTATACTACCAAAACAGAAATTGCAGCTGCGATTGCAGCTGTTACTACCGAAATAAGGAGGAAAATCAGATGAAAGAAATCATTTTAGGTATCACAGGCAGTATAGCTGCTTATAAAGCTGCGGATATTGCAAACCAGCTGACGAAATGTAACCTCCTTGTCCATACTATTATGACAACTTCAGCGACAAAATTTATAACACCCCTTACCTTGCAGACCCTGACGAAAAATAAAGTATATACCGATATGTTTGAAGAAATCTATTATCCGGATGTCCGCCATATTTCTTTAGCCCAAAAGGCAGATTGCTGTGTAATTGCGCCTGCCACAGCTAATATTATTGGTAAACTTGCCTCCGGGATTGCTGATGATATGCTTTCAACTGTCGTTATGGCAATCCGGAATAAACCTGTCATTATCTGCCCTGCAATGAATACGGCAATGTACGAAAATCCGGTAACTCAAAATAATATAGAAAAATTACGGTCCTATGGCTATCAATTCGTAGACCCAAAGGAAGCCCTTCTTGCCTGTGGTGATATAGGAAAAGGTGCCCTCGCCGAGGTTGGGACAATTGTTACCGCTATACAAAAAACAATTGGTGAGGCTTAGTACAGGTCTTTACCTACTCTATTAATCATACCAGGGAAATCAAATGGAAAAAATCAGTATTAAATGGTTGCAGTTCAGCCGAAGGCTGAACTGTTACATTTATTCTCAACTTTGCAAAATAAACTTGTTAAACTATATATATTAGTATATAATAATAAAATATTAGTAAAATCAGTGTTGATAAAAGCTATGATTTATAAATTTCTTCAGAGAGCCGGTGGTTGGTGAGAATCGGTGAAAGACTAAATCTTTCCACTTTTGGAGCTGTCGGTGATAAACCGAAAGGTTAGTACCCTTTATCCTACTATTATCGAGTGGTTGGTTCTTATGAGCTGACAATTTGGGTGGCAACGCGGAATTCTTTCGTCCCATATTTTAATATGCGGTGGAAGGATTTTTTTGACTCCTTAACCGCTAAATCAGAGAAAATAAGTCGTTTTTATTATTAAGGAGGAAAATCATGTTAGATTTAAAATTTGTAAGGGAAAATCCTGAAATTATAAAACAGAATATTAAAAATAAATTTCAGGATAACAAGCTGGGTCTGGTAGATGAAGTTATCGCTTTAGATTTAGAAAGCAGAAATGCAAAACAAGAGGCGGATACATTACGTTCTGAGAAGAATAAAGTTTCAAAACAAATCGGCGGCTTAATGGCCCAGGGTAAGAAAGAAGAAGCTGAAGCATTAAAAAAACAAATCACTTTAGATACAGAACATTTAACACAATTAGAAGCAAAAGAAAGTGAACTGGAAGAAAAAATCAAAAAAATTATGATGACCCTTCCTAATATCATTGATCCAAGCGTACCCATTGGTAAAGATGACAGCGAAAATGTGGAAGTTATGCGTTACGGCGATCCCTTTGTTCCTGATTTTGAGATTCCTTATCATACTGAAATCATGGAAAAACTGGAAGGGATTGATCTGGACAGTGCCAGAAAAGTAGCCGGTAACGGTTTTTATTATTTAATGGGTGACATCGCAAGACTACACTCTGCCGTTATTTCATATGCCAGGGATTTTATGATTGAACGCGGATTTAAATACTGCATACCGCCTTTTATGATAAGAAGCGACGTTGTCACCGGCGTTATGAGCTTTGCGGAAATGGACGCCATGATGTATAAAATCGAAGGAGAAGATTTGTACTTAATCGGAACCAGCGAACATTCCATGATTGGTAAATTTATTGACACTATTTTACCGGAAAACAGCTTACCTCAAACCTTAACCAGCTATTCTCCGTGCTTTCGTAAAGAAAAGGGTGCCCATGGACTGGAAGAAAGAGGCGTATACCGGATTCATCAGTTTGAAAAACAGGAAATGATCGTTGTATGTAAACCGGAAGAAAGTAAATTCTGGTTTGAAAAATTATGGCAGAACACCGTAGATTTATTCCGTACCCTGGATATTCCGGTAAGAACATTGGAATGCTGCTCCGGTGACCTGGCTGATTTAAAAGTCAAGTCAATCGATGTGGAAGCCTGGTCCCCCAGACAGAAAAAGTACTTTGAAGTCGGAAGTTGCTCTAATTTAGGTGATGCACAGGCCCGCCGTCTGAAAATACGTGTAGTTGGAGAAGGCGGTAAATATTTTGCCCACACCTTAAACAATACTGTAGTTGCCCCTCCAAGAATGTTAATTGCATTTCTTGAAAACAACTTAAATGCAGACGGATCCGTTAATATTCCTGCTGCTTTACAGCCATATATGGGCGGAAAGGCAGTTATTAAATAGACCGGAATAATCAGTAACACGCCCCTACTGATATTATATTAATATTTAGCAGGGGTGTTTTACTATATAAGTATTACTAAACTTTTAAAAGGAAAAATTATATGGATAAGCAAATGTTACATAATAGTGATATAAAAGGCCATCTGGGTGCTTTATTTTCTGTATTGATTTGGGGAACAACTTTTATATCAACGAAGGTTTTATTAAAAACTTTCACACCAATTGAAATTCTTTTTATGCGATTTATCATCGGTTATTTAACACTCTTTATACTATCCCCCCATAAACTAAGGATTATGGACAAAAAACATGAATTCTTATTTATCGGTGCAGGTTTAAGTGGGGTGACTTTATATTTTTTATTAGAAAATATTGCGCTAACCTACACATTTGCTTCTAATGTAGGAATTGTCGTATCCATTGCCCCTATCTTTACGGCTGTATTTGCCCATATATTTTTGGACGGGGAAAAGCTGAAACCAACATTTTTTATCGGCTTTTTAGCAGCGATGATGGGCATTTTCTTAATCAGTTATAATGGAAGTACTGTTTTAAAATTAAATCCCCTCGGCGATATCCTGGCCATATTTGCAGCAGTAGTATGGGGTGTATATTCAATCTTTTCAAAAAAAATCAGCACATTAGGATATCCAACTATTACGTCAACCCGGAGAATCTTTTTTTATGGTTTATTGTTTATGCTGCCTGCATTATTTTTCTATAAAATAGACATAAATCCGGTACAGCTTTTTAAACCAATAAATTCACTTAATATTTTGTACCTGGGTTTTGGCGCCTCAGCCTTATGTTTTGTGACCTGGAATCTGGCAGCTAAATTATTGGGTGCAGTTAAGTGCAGTATTTATATTTACATAGTTCCCGTTATAACCGTTGTTACTTCATTTATAATACTTCACGAGAAGCTTACTATGGTGGCTGGTTTTGGAATACTTCTTACACTCATTGGATTAATTCTTTCAGAAAATAAAGCAGGAAATAAAAAACAGATGTTTCAGCATCTGATTCGGGTACGTGCAAAACGCGCAGATGAAATATAATGATTTGCCTGAAAAAGCCCTCACAAATTATATTTTATGAATGCAGTGTATTTATATTCAATTTTGCGTCGACCGCTTCGTCTGTAGCAGATGAAACTCCATCAATTACCGCAAGCATACTTCTTATTGAAGCTAGAAGTTCTTTCGATATGATATTAAATTCATTTACGATTTCATCTAAATATTTTGTATCATAGCTGGACATTTCCATTTTATGTACCTCCTATTAAACCATGAGTACTCTCTAATACTCTGGCAGCCTGTTTTTACTGATGTTTTAAATGCCGTTAACATTTATTATATCTCCATTTTCGTGATATCATATGTATGTTTTTACGCAGACCGTCCGAACGAAGCGAGGGAAAGGCAAGTAAAAACATACATATGATAGACAGAAAATGTCCATAGCCTCTATACAGCATCTAAAATATCTTCAAATCCTTAATTAGTTTCCGAGAGTACTCACTATAATTAATCTCATCGCATGAACTATCTTATGGTTTTTTATTGTATAAGACTATCATAATAAAATATAGTTTTATTATGATTATGGAATTGTAAAAAATACATTAATTATCTTTTTTTCATCGAAACAACCATACTTTAAAAGCTTTTGCCAAACAAAACTTATGCTTCTATGCTGTTATCAAATAATGTTTTCGCTTTTTTCAGGCCTTCTTCTTTATTTCCGGATATTTTGCCTTCAAAACCAATATGACCGGTATAGCCCAAATGATAAATCGCACGTAATACTTCCATATAATTTATTTCTCCCTCTGTGATATTTCCCCTGCCTGGATTTCCTGCACTGTGAAAATGCCCTATTTCTGCAATGTTGTCCGAAATGGTTTTAATCAGATCACCCTCTGCAATCTGGAAATGATAAACATCATATAAAATCTTGATATTTTCGCTTCCTACCTCTTTCACAAGCCGGAAGGCTTCTTTAGATCTTGTTAAGAAATATCCGGGATGATCGGTTAGATTTAACGGTTCAATTAATAAGGTTATATCATTTTCCTTTAGGACCGGTGCACATTCCTTTAAGCCTGCGGCTAAACTATCCCATTGCTCTTCATAGGTTTTGTCAGTAATCCGGTTTCCTGTCTGAGCGGTCAGAAGTTTTACTCCAAAGCGTTTTGCCATCGCGATACTTTCCCTGAGTCCTGCTATAAATTCCTCCCTTTTTAAAGAGTCTAATAATGTTACAGGCTTCGTACAAAAAATAATGCAATTCATATTAAGTTCCTTCTGTTTTTCTAATATGGAATCCATATCCTTATTCCACCACCCCCAGAACTCATAAGATTTCATTCCCGCAGACCTGACTTTTTCCATGGATTTCAAAAAATCTTCGTCGTTATATACCATATCTATACAAATATCTAAATTCATGTGTAACTTCCTTCTATTCTTTGATATTTCATCTATTTTCCAAAATCTTCCTGTGATTACATAAAAATCAATATTTTGTTTATGCTTTAATTCCTGCTTCCAGCTTTCTGGTTTCACCCGGCTGTATCGTAACTATATTATCATCCTGTTTAAACCAAACTGCCGTACCCGATGGATTATATACATATGACTGATTGATACTAAATACGATATTTTTCATTGCCATGATATATTTATAATAATCAATATTGGTTGTATACCATATATCATCCTGATCAGATACCATTTTACACAATTCCTCAATCATATCCCATTTGTTTTCCCTTTCAAATTCGAAGCTGTGCCCCCATATATAAAACAATGATAATTTCATATATCCGGGAGCATCTAAAAACTTTTTCGCTTTATTTAATACATCGTCGTTGTGATGACAGGTCGGTTTCCATTTCAAAAAATCAGCAGGTATACTAAACCGGCTGCTTGATTCAACAGTCCTTGCATATTTTATTCCAATCTGATTTAAACAATTAACTACCTCATCTGAATATTCTCCGTAAGCATAAGACATTCCTATAATTATATTTTCAGACAATTCTTCCAAACGCCTGCGGTCCTCCCACAATTCATGCATTAATAATTCTTTGGGTAAATGATTTAAGTAATTATGTAAAACTCCATGACAAGAAATTTCATGACCTTTATATAACCCTTTTATCTCATCACTTGTAACATAACCCTCCCGATCCAATAATCCTGAATTAAGATGGAAAGATCCTTTCATTCCGTAATGATTAAATATATCTACTAACTTTCTGTCATATATCTGCCCGTCATCGTAGCTAAAAGTAAGTGCCTTTGTTTTATGCCCCGGATATAAAAATTGTACCTCCATCTGTATTCCTCCCGATTCATTTATTTCTACACACTGCCCGCTTATAACAGTCATACTATTTTTAAGAAATAAGATGCCATTGAATGATTTAAAAAATCTTCAAGGCATCTTATTAAAAATATATTATTCGAACGGCCAGATGTTAAATTTCCCTTATTTAATACATTACCTATTTATAAGATTTATGCAAATGGATTTTCAGTCTTGTATAGCATTCCCTTGGGCTGATTAAAACCAATTTCTTCTACTTCAACTCCTACATATTTAAATACTTCATAGATAGTCTTACCAAAATGTCCGAAGGCAACTGCCCCATGATGAGGATAATTTCCTTCCACCAATACGTGGCGGTAAAATCTTCCCATTTCAGGGATTGCGAATACACCGATTGCCCCAAAAGAACGGGTTGCTACAGGAAGGACCTCACCTTGTGCAATATATCCCCTTAATTTGGCATCTGCCGTACTTTGTATACGGAAGAAGGTAATATCCCCAGGTATAATATCTCCCTCTAACGTCCCTTGTGTTACTTCTTCTGGAAGGCTTCTTGCCATAATCATCTGGTATTTCATGGAACAGAAGGATAATTTACCAGATGCAGTATTACCGCAGTGGAATCCCATGAAAGTATCTTTCTGGGCATAATTAAATTTACCTTTAATATCAGATGTGTACATATCCGCAGGAACTGTATTGTTAATATCTAATAAAGTAACTGCATCTTCACTGATAACAGTTCCGATAAATTCACTTAACGCACCATAAATATCAACTTCACAGGATACCGGAATACCCATTGCAGTTAAACGGCTGTTAACATAACATGGTACAAATCCGAATTGTGTCTGGAATGCCGGCCAGCATTTACCTGCAATCGCAACAAATTCCCTGAAGCCTTTGTGAGCTTGGACCCAGTCAAGTAAAGTTATTTCATATTGTGCTAATTTGGGTAAAATTTCAGGTTTTAAATTACCTTTGCCAAGTTCTTCTTCCATACTCTTAACAACTTCAGGAATCCTTGCGTCCCCGGCATGTTTATTAAAGGCTTCAAATAAGTCAAGTTCTGAATTCTCTTCAATTTCAACACCTAAATTATAAAGCTGTTTAATTGGTGCGTTACATGCTAAGAAATCCTGTGGACGTGGTCCGAAAGAAATAATTTTCAAATTATTTAAGCCAATTATAGCGCGGGCAATTGGTAAGAATTCTCCAATCATATCTGCACATTCACTTGCAGTCCCAACCGGATATTCCGGTATGTACGCTTTGATATTGCGAAGTTTTAAGTTATAGCTTGCATTTAACATTCCGCAATATGCATCACCACGGCCACCCACTAAGTTGTCTCCGGTTTCTTCTGAAGCTGCCACAAACATAACCGGGCCTCCAAATTCCTTTGCTAATAAGGTTTCTGCGGATTCCGGTCCAAAGTTACCAAGATATACTACTAATGCATTACAGCCTGCTTCTTTTACTTCACTTAAGGCAGTTCTCATATGAATTTCATTTTCAACACAGGTTGGACATTCAAAAATCTCACCATATTTTTCTGTGAATTCTTTTACTACTGCTTCTCTTCTGGATACTGATAAGCTCATTGGGAAACAATCCCGGCTTACTGCTACAATACCTAATTTTAATTCAGGCATATTTTTCATTTTATAATCCTCCATTAAGTTTTTATTATAATACCGAAATATTTTCTCCTGTTAAACCCACAAATGCGCCTTCTATCTTGGCATCAGAATGTGCAATCAACCACTTATTTCTTGCAAATAATAAGGAATCTTCCTTAGCCCCCATAGGTTTTACTTCAAGATCCAAATTCGTATCCCTGGGCAATACGACAGCACACTGGAAGCCTTCACCATCCACTCCGCAAGGTGCATAATGCAGTGTGGTTGCAAAAACTTCTATCATAGTTCCGGCAGGTACTAAAAATGCTTCGATCTTATCCGTGGAATAAGTGTATTCTGCCGTAATATCCTGTTGCATACCAATTAACAAGATTAAATCTGTAGCAGCTACGTTAATTTCGGAAGACCTGTGATATTCAGCTGCATTCAGAAGACGGTTATGACCATTGCAATAACCAATCTGAATCGGCAGCCCGCCATATACACTGTCCGTGAAGGTCTTCATAATAGGAAGACTCTCTAATGCATCTACAGACGGTTCATAAATGACCCCATCTGGAATCGGCGTTGTTTTCATAACATCCAGCAAATCATTTAAATCATAATCTTTAGTTAATATGCGTCCATACTTTCCAAAGTCTTCCTCTGTTATGTGTTTAATCTGCACCCCCATACTTTTACCTTCTTTCTTAAAATGAGTACTCCTGGAAACTCTCACAACCTGTTTTTACTGATATTTTAGATGCTGTTGATAAAATTATATCTCCATTTTCTTGATGATAGACAGAAAATGTCCTCAGCCTTTATTAACCATCTGGAATATGCTATTCCCAAAGACTTAAGATATCCATAAAACAGCACCGCACTGAAAAACAGACGGTGGCTTGTTGAAAAAATATAAAACTTTTACCAAATGCTTTTCTAAAAGTATATTATTATTCTAATTTATATTCTTTTCTATGTCAATAGTTTTAAGAAAAGAGCAAAAAAAAATTGGAACCCTGATAATTTTATATTGCTTCAATGAACTTATTAACCAATTGTAATGCTGCACCAATTGCAGTAGCCCTGCTTTGGTAATGGGTAAGTTTAAAATATTCCCCGCTTTTTTCAAAAAAATTCCGGTCTGCCAACCGTTTTCTTATATCCCCCAGATAAGGGTCTAAATATTGGGCCAGAACCCCTCCCAATACTACATCACTGTCATATACCATATAAATATTATTTATTCCCATGCACAGGTATTCCAGATATTCATCCCATATTCTCAGATATTTTTTATTTCCCACCACGAGTTCGGAAAAGAAGTCTTCTATCTGGCATCCCAAGTCATCTGAAATTCTGGCTGTGGAAATATAAGCTTCCAGGCATCCTTTCTGTCCGCAGTTGCACAGTCTTCCATTTGGTGAAATCGTCATATGTCCGAATTCTCCTGCTCTGTGATGATGTCCTTTATATAACTCATCTTTCTTAATAATGCAGCCGCCAACTCCTTTTCCAACTGATAGATAGGCTTTGTCCTCTCCCTTGGAATTATTCCATAATTCCGTAAAAGCTCCGGCATTGGCATCGTTGTCAACGATACAGGGATAATTGATTGCCCGTATTAGTTTAACAATCGGATACATATTAGCCGCTAAAGGCGGTGCTTTAATAATATAATCCTTTTCCTGGTCAAAAACCCCCGGAACAGCAATTCCCGCTCCCAGGATTTTGCTTTTTTCAAAATGATTGTGTTCAATGATATTATTGACAAGATAACCCAGATACCTGCTGTACTCATCCACTTCCGAAAAAGTTTTTAAATACTTTTCATAGTCTAATACGGTTCCGTATAAATCTATTGCTAATACACTGACATGATTCCTTCTGATTTCCATGCCTATGGTAATTCTGGCGTCATTAATAGGAGTGATTACCTGTGCTTTCCTCCCGCCGGTAGATTGAAAATTACCGCCGTATTCAATTAAACCCTCTTCCGTGAGTTCCTTCAGGTTCTGGTTTACCGTAGGAAGGCTTAAGGACAGCCTGGAAGCCAGCTCCTGTCTTGCTATTTCCTTACTATTATATATCAGCTTGTAGATACGGTTTTTATTCATTTTTTTAACTTCTATAGAAGTAATCTTTTTACCAGTCAATATTTCACCACCTGTTATACACGTTCTTTACTATGTATTATAGCGTTTACGGTATATTATAGCAAGGACATCTTAATGACTGTTATGTTACCTTTCGCTATATCTGGCGTGATTATCATAATACATAATCATCTACACTCTTTCTATATGTTTATCATGTATACTTTCGCTTCAAATGCACGTATTTTTTCTTTCTCATCATTCGGATAGTTACTAATTAAAAGTTCAATCTTATATTTTGGGAATAATTCAGGTATTTGAAATTTAACAATTTCATTCGTAAAATTGCATATAACCAGTAAAGATATTGCTTCAAGCTTTCTTGTATAAACATATAATTGTTCATTTTCCGGCAAAAGTAATTCATAAGTTCCATATATGATTATTTCATTCTCATGTCTAAGCTGAATTAATTTTTTATAGTAATGATAGACTGAATTTTTATCCTCTATTTGATTCTGGGCATTTACAAATTCATAATTCTTATTAACTGAAATCCAAGGTGTACCGGAAGTAAAACCTGCATGTTTACTATTATCCCACTGCATCGGAGTCCTTGCATTGTCTCTGCTGATATGCCCAAGGTACTCCATCATTATTTCAGGTGCAATTCCCCGCTGATTAATATATTCTTCGTAAGCATTGATAGATTCAATGTCCCTATATTCCTCCAATGTTTTAAAATTAGCATTGTTCATACCCAATTCTTCTCCTTGGTAAATATAAGGAGTTCCTCTCATCATATGCAGGCAGGTACCTAACATTTTTGCAGATAATTCACGATATTCTTTATCATTTCCAAAACGGGATACTGCTCTTGGTTGATCATGATTACTCCAAAATAAGCAGTTCCAGCACTTTCCTTCCAAGGCTTTCTGCCATTTCGTCATTATCTCTTTTAAATCCGTCAGTTTGAAGCGATGATTACTCCATTTTCCATATGCTCCTGCATCTAGTTCCATATGCTCGAATTGAAATACAGTGTTTAATTCACCACTATCATAACCTGCGTATTTTCCGGCTTCTTCAAGTGTAACACCGGTTGCTTCTCCTACCGTCATAATATCGTATTTTGATAGGACACGTTGATTCATTTCCTGCAAATATTCATGTACCCGTGGTCCATGGATGCAATAGGGAGCTAAGTCCCCGTACAATCCACTCTTAACTTCACCATCTGGAAATTCTGGTGTTTTTGATATCAAACTAATTACATCCATTCGAAAACCATCAATTCCTTTATCCAGCCACCACGTCATCATATCAAAGATTTCATCTCTGACTTTCGGATTATCCCAATTTAAATCTGCTTGTTTTTCTGAAAATATATGGAGATAATACATCTCTATTATCTTATCATATTTCCAGGCTGACCCTCCAAACCAGGAGCCCCAATTATTTGGTGTTTTCCCAGCTTTCCCTTCCCGCCAAATATAAAAATCCCTATACGGATTATCTTTCGATTTTCTACTCTCCACAAACCATTTATGTTCATCGGAGGTATGGTTTACTACTAAGTCCATAATGATTTTCATACCCATGCCATGAGCTTTTTCTAAGAGATCATTAAAATCCCCCATAGTTCCAAAATCATTCATGATAGCCTTATAATCACTGATATCATAGCCATTATCATCATTAGGTGATTGATACATGGGTGATATCCATATGATATCGATTCCTAAGTATTTTAAGTAATCCAGCTTTTCAATGATACCTGGTATGTCTCCAATTCCATCACCATTACTATCCTTAAAACTTCGAGGATATATCTGATATACAACCGCTTCTTTCCACCATTGTTTTTGTTCCATGTTAAAATCCATGCCTTTCAATTATTTAATGACCAATTCTGAATACGAATGAAAATGCACTTTTAGAAATCCATCCAGACACTGCTCCAAAATTCAAGCTTCGGTACTGAAAACTGAATAGCCCAGCCTCTGTCAGTCTTAACTGCTTCATAGGTTAATTCCTGAGCTTTCCCTTGGCAGAAATCCGGAGATATATAATAAATGCCCTTTATCTCTTTATCGACTTGGACCTGTAGCCTAAAATCCTTCTGTTCTAAGGGTTTATCTTTTCCATGATTCCATTCATTGTCATCATTTCCGCTAAGGTTGACCAAGCTAATCAATTTCCTATTGTCATTCTCTCTCACAGAAATCCAAACTTTTCCTGCCTCTCCATCTACACTCCACTGATCATGAAAACACAGATACTCTGTATTATCCCACCCGATGTGAGTCATACTTACATCAACAAGAGTAGTATCATAGAACAACTCCATATATTGTACAATAAAATCATAATAAGTACGCATTTTGTCACTGGTTGACGCTTTCATAATAGAATGATCTACATAATATCCCTGTGTTAAAACTGCATTTTCTTCACCCAACAGCAAATGATATGCACCGTTCACCGTTATTACTGCCGTTAATAAAAAGGCTGCATAAGCTGCACGGTCTTCCTGATCTGTTTTAAATGGATTCAAATAAGCAGCTAATATTACAGGTTTCTTATCCTCACATTCCCGCCTTGCATCCCGAATAATCTGCTTAACATGACTATAAGTAACATAAGGATCCCATACTTCAATATAAATTGCGTCCTGCGGGGATTGAGCAATTGTTTTAACCGGCCAATTACCTACATTATTAAAGATGAGATGATTATCCTGTGTAATCTCATTTAATCTTTTCTTTGTATCCTCAATTAGGTAAGGATACTCTTCCTCCAATTTAATTAAATTCTCTTTTTGATAGGAATATGCTGTTTTGGGAAATCCATAGGTATCCATATGAATACCATCAAATCCAACTTTTGATATTGCCTTAGCGTATTCCTCAATGATGTGATCTCTCCATTTGCAATTTCTTGCGATGTTCATGATATAAAAAATATTAATAAATATCAGAGGTTCACCCACGCTAGTGTAGAGCGCGTATTCTCTATTTTCTTCGTAAAACTTCTTTGAGGCAGCATAAATAGCACCATAACCAATCGACTTCATTCCAAATGCTCTACAGGTATTGATTTTTTTCATTACTATTTCTAAATCAACTTCTCGCCCCATCATATCCTTATATATTCTTTGATCAGAAACTAAGTTGTCGTGGCGATATGACCAATCATAATATTGAATCATATTAATATGAAATTTCCGTAAATTACTAATATCCTTGCAATCCCTGCCACTCTCTGTACTAAAATCACTTAAGAAACCGTAGCGAATCGCTTTATTACAATTGGATACAACATCAAATGCGGTATAACTTTTACCCAACAATTCTTCCTCTTGATACACGAATAATTCAACTCCAAAACCTCCGAAATCAGTATCAATACCTTCTATTGTAATTTCATTTGTAATAAGAGGTAAATTATATACTCCTTCATAAACCTTATCCAGAAGATGAGTGATATATAAAATAGCATGATAAGCCTGCGTTACCGGTTCTTCAAACTCTATTAATAATCTAATTTCTTCTTTACTTAAATATTGCGCCTTTTCGGGATATATATCTATTTTCATAAGAACCTCCAGTTGCCCACTTTAGCATTTCATTTTAGCATCATTTCTAACTTTTAACCTTTCAGAGCCCCATCCGTCAAACCCTTCATCAGATTTTTCTGGAATATTAAAAATGCAACTATAACCGGTACTATAGCAATAACCGCTGTTGCAGCCATTAGATTCCATTTTGCTCCGGCAAATTGTTGAAAATATACGGATAATGCCTGTGGGACGTTATGTTTTTTACTGTCCTGCAAGAAAAAAACTGCTTGCGAATAGTTATTCCAAATTCCAAACCCATTCAAAATCACGATTGCTGATATCGAAGGTTTTAAAAGTGGAAATATAATTCTCCAAAATGCAGAGAACCAGGAACACCCATCAATAATCGCCGATTCCTCGATTTCTCTAGGCAAGGATTTTATATACCCATTAAATACAAACACAGATTGTGGTAAGGCGATTGTTGCACATACCAAAGCCATTCCCCAGAGCGTATTAATTGCTTTAATCTCAACCATAAGTGTGTAAAGCGGCACAGTATTAATGATTCCTGGAATCATCATACAACTAATTAAAATAGCAAAGATTATTTTATTGAATTTATAGTGAAACCGAGCAATCGTGTATGCCGCCATCGCTCCAAAAATTATGATAATGGTAATCGCTAACACTGTTATGATTGCTGAATTTACCATAGCATTTCCGATATTAGATTTAAACCAGCCTTCGATATAATTTTTGAAATAAAAATCCGGTATAAATATATTGCCTTCATAAAATACCCTCTTTGGTGTATTTAAAGATAAAATCAATAGCACAACAAAGGGTATGAGGCATAATACACCAATAAAAATAATAAGTAGATATCTGATTATATTAACTATTCTTCTCAACTAATATGCCCCCTCTTAGTCCATTGTTTTTGTTTTGGTTAACCGCATAGAAATTAGGACTGGTACCAGAATAATAAGGAACATTATAATCGCAACCGCAGTCGAATATCCTGTTTTACTACCATAGCACATTCTCATAATATAGATACTCAGGGTCTCCGTTGAATAACCGGGTCCTCCTCCGGTTAACGACATTACTATGTCAAACACAGAAAGCGACCCGATAATATTCGTTACAACATTAATTCTTATGGAAGGGATTAATAACGGTAATGTGATAAAACGAAATCTGTTCGTCGAAGATGCACCATCCATTTTGGCAGCTTCATATAGATCTCCGGGAATTGCCTGAAGTCCTGCCAGATAGATAACCATCGTCATGCCGGCATACTGCCATACATTTACTAATACCAACACCAGCATGGAAGTGGTATAGCTTCCCATCCAATTACCGAACCAGGCGCCCTTCCCCATATTATCCAATACATGGAAGACAAATCCACGGCCCGGCTGCAATAGCAAATACCATATATAACCCATAATCAAAGGACTTATAATGGCCGGAAGGTAAATGATCATTCTTGCTACACCTTTACCTTTGATTTTACTATCCATGAGCAATGCATAAATAAGTCCTGCAATATTTAGCAGCGGAGCACTTCCCAGCGCAAATAATACTGTAGTCTTTATATCGTTCATTGCCCTGGTATCCTGAAAGAATTCTTTGAAATTGTCAAGTCCAATAAAACTGGCTTTGCTAATTCCATCCCAATCTGTCAAGCTCATACCGATTCCTTTAAATAAAGGGTATAGAAAAAAAATCAAAAATAACGCAAACGCAGGAATTGCCATAAACGTATGTAAGCCAATTTTCTTTTCATTCATAACTTAGCCTCTTTCTATAAAAGGAAATGCCGCATAACAAATTGCGGGCTTTGAAATATCGATCAACATGTTTTGCCACATTCCCTTTCTCTAAATTGTCTTTATTTCATACCGTCATCCCAAGCCTCATCCCAAGCCTTTTCATATGCCTGTGCAAAGGTTTCCGGTGTATAGTTACCTGCTAATAATTCCTGCAGCATACGTCCTGCATCATCTCCGGAAAAACCTGCCGGCTTCTCATTCGTAAATCCGATGTTAACTGCACTATTAACTGCGTTACTTACTTCATTTACTATATTCGCCGGAGCCCACTCAGATATTACGTCAGTAAAGGCACTGGGTGCTTTCGAGGCTTCACTATATTTTTTTTGATTTTCTGCATTAAATAAAAAATTAAGAAATTCAATTGCTTCTTCTTTATGCTCTGTGGTTGCTGAAATTGAATACCCTGAGTCTTCAGCACTTAATACAACGGGTTTTGAATTTGGCATATAGGCAGGATATGGTGCAAAGCCAATCTTATCTTGCATATCAGGATTTGCTTCTAATAAGCTGGATAAGATCCACATACCATTACTAAACATAGCCGCTTTTCCATTCACAAAATCCTGTACACAGTTATCACTGGTAGCAGTTAATACATCCGCATTAATTAATCCTTTTTCCTGTAGTTCAAGCATTTTTTCTGCAAATACAGCCATAGGTCCGTCTGCAGCTCCAAAACTTAGTTCTGCTTTATTGTTATTCAGCATTGCTTTCTTTGCTTCAACTGCGCCTAGGGTCTGTTTTATATAACCATGAGGGATAAACTCAATTAAATGTCCTAAATGCCAAGCTTCATTACCAAATATAAACCATGGTGTTACGTCAGGCTTTTGAGCTTTAATTGTCTCAAGATTTTGTTCGAATTGATCCCAGGTTGTAGCAACGCTAAGTCCAAGTTCATTAAATATTTCTTTGTTATAGAAAAAACCAGCCATTGTCATGTTGGTAGCAATCCTATATTGTTTTCCTGAGTTAACATCGGTACAAGCTTCCTTCATCGCCGGTGTAAGTCTGTCCCACCAATCTGACTGGTTCGACAAGTCAAGATACTTGCCTTGATCAACAAAGCCTTGTTCATATGTCGTCATAATATCCGGTGCCTGCTCTGCAGCAAACTTTATCTTAATAATATTGCTTGCATCCTTTTGATATTCTTGCTCTACTGTAATTCGATCCTGTGATTCATTGAACTCATTTATAATCTCATTCATTAAATCAATTGTTTCAATTTTCCCGGTAAATAATTTAAGAGTAACATGTTCTGCCTTCCCTGTTGTTGTATCCCCTTCTTTAACATCAGTTGTTGTATCCTTTAATGCGCCCTTCTGTTTATTATCCGATGTGCTACAGCCGGTCAGCATACCAGCAACCATTACGCAGCATAATAGGATGGATATAAATCGTTTCACTTTCATATGTATTACCTCCTCTATTTGATATATTAACCTTAACATCGTTTAACCGTAATATAAATACCACATTCTTTTGGTTTAAGTATCGGTTTATTGGATATTCCAATCTGCTATTGTACTACTAATTTAGAATAAGTATAATGTAATTAACCTTGAATACCATAAAATATTATGTGGACTGGAGAAGTGTGAAGAAAGTACATCTTCACACGGAAAGAACTCCAGAATGAATTCCAGTGGATATTCATTTTGAACTTCTTTCAGGTATTGTTTGTGACGCAGAAATGAGGAAAAATATGAAGAAAAAAAGATTGTTTCCATATAAGGATTGGAACTTTAAAAAAAAGCTATTAACGATAATTTCTGCCTTGATCATTGCTATTGTAATATTGATTTCCATTTTGAATTATGTACTGTACTCAAGGAATTATACCAGGCAGACAGTTAATCAGACGCAGCAGATCATCGAACAAATCGGAATCAATGTTGATACCTATTTGAACGAATTATTCCGTCTTAATCTATCTCCTTATTATAATGATGAGATCATGAGTGCACTCGATACGAAATACACTACCGATATTGATAACCTTAATAAGAAACGAGTCATAGAAAGTTTCCTTGCCTCCGTCATGACGCTTCCGAGAAGTGAAATATTACGTGTATATATATTGACCGATGATAATCTTTACTCCTATACAAGAACACCTTATGATATGGAGAATTACAATGACTATAAGAATACCACGTGGTACCAGCAGGCACTTCTATCTTCTACACCCGTTTTCATACCAATCCATTCAGAGAAAGTGTTTGGTGATAAACCCATTCAAATCTTTTCTATTGCTCAGCGTCTTCGAAGTAAAGAAGATAATTCCAATGTTCTGGGTGTTATAAAAGTTGATGCAAATTATACCGGGATTAAATCGATTTGCGATCAAGTACAATTAAAGGAAAAAGGTTCCTTATATATTATCGATAGTAATAAAAATATCGTATATGAAAATAATAAATTAGACAATAAAGATATTATAAACGAAATTTCTATAAGTTCCTATGACCATGACGGCGACTTTATAGAGACACTCGGCTCGGAGAAATATATAATAAATACATCATCTATAAAATCCGCTGATTTGAAAGTAATAGCAATCAATTCCTACGATGAACTCAATCGAAATGCAAGAACCATTCGTAATGTGACAATGTTTTTAGCGCTTTTATGTATGTTACTGGCATTATTAATTTTAGTTGTATTTGTCCAAAACTTCTTCAAACCTTTATTTAATATTATCCGCTCAATGAAGCAGATTCAAAATGGAGATCTATCCGTACAAGTTGAAGCAAAGAATAACGACGAGATTGGATACCTTGCAAGGTCCTTTAATAAGATGATACTTCATCTCATTGAAATATTGGATAAAAATACGCAATTAGTGAAAGAAGTATATGAATCAAAATATTTACAGAAGGAAGCGCAATACAATATCCTATGCAGTCAGATAAAACCACATTTTCTATATAATACCTTAAATACTATCAGCTTATTAATCAAATGTGAAGACACCGAAGGTGCCGTGCAGGGCATTGATAAATTATCCTACTTTCTGCGTGGGATTATGAATGCTGATAAGAATATCAGCTTATCCACTGAACTAGAGATTGTGGGTTCCTATCTGGGGATACAAAAAGCCAGATACGGTGATAATCTAACTTATGAGATTAACATTTCCCCGAGTTATTCCAACTACCTGATTCCTGCATTGACGCTCCAGCCAATTGTGGAAAATGCAATTATTCACGGTTGTGAAATGAAAAGAGGAAAATCAAAAATACAAATTTATAGCTCCAGTAATGAAACTTATTTTTATATCAAGGTAATTGATAATGGGATTGGAATTGAATCAACAAAATTAAACAGTCTCAATTCCAAACTATCTAATATAACCTCCATGGAAGGAACAAATCCTGAAAGCATCTCCATTACTGAAAGCGTTGGTTTAATTAATGTAAATAAGAGAATAAAGTTAAAATACGGGGATGATTATGGTCTTCATATCGATTCATCCAAATCGGAAGGAACCAGGGTTGTCTTAACGTTACCTTTAGCATGAGAAGCATAGAATGGAGGATACACCGATGTATCGTACACTTATCGTTGATGATGAACAATTAATGAGACAGTATTTAAATAAAAATTTATCTAAGATCTGTTCCGACTTCTGTGTTACCGGAATTGCCTGTGATGGCTTAGAGGCAGTGGAATTAATTAAGAAACAAACCTTTGACCTGGTAATCACCGATATAAGAATGCCGGAAATGGATGGTCTTAACCTGGCCAAATATGTCTTTGAGACCTCAGCTGATACAAAAGTAATTATTATATCCGGCTACAATGAGTTCGAGTATGCCAGATTAGCCTTAAAGTATGGTGTATCTGATTATCTGCTAAAGCCATTAAATGATGCAAACATTTCCGAGACTTTAATAAAAGCAAAGAATGAACTAGATCTTGAGACCTCAAGAAAAAATTCAATTCTTTCCACAAACTCCTATGATAACTATTCAGATAATGAAATAAAGTCCGCTCTCCTATCTGCAATAATCAAGAATAATAGCGGTTCCATCCATCTATTTTACAATATCCTCCAAAGCAGAAAAATCACCTTTATAAGCTCGTATTCTGCCATTATGCTACTTTGTATTGATGATTTAAATCTGCTTCTTCAAGAAAAAAAGATAAGTGAAAACACCTCTTATAAATTTGAACTAAACCAGAAGTGTCAAATATTTTGTAAATTAAAAAACTATGCAACCACCTACGATGATCATGGATACACCATAATCTTACCCAGTGTAAATTCGGAAGAAGATTTAGTTGCCACTGCGAATGCAATATATGATGAAATCCTTCATACATATTGGAGCAATGAAAAGATTAAATTGACTGCCTCCTATGGTATAGCCATAAATGATTTAATGAGTATTACTGCATCCTACTCTGCAGCTGTAGAGGCATTAACTTTAACCCTAAAAAATGTACCATCTCCCATTACATCAAAATACTATATAAGCCAAAGCAGCTTCATTAATGAATTAAATGTAATTAGTGAAGCACTTTACTCTGACTATATTTCAAAAAACTCAAATAAAATGCTTTCTGACCTATACCTCTATATTACGCTGTTTCAAAACGACATTAATGTTGCGGCTATTCTTAAATTTGGAACCTATCTTATTCGGTATCTGGCAAAGAAATGCAATATTAAAACCGATTATGTCATTTCAGCTTTTAAAGAATTAACAAGTAATATCGATCAGGTAATTAACACAAAAAAACTTGAAAAAGAAAGTATTCATTCGATTTTCTTAAAAGTATTAAAAGCTCTGGATAATGAAAATACCTTTACGATAGTACCGGAAACAACGAAGATTGTTGAAAGTGCAAAAGAATACATCTGTACTCACTACCAGGAGCAGGTAAGTTTAGCTATCATGGCAGATTACCTAAATGTAAATCCAAGCTATTTAAGTGATTTATTTCATAAAAGCATTGGCGAACCCTATATCAAATTTTTAACCAGAATTCGAATGGAACAAGCCCTTCTGCTATTAAAAAGTAATCCGAATGAAAAAATCTACAAAATAGCAGAAAAAACCGGATTTGTAAGCTCCAAACATTTTAATACAGTATTTAAGAAATTCTATGGAATGACGCCAACTGAATATATTAACAGGAATATGTTTAATGGTTATTTATAGCAAGGACATCTTATCCGTTGTTCCTTGTTGTATTGCTTGTGCATCCTCATCCATATGATAAAAACTTGATTCATATTTTTCCACTGCCTGCAGCATTATTGTGCTTATATTTTTATCCAAATCCACTACTGTTTCTTTGTTTGTAAAATCAAAGTGATTTTTTATATTCATGTCTGCATCATCCGTCTGCCTGGGAAGTGCTGTTGTATCTGTTTTGACCCTTTCTTTATTTTCCGCCTGATAAAGGGCATCTGTCACCGCATTTATCCGGTTCATTACCTGAAAAGGTATTTTACCTACAAATACTTTCTTACTTCCTATGCGGATTTTATACTCCACTTCACTATCCGTAATCCCATCTGATGTTTCATATAAATTATCATCCCCTGCATCCGACTCTGTATTATATTCATCAAATGCAACTGTATCCTGATTGCTAATTAATTTTTCACGGATCGAACGCCCGCTGACCGAGAGATATTCTGAAAGAAATTCCTCAAATCCTTTACTGATTCCTGAATCTTTATTTATTTTTTCAGATACTTCCAGTTTTTCATCAAACTTTTTTGAAAAACGGTGGATCATTTTACCATCGCTATCTGCAATTTTTATGTCAATATCAATAATCATACGCTCACCCTATAATCTTTATGTATTTACAAGGATTATCGGATAAAATTTTAATTATAAATACCTGTTATTTTTATTTTAGAAGTGAACTTAATTCTACACCTTAAATGTAAATCTTGTTACTCCATCTGAAACTACCAATACTGCCTTGCATAAATAATGCTTAATATCAGGCTACAGAAAACAAGTTTAAATATTCTTCCCGGCCAAATATATCAATACCATTAATCAGTATCTTCCCACCTGTAGGCTGATATAACCGGGTTATAAGCGTTACCGGAGTCGTTTTACTTGCGCCGTTAATACCTACTAATGCAAGTTTACTGCCTGCCCTTATACGGAGGGAAAAATCCTTAAAAATGTATCTATATATGACTATCTCTCTTACGAACATAAGCTCTGACTCTAGAGCTGAAGATTTTAGAATCTGACACTGAATATTATTTATAATCTGTATCAGCTTTTTAGCAGCAGTACTTTTTTAGATAGCAGGAGACTTTTTAGGCCATAAACCCTGATATCTTTCCCGTATTGAAAATCCGGTAAAGTAGAAGAAGTATAGTATGTTTTTCTCTCCTCTTCTGCCAGTTCATCCTTTCTTCCGCGTTCATGTTTCTGAGCTTTTAACATAATAAAATAAGACAGAGCTACTGTAATAACCAATATACCTAATATGAATGGATTAAGTTGAACTAGAATAGCTGAAAAACCAAAGAAACCGATAAGGCTCCCCAACAGACTAAATAATTTCAACATACCAGACCGATGCCGTTTGCCGGACTTTGAATTGTCTTTAAGGCTATATTAATATCATTTAAGGTACCCGGGTCTTCCGTGCTAAAATGGCATATATGTATTCTATTACCGCCAGCACCTCCTTATATTTCCGGTTGGCCTTATAAGCTTCCATCAGAAAGTCCCCATAATACTTCGTATTAGAGAATTTATTATTTTTCCTGGATTGATTATAGATTGCGGTCAGTTGGTTGATATACTCTTTCTTATGGATATAATCCTCCGTTTCAACCATAATTTTAATTAATTCATTTATAGGCTTTAGATTATTGATTTCAACTGCTTTTATATAAAAATCATGAGCCTTTGTTTTCTCGGCATATCTTAAATAAAGAGAACATAACTTTTGATATGTCCTTTCCAGGCTTCCAAAATTCTCCTTAGGACAGCAGGATTAAGCTTTTTTTCGATTTTTGACAGATGAGAAACTGCTCAGATCCCCCTGCATAAATATTCCTGTTTTAATCCTTGTTTTTCTCTGTTTATCTTAATCAATAACCCGGAAATGTTTTTCATTTTATCTCCAATCTTTTGACATGATTATTATTTCAAACCTCTGAACAATCAATGACCAAATCCTATCTGAACATCACTTTAAATATTGTATTACATGTTCCATAATATTACAATCGCAAACAATTAATATTTATGCTTTTCATATACTAAAAATTTTTAAATCTATAAATCCTAATATTGATTATCTATGGGACCGTTGAAGAAGTTGAACAGATCACCGGCGATTTGTTAGAAAAAATAAGGACTTCGGTTGAATTAAGGGAATATGGGATTACCATCAGTCTCGGTATTACTAATGTAAGGGAAGACGATAGTATTGACTCCATATTAATCCGGGCAGACAGCGGATTATACCAGGCAAAATCAAAAAGAAAAAACCGGGTTATACAAGTGTGAAAGAAAACCACTTTCACACTCCATTATTTGAGGCAGTACCGCAGGCCTGCCTGCGGTATGCAATGGGAGCAAGTGTGAAAAAGGAACTGCGAAGCAGTATTTCTCCGGATTTTCATGCGTCATTTGCGGCTGCCGGGGCAGCCATGTCGCGGAGTGTGATTTTCTATCTTTTCTTTCATACCAGCCCTCTCCATTCCAATTGTTTTATATTGCTCTTATCAATCCTTTTGTAGAATAGACAAAAAAATTGTAGATTCCGCAAATAGTATTGTAATAAAATGGAAAGGTTGTATAATAATATTGTAACATTCATTATGCATATGAAAGGAGCCAGGTATGTGGAATTTAAATGTATTTTACAATTTTACAATTTTGGTACTATCAACAATTGACCTTAAAAACCCAATACTAAACAACTCAATTGCAATGACCCAAGCTACTGTCATGCCGGTAAATGAATTTATCACCTGGGATTTTCTTGGTACAATGGCCGGTGCCGTTGCTGCTACCACTTTAATAGTACAGTTTTTAAAAATTCCATTGGATAAAGTATGGAAAATACATACCAGGTATGTGGTATATTTTATTGCATTCTTTTTATTATTTTTTGTAGAATTATTTACAGGGAATATCACCTTTGAACATACTATATTAATTATGCTGAATGCAATTATTGTCACCATGGCAGCAATGGGTACTTATGAAATAACTTTTAAGCAGGTAGAAGATAAGAACTAAATATACAATTTGATTTAGTTATAAAAAGTACAAGCCAAATATCATCTTACAATAAGGAGCTGTTATGTAATAGCTTAATTAACTCTTAGAGTACGCTCGAAAATTAATGGTAGCAATAGAAGATATTTTAGATGCTGAATATAATCCGAGAACATTTTCTGTCTATCATAGGTATGTTTTTACTTGCCTTTCCTTCGCTATGCTCAGACGGTCTGCGTAAAAACATACCTGTGACATCACGAAAATGGAGGTGAAATTGCCAGCCTCTAAAATATCAGTAAATACAGGCTGTGAGAGTTTCCGAGAGTACTCTCTTATAGAAAGGATATTATATAACCATCCTTTTTTCGGTTTTTTAAACTATTTGGTAACAGCCCTTATTAAATACCTGTGCATAGTTCTGAGGATGATTTTTCTTAGGCAATGCCAGACAAACGCAGGCGTAGTGGTGCTACGCTGAGGCTTGGCTGGTATTGATTAAGGGAAATCAGGTTAGAAATATGCATAGGTATTTGCAGTACGCAGTACTTGCAATATATACCTCTTTACTTGTTCCGCATTTGGTTTACAATTATAATATAATGATGTAAACTAAAGTTGTAAATTCAGCCGTATAAACTTACAGCTTTGGTATCTGACCGTTCCTATCAGGCTGTATCTAGTGATAAGAATTCTATGATTATTTTATCATTATTACCCAGGAATAATCAGGAGGGATATATTATGAAAAAAAAATTACTTATTGGATTAATTTTATTATTACCCATCTTACTTTTCCTATATGGCCAGATTTGTGTAAAAGCAGTAACAGGTACAGAACGGGTGGTTTATGCAAAAGCGGGCGATAATGCTGCTGACCTTCAAAGGCTGCTCGATTATAATAAATATGATACCTATCATTTAACGGTAAACATACCTGCCGGCAGTTACGTACTTAATAATGAACTTCGTGTTTACAGTAATACAACCATTATAGCAGACCCAAATGCAAAACTTTATAAGAATCACCAAAGAGGCGCCATATTAGCAAATGATTTAAGCAAAGATAAGGGCGGTTATACTTCAAGTGAGAATATTACAGTAATCGGTGGTATATGGGATTCTTATAAAATTGAACATATGGACAAAGGCACTGAAAGTTTCCGGTTTATTCATGCCAATAATATTACGGTTAAAGATGCTACTATATGTAATGTACCAAACAGCAGCCACCTCATTACTTTTGGTGGTGTAAAAAATGGTGTTGCCGATCATTGCACCCTATATGGTTATACAGGTACCACCCCAAAGGAAGCAATCCAAATCGATATTGTCCATAATGATACCATTCTTCCTTCCATGCAGTCCAAAATCCTTGTTTATGACGATCTTCCCTGTGATGGTATCACCATAAAGAATTGTAATATCTATAATTACCCAAGAGCTATCGGTTCCCATACTTCAGTAAAAGGAGTTTTTCATAAGAATATCATAATATCCGATAACAATCTTCATGACCTTGCAGAAGCAGCAATTAAATCTTATAACTATGTAAATTTAGAAATCAACGGCAATACCATTAAAAATTCCGGTGTTGGAGTGTTGGTTTACACTTATATCACAAATCAGTATTATCTGGATGCCCTTAATACAACGAAAAAAGAACCCCTTCCCGAAAATTATAATATTGTAATCAAAGATAATAATATAGAGGATATGAAAGTAATACAATCCGGCACAAGTTCTTTATGGGGAGATGGTATCCGTACCATTGGAAATAAAGAAAGGCCTTTATCCGGTGTTACAATTGAAAACAACACAATTACCGGAACAGAACGCTATGGTATGTTTCTCGAAGGCACTGTCCAAAGTAAAATATCAAATAATACGGTAACCCAGACAGCCAAAAATGGAATTTATCTTATAAATGGATGTGAAACCGCAGACATAACGGGCAATGTTCTATCAAAAACAGGTGCTAAGGACAGTGCGGAAGGCGGAATTGGTTTATCCGCTTCCACCCATATAACCATATCGGATAATACCATTTCCTCACCCGGGAAAAATGGTATCTTCCTATATAAACAAAGTGTACTCAATACTATAACGAACAATACGGTATCTTCATCCGGTGACTGCGGTATTGCAGTATATCAGCAAAGCAATGATTCTACAATCACCGGTAATAAAATTACCGGCTATAAACGTTATGGCATCTATGCATACCAGGTTGGTTCCGGAACGATTAATGAAAATAAAGTATACGGCTCATTGGCAAAAAAGAGTGATGATGGAATTCATATTACAGGAGATAAAAGCTCAGCTGATACCTTTACCTTAAAAAAGAATTATATCAAGACCACCACCCGCAACGGTATCTATGTTAATACAGCCCCCAATTGCTATATAGGCGGAAATTCAATCATAAGCACTCTAAATTATGGAATTTATATTGGAGGTGCCAGTGATGGCAGTAAAATTTATTACAGCAGCATTACCAATGCCGGCAAATTAGGAAACCAGAAGAATGGCATTGCCATATGCATGCCAAACAATGTTTTATTTTATAAAAACGTACTAAAATTACAATAAATAAATTAATCCTGCCTGGGAAAAAAAGGTAACAAAATTTATCCAGAACAACTGAACCCGATTAACATCGGTCTTTTTTTTCAAGATCCTGTTTTAGGACGTTTACGAATATATTATGTAAAAAAATTTAAAGTCCAATATGATATAATGATTTATATTTTGGCTTGCGACACCATTATTCATTCTATTGTACAGGAAAATAAAATGCATTTTTCATCACGTAATTCCTCTTTCAACTTGATATTCCAACAAGTTAATCTAAAATTTTACCTGCTCAATGGGAATTGGTTTGCTTAACAGATACCCCTGCCCTGTCTGGCATTTATATCTTCTTAAGAACTCCAGCTGCCCCTCTGTTTCTATCCCTTCTGCTACAACCTCATATTCCAAGTCCAAAGCCAGATACAGGATTGCCTTAATAATCATGGCATCCTTACCATCTTCTTCAATACATTGGGTAAAACTGCGGTCCAGTTTAACCAGATCAATCGGCAGCTCCCTTAAGTGTGTCAGTGAAGAAAATCCGGTTCCAAAATCATCCAATGCTATTTTCATACCCATGTCCCTTAGTTTCTTTATTCTTCTGACAGCATTATTTATATCTGATATAATCGCAGTTTCCGTTATTTCAATAATAACATGGGTATAATCCACATCATAAGACATAAACAGTTTCTCTAAATTATTAAAGTTGATATCACTGCATAAGGATTTACTGGATAAATTAATGGATATTGTTATTTCTATATTACCCATATTTTCAAATACTTTTTTCTGCTGCACCGCAGATTCAATGATCCAGTATTCAATTTCATAAATTTGTCCGGTTTCTTCCGCAATAGGAATAAACTTTGAAGGAGGTATAAATTTATTATCATGAATCCATCGGACCAAAACCTCCAGTCCTGTGATTTTTCCTGAATCAAGGCTATACTGGGGCTGATAATAAAGAAGCAATTCGTTGTTTTTTAAGGCATATTTAAGCAGATTTGCCAATAGATTATTTTCCGAATTATCCTGCATGATTTCTTCGGAATAAAATACATATCGCCCCTTTCCCTCTCTTTTTGCTTTATACATTGCAATGACCGCATTTCTAAATAGTGAAATAAGGTTATTACAATCTTTTGGATAAATTGCTATTCCGATACTGGCCGACAAAAAGAATTCGCGGTTCTTGATTTCCCAGGATTTTCCGATCTTTTCTTTCACTTCCAATAATTCACTTTCAATTGCTTCCTGCTCGCTAAGTTGATATATAATTGCAAATTCATCACCGCTAAGCCTGGCTACCCGATTTTGTGGCAGGATAATTGTTTTTAGCTTATCCGCAAAGTACTGCAGAAATTTATCACCAATGGAATGTCCTAAGGTATCATTTAACTGTTTAAAATTATCTATATCGATATAAACCAATGCGAATTCCTTTTTTGCCTCAATTAACTTTTTAACCTCCTCTTCAAATAAAGTTCGATTTGGTAATCCGGTTAAATGGTCATAATAAGCAACATCTTTTAACTTTTCCTCCAGGACTTTACGTTCTGTTATATCAGTGCCAATTGATAAAATTTCCGCGGTATTATTATTATATTTAAGTAAACTGCTATTCCAAATAATATCAACTTTCTTTTTACTTTTCGTTAAAAACTGGCTTTCATGATTTTTTACCTGACTGCCTTGGCTTATTCGTTTATAATCGTTGAGTATTTTAGATTTATTTTCATCTGCAATAAATAAGTCCATCCACTTTTTATTAATGACTTCTTCTTCGGTATATCCGAATATTTCCATTCCATATGGATTTAATCTTTTAATTTTCCCTTGCTCATCCCACGTTCCCATAATGACATGGGACTCCATAAATATTTTTTCATTAAAATTTTTTTGATCCGTTAATTCACCTTCAATGGATACCAGTTCTTCATAAGTTGCCTGTAATTCTTCATAAGTATCGTTTAAATCCGTTAAAGTTTTTTTCATATAGATGGAACGACGGCGAACCAGATAAAAAATCAATACTATGTTAATAATTACATAAAACCATCCTTTATAGGTCTGTGCCTGCTTATATTGATTAACATCTTTAATAAATGCCAAAAGTATTTCGTCTGATAAAATAATCCACAGCAATCCAAAAATTCCGTAAATACTGGTAATAATGGCTGCTTCCTTTAAAGGATATATATTATAGTTATTTTTCCAATCCCCTATATTCATTTTCTTAGGTTGTAAATTCTCTTTATCGTTTTTTGACATTATATTCTCCTTACCTGATGAAAATCCACTTCCGTAGTTATTTAATCATCCTATTGTTCAATTCCCTTAATACTGTGCTGGCAATGGATGTAATGCGCTGGTCAATCATATTCTTAAGCAATTGTGCCGAAGCGGCTATTTGTTTTTCTATTGTTGCCGTAACCTCCTCTGCACCTGCGTAAGAAACTTGTAAAACAACAATACTCTCTATTGATTTTGCAACCTGATTACTTGACTTTTGAGTTGCTACCCTGGCTCCCTAATTTATCAAATATATACACAATTTACATTATACGCTTTATTTTTCCATATTTCAACTAAATTCGAGTTATTATCTAATTCCTTTTTTAGAATATTTCTTAATCAAAGATGGATATTCTTCCCTGAAAAAAAGTGATGAAATAGCTTTTCGGGTTTTATAACCGTACAGGCTCATTTTTATTAATTGTATGTTCTATAACTTAAATGATTCTATCCCTCGCTCAGGCCAATCAGAATCGCTCCCGACTGCCTGCTGATTTACGGATTTATCCTCACTAATAATCTTCATTTTTTCGAATTTCATTTAATTTCTTCTTTTTCATATTTAAATGACGAACCCTCGCCCTTGGGTAATATTTGTCACATTTCTGACAATAGCCCATATGACTGGCTTCCCTGCCCTTTTTACATACACCGGTTGAAATATAATGTATACAAACGGTTTCTCTTAATTTAGCCATAATATTTTCTCCTTATTCAGGCGGCATTTACTCCTGCCAATTGTCATTCGTTTAAAAAGAGCCGATTAAACCAGAACGTATTTTACGTTCCTGATTAAATCGGCTCCAACTTTGCTACTATTTAGTTCAGTTATGCTTAGCTATTGCTTAAACAATTTTCTGATAGCACGATTTAAACCATGCTCTCAGTTCCGGATTCTATTATTGCAAATCTCCGTTAAGGAAGGAATGCTTAAATCCATCATTACCATTCTGACAGCATGAGCTTTTATACAATTTTATATTGCGTTCGCCTTCTTGTTCCAGTTTATAATTATTATTACTCACTTGACTAAGTTTTAGTAGGTTATTAACTATTTTCATTGCATTGTCCTCCTTTCAGTTAATTTTATATTCATTAAATAACATAACACATGAAATATCCGATTGCAAGCAAAACATAGGACCTAAAAATTGCAAACGCATGAAGGAATAATCTCTAATACCAAATGTTATATTTTTAATATAAATAATTTTCCGATCGGGTAGGAGGCTAACCATTAATTGATTAGCCGACCTCCCACACCGCACGTACGTACCGTTCGGTATACGGCGGTTCTTTAGTTTTCACAGATTTTCAGATAGTAGTCAGACATGGAGATATAT
>JBAVPE010000001.1:0-10856 GCA_049692775.1 Anaerocolumna sp. | reverse complement strand
AGCATCTAAAATATCAGTAAAAATAGGTTGTGAGAGTTTCCGAGAGTACTCAGATAATATAAGGGAGAAAAAATGACATTATCATCAACGAATATAATTAAGGTTATTGTCGTAACAGACGATTTGGAAAAAACAGTTTCTGCATATAAAACTTTACTAGGCACAGGGAAAGAGACTGCAGGGCAGAATACAGAGCATAAAGAGGTAAGAACACCTTTTATGAAGTATAAAGGTGCAGTCATCACTGATACACCAATGAAGGTAGAGAGTGTTTTCAGCGATAATTTCTGGTTTGAAATTATTAAACCTCTAGGAAATAATGACCCATGGGCAGCTTGGTTAAAAGAACATGGCACGTCAATTTGCTCAATTTGTTTGTTGTCAGACGGACCTTTGGAAGATGACGAAGAAACTATGAAAAATGCAGGGTTTGATTCACTTTTTAAACACGAAAAGGGCTATGAGGCGTATGAATATTTTGACACATCAAAAGCACTTGGAGTTTTAGTTGAGGTGAAAGAGCAGTATAAACAATAGAAAGCATGCTTCGCGAACTTTCTATTGTCATGAATAATGAAAGAGGTGGCGAATCCGTTCGTCACCTCTTCTGTGCACATAAGCTAAATTTATTGCCAGAGTATGCAAAGAATCATGAATTGTCTATAACGCAAGCGATTAAAATGGGCGTGAAACTAGTACTACCTTGCATAAATAATGCTTAATAGCAGATGCTGGATTAAGTGTTATTTACGCAAGGCAGTACTAGAATTGGAGATATGAAGTTCGAAGAGATATGTGCTTATGTGCAGAACGATGAAGTACATTCAATTAAAATTCCCTGCGATGAAATCTTTATAATTTAATAACCCTTATATTAAAAAATAATAAAATAGCTGTCTGCGAGGGAGCTTGGTGGGATGAATTATATTTCACTGGATTCTTACATAGGCGGCTCTTTGTGTTTTTAACCAAAATTAAGAAAAAATCCTGTTTCTTTTAAAATAAGGCTCGAAAATAATTAGCCAATATGTTATAATGTATGATAATACTGTGA
The DNA here is from genome assembly GCA_049692775.1 of Anaerocolumna sp. Taxonomy (GTDB): domain Bacteria; phylum Bacillota; class Clostridia; order Lachnospirales; family Lachnospiraceae; genus Anaerocolumna. The sequence continues at coordinate 9,802 of JBAVPE010000001.1, read as the reverse complement.
AAAATACAATTAAGAGTATCTAAATATTTAAAGAAGGGGCAGGGGGAAAAGTTATAAAGCGGAGGTAGTTTGATGTTAAACAATAAAAAAATAAGAATCATGACTAAACTTGCCTTATATGAGCAAAAGGAAGGCACAGAAGATATTAAGATGGGTAAATACTACAAAACAGATTATGTCAGGCTTCAGGTACTGAAGACAGTTGTAGGAGTTACCATCGGTTATATCCTGATTCTTTTGATGGTAGGAATATATAAGGCTGAATATATAATAAGTAAATTGGTAACTTTTAACTTTATCCGGATAGGACAATATATTTTAGGATTTTATATTATGTTAATGGCAGTATTTATAACCGGCTCAATCATAGGATATTCATTGAAATATGATAATTCCAGAAAAAATCTATCAAAATATTACAAAACTCTGAAGAAATTAAGTGGTTTTTATCAAGAAGAGAAAGTAAACGGATAGTTGGGAGGCAAAAATAATGATGACATTTTTAGTACTTAGGGCAAGGTTGCGAGATCTGTACCAGAAACATGAAATATATATAGATACGGTTGTAAAGTTTTTTACAGCCATGGTTGTATTCCAGGTAATTAATAGTTCAATCGGTTACGACCATCGGTTAAAGCAAATTTCCGTTATTCTGGTATTATCGCTGCTAAGTGCATTTACACCATCTGCCGTCTTAGTTTTACTGGCGGCTTTGGTATCTATAGGACATGTATATTATTTATCAAAAATTTTATCCGTGATTGTTATATTGGTTATTTTAATAATGTATTGTCTGTTTCTTAGATTTACGCCCAGATTGGGGTATGTGGTTATAGCAATTCCAATTCTTTATTTTTTAAAGATTCCATATATTATCCCGTTTGTACTGGGATTGTTTGCAACACCCCTATCCATAGTACCTACTGCTTGCGGGGTGATCCTGTTCTATTTGTTCAGGATTATACAGGAAGCTGCTACCATGCAGATAAGTGTCAGTGTTGAAGATACACTGCAATTATATACTTATGTTGTTGACAATTTAATTAATAATAAACAATTAATTATGGCAATTATTATTTTTTCATTGATTATTATTGTGACATATTTTGTAAGAAGGATGAAATTTGACTATGCCCGTGAAATAGCCATAGCAGCAGGTACACTTACCTGTATTTTAGGATTTTTATTCAGTGATTTAAAACTAGATGTATCGGAACAGATCGGTATTATGATTTTAGGTACGGTTGCCTCTGCAATCCTTGCCGTTATCATACAATTTTTCCGCCTTAGCCTTGATTATACAGGTGTGGAACATGTACAATTTGAAGATGAAGATTACTACTATTACGTAAAAGCCGTGCCCAAAATTAATGTAACGGCACCAAAGATTGACGTAAAGCGGTTTAATACACAGAAAAACGTCGGTTTACACCAGGGTTTATCCGGCAGGATTAATAATGATGATCTGACAGAAGACGAAGAAGATTATGAAGAGGATTACGAGGAGTATAAAAACTATGGTACCAGCAGCAAGGACAATGCGAAATAATAGTTACTATTCACAGCCCTGCAAAAATCAGCAGATCTGTGAACCGTAACACGCTTCGCGATGCACACAAAACGCAAAACCAGCGTTTTGGCGCTGCTATACTCCGGTTTTCTGTGACTTTCGCTTCGCTACACTCACAAAAAACACGTCGGGTATATCGGCTGTAAATAGTAACATTGGGTTCTTCTTTTTATTTTTCTTTTATTCTTAGTAAATCATCGACTTCCAATTCAATGCCAAAATCCACATAAATTTTTTGTTTCGGATGAGGGCAGCTTTCCATTTCGTTACCATCAGCATCAGTAATTTTCCTTATAGTTACCATTAAGTTCCTGCCGTCGGGTTTCATTACTTCAATTTCTTCTCCAACGGAAAATTTATTTCTCTGCTCCAGTTCAAAAAGACCGGCTTCGTTTTTACCGTTAATGATTCCTAAATAGGTGTATTCTTTGATATAGGTGTTATTATCGTAAATCTGGGCTTCTTCGTTTGGTTTACCGAAGAAGAAACCGGTTGTAAATTGTCTGTAAGTGCATTTTGATATTTCTTCTTTATAGTAGGGTATATTTTCGGTATAGCGCCCTGGTGATTCATAAAAGTCATCTATGGCCCTACGGTAAGTTCTGGCTACGGAAGCTACGTAGAGGGCTGTTTTCATTCTGCCTTCTACTTTAAAGCTGTCTATACCGGCATGTATTAATTCCGGGATATGTTCTATCATGCATAAGTCTTTGGAGTTAAAAATATAAGTTCCCCGTTCGTTTTCCTCAACAGGTAGATATTCACCTGGTCTTGTTTCTTCGGTAAGGTAATATTTCCAGCGGCAGGGATGGGTACAGGCACCCCGGTTGGCATCTCTGCCTGTAAAATAGTTACTAAGCAGGCATCTGCCGGAATATGCTATACACATTGCCCCATGTATGAATGTTTCTATCTCTAAGTCATCCGGAATGTTTTCACGGATTCCTTTTATTTCTTCTATCGATAATTCCCTGGCGGATACTACCCTTGCAGCACCCATTCTATGCCAGAACCGGTAGGTTCCATAATTAACATTATTCGCCTGGGTACTGACATGGATATCGATCTCAGGGACGATTTCTTTGGCTATTTCAAACACTCCCGGATCAGATATGATAAGGGCATCCGGCTTGATTTTCTTTAGCTCTTGAAAGTAGCGGGAAACTCCTTGCAAATCATTATTATGTGCAGTGATATTGGCCGTTACATATACTTTTTTACCGTAGGAATGTGCAAATTCAACTCCCGCTTTCATGTCCCCAGCGCTGAAATTCTTAGCTTTTGCCCTAAGCCCATACATCTCTCCCCCGATATATACCGCATCGGCACCATAAATGACCGCTGTTTTTAAAACTTCCAGATTGCTTGCCGGAATTAATAATTCCGGTTTTTTATGAACCGACAGACCCCGGATAGTCTCATCGTTATTAAAAGGCGCCTGTTCCGGACAGACGGCGTTATTTTCGCTCATACTTACTCCATACCTTTCTGAAATCATTTATCTTTTTATTGTGTTACTTTTAATAAAGTAAGTTCTTAACAATTGAATATCTTTTAGCCAATATCTTCAACAATATTTCATATAGTTAATTTTATAAATTTCTAATATCAGTTTTTATTATTGTCTTTATTAATATTAATAGTTTATATCATAACACCTTCATGTTATAGTTATGTTATTTTATTATTAACTTACTTCACTTTCGTACTGACAGTTACCCCATCCCCTACTGGTATTACTGCTGTTTCTAATTCCTCCATATGTGTTATGGTATATAAGTATTCCCTCATTCTGGTATGGATGGTGCGGTCCCTTCTGGTTATTCCATAACGGGATTCTGCCACTGTACCATCCTGTAATACATTATCAGTTACTAAAAGTCCGCCTACCGGTAACAATTTCATTATTTCGGGAAGGAAATTCATATATTGGGCTTTCGCCGCATCCAGGAAAATAAAGTCAAATGAATTCTTACTATCCATTGACAATTTCTTTAACAATACCAATGCATCTCCCTCAAGCAGATTAATTTTTTCACCTTTGGGGGCAGTGGAAATATTTTTTCTTGCTTTAACCAATCGCATCTCAACCTTCTCAATGGTAGTTATATTGCAATTAAACGGCATATATTCACTCATAAATATGGCTGAAAAGCCTACAGCCGCACCCACCTCCAGAATTTGGTGAGGTTTATTTACCGCCAGCAGAAAACGCAGGAAGGTCTGAGTTTCTTTTCTGATAATTGGTACTCCTTCTGATAAAGCTGTTTTTTCCAGTTCATATAAATGAGAGGGCAATTCCTTCTCCAAGGTATTAATATATGCTGTTATTCTTTCGTCTACTATCATATCACATGTTTCCTAACTTAATCTGCCTGTGCAGATGCCTTATGTTGATAAAGGGCGAACCTAGGTTGGTTTCCGCCTCGGTTCGCCTCTATTATATTAATCATCGCCTGTTGTGCCTGTATCATTTGTTGCGTCTGTTCCGCCAGATTCCGAACTATTATCAGTTGTATTATTATCATCTTTCGTACCCGTTTCACTTTTAATACCAGATCCACCCGAATTGGTAGAATCTGTATCTCCTGCTGTCGGTACCGTAATGATGGCAAAAATATCATCATACGTCATTGAAGTATTGAGGGCATAGGTCCCTGGCATTATGGTAAACTTCTTAAGCTTAGCCTTCATATAAAAAGAATATTTATTAACAATTATTCTTTTTAGTTCCAGCTTACTGGCTACATTCATAGTTGATTCACCTTTGCTGATTTGTATCTCTATATCACGTCCTGGTTCCCCGGTTACCGTAACTTGTCCGAAAATCTCATAGCAGAAATCATACGTTATTTTACTGGCTCTTACTATCAGAATAACAACAATGGTATAAAATAAGATATTTAATAATAGCCGCAATATAAAGCTGGTTATCTTTAAAACCAGTTGTGCAGAAGTAGGCTTAGAAGTCATACTTGCTATCTCCTTTTACAATCAATGTAACGATTCAGTCGTTCCTCCTGAAAGTTACGTTTATACGCAGGAATCACATAAAAGCCTGTGATTTCGCGCTGTGGTCCTCAGGTTTGCGTTGCAAAACACATTGTGGCACCGACAACTGAATAGTTACCAATTAATTTACTTCCATGATAATTGGGAGTATCATAGGATTTCTCTTCGTTTTTTTCCACAAGTAGTCACTTAAGGAATCCTTAATTTCATTTTTCATTTTTCCCCAATCCGTATTGTTTTTACTAAGGCACTTGTCCAGGGCATCGCTTACTACGATTCTTGCTTCATCCATCAGATTCTCAGACTCCCTTACATACACAAATCCCCTGGAAACAATATCAGGGCCGGACAGAATCTGATTCGTATATTTTTCTAACGTCACTACTACAATCAATAATCCGTTTTCTGATAAATGCTGTCTGTCGCGAAGAACAATATTCCCTACGTCTCCGACACCTAAACCATCTACAAATATTCCCTGTGCAGGAACTTTTCCTACTATCCCGGCATGCTGGTCCGAAATTTCCATTACATCACCAGATGACATTATAAATGTGTTTTCCTTCGGAATTCCCATCGCTTGCGCTAATTCAGCATGTTTCATCAGATGTCTGTATTCACCATGTACCGGAATTGCATACTTCGGTTTTGTTAAAGCATAAATAAGCTTGATTTCTTCCTGGCAGGCATGACCTGATACATGAGTATCCTGGAATATAACTTTTGCACCTTTCATGGATAAATCATTAATCACCTTTGATACGGGTTTCTCATTGCCGGGAATCGGTGTAGAACTTAATATTACTGTATCCCCTGGTTTAATAGTTAACTTTTTATGGAGGGACGCCGCCATTCTTGGCAATGCCGCCATAGCCTCACCCTGACTGCCGGTAGTAATTAACACTATCTTTTCATCGGGATAATTTTTCATTTGTTCAATATCTATCATAATGTTACCCGGCATGTTAATATATCCAAGCTCTGATGCCGTAGTAATGATATTAACCATACTTCTGCCTTCAATTATTACTTTCCTTCCATACTTGTCAGCAGAATTTATAATCTGCTGTACCCGGTCAACATTCGATGCAAACGTTGCAACGATAATTCTGCTGCGGACATTCTCTGCAAATATATTATCAAAGGTCTTTCCCACCGTTTTTTCTGATGGTGTATATCCGGGTCTTTCTACATTAGTACTGTCACACATCAGGGCTAATACACCTTTTTTACCAAGTTCTCCAAAGCGCTGCAAATCAATGGTACTGCCAAATACAGGCGTATAATCAATTTTAAAATCGCCTGTATGGACAATAATTCCGGCCGGAGTAAATATAGCTAATGCAGCAGCATCTGCGATACTATGATTTGAGCGGATGAATTCAATCCTAAAACATCCTAAATTAATTGACTGTCCATATTTTATTACTTTTCTTTTTGTTGTTTTTAATAAATTATGTTCTTTTAATTTATTCTCAATGATTCCGATTGTCAATTTAGTTGCATAAATCGGTACGTTAATATCTCTAAGGATATAAGGCAGGGCACCAATATGATCTTCATGCCCATGCGTTATTATAAAACCTTTCACCTTACTTATATTTTCTTTTAAATAGGTTACATCCGGTATAACCAGATCGATTCCTAACATATCATCTTCCGGAAAGGATAAACCACAATCCACAACAATGATACTGTCCTCATACTCGAATGCCGTAATATTCATTCCTATTTGTTCCAAGCCACCTAAGGGTATTATCTTAACACCCTTTACATCTGTATTATTTTCTTTCAAACAATGCACCTCCAATAGTTAGTTTATGTATTATTGACCATTATATTTAAAGTGCACTCCATATTTAATTAGATTAGATTTCATTTTTTTATTTGTTTTTCCTGCATCTCTTCACGGCAATTCTTGCAATATCCGAACATTTTCACCTCGTGGTCTACCACTTCAAATTCCATGGCTTCTTGAATTCTATGTTCCAGAGTTTCCAATAAATCGCCTTGAAACGTATATACATTACCGCAATTCAGACATATTAAATGATGGTGATGGTGTGCGGTATCTTTACATCCTTGACTTCCAATTTCATAACGCACAAATCCGTCACCTAAATTCAACTTGTCTATAAGGTTTAACTCTGCTAATAATTGAATAGTCCTATAAACAGTAGCCAACCCAATATCCGGGTTCTTTACCCGTACACATTCATATATCTCTTCCGCAGTTAAATGCTTATCCGGTCTGTTTTCTAATGCTTCAAGAATATCTATTCTCTGTGTTGTTACCTTAAGTCCATTTTGTTTTAATAACGATTTGAATCGATCCTGTTTGTCAGGCATGGCATATCACCTTCCCGATTTTATAACAACAGTTACAAAATCTATTAATATCTTTAATTTAATAAAATCTTTAAAGCTAATTAAATAATTCGCACTTTTATATCTTTTTTATTCATTAAAAGTCATATTATACTGTTAATTTGATCTTTTATTTTATTTGTTAATTCGCTTCTTCCATTCATTCTGCCAAATCAGTCCGAAGCACTATTTTAATTAAACCATCTTTCTTTTACTTACTGATTCATATTTTAATGTAATTAGGTTTCAATATCGATATCATCCAGTAATTCTTCAAAAATTTTAGAAATTAATTCTAATTCATCTTCATCTTCTACAATATCATATAGTGCAGCTTCATCCATATCCAGTGACAAATCTTTTAGAATATAAGCTGTTCCTTCTTCCTCATCCTCCCCAGAATCCGTAACCAGAAGATAGGTATATCCATTTAATTTAGTCTGCTCGAGCACATAAAACTCCACTTGTTCATTATCTTCTGCTGTAAATATGACTTTATTTCTTTTTTCTTCCATTACATTTCTCCCATAACATTGTCCTGGTCATTCTGCATTTTTTTCTGATTACCCAGAAAATCCAAATATCCCTGTAATATTAATACAGCCGCCACTTTGTCCACTACCTTGCTTCTATCCTCTCGTCTGACATCACCCAAAATCAATGTCTGATGTGCTGCTACCGTAGTCAGCCTCTCATCCCATAATATTACTTCCAATCCGGTTCTTTTTCTTAAAACATCTGCAAATTCTTCAGATTTTACGGCACGCTCACCAATCGTATTATTCAAGTTCTTTGGGTATCCCAGTACAATTCGTTCCACAGCATATTCTTTGATAAGTTCATCGAGTCTGGCAAGGGTTTGTCGTAATTTTGTTTCATGCTTCCTGCGTACGGTATCTATTCCCTGGGCAGTTATTAATAATTCATCACTTATTGCTACACCAACAGTGACTGAACCGTAATCCAGTCCCATAATTCTCATATTTTCTCCTCATATACCAGAATTGAAAATAATACTGTAAAGACAAGATTATTTTCATTCCGGTATATTGCATCTTTCCCTTTGAATGCTACTTTCTGTTCGTTCTGCATTTTACTTTAAATTGTTTTTAATATAATCCTTCAACAATGCTTCTAATATTTCGTCTCTTTCAACCTTCATAATCATACTTCTGGCACCTTTGTGGTTAGTTATGTAGGTCGGATCTCCTGACATGACGTATCCAACGATTTGATTTACCGGATTATATCCTTTCTCCGTCATAGCTGTAAAAACAGCAGAAATAATTTCTTTTACTGAAATTTCATTTTCCTTCTGTACTTTGAAATATTGTGTATTGTTAAAATCCTGCATATCATCACGTCCTTTTTTAATCTTTCTATCTTAATATCTATAAATATTTTCCAGCTCCGAAATAAATGAATTTAATCTCCAATAGTATATTATATATATATTAATATAAATCATCAGAAATATCAATCCATTATTTCACAGAACATAATTTCTTTATTTAAATATCCGGTTATCTTTCCTTGAATAATTTGGTTATTTAAATTTTTATTGGATTTAACCGCTAATTTCAAATATCTTTCATTATGGCCTACCTGATAATTTTCTCCATTGATATTCATATATTCTTCAATTAGTATATTCTCCGTTTCATTAAGAAAACCAGCCCTGTATTCCTTTTCCATCTGACTTTCTAAATCTATTAATATATTACTTCGTTCCGTTTTTACTTCTTCCATAATTTGATCCGGCATATGCCCGGCTTTGGTTCCTTTTCTTACCGAGTACTTAAAGATATGCATCTGGGCAAACGATATTTTTCTTAAAAATTGATTTGTTTCATCAAATTCTTCATCCGTCTCCCCAGGAAATCCTACAATTACATCTGTAGTTATCGCGGGATTTCTAAAGTATTTACGAAGTAATATACATTTTTCATAATATTCCTGAGAGGAGTACTTCCTATTCATACGTTTTAAGGTCCCATCACAGCCGCTCTGCAAAGAAAGATGAAAATGCGGACATAATTTAGTATTATCAGATAAAGTTTTGGCAAATTCTTCTGTAATTATTCTTGGTTCCAGTGATCCTAATCGAATTCTTTTTAATCTTTCTATCTGACTTAGTTTAATTATTAACTGAAGTAAATGATTTTCCCTGTTTTCCATGTGCCCGCTTTGCAATTTGCCGGTACCATGTGTTTCATAAGCAGGCAGCTCTTCTATGTTGTTTTTCTTAAAATCGAAGCCATAAGAGGAAAGATGTATTCCTGTCAACACAATCTCCTTATAGCCTTTCGAAACTAATTTAAGTACTTCTGCTATAATCGATTCTTCTTTCCTGCTGCGGGCCCTTCCTCTTGCATAAGGAATAATACAGTAGGAACAAAATTGATTACAACCATCCTGTATTTTTATATATGCCCTGGTTTTCTCCGCTATGGACTCAATATTTAAATCCTCATATTCCGTTTCTAAACCAATATCAATTATATTGTCCCTCATGTTATATCCGATACTTTGAGCAATATTGTAACTTATATCCGTTTCAGGTTCAACCGGAATTTTAGCAGCCTGTGCCTTTAGCATGTTTTTTTCATTTATGTTCTTACTGTTACTCTCATAATATTCATTTAAAATCCGGATGATATCTTTCTTTTTATTATTCCCAATCACAATATCAATTGCTTTATCCTGTTCCAAAACCTCTCCTGCCGTCTGGACATAGCAACCAACCGCAATAACGACCGCAGCTTCATTCATCTTTCTGGCTTTATGGAGCATCTGGCGCGATTTACGGTCTGCTATATTTGTTACCGTACAGGTATTCACTACATATACATC